>JAQIJE010000046.1:0-23489 GCA_036946435.1 Microbacterium arborescens | reverse complement strand
GATCTGCTCGAACGTGGTCGCATACGCGATCGGCAGCAGCCCCTCGGCGAGACCGGCGAGATGCACGTGCGGCCACTCCAGGCCCTTCGCCGCGTGCAGCGTCGAGAGGGTGACGGTGCGCGTCGCGACCTCGTGCTGGTCCCGCGCCCGCACCTGCAGGTCGTCGGTGAACGCCCGCAGGCTCATTCCGGCGGGCGCCTCCTCGGCGAGCCGCAGGAGCGCCGCCCGCGCCTCCCACGCATCGCGCAGGGGGGCCGCCCGCCGCCGGAGGCTCGTCGGTCAGCCCGAGCGAGCGCAGAACGGCCCGCACGTCGGCGACGAGATCGCCCACCGACGGCGCGACGGCGGCACCGCGGAGCGCCATGACCGCCTGGCGCACCTCGGGGATGTCGAAGTACCGGGTGCCCCCGAGCACGGCGGCGGCGATCCCGCGGCGCGCGAGGGCCGCGAGGATGGGGACGGACTGCGCGTTGGCCCTATACAGGACCGCGATCTCCCGCGGATCGGCGCCGGCCGCGATCTGATTCCGCGACGGCCGCGGCGATGCCGTCGGCTTCGGCCAGATCGTCGGGGAAGTCCCGGACCGTCGGGCGCGGCGTCTCGGGTGTCGAGCGCTGCGCGACGAGTTCGAGGGCGCCCGCGCGTCCGCGCATGAGCTCGTTCGCCACCGCCACGACCGCCGCTTCCGAGCGGTAGTTGCGCTCGAGCCGGAGCACCCGGGCGTCGGGATGCCGCTGCCCGAAGTCGAGGAGGTAGCTCGGGTCGGCCCCCGCGAACGAGTAGATGGTCTGGCTCGCGTCCCCCACGACGCAGAGGTCGTGTCGGTCGCCGAGCCACAGCTCGAGGAGGCGGTGCTGCACGGGCGAGACGTCCTGGAACTCGTCGACGGTGAAGTGCCGGTACTGCTCGCGCACCTCCGCAGCCACGCGCGGCTCCGCCTCGAGCATGCCCGCGCAGGCGAGGAGCACGTCTTCGAAGTCCAGTTGCCGCCGCTCGTCCTTGAGCCGCTCGTACGTCGTCTGCAGGGCGATGACGGCATCGAGCGAGAGCGCGCCGATCGCGTCGGGACGGTCGAGCGCGTAGCGGTCGATCGAGCGCATCGTGATCTTGCGCCACTCGATACGCGAGGCGACCTCCCGAAGGGCCGCCGGGTCGGGGTTGATCCCGACCTCGTCCGCCGCCTGCGCGAGGAGGCGCACCTTGCTGCTGAGGATGGTGGGAGCGGCGTCGCCGGCGAGCTGCGGCCAGAAGTAGTTCAGCTGCGCGAGCGCCGCCGAGTGGAAGGTCCGTGCCGCGACGCCACCGACCCCCAGCGCACGCAGGCGACCGCGCATCTCGCCCGCGGCCTTCGCGGTGAAGGTCACCGCCATGACGCGCGACGGCGAGTAGGCGCCGGTGTCGACGCCGTGGGCGATGCGGTGGGTGATGACGCGCGTCTTTCCCGAGCCCGCGCCGGCCAGCACGCACACCGGGCCCCGCAGCGCGGACACGGCCTCCCGCTGCTGCTCGTCGAGTCCCGCGAGGGGGTCGCTCACCGGCGGCCCTCGTACCAATGGGTGATCAGGCGGCGCGCGATCGACGCCGTGCCCGGCAGCGAGACCGGGCCGGAACCCGCGAGCGCGCTTCCGATCTCGTCGCGTGTGAACCAGCGCACGGCGACGATCTCCTCGCCGTCGGGTCGGGCCGCGGGCGTGTCGGCGGCGACCGCGTGGAAGCCGAGCATGAGCGAGCGCGGATAGGGCCACGCCTGCGATCCGAGGTAGTCCACCGCGTGCACGACGACGCCGGCTTCTTCCTCGATCTCGCGCGCGATGGCGGTCTCGAGCGACTCGCCCGCCTCGACGAAGCCCGCGAACGTCGAGAAGCGGTTGTCGACGGCCCACGCCGCGTTCTGGCCGAGCAGCAGCCGCTCGTCCCGTTCGTCACGGACGGCGACGATGACGGCGGGGTCGGTGCGGGGGAAGTGCTCCCGGCCGCAGCCCGTGCAGCGCCGAGACCAGCCGCCCGAGCGCAGTTCCGCCCGGTGGCCGCAGCGCGGACAGAACCCCGCGTCGGAGAACCAGCGGCCGAGCGCGACGGCCGTGACGAAGGCCGCGGCATCCTCGTCGGCGAGGTCGCCGCCCGCCGAACGCAGTCCCGCCCAGCCCGTCTCGGGCTCGCCGGGCTCGACGACGGCGGGATCGAGGGCCGCGACCAGGCAGGCGGTTCCGTCGGACGCCCGGCCGAGGAAGCCCCACTCGGCCGGCTCGACGACGTCGCCGGGCGAGACCCAGTCGAGGCGGCCGCTCGAGACGGGCGCGCGATCGCCTCGCACCCGCAGGACCCGCGTGGCGTCGTCGGAGCGCAGGCGCGTGAGGATGTCGGGGTCGGCTCGCTCGACGGGTGACGGGTCGATGACGGACCGGGACGGGATCTGCGGCTGCGTCGGCATCTCGGGGACCTCTCTCGCGGGCGTGGCGCGTCGGCCTGCGCCGCCGCCCGACCTACCCTGATGGCATGGCTCGCTCTCCCTTCACTCTAGCCGCGTCCGTCAGTTCGGCTCTTCCCGGCGCCGGTGTCGTGCGGGCCGCCGAACTCACCGAGCACGCCGACGGGCGCTACGACAGCGCGCTGGTCTCGCTCGAGGACCACCGTCAGGTCGTCGTGCGGGTGCCGGTCGACGTCGAGGCGGACGGCGAGCTCACGGCGGACGTGCGCGCCCTGCAGGCGCTGACGCCCGGGGTGCGGAGCCTTCTGCCGTTCACGGCGCCCGCGGTGCTCGGAACCGCCCGCATCGACGGCTTCACGGCGGTCGTGCAGGAGTTCGTGCCGGGCTACCGCGTCGAGGCCGGGCACATCCCGGCCGGCCGCGGGGTCGCCTGGTCGCTGGGAGCGGCGATCGCGGCCGTCCACGCGTTGCCGCCCGCGGTCGCGCGGGATGCCGGTCTGCTCGTGCGCACGGCGACGGAGGTGCGCCACGAGGCCGAACGGCTGCTCGACCGAGCCGAGGCGACCGGTGTGCTGCCGTTCGGACTGCTCCGGCGATGGAGCACGGCACTCGGCGCCGATCGGCTCTGGCGCTTCGAGACGACCGTGACCCTCGGGGGCGTCGACCCCAGCCGTTTCGTCCTGACCGACACTGCTCAAGGGCCGACCGTCACGGGTCTGCTCGCCTGGCACGGTCTCGGCGTCGGCGATCCCGCGCAGGACCTCCGCTGGCTCGCGTCGGCTCCCGCCGCACGCGAGGACGTGCTCGACGCCTACGCCCGGGCCGCCCACCACACGCCCGACGCCGCCCTCGCCGACCGCGCCCGGCTGTACGCCGAGCTCGAGTTCGCCCGGTGGCTCGCCCACGGACACGAGACGGGTGCCGAGCGCGTCGTCGCGGATGCCGTCGCTCTGCTGACCGCGCTCGACGAGGGCGTGCGCGACGAGCCTCTGCTCACCGACGAGTACACCTCGGTCGACGATGCGATCGAGCTCCTCGGCCGCACCCCGGCGACCGCGACCGGATCCGGTGACACGTCGATGCAGACCGACACTTACGACCCGGCGCTGCTGGCGGCATACCTGGCAGACCAGGAGACCGCTGAGCAGGCCGACATCGAGACGATCCCGATCGACCTGTCGGAGTGGACCCCCGACGGTGCGTCGAGCGACCGTCGCCCCGACGGAGAACGGCCGGCGCCGTCGGCGTCCACGCCCGGCGGTTCTGCCACCGGAGCCGAGGCGGACGACGATCCGGAGCACGCCGAGGCCGCGCGCAACGCCCTCCGCCGCTGGGCGGGAACCGACTGATCGCACGCACCGTCGCCGCCGCCCTCCGCGGCGACGCTCAACCGCGGAGGACGAGGTCGTCGGCGACGTAGTACAGCGCGACGTCGATCTCGTCCTCGGGCACCCCGTGACGACGTGCATACGCCCGTCGGTACAGCTCGAGCTGCAGCATCCGGTCGGTCCTCTCGGCGGGAGTGCGCGGCGGTCGTCCGGTCTTCCAATCCACGATCTCGATCCGTCCGCCCCGGTCCTCACGTCGGTAGACCGCGTCGAGTTTGCAGATGATCACGTGCGGCCGCCCGTCCTCGAGCAGCGAGTCGTCGGCGAAGTCGATCTCGGTCTCCACCTCGATCGGCTGCAGCGTGGCCCACTCGGAGCGCAGGAAGTTCTCCTGCAGGACGCGCAGGTCGTCGACAGCGGCGCCCTCGGGGCCGGCGTCGCCCTCGGGGCCGGCGTCGAGCGGATCGTCGACCTCCCACAGCGGTGCATCGGGTGAGGGGCCGCGGCCCACGACACCCGAGCGCTGCTCGACCCACGAGTGGAACCGGGTGCCCCGCTGCGTCTCGCGGTACGGACGTTCGGGCATCGGACGACGTGCCGCCGCAGCGGCGGCGTCGTAGTCCGCCGCGAACTCCTTGAATCGCGACGCCGGGATGCGCGTCGGGGCGACCGGCCGCCCGCCGCGGAGGCGCTCCTCGCGCTCGCCCAGCAGCATCGCGAGCTCGGTGCTGGGTTGGTCGCGTTCGGCGGCCAGAGCGCCTCGCACGGCCTGCGCCGCGTCCTCGACCACGGAGCGCCGGCCCCCGAGGGCGTCCAGAGGCCACGACAGGAGCTGACGCCGTTCCAGGTAGGGGTTATCGCCGGCGTCGGGCTCGACGAGATCCGCACCGACGGCCGGAGCGATCTCCGCGAGGAGCCGGCTCGGGCCCCGCGGCTGACGCGTGCCCGCCCAGAACGACCCGCTGAGCAGCAGATGGTCCCGGGCGCGCGTCACCGCGACGTACGCGAGTCGTCGTTCCTCCTCCTGCTGCCGGTCCGCGTTGTCGTCGGCGAAGCGGGCGAGGGCTGCCTTGAGGTCCTGCTGCGTGGGCGCGAGGTGCGGCTGCCATCCGAGCTCGGGCAGCCACCGGGAATCGCCCCGGAAGGCGTAGGGCAGCACACCGAACCCGAGCCAGCCCTGCTTGTCGCGCGGCTTGGCGGGCAGCTCGTCCACGACGGCCCGGCCGACGGCGACGGCGTCCCATTCGAGCCCCTTCGAGCCGTGGATAGTGAGGATCTGCACGACATCGTCCTCGGGTGGCTCGGTGCGCGGGGCGAACTCGTCTTGCCGCTCGGCGTGATCGAGCCAGGCGAGCAGACTCGAGAGCGAACCGGACTCGGATGTCGCGAGGAAGCCCTGGAGCTCGTCGACGAACGCGCGCAGCTGTTCGGAGGCGATACGCGCCGGCCCGCGGCTCTCGTTCGCCGCGAGCTCGATGTCGAGGCGCAGCTCGGACTCGATGAGACGCACCAGCTCGGGTACCGGCATGCCCGACGCACGCCGCAGTCCGGCGAACACGGCCGCGGCCTCCCGCAGCCGTGTGCGCGCCGCGTCGGTGAAGCCTGCGAGCCAGCCGTGATCCGCCGACACGCGCAGGATGAAATCGAGCGCATCGATCAGGGATCCGCGGTCCTCGCCGCCCCTCGCCTCCGGCGGAAGCGGCTGAAGTGCGGCGTCCGAGCGCGCCAACCGCTTGGCGAGATCACCGAGCGTCCGCAGATCGCGCAGCCCGATCGCCCAGCGCGGGCCCGACAGCAGTCTGATGAGAGCCGAACCGGCGGTCGGGTCGCCGATCACACGCAGCGCTGCGACGACATCGACGACCTCGGGGGTGCTCAGCAGGCCGCCCAGCCCGAGGATGCGATGCGGGATGCCGCGCCGGGCGAGCGCGTCGGCGAAGCGCGTCATGTGCTTCTTGCTCCGCAGCAGGATCGCGGCGCTGGTCGCCAGCCCCGCCGCGGACCGCTCGGCCCGAACGCGCTCGAACCACGCGGCGACATGGTCGGTCTCGGCGTCGAGGTCGACGTCGAACACGATCTCGACCCGGCCGTCGGGCGCCCCGGGGCGGGACCGCAGCTCGTCGACGGCCACGGGCGACCGCGAGGCGAGGGGCTCGAGCACGGCGTTCGCGGCGGCGAGCACGCTCCGGCTGTTGCGCCAGCTCGTCGCGAGCGAGAAGCGATGCGACGGACGCTCGCGGGCGAACGCGTCCGCGAAGTCTCCCAGGTTGCCCGCGCTCGCGCCGCGCCAGCCGTAGATCGACTGATGGGGGTCGCCGACGGCCATGACGGCCGTATCGGCGAACAGGGCCGCCAGCAGCTCGGTCTGGACGACCGAGGTGTCCTGGTACTCGTCGAGGAGCACCACGCGATGACGCGAGCGCAGCTCGTCGGCGACGGCGGGTGACGAACGCATCACCGCGAGAGCTCCGGCCACCTGATCGGAGAAGTCGATGACACCGGTGCGTAGCTTGCGCTGCTGATACTCGCGCGCCAGGTCTGCCAGCAGCGGCAGCGCTCCGACCTGCTCGGCGGCGCGCGCGACGTCGGCGTAGACGGTCGTGCCCGACCGCGTCGAGGGACGTTCGAGCACCGAGCCGAAGTCTTCTCCGAAGCGGGCGAGCTCACCGAAGTCGACCAGGTTGTCGACGCCGTCCCGGGCGATGCGCAGAGCCGCGTCGATGATGGAGCGCAGAGCGTTCTCGCGTGTCTCGAGCCTCCGGTCGTCGGAGTCGAGCACGACGCGTCGCATCAGCAGCCACGCCGCAGACTCGCTGAGGACCGCCGCGTCGGGATCTCGTCCGATGCGGACGGCGTTCTCGCGCACGATCGTGTCGGCGAAGCTGTTGTAGGTCGAGACCGTCGGCCGGTCCAGCAGCGGGTCGGCGAGCCCACCGGTCGGATCGCCGTCCGCTCCGGTGTCGAGCACGAGCCGCTCGATCGCGGCGTGTCGACTCCCCGCGGCCCCGCCCTGACGCTCGATCTCGCCGAACACCTCGAGCGCGCCGCGGGCGTGCAGCGCGTCGAGATGCGGGACGAGTCCGGCGGACTCGAACTCCGCGAGTCGGTCGAGGCGCCGGCGGATGCGTTCGTCGAGCTCGCCCGCCGCCTTGCGGGTGAAGGTGAGACCCAGGATGCCGCTGCGGGCGACGTGCCCGTTGGCGACGAGCCAGACCACGCGCCCGGCCATCGTCTCGGTCTTGCCGCTGCCTGCACCCGCGACGACGAGCGCCGGCTCGCGCGGCGCCGCGATGACGGCCGCCTGCTCGTCGGTGGGCGGGAACTGACCGAGCGCGGCGGCCAGCGCTGCGGGTGAGACGATCACGTCGCGCTCACCGGGGCGATGGTGTGGATGCGGCACAGACCGAACGAGTGGTCGTCGCGACAGTGCTCTTCGAAGGGGGCCGAGAACGACGCGCCCGCCATCGCGTCCGCCGCTCGATGGACGCGGCCGACGAAGGCCTCCCGGGCCTCGTCGTCGAACGGCGGCTGCCGCGGCGCCGCGTAGTCCTTCGTCGCGGCCGTCGGTCGTAGCACGAGGAGCATCGCTCCCCCTCCCGGGTAGGGCGCGGCGGCGGGGATCGCGCCGCTCTCGTGCGCCAGCTGATACGCCGCCAGTTGCGCGTGCGTCGCGACGCCCCGATCGGTCTGCGGTTCGCGCTTGCCGGTCTTCAGGTCGACGATGACGACCGAGCCGTCACCGCGCAGCTCCACCCGGTCCACCGCTCCGCTGAGCACGATCCGAGCCTCGGTGTCGTCACGCGCGAGCTCGACCTCGAACCGCGGCTCGGCGGCGAGAAGACGGCCGCCGTCGCGGTCGAAGTCGCGCAGGTATCGCGCCAGCCGGCGCACGAGGTCGCGCGCACGAACGCGCTCGGCGCGGTCGCGCCACGGCGACTCGAACTCGAGCTCCCCCCAGCGCGACTCGACCGCGCTCCACAGCGATTCCTCGTCGGGGCGTGCCACCTCGAGCGCGCCGTGGACGATGGTTCCGATCCCCGCGGTGGCGCTTCCCGCGTCGCCGCCGAGATCGCCGATGACCCAGTTCAGCTGGCACTCCTCCACGGTCTCCAGGCGCGACGGCGACACCCGGATGCTCTCGGTGTCGCGGTCGCGCAGTGGGGCGGAGGTGGTCGGCCCCGCCACACCGAACCATTCGTCCGGAGCCGCCCCGGCGACGCCGGCATCGGTCAGGAGGGCGAGCTGACCCGCCGCCGCGGCGCGGGCCGGCGGCGTCGCCCGCGCGTCGGTCAGGACGCGGCGGTGACGGGCGACCAGACCGCGAAGGGTGAGCGGGTGAGCCGCCTCGGGGGGCGCTGCCTCGGGATCGGGCAGCAAAGCGAAGAACGGACTCGGCCCCGTGTCATCGTCCGCGACGGCGGTGACGATCAAGCGCGACCGCGAGCGCGACACGGCGCGCGCGAACAGCCGGAGCTCGTCGTGCAGGACCCCGCGCCGCCGGTCCAGCGCATCAGCGGCGGCGGGATCGTCGAACGCGAGGCGCCACGTGTCGAGAAGGCTGCCGCGCACGCGCAGGTTCGGCCAGACGCCGTCCTGCACTCCCGCGACCACGACCGTGTCGAACTCGCTGCCGAGGGCGGCGGCCGGGGTCAGCACCCGCACGGCACCGTTCGCGGCGGGCGCGGTGAACCGGTCGTCGCCGACATCCGAATCGAGGATGCCGCGCAGGAACGCGACCGGTGTCGTACCGTCCTCGCGCTCGCCGTGGCGTTTGGCCGCCTGGAACAGCGCGACCACGGCGTCGAGGTCGCGGTCGGCCTGCGCCGCGAGCGGACCGTGGCCGCGCGCCGTCTCGGCGAGCTCGCGCTGCCGGCCCGAGCCCTCCCACGCCGCCCACAGCAGCTCGTGAGCGGTCGCCCCCTCGTCGATGCGTCCTCGGACCGCGGCGACGGTCTCGGCTGCCCGGCGGCCCCGTCGGGCCTCGCGCGAGTCGACGAGGGCGAACTCGAGCGGACGCGCGAGCGCCGACGCCACGACGTCGGAAGCCTCGGGCGTGCGCACGCCCTGTGACCCGGCGTCCGCCTGTCGCAGCGCGGTACGCAGACGGCGCTGCTCGACCGCGTCGAGGCCGGCTCCGGCGAGGACGTCGGCGACGTCGTCCCGCGCCCAGGCCGCGTCGGGACGTGACGCCAGATCGATCAGACGCAGCAGGTCACGCACGACCGCGGAGTCGCGCAGCACCGCGCCTGCCCCCGACGACAACGTGGGCACCTCGCGCGCCGCGAGCTCGGCCTCGAACGCCGCGACCTGCGCGCTGTCGTGGGCGATCACGGCACAGGACTCCCAGGCGACGCCGTGCAGCACGTGACGCTCCCGCAGGAGGCGCGCGACGGTGTCGAACTCCTCGGACCGCGACCGCACGACGAGCGCGCGCACCTCGTCGCCGGCCTCGCGCACCGCACCACCGGGTGGCCGTCGGTGCGCGACGACGCCGGTCGCCCCGATGCGGGCCGTGACCGCCGAGACGAGGTCGGCCTGCCGCCCGGACGCCCGGTGCGGGACGTCGAGAACGTGCAGCGGAACGCGATCGGCCAGCAGTGCGAAGTTCTCGGGGGCGGCACCGCGGAACGCGCCGGAGCCCACATCGGGATCGCCGAACGCCAGCACCGCCGTACCGCTGTCGCGACAGGCGCGGAGGAGCTCCACCCCGCCGCGGGTGAGCTCTTGCGCGTCGTCGACGATCAGCACCCTCACGCCCGCTGCGCCGCTCGCGCGGACGATCGCGGCGGCCTCGTCGACGAGTCCCGCCGCGTCGCGGTGCGGCGCGCGCATCGAATCGCGCACGACGTCGTAATCGGCGAGGAAGGATGCCGCCGCACGCCACGCGTCGCGGTCCTCGCGGCGTGCGCGTTCGGCGAGGGAGCGATGGTCGATGCCGAGGGCCGTGCACTCCGCGATGAAAGCCCGCAGCTCCGCCCGGAAACCGCGCGAGTCGCGGACGTGGGCGGGCAGCCAGGCCGGCCACCGCGGACGGCCGTCGCGCTCGTCTTCGGCGTCGCCCGCGAGCAGATCGCGCACGAGGGCGTCTTCGTCGCCGCCCGTCAGCAACCGCGGCGGCTCCTCTCCGCGCCGCACGGCGTCGACGCGCACCGTCTGGAAGGCGAACGCGGTGACCGACCGCGCGAGCGGACCCGCCGTCGCGACGCCCACGGCCACGGCCAGGGCGTCGCGCAGCGCCGACGCTGCCTGACGCGACGCGGTGAGGACGAGGAGGTCGTCGGGCCGCACGCCCTGCTCGACGAGCCGGCGCACCCGCTCGACGATCGTGGTGGTCTTGCCCGTGCCGGGCGCCCCGACGACGACGCCGCTGTGGTCGACGGGGAGGCCGACGACGGACGACTGCGCGGGGTCGAGCTCGATCGATCGCGGTGCGCCAGGCATGATCTCCACGGTATCCGCCCGCTCCGACACCCGTTCGCCCAGGGCGTGACCGAGCCGGCGATCGCGCCACGACCGTGTCGTAGAGTCGAAGGGCGCCCGAGACACGGGTTGCGGAGGAGGGACATCCGTGGAGATCCGTATCGGAATCGCGAACACCGGCCGCGAGCTCAGCCTCGAGTCGAACGAGTCCGCCGACCAGGTCCGCTCGACGATCTCCGACGCGCTGACATCCGGTGCCCCCTTCGTCGAGCTCGTCGACGCGAAGGGCAGCTCCTACATCGTCCCCACGGCCGGGATCGCGTTCGTCGAGGTCGGCACCGACCAGACCCGGCGCGTGGGCTTCGTGGCCTGACGTGCAGATCCTGCTGGCCCTGATCTTCGGGGCGGCGGTCGGCCTCGCGGCCGAGATGCTCGTCCCCGGGCGCGACACCCGGGGCAACGTGCTGGGGCCGATCCTCGGGGCGGTCGCCGCCGCCCTCGTGTGGACCGCGCTGACCTGGGCGGGCCTGGGCATCGCCGACCCGGCCATCTGGATCGCGGCCGTCGTCGCGCCGGCCCTCATCGCGCCGATCACGCTGCTGCTGCTCGCTCGTGTGCGCTCCCGTCACGACGATCGCGAGCGTCAGCGGCTGCGGATCGGCTGAGTCCCCTCCGGGCGCGGACGGTCGGTCAGGCCTCGAGCCCCATCGCCGCCATGCGTCGCGAGTGCGCCGCCATCACATCGGCGTAGGTCGGCTCGACGCGCTTCTCGTCCGCCGGCTCCAACCAGGTCGAGCGCAGGGCACCGCGCGCGATGAGGAGGGTGTCGCCGACGAGGCGCCGGCCCCAGAGCGAAAGCAGACCCCGCCACTGCTCGTCGGCGGCGATCGCGTCGGTGATGATGCGCACGAGGGCGCTGCGGTCGTCGTGCGCGCGCAGGATGACCGCCACCTGCCGCCCGGTGTCGGCGTAGCTGGCCGACAGTGCGAGATAGAAGTCGTCGAGCATGCCGGCCGTGACGTGGACCGAGAGCATCGTCTCGAGCGGCCGCGCGCCGTGCGTCGCCCGGCGGAACGCATCGAGCGGCTCGCGGAACGGCAGCATGAGCTCCAGCGGGTCGCCGCCCCGGTCGCGGATCACTCCGATCAGCTCGCGGTGCTTCAGCAGCGCCGTCCCCGCTGCGAGTGAGAGCGACTCCTTCTGCGACAGCTCGGGGGTCGACGCGATGAGGTCGCTCAGCGTCTCGAAATAGCCGAGCTGCAGGTACGCCGCCTGTCCGAGGAACGTGTCGACGTCGGGCGCGAGCTCCTCGAAGTCGACGCGGCGCACGTCGCCGTAGTCGCCGCGGGAGCGCAGGCGCAGGGTGCGGCCGACGGGACGCTTGCGCTTGAAGAACGAGGTCACCACGGCTCCAGCCTAGGCTCGCGATAGGCTTGTCGCGCCCCGGCATCGGAACGGGGCCCCGCGCCTGTGGCTGAGTGAAGGGCGTGGACTCTTTCACCCGGCGGCTTCTCACCGCCAGACAGGCACGTCATCCATGACCACGTTCACCGATCTCGGCGTCGATCAGGACATCGTCGACTCCCTCGCGGAGAAGGGCATCGTCGATGCCTTCCCCATCCAGGAGCAGACCATTCCGCTCGGCCTTCCGGGCCAGGACATCATCGGTCAGGCCAAGACCGGCACCGGCAAGACCTTCGGGTTCGGCATCCCCGTCGTGCAGCGTCTCGGGCTCGACCCGGCCCCGGGCGTCAAGGCCCTCATCGTCGTCCCGACCCGCGAACTGGCCGTCCAGGTCTTTGAAGACATGGACATGCTCACGCGCAACCGCTCGACGAGCGTCGTGGCGATCTACGGCGGCAAGGCCTACGAAGGCCAGATCGACCAGCTCAAGGCCGGCGCGCAGATCGTGGTGGGCACGCCGGGTCGCCTGATCGACCTCGCCGGCCAGCGCCTGCTCGACCTCTCGAACGCGACCGAGGTCGTGCTCGACGAGGCCGACAAGATGCTCGACCTCGGGTTCCTCCCCGACATCGAGAAGATCTTCCAGAAGGTGGCGCCCGTCCGTCACACGATGCTGTACTCGGCGACGATGCCCGGCCCGATCGTCGCGCTCGCGCGCCGGTTCATGTCGAACCCCATCCACATCCGCGCCACCGATCCCGATGAGGGGCTGACGCAGGCCAACATCAAGCACCTCGTCTACCGCGCGCACTCGCTCGACAAGGACGAGGTCATCGCCCGCATCCTGCAGGCCGAGGGCCGCGGCAAGACCGTGATCTTCACGCGCACCAAGCGCGCCGCGCAGCGGCTGGTCGACGAGCTCAACGACCGCGGCTTCAACGCGGGCGCCGTTCACGGTGACATGAGCCAGGAGGCGCGCGAGCGCTCGATGGCCGGCTTCAAGGCGGGCAAGAAGGACGTCCTGATCGCCACCGACGTCGCCGCCCGCGGCATCGACGTCGACGACGTCACGCACGTCATCAACCACACGATCCCCGATGACGAGAAGACCTACCTGCACCGCGCCGGGCGCACCGGACGCGCCGGACGCACCGGTATCGCGGTGACCTTCGTCGACTGGGAGGACCTGCACAAGTGGGCCCTCATCAACCGCGCACTCGAGTTCGGCCAGCCCGACCCCGTCGAGACCTACTCGTCGAGCCCGCACCTGTTCGAGGACCTCGACATCCCCGCCGGCACGAAGGGCCGCCTGCGCAAGCTGCCGACCACCCAGAGCGTGAAGACGGTCGCCGCCGAGGGCGAGGGCTCGTCCGCGCAGCGTCCGCGTCGACGCCGCTCGCGCGGTGGCGCCGAGTCCGCGGCGCCGCAGGACGCGTCGGCCCCTGCGACGACGCCGACCGAGGGCTCGGATGGCGGCGCCGGCACCCACGACGGAGGCGGAAGCGAGCACCGCGACGGCAAGACGTCGCCGCGTCGCCGTCGCCGTCGCCGCGGATCGGGCTCGGGCGGCGCGGCCGCGGCCCCCGCGAACTGATCGGCAAGCGTCCGGAACGTCCCTCGTCTACGCGTAGACGGGGGACGTTCCTCGTCCGAGGCCGATGATGCGAGCCACCATGGCGTCGGTGGTGGTGTTCTCGCCGATGCGGTTGGGTTTGCCGCGACCGTGGTAGTCGCTCGACCCCGTCACGATGAGGTCCATCTCGGCGGCGAGGGCGGCGAGGGCGCGACGCCCGTCGGGGGTGTTCTCCCGGTGGCCGATCTCGAAGCCGGCGAGGCCGTGCGCCACGAGCTCGCGGAGCATTCCGGGGCTCATCATGCGCTCGCGACCGCCGGGCGCCGGATGGGCGAGGACGGGCACTCCCCCGGCGGCGACGACGAGCTCGACGGCCCGCACCGGGTCGGGTGCGTAGTGCGGGCTGAAGTGCCCGCGGCTGGGGTGAAGGATGCCGGCGAACGCCGCTCCCCGGTCCGCCGCGTGGCCCCGGGCGACGAGCGCGTCGGCGATGTGCGGGCGCCCCACGGTGGCGCCCACGCCGGTCTGGGCGAGGACGTCGTCCCAGGTGAGGTCGTACTCGCGCGCGATGCTGCGAACGATGCGCTCCGCCCGGCCCACCCGGTCGGCCCGGATGCGCTCCGTCTCGGCACGCAGCTCGGCGTCCTCCGGATCGAAGAGGTAGGCGAGGAGGTGCACGGTCCGCCACTCGTGCCGCGCGCTGAGCTCCATGCCGGGCAGCAGGGTCACGCCGAGGGCGGCGCTCGCCGCGGCCGCCTCCGCCCACCCGGCGGTGGTGTCGTGGTCGGTCAGCGCGACCGTTCCCATGCCGGCCCGGTGCGCCGCGTGCAGGACGGCCGCGGGCGTCTCGGTTCCGTCGGAGCGGATCGAGTGCAGGTGCAGGTCGCTCGGCCCGCGGAACCCGTGCTCGGCCGGTGATGCTCCCATTCACGACAGCGTAGCCGCGCCCGGCGATCGTCCAGGCTGCCTCTCTTAGAGTCGAGGCGTGAAGCGCGTGTTCGGGGGCCTGCTGGTGGCGCTGTTCGCCGCCGTGGCCGCCGTCCTCACCTGGCCCGAGCTGCTCCGACTCGAGCGCGAGTTCCCCTTCGCCCAGATCGTGGCGCTCCGCGCCATCCTCGTCGCTGCGTTCGTCGCCGTCGCCGTCGTGTTCCTCGTCCTGTCGTTGGCCCGGCCGCTGCGCGCCTTCAGCCTGTGGATCGCGGTCGTCTGCCTCATCGCCGCCGCCGGGGGCGCCGGCACGCTCGCCCTTCGCGGCCTCGGCACCGACACCCTCCCGACGAAGACCGACGACAGCATCCGCGTGATGACGTGGAACACCGCGGGGTCCGCGACCGACGCCGCCACGATCGCCGAGACCGCGGTCGCCATGCAGGCCGACATCGTCTCGCTCCCGGAGACCACGATGGAGACCGGGCACGCCGTCGCCGTCGCGATGGGCGAGCGCGGCCGCCCCATGTGGGCCCATGTCGACCGCTACGAGGGACCCGACAGCTGGGACGCGAACTCCACGGCGTTGCTCATCTCCCCCGACCTCGGCGACTACGCCGTCATCGAGTCGGAGTCCGACGGCACGGCCAACACCTCGATCGTGCCGAGCGCGGTCGCGATGCCCGTCGACGGAGACGGTCCGATCGTCGTCGCGGTGCACGCCGTGGCCCCGCGACCCGGCGACATGGCCAGCTGGCGCAGCGATCTGCAATGGCTCGCCGACCAGTGCGCCGCCGACGACGTCATCATGGCCGGCGACTTCAATGCGACCCTCGACCACATGGCGCGTCTCGGCGTCGGCGACGCCGACCTCGGGCGGTGCCACGACGCATCCCGCGCGACCGGCAACGGCGGGATCGGCACCTGGCCGACGGACGTGCCCGCGCCCCTCGGCGCACCGATCGACCACGTGATGGCCACCGAGGTCTGGCAGCCCGCCGGATCCATCGTGCTGTCGTCGCTCGACGGCTCGGGCAGCGATCACCGTCCGCTCGTCGTCCAGTACACGCGTCGCTGACGGCGCGCCGTGAGGCGGGTCCGGGTGCGAGACTGGAACACATGAGCACGAGCGAGACCGACACGACCGGAACCGACGCGACCGCCGCCGACGCCCCCGCCGAGAACACGAACCGGCGCCAGCCCTTCCCGTCGGGGTTCCTCTCGACGATCTCGGAAGGGTGGGCCGACCGCACCGAGCCGGCACCGCAACCCCGCGAGCAGGCGTCGTTCGCCGCGGCGCGCCGGCAGCGTCTGTCGGCGAGCTTCCCCGGTCGCCGCATCGTGATCCCGGCCGGGTCGCTCAAGCAGCGCTCGAACGACACCGACTACCCGTTCCGCGCGCACTCCGCTTTCGCGCACCTGACCGGCTGGGGCAGCGACGTCGTCCCCGACTCCGTCCTCGTGCTCGACCCCGTCGACGACGGACACCGCGCCACGCTCTACCTGCGCGACCGTGCCGACCGCACCACGGCGGAGTTCTACGCCGACGCGTCCGTCGGCGAGTTCTGGATCGGCCCGCGCCCCGCGCTGGCCGCCGTGGCCGTGGACCTCGGCCTCGACACCGACCACCTCGAGGCGGTCGAGCTCCGCCCCGACGATCTCGTGCTGGAGAGCGACGCCGACCTCACCCGGGCCGTCTCGGAACTGCGCCTGATCAAGGATGCCTACGAGGTCGAGCAGATGCGTCTGGCCGTCGCGGCGACCGGTCGCGGTTTCGACGACATCGTCGCCGACCTGCCGCGCATCATCGCCACGCCTCGCGGCGAGCGGGCGGTCGAGGGCATCTTCCACCTCCGCTCCCGCGTCGACGGCAACGGCGAGGGCTACGACACGATCGCCGCCTCGGGACCGCACGCCTGCTATCTGCACTGGACGCGCAACGACGGGCCCGTCGTGCCGGGCGATCTCATCCTCATCGACGCCGGCGTCGAGGTCGACAGCCTGTACACCGCCGACATCACCCGCACCCTCCCCGTGTCGGGCCGCTTCACCGACATCCAGCGCCGCGTCTACGAGACGGTGCGCGAGGCCGCCGACACCGCGTTCGCGGCCGCGCGACCGGGTGTGACGTTCCGCTCGATCCACGAAGCGGCGATGTCCGTCATCGCCGAGCGGGTGGCCGAATGGGGGCTGCTGCCGGTCACCGCGCAGGAGGCGCTCGACGCCGACCGGGGCGGCCAGCATCGCCGGTACATGGTCCACGGTACGAGCCACCACCTGGGCATCGACGTGCACGACTGCGCCCAGGCCCGCCGCGAGATGTACTACGACGGCGTGCTCGAGCCGGGCATGGTGTTCACGATCGAGCCGGGCCTGTACTTCCAGATCGACGACCTCACCGTGCCGGAGGAGTATCGCGGCATCGGCGTGCGCATCGAGGACGACATCCTCATGACCGAGACGGGTCCGGTGAACCTGTCGGCCGACATCCCGCGCACCGCCGACGAGGTCGAGGCCTGGATCGCGCGCCTCGCGTCGTGAGCAGCGGGTCGTTCTCCGCCCCGCCCGCCCGGACGTCGCGTCCGCTCCTGACCGGCACGTTCGGCATGACCGCGTCGACGCATTGGCTCGCGACGGCCGCGGCGCAGGCGGTGCTCGAGAGGGGCGGGAACGCCTTCGACGCGGTCGTCGCCGGCGGCTTCGTGCTGCAGGTGGTCGAGCCGCATCTCAACGGTCCGGGCGGCGACCTGGTCGGCCTGTTCCACGCCGCCGACGAATCCGCGCCGAGGGTGCTGATGGGCCAGGGCCCGGCCCCGCGGGGCGCGACGATCGCGCACTTCCGGGCCGAGGGACTCGATCTCGTCCCGGGCGCGGGAGCGCTCGCCGCCGCCGTCCCCGGCGCCGTCGACGCCTGGCTCCTGCTGCTGCGCGACCACGGCACGTGGGAGCTCCGCGACGTCCTCGCGTACGCGATCGGCTACGCGCGGGACGGGCATCCGCTGCTCGCCTCGGCCGCGGCGACCGTCGCCCGCGTCGCGGACCTGTTCGCGGAGTCGTGGCCGTCCTCCGCCGCGCTGTGGCTTCAGGACGGCCGGCCGCCGCGAGCGGGAGATCTGCACCGCAACCCCGCACTCGCCGGCGTCTACGAGGGGCTCGTCGCTGCGGGGGCGCCGGCGGGCACGCGCGAGGAGCGCATCGACGCGGCCCGCCTCGAGTGGCGGGAAGGACGGGTGGCCCGAGCCGTGTCGTCCTTCGTCGCCGTGCCGCACCGGCATGCGACGGGCGGCGATCACGCCGGAGTCATCACCGAGGCCGACTTCGCGGCCTTCGCCGCGGGCTACGAAGACCCCGTGACGCTGTCGTTCCGCGGACGCACGGTCGTGAAGGCGGGCACGTGGACCCAGGGCCCGGCGCTGCTGCAGGCGCTCGCCCTTCTCGAGCCCTACCCCGACGAGCGGCTCGACCCCGCGACCGCGGAGGGCGCCCACAAGATCGTCGAGGCGCTCAAGCTCGCCCTCGCCGATCGTGACGCCCACTTCGGCGACGGCGCGGCGACGATCGACGAGCTCCTGCACCCCGCCTACCTCGACGAGCGACGAGCCCTCATCGGCGCCCGCGCGTCGGACACCTGGCGCCCGGGCGATCTCGCCGGACGCCGTCCGCACCGGCCACCGCTGCGCGACCCCCGCGTCGGCGGCCACGGCGGCGGGCACGGGCGAGCCGACGGTGGCCCGCACCGGCAGCACCCGCGGCGACACGTGCCACATCGACGTCGTCGACCGCTGGGGGAACATCGTCTCGGTCACCCCGTCGGGGGGATGGCTGCAGTCCTCGCCCACCATCCCCGAGCTCGGGTTCCCCCTGGGCACCCGGCTGCAGATGGCGTGGCTCGACGACGACTCCCCCTCGGCCCTCGTGCCGGGACGGCGGCCGCGGACGACCCTGTCACCGACCCTGGTCATGAGCGGGGGTCGCGCCGATGTCGCGATGGGCACGCCCGGCGGCGACCAGCAGGACCAATGGCAGCTGCCGATGCTGCTGCGGATGCTCGTCGGCGGATGGGACGCGCAGTCGGCGATCGATGCTCCGACGCTGCACACCACGGCCATGATCGACTCGTTCTGGCCGCGCACCTGGACGCCGACGGGCGTGGTGGTGGAGGACCCGCCTGGGCGACGACGTCGTCGACGCCCTCGAGGCACGCGGACACGCCGTGACCCGCGCGGGCGACTGGAGCCTCGGCCGTCTCACCGCCGTGGGGATGGATCACCGTCACGGCACGCTCTGGGGCTCCGCCAATCCGCGCGGGATGCAGGGGTACGCCGCGGGTCGGTGATCCGACCGGCGCTCAGACCGACAGCCGTCGCCGGAGCCAGGCCGCGACGGGAGCGGCCAGCTCCGCACCGATGTCGCCCGCGTCGCGTCGCCGGCCCGCCGTCTCGAAGGAGTGGCGGGCACCGGCGATCCAGGCGAGCTCCGCGTCGGGACACGCGGCCACCGCGCGTTCGAGGTCCTCGACGGGGTCGACGAAGGGGTCGAGCTCGCCCGAGACGAACAGCTGCGGTGCCGTCACCCGCGGCAGGTGCTCGACCCGCGGGCGGTCGGGTCGGCCGGGCGCGTGGAGCGGGTAGCCGAGATAGACCAGTGCCGCCGGCGCGAGCCGGCCCTCGGATGCCGCGACCGACGCCATCCGTCCGCCGTAGGACTTGCCGGCCGCGACCAGCGGAAGGCCGGGGGCGTCCGCTGCCACGGCTCGGGACACGGTCTCCCAGGTCGCGAGGGCGTGAGCGGCAGGGCCGGGCAAGCGTCGCCCGGCCACGACGTAAGGGAAGGCGAACCGGACGACCGTGATCCCCTGCGACGCCGCGGCAGCGGCGAAGCCGGCGAGGAACGGATGGTCCGGCCCCGCACCCGCGCCGTGGGCGAGCACCATCGTCAGCCGGGCGTCCGGGCTCGGGTCGACCAGCAGGGGCACACGCACGTCGCCCGTGGGCAGCGTGACGACGACATCCGACGTCACCGGTTCGTGTCGTCCCCCGGTGCCGGTGCGGCGGTGGGCGGAAGGTCCGGCCCCGGAGCCTCGCCGCCGGGGGTCGGGCCGACGGCGGGCGGTTGCCCGGCGGTGCCGGACGACGACGGACCAGCGGGCGGCGCCGTGGGCCGGTCTCCCGGAACCTCCGGCCCGGGAGCGGGCCGGCCGGCCACCGGGCCCGCCGCGGGGTCGATGCGCTCGCCGTAGCGCGGCGGCTCGTCCGACACGGTCGGGACGGGAGCCGCGGGGCGTACGGGCGCGACGTTGAGCGCGCCCCGGGCGCGGTGGATGCTCCCGGCCTGGACCGTGACCTCGTAGTGATCGGCGACGACCTGCGTGACCGACGCGAAGTCGCGGCGACGTCGGACGAGGGCGAACATCACGAGGCTCATCATCATGCCGAGCGCGACACACCGACGAGCATGACGCCGAGGAAGAGCTGGATCGCGGCATCCGGGGTGCCGAAGACGAAGATGAGCGAGAAGATCAGTCCGAGCAGCACGCCGTTGATCGCGCCGGTCCGCGCGGCCGTCGCATAGCCCAGCCGGCCCGTGACGGTCTCGATCGATCGCAGTCCGTACCCGACGATCGCGATCTCGCGCGCGGGGATGTCGGCGGAGATGAGGGTCGACACCGCCTTCTGGGCAGCCTCGTACGAGGGGAACTCGGCGACCTTCTCGCCCGCGACCGGGGGCGTTCCGCCCATCATGCTCATCGTCCCATCTTGTCACGGGCGACCGCGGGGATCGCCGGACTACGCTGGGACGGTGAGTACGCAGAGGGTTTTCGTCGCGCGCCTCGTCGGCTGCGTGGTCTTCGATCCCGCCGGCGACCGGCTCGGGAAGGTCCGCGACGTCGTCGTGATCTTCCGGAAGTCCGATCCGCCCCGCGTCATCGGCCTCGTCGTGGAGATCCCGGGACGACGTCACGTCTTCCTCTCGATCGGCCGGGTCACCTCGATCGCGACGGGCCAGGTCATCACGACCGGGCTCATCAACGTCCGCCGGTTCCAGCAGCGCGGCGGCGAGGTCCGGGTCATGGCCGAGCTGCTCGGGCGGAGCGTCTACCTGCGCGACGGGTCCGGGGCTGCGGTCATCGAGGACGTCGCCATCGAGCGCAGCCGCCTCGGCGACTGGGACATCGGACAGCTCTTCCTGCGCCGCCCGAAGACGAGCGCCTCGCCGTTCGCGAAGGGGCCGACGACGTTCGCCGCCTGGGGCGACGTGCGCGAAGACCAGAACGCCGGTGCCGCGCAGTCCGCGGAGCAGCTCGTTGCGACGTATTCCGAGCTCAAGCCCGCCGATCTCGCGAACACGCTGCTCGACCTCCCCTCGGAGCGGCTGCTGGAGGTCGCCGAGGAGCTCCCCGACGAACGTCTCGCCGACGCGCTCGAAGAGATGCCCGAGGACGAGCAGGTGCACATCCTCGAACGACTCGGCGACGAACGCGCCGCCGACATCCTCGACGCGATGGAGCCCGACGACGCCGCCGACCTCCTGGGACAGATGCCCGAGGGCCGCGTCGAGCAGCTGCTGGAGCTGATGGAGCCCGAGGAGGCCGAGGACGTCCGTGCTCTCCTGGAGTACGGACCCGACACGGCCGGTGGTCTCATGACGAGCGATCCCATCGTCCTGTCGGCCGAGGCGACGGTCGCCGAGGCCCTCGCGCTCATCCGCCGGCACGAGCTGCACCCCGCGCTCGCGGCATCCGTCTTCGTGACCCTGCCGCCCTACGAGACCCCCACCGGTCGCCTCCTCGGGACGGTGCACTTCCAGCGGATGCTGCGATACCCGCCGCACGAGCGCCTCGGGGCCATCATCGACGACACGGTCGACCCGGTGCCCGCATCGTCGTCGCGCCGAGGTCGCGCGCATGCTCGCGAGCTACAACCTCGTCTCGGTTCCCGTCATCGACCAGGCCCACCGGCTCGTCGGCGTCGTCAGCGTCGACGACGTGCTCGACCATCTGCTGCCCGACGACTGGCGGTCGCAGGATGTCGAGCCGCACGACGCCGCCGCGATGCGGGGGCGCCGATGATGGCGCGCACGCCCAAGAAGGTCACGCTCGAGGCGCCGGGGCGGCGTTCGGGCGTCCTGGGCGCCCGCAGTCCGCAGCCCTCCCGCGACCGGTTCGGGCGCTTCACGGAGTGGATCGCCCGCGCGATGGGCACGCCCCGCGTTCCTCATCGGCCTGTCGCTGTTCTGCGCGGCCTGGTTGGCCTGGAACACGCTCATGCCGCCCGAAGCCCGCTTCGACTCGGCCGCGAACGGCTTCACGGCCCTCACCCTCATGCTGTCGCTGCAGGCGTCGTACGCCGCGCCCCTCATCCTGCTCGCGCAGAACCGTCAGGACGACCGCGACCGCGTGCAGATCGAGCAGGACCGCCAGCGCGCCGAGCGCAACCTCGCCGACACCGAGTACCTCGCCCGCGAAGTGGTCGCCCTGCGCCCTGGCCATCACCGACCTCACCGACGGCCTCGTGACCAAAGAGACGCTGCGCACCGAGCTGCGCACCGCGCTCGACCGTCTCGACGCGGACGAACGGCCGGACCAGCGATGACCGTCGAGGCGGTCCGCGCGGCCGTCTCGGCGGTCCAGGACCCGGAGCTGCGACGCTCGCTCGGCGAGCTCGAGATGGTCCGCGACGTCTCGGTCGAGGCGGGGCACGCCCGCGTGAGCATCGCGCTGACGATCGTCGGGTGCCCCGCTTCCGACCGCATCGAACCGCGACGTGCGGGCCGCCGCGCTGTCGGCACCCCCCCCGCATCGAGCGGGTCGACGTGGAACTCGGGGTCATGACACCCGAGGAACGCGCCGCGCTCACCGACCGGCTGCGCGCCGGAAGGCCGCAACGTGAGAACCCGTTCGGCCCCGACTCGCTCACCCCGTGTCGTCGCCATCACGAGCGGCAAGGGCGGCGTCGGCAAGTCGACGCTCACGGCGAACCTCGCCGTCTCACTCGCCGCACGCGGCCTGTCCGTCGGCCTCATCGACGCCGACGTTCACGGATACTCCATCCCCGCCCTGCTGGGACTGACCGGAGCCGACGGGCTGCCCCCGCAGCCGACGCGCATCGACGGCCTGATGATCCCGCCGATCGCCCACGAGGTGCGCACCATCTCGATCGGGATGTTCCTGCCGCGCGGCACCGGGACCCCCGGGGGCGGTCGCGTGGCGCGGTCCGATGCTCCACCGCACGATCTCGCAGTTCCTCACCGAGGTCTACTTCGGCGACCTCGACGTTCTCCTCATCGACATGCCGCCCGGCACCGGCGACATCGCGATCTCGGTCGGGCAGCTGCTCCCCCCACGCCGAGGTCGTCGTCGTCACGACGCCGCAGTCCGCGGCATCCGACATCGCCGTTCGCAGCGGCCTCGTGGCCCGGCAGACGGGTCAGCGCGTGATCGGCGTCGTCGAGAACATGGGGCCGCTCCGGTTGCCCGACGGCACCGTGATGGACGTCTTCGGCAGCGGCGGCGGGGCGCTGGTCGCCGCCGCGCTGTCGGATTCGGGCGAGGTGCCCCTGCTCGGCACCGTGCCGCTGAGCCCGGCGCTTCGCGGCGACGCGGACGCCGGCCGACCGGTCGTCCTCGCCCACCCCGACGATGCCGCGGCGCGGGCGATCGACGAGATCGCCGACGCGCTCCTCGGCACGGGTCGCGACCGGTTGAGCCGGCGCAATCTTCCGCTGCGCGTCCGCTGATCAGGTCGCTTCGTCGTCGAACGGCACGGCGGCCGAACGCTGGAAGCGCAGGTGCTCCTGGCCGGCGGCGTCCATTCCCACGGCGGCCGCCGTGGTCAACGCCGCTCCGGCGGCGGCGGCGCGGACGGTCGGCACCGGGGGGCGTCCTCGAGCAGCGCGTCACGGATGATGCGCCGCGGGTCGTACTGGCGCGGGTCGAGCTTGCGCCACTCGACGTCCGAGAAGTCGTCGCCCCATCTCGTCCTTGACCCGGTCCTTCGCGCCGTTGACCCAGTCGCGAGCGCGCACCGTGAAGCGCGCGAGCATCTCGGCGAGCTTGGGCAGACGCTCGGGTCCGAGGAGCAGGACAGCTGCGACCCCCGATGAGGATGAGCTTGTCCCCCGTCTAGGCCGAAGAACATGACCCCAGATTACCCGTGCGCCTGGACGGCGGGCGACGACTCCACGCGTACGCTGACGGGAGGAGGAAAACACATGGCCGATCAGGAAGCGATCCGCAGGTTCGCGATGGAGGCGACGGTCGAACCCGAGCACATCGCTCGCGCTCGTGCACACGCCCTCGAGATCGGCGCTGCTCCGATCAGTCCGCCCATCGGGGCGCAGTGCGCCGTGCTCGCCGCGGCGACGGGTGCGCTGAACATCGTCGAGATCGGGACCGGCGGCGGTGTCTCGG
>JAQIJE010000045.1:0-27740 GCA_036946435.1 Microbacterium arborescens | reverse complement strand
CCCACGTCAAGGGCATCCACTTCCTGATGAAGAAGAACAAGGTCACCGAGTACGAGGGCCGCGGATCGTTCCTCGACGCGAAGTCGATCCAGGTCACCAAGGCCGACGGCTCGCAGGAGACCGTCACCTTCGACAACGTCATCATCGCGACCGGCTCGACCGTCCGCCTGCTGCCCGGGGTGCAGCTGAGCGAGAACGTCGTGACCTACGAGGAGCAGATCCTCACGCGCGACCTGCCGAACTCGATCGTCATCGTCGGCGCCGGCGCCATCGGCATGGAGTTCGCCTTCGTGATGTCGAACTACGGCGTGAAGGTCACGATCATCGAATTCCTCGACCGCGCCCTCCCCAACGAGGACGTCGAGGTCTCGAAGGAGATCCAGAAGCAGTACAAGAAGTACGGGATCGACATCCTCACCTCCACCAAGGTCGAGCAGATCGTCGACTCCGGCGACAAGGTCACCGTCTCGTACTCGGCGAACGCCGACGGCGCGAAGGGCCAGATCGAGGCCGACAAGGTACTCATGTCGATCGGCTTTCGCTCCGCGCGTCGAGGGCTTCGGCCTCGAGAACACGGGTGTCAAGCTGACCGAGCGCGGCGCGATCGACATCGACGACCACATGCGTACGAACGTCGAGGGCGTCTACGCCATCGGCGACGTCACCGCCAAGCTGCAGCTCGCGCACGTCGCCGAGGCGCAGGGCGTCGTCGCGGCCGAGACCATCGGCGGCGCCGAGACGCAGACGCTCGGCGACTACCGCAACATGCCGCGCGCCACCTTCTGCTCGCCGCAGGTCGCCTCGTTCGGCCTCACCGAGCAGCAGGCCCGCGACGCGGGGTACGACGTCAAGGTCGCCAAGTTCCCGTTCTCGGCGAACGGCAAGGCCAACGGCCTGGGCGAGCCCGTCGGGTTCGTCAAGCTGATCGCCGACGCCGAGCACCTCGAGCTCATCGGCGGCCACCTCATCGGCCCCGACGTCTCGGAGCTGCTCCCCGAGCTGACGCTCGCGCAGAAGTGGGACCTCACGGCGCTCGAGGCGGCCCGCAACGTGCACACCCACCCGACGCTGTCGGAGGGCCTGCAGGAGGCGTTCCACGGTCTCGCGGGACACATGATCAACCTCTGACACCCGGTCAGAACACGAAAGCACCGCCCGGCTCGGCCGGCGGTGCTTTCGTGTTCGTGCGACGCGGTCAGCACCCGAGGGCGCGGCCGAGCTTCGAGCCCCGACGGGGACGGCGCTCCCCCGGCCGAACGCACGAGCTCGTCCGCCGCGCGGAAGAGCTGCTCGACGCCGGCGGCGTCGGCCGGAGCCGCGGGCCCGAGCTCGAGCTCCCACTCCCCGCCAGGACGTCTCGCGACCGGCCCGGACGTCGATCGCGCGCACCCGGTCGTCGACGAACTCCGCGACGAGGGCCCCCCGCGGTGTCGCGCAGGGCATATGCCGTGCGGGAGTTGCGGATGCGGGCGATCACGTCGAACGGTCCGTCGGCGATCTCGGACAGCGCCGCCCGGACGGCGTCGGGGACCACGACCGTCTCGCCGTCGACGTCGTCGCCGAGCGGCCACTGCGTCTCGAGCTTCCCCTCGGGTGTCGAGCGCTTGATGTGCCATCCCTCATCGGGGCCGCCCGTACGCCGTCGCAGCGCCGTCAGCGCGGCGGCGAGACGCCCGTCGGGGGTGTCGAGATAGCGCGCATCGAGTTCGCGCGGCTCGGCATCTCCGACCGAGGCGACGCCGGGCAAGGGACGACCAGTCCGGCAGCCCCGCCGCGGCGTCGACGTCGTACTTGCGCTCGACCCTCGACCGAGCTCCGGGACTCAGTCGTCATTCGTGACGCGGTCGTCCCGCTCATCGGCGGAGGGGTCGATGTCGTCCTCGGCCTCGACGAACCGGAACTCGGACGACGTCGGTCCGTCGCCCTCACCGGTGTGCTCGGCCTCACCCGCGCGCTCGTAGACCACCTGGGTCTCGCTGTAGGGAAGGATGAGCCGGTCCGACGCCTCGTCGTCCAGCGGAAGGGTCTGCCCGTCGAGCGGGCCTCCGTGCAGTCGTGCAATAGCCATGTTCTGACCTCCTGATGCCGACACTACCCGCGGGCCGGAGACGGGCGGATACGCTTGCGCCATGCGGATCGGAGCACTACGGAGCGGACGCGCCGCATGAAGCCCTTCGTCCTGCTGGCCACACGTGCCGAGGACCTGCCGGCCGACGAGGAGTATGCGCTGTTCCTCCGGCACAGCGGACTCGACGAGGCATCGCTGCGACGCATCCGGCTCGAGGCCGCTCCCCTGCCGCCCCTCGACCTGGCGGAGATCTCGGGGATCTTCGTCGGCGGCGGCCCGTTCAACGCCTCGGACCCGCCGGAGCGGAAGTCCGCCGTGCAGCGACGCGTCGAAGCGGAGTTCGTCGAGCTGCTGGACCGGGTCGTGGCCGCCGACTTCCCCTTCCTCGGCGCGTGCTACGGGGTCGGGACGCTTGGAGCGCATCTGGGGGCGACGATCGACCGTACGCACGGCGAGCCCATCAGCGTCGTCGACGTCGAGGTCACCCCCGCAGGACGTGCCGACCCGCTTCTTTCGGGGCTGGGCGAGGGCTTCACCGCCTTCGTCGGCCACAAGGAGGCGATCTCGTCGCTGCCGCCGGCAGCCACGGTGCTCGCCTCGTCGGCGGGATGCCCCGTGCAGATGTTCCGGGTGGGACGCAACGTCTACGCGACGCAGTTCCACCCCGAGCTCGACCTCGAGGGCATCACGACGCGGATCCACGCCTATGCCGATCACGGGTACTTCGCCGCCGACGAGCTCGATCTCACGCTCGCGTCCGTCCGGCGGGCGCCCGTCGAGCGCACGGGCTCGATCCTGCGGGCCTTCGTCGAGCGCTACGCGCGCTGACGCCGAGGCGAGCGGAGCCGTCGCTCAGGCGCGCCGCTCGTCGGCTTCGAGCTCGCGCGCCTTCTCGAGCTCGCGTGCGGCGGCCGCCACCGCGTCCTCGGCCCGCTGGACACGACGCTGCACGAAGGTCGTCGCACCGAAACGCGCGCGGACCCGGTCCTGGTCCTCGCGGACACCGGTCACGATGAACGCGGTGGCGATGAGGATGACCTGCGACGACAGGTTCAGCCAGAGCAGCAGGGCGATGAGCGACGCGAACGAGGCCAGCAGCGGGTTCGACGTCGCGCCGCCGACGAAGAGCCCCGACAGCTGCTGCAGCACGGTCAGCCCCGCGGCACCGAGGAGAGCCCCGCTCCACAGCGCTCGCCGCGAGGCGCGCACGCCCGACAGCACGCGGAAGAGGACCGCGACGACGACGGCGTCGAGGGCGAACACCACCACGAGCGCGACGAGCCAACCCGCGAACTGCACCAACGGGTTCGAGTCGCCGAACCCGAGCAGGTCGGCGAGGATGCCGACGCCCGCCGTTCCGAGGAAGGTGACGCCCGCCGCGACGACGAGGGCGCCGCCGATGCCGACCGCGAGCCCCAGGTTGCGCAGCATGACCCAGACGAACAGCACGTCATCGCTCATCTCGTCGGCGATGGCGCGCATCGCGGTGCGAAGCGATCCGATCGCGCCGATCGCCGCACCCACGAGGCCGACGACGGCGACGATGCCGGCGACCGTGAGGCTGCCGGGCGCCGAGATGTCATCGAGCTTGATGAGGCCGTCCTCGCCGACCAGGCCGGGGACGACGCGGTTGACGGCGTCGATGAGGGCCTGCCACGCGGCGGGATCGCCCGCGAGCCACAGGGCCGCGACCGAGAAGCCGAGCAGAACGCCCGCGAAGACGCTGAAGAGCGTGCGGTAGGTGACGCTGTCGGCCAGGACCGCGCCGCGGTGCTCGCTGTAGAGCAGGTAGGCGCGGACGGGTTTGCGCTGGAGGGCCCACGCGGTCGCGCGCGAGACGAACGTGGAGTCGGCCATGCCGTCACCCTAGCGCCGCCGCCGCGACGGCTGCCCGGCCTTGACAGCCCCTCAGACGCCCGACAGGGCGAAGCCGATGGCGACGCCCGCCCCCGCGACGAGGAAGGGACCGAACGCGATGCGTCGGGATGCGTTCCGACGCCGCCCCGCGAGGAGCAGGACGGCCACCACGCCGCCCGCGACGAAGGCGAGCGCCACGCCCACGGCGGCGACCTCCCACCCGAACCCGCCGGCCATGAGGCCGAGGGCGCCGGCCAGCTTGACGTCTCCCCCGCCCATGCCGCCGCCGCGGTGCAGGAGCGCGAACACGGCGAAGAGCACGACGGACGAGAGCACCGCCTGCACGAGCGGCAGGACGGACCCGCGATCGAGCGCGACGACGACGGCGAGACCGAGCCCGACCGGGTACAACGGCAGCACGAGGCGATTCGGGAGGCGCCGCGTGCGGGCGTCGACGACCGCGAGCACGAGCGCGAGCGCCCCCCGCGACCAGGAGCAGCGTTCCGGCGACGATCCCGGTCACGCGTCGATGACCTCGAGCCGGACGCGCACGACGCCCTCGGCGCCGATGCCCTCCGCGCGGCGGATCGCCTGCTTGAGCGGCAGGACGTACCCGCCCCGGGTGGCGTCGGGGAAGATCGAGGTCCGCCACGTCGAACCGCCGATGGTGGCGACGACGGCGACCGCGCCGAAGCCGCGCGGCATCCGGGGATCTCGCGCACGTCGGCGCTCGGCTCCGGCGGCACGGCCGCGAAGTACCAGTCCTGCGTCCGGGCCTCCCAGCGGAAGACCTCGGCGTCGAATTCAACGATCACCCGCTCAGCGTAGGACGGGGGCGCGGCCCGCGGAGGCGATGCTCCACACCCGCCGGCCGGGAGACCTCACCAGTGCGGGTGCACCTCGGCGCGCAGCAGGTCGTCGTAGACCGCCGTGACGGCGCCGGCGAACGCGGAGAGGTCGACGCCGTCGTCGAGCAGCGCGGCCGCCGCCGCGTTCGCGCGGGCCTGCTCCGCCGACCGGGCTCCCGGGATCACGCTCGTCACACCCGGGCGCGACGCGATCCAGGCGAGCGTCGCGGCCGGGAGCGAGACGCCCGCGGGCACGGTCTCGGCCAACCGGCGGACGGCCGCGAGCCCGGTGTCGTAGTCGACCCCCGAGAAGGTCTCGCCGCGGTCGAAGGCCTCGCCGCCGCGGTTGTACGAGCGGTGGTCGTCGGCGCTGAAGCGGGTCTGGGCCGTGTACCGACCGCTGAGCAGGCCCGAGGCGAGGGGGACGCGCGCGAAGATCGCGACGCCCGCACGCTCGGCGGCGGGCAGGACTTCGTCGAGCGGCTTGAGCCGGAACGGGTTGAGGATGATCTGCACGTCGGTCACGCCGGGGCGCCCGATGGCCGACAGCGCCTGCGCCGCCGTCTCGACCGACACTCCGTAGGCCGCGATCGCGCCGTCGGCGACGAGGGCATCGAGCGCGTCGTACGTGGCGTCGGCGTCGATGACCGCGCTCGGCGGGCAGTGGAGCTGGACGAGGTCGAGGGTGTCGACGCCGAGGTTGCGGCGCGACCGGTCGGTCCAGGCTCGGAAGTTCCCGGGTGTGTAGTTCTCGGGCTCCTGAGCCAGGCGGCGCCCCATCTTGGTCGCCACCGTCACCCCGAGGTCGTCCCGCCCGGCGAGGAAGCGGCCGATGATCGTCTCGCTCCGACCGTCGCCGTAAACGTCGGCCGTGTCGAACAGAGTGACGCCCGCGTCGACGGCCGCCTCGAGCACCGCGAGAGCCTGCGCCTCGTCGACGTCGCCCCAGTCGGCGCCGAGCTGCCAGGTGCCCAGGCCGATGGCCGAGACCGAACGCGAAGTGGAACCGAGGCGACGTTGCTGCATGCCTCCAGCGTACGTGCGGGGCCGGGCCCGCCGGCCCGGCCCCGCACGCTCGGGCGCTCAGGCGCCGTGGGTGGCCTTCGCCTTGGCCGCGGCCTTCCGGGGCGCCGTCACCGGCGCCGCTGCATCCGCCGCCGCCACGGCATCCGCGCGCGTCGCCCGCACCTCGGTGAACGACGTGCCGTAGTACGCCGCCTCCATGAGGGTCTTCATGTCCTCGATCATCGGCATCCGGGGGTTGGCCGGCGCGCACTGGTCTTCGTAGGCGGCCATCGCCAGGGCGTGGAGACCGTCGAGGAAGCGCGCCTCGTCGACGCCTTGGGCCTGGAACGACCGCTCGATGCCGACGCGGTCGCGCAGCTCCTCGACCGCGCGGGCGTAGCTCTCGACACCCTCCTCGGCGGTCGCGGCAGGCAGTCCCAGGTGCTGCGCGATCTGCTGGAAACGCTCGGGCGCGATGTAGCGCTCGTACTTCGGCCAGCTCGTCAGCTTGGTGGGCACCGTGCCGTTGTAGCGGATGACGTGCGGCAGGTACACGGCGTTGGTGCGGCCGTGGACGAGCTTGTACGTCGCGCCCGTCACGTGGGCCATCGCGTGCACGATGCCGAGGAAGGCGTTGCCGAAGGCCATGCCGGCGATGGATGCCGCGTTGTGCATCTTCTCGCGGGCGCGGCGGTCGGCGGCATCCGTCGACCCCGGCGCGGCCTTCGTGCTGCGCTCGATGTTCTCGAAGATCAGCTTGATCGCGTGCAGGCACAGCCCGTCGGTGTAGTCGTTGGCGTAGACCGACACGTAGGCCTCGGTGGCGTGCGTGAGGGCGTCGAAGCCCGCGTCGGCCACGAGGAACCCCGGCAGCACCCGCGTCAGCTCGGGGTCGATGATGGCGACCGAGGGCGTCAGCGCGTAGTCGGCGAGCGGGTACTTCATACCCGTGACGTCGTCGGTGATGACCGCGAACGGCGTCATCTCGGATCCCGTGCCCGATGTCGTCGGGACGCAGACGAGCTTGGCCTTCTTGCCCATCTCGGGGAAGGTGAAGGCGCGCTTGCGGACGTCGAAGAACTTCTCGCGCATGTCGGAGAACTCGATCTCGGGGTTCTCGTACAGCAGCCACATGACCTTGGCGGCATCCATCGGCGAGCCGCCGCCGAGCGCGATGATCGTGTCGGGCTGGAACTGCCGCAGCTGCTCGGCGCCGGCGACGACCTCCGAGACCTTGGGCTCGGGACGCACCTGGTTCAGCAGCTGGATCTGCACGCGGTTCTCGCGACGGTTGAGCACGTCGGTGATGCGGTCGACGTAGCCGAGCGAGGTCATCGTCTGGTCGGTGATGATCGTCACCCGCTCCACTCCGCGCATGTCGGCGAGGTAGCGGATGGCGTGCGGCTCGAAGTAGGTCTTGCCGGGGATCTTGAACCACTGCAGGTTGTTGTTGCGCCGTCCGACGCGCTTGACGTTCACGAGGTTCACCGCCGAGACGTTGTTGGAGACGGAGTTGTGGCCGTAGGAGCCGCATCCGAGGGTGAGGGAAGGCAGGAAGGCGTTGTAGATGTCGCCGATGCCGCCGAGGGCGGACGGCGAGTTCTCGATGATGCGCACGGCCTTGACCACTTCGGCGAAGCGGGCGATCACCTCGGCGTCGTTGGAGTGGATGGCACCGGAGTGCCCGAGCCCGTCGAAGGCCACCATCTGACGCGAGAGCTCGATGCCCTCGGTGGGGGTCTCGGCGCGGAGGACGGCCAGCACGGGTGCGAGCTTCTCGCGGGTGAGCGGCTCATGCGGTCCGACGCCCGAGACCTCGGCGAGCAGGATCGAAGTATCCGCGGGCACGGTGAATCCCGCATGCTCGGCGATCCAGACGGGCGACTGCCCCACGACGCTCGCGTTGAGCTTGGCGTCGGCGCAGTTCGCGCTGTCGGCGCTGACGCCGAAGATGAACTCCTCGAGCATCGTCTTCTCTGCGGGGCTGACACGGTAGGCGTGCAGCCGGACGAACTCGGCCAGCGCCTCGTCCGCCACGGGGGCGTCGAGGATGACGGCCTGCTCGCTCGCGCACACCATGCCCATGTCGAACGACTTCGACAGCACGATGTCGTTGACCGCGCGGCCGACGTCGGCGGTGCGCTCGATGAAAGCGGGCACGTTTCCCGCGCCGACGCCGAGGGCGGGCTTGCCGCACGAGTACGCCGCGCGCACCATCGCGTTGCCGCCGGTGGCGAGGATGAGCGCCACGCCCGGGTGGTTCATCAGCTCGCCGGACGCCTCCATCGAAGGCTCTTCGATCCACTGGATGCAGTCCGCGGGGGCGCCGGCGGCGACCGCGGCGTCGCGCACGATGCGGGCGGCCTCGGACGAGCACCGCTGCGCGGAGGGGTGGAAGCCGAACACGATGGGGTTGCGGGTCTTGAGCGCGATGAGCGACTTGAAAATCGCGGTCGAGGTCGGGTTGGTCACGGGGGTCAGGGCGCAGATCACCCCGACGGGATCGGCGATCTCGGTGATCCCGGTGAGCTCGTCGTGCGAGATGACGCCGACGGTCTTCTGATCGATGATCGAGTGCGTGACGTGCTCGCAGGCGAACATGTTCTTCACGGCCTTGTCCTCGAACAGGCCGCGTCCGGTCTCCTCGACCGCCATCACCGCGAGGTCGCCGTGGTGGTGCAGGGCGGCGACCGAGGCTTTGCGGACGATGTGGTCGACCTGCTCCTGCGTGAAGTGCGCGTACTCGTCGAGGGCGCGCTGGGCCCGAGTGACGAGGGCGTCGATGGCGATGGACATCGTGTGCCTTCCCGGCGCGGACGGTGAGTCCGCGTCTGTGTGCGAAACCGGGATGGAGGGACCTCGACCCCGTGACTCCAGTGTGACCCTGTGGTCTGACCACATCCGGGGCTCGGGCCGGGAAAAACAAGCGGATGCATTTCTCCGTCCCGCGGCCGCACCTCGACCGCCCACCGGGACGAGACTGGGGCGGTGGCGCAGCTCCCCGTCTACTACTACTCCTCGACCTCGAACCTCATCCGCCGCTTCGCCGGGCACCTCACGGCGACCGACGGCCGACCCGTGCTCGATCTCGCCGACCGCTCCGTCCGCGCGACCGAGGCACCCGGCCCGTGGATCCTGCTGACGCCGTCGTACAAGGCGGGCAACGACGCCCACGCGACGCTTCCCGGCCCCGTCCGCGCCTTCCTGCGCTCCCCCGCGACGCGTCGGCGACTGGTCGGGATCATCGGATCGGGCAACCGCAACTTCGGCGCCTTCTATCAGGCGGCCGCGCGCGATCTCGCGCGGGTGTCGGGGCGCCCCGTCGTGTTCGAGTTCGAGCTCGCCGGCACGCCCGAGGACGTCACCGCCTGCGCCCGCGTGCTCGCGGACTTCGACGAGCGCTTCGGCGGCCCCCTCGACGCCCCGGCGTGATGTGTCGGAACGTGTCGTTCTCGAACCGAGCATGACGTCACGCCCCACAAGAGGCCCGATATCGCGTAGCATTCGAGGGTCGGTGCGTCTCACGGCGCGCCTCTCCGTCGGTTCACGCCGACGTGCACTTCCTGTCATTCCGCCGTCGATCTCACGCATCGGGCCGTGCTCTCGGCCCGCGACCGCACCCCTCGCGTTCGGTCGCCACATCCCGGCGAGTGACCGCTCGCCCCACACACTCCGCAGCGACACCGTCGCCGCGGTATCCCGGATCATCACATCGGTGGTCTCAGAACACAGAAGGAAAATGACGACATGGCCACTGGCACCGTCAAATGGTTCAACTCGGAGAAGGGGTTCGGCTTCATCGCTCCGGACGACGGCACCGCGGACGTGTTCGCGCACTTCAGCGCCATCGCCGGCTCTGGACACCGCAACCTGTTCGAGAACCAGAAGGTCGAATTCGACGTCGAGCAGGGCCAGAAGGGCCTGCAGGCGACGAATATCCGCGCTCTCTGAGCGTCACTGACGCATCGAAGGGGTCGGTCCTCAGGGCCGGCCCCTTCTGTCGTCCCCGGAGGCCGCGACATCCGCCAGCCGCCCGTCGACGAGGCGATGCTGCGCCGAAGCGCGGGATGCGACCTCCGGATCATGCGTGACGAGCACCACGGTCGTACCCGCGCGGTTCAGCTCGGCGAAGAGCTCGACGACCTCGGCGGCGGCCTCGCGGTGCAGCGCCCCCGTCGGCTCGTCCGCGAAGACCACGTCGGGCTCGTTCACGAGCGCACGGCAGATCCCGACGCGTTGACGCTGCCCGCCCGACAGGCCCGCCGGGAGCTCGTCACGCAGCCCCGCCACACCGAGACGGTCGAGCAGCCGCTCCGCCCGCCGACGGGTGAGCGCACCGCCCGCGCCGCGCCGCTCGAGCGCCGGCAGCAGCACGTTCTCCCTGACCGTCAGTTCGTCGAGGAACTCGGCGTGCTGGAACACGAATCCCATCCGAGCCCGGCGGAGGTTCGACAGTCGTCGGTCGTCGAGGCGGGCGAGATCCGTCCCGTCGAACTCGACGCTTCCGCTGTCGGGGCGATCGAGGGCGCTCAGGCACCGCAGCAGGGTCGACTTTCCCGACCCGCTCGCGCCCGTCAACGCGACGAAGGCGCCGGCCGCGACGGCGAGGTGGATGTCGTCGAGCACGACGGCGCTCTCGCCGTGCGCCGAGGCGAACGATCGGCCGACACCGCGGGCGCGGAGGAGAGGACGGGTCATGTCGAGGCCTTCGTTCGAGGGTGGATCGCGGGGACGAGGGAGCCGGCTGCAGCGGCCGCGGCGACCCCGGTGATCGCGACGACGACGGCGGCCGGGCCGGCGAGGCCATCGGGCGCGAGCTCGAGCGGCCCGCCACCGAGCGACGACAGCATCGCACCGAACGCCGAGGGCCCCAGCGCCTCGGCTGCGACGAGGCCGAGCGGCGCCGCGACGACGGCGACGACGACCGGACGCAGGACGAGCGTCGTCCGGATCGCGCTGGCAGGCTGTCCGATCGAGCGCAGCTCGCGCAGACCGCGTCGGTCGCGCGCCGACTCGAGACGCGTCAGGAACGAGACCACGACAACGAGCAGGACGAGCGCGAACCCGGCGGCTCCGACCGCCGCGCTGCGCAACGTCCCGACCGTGCCGCCCAGCGTCTGCGCCACGAAGCGGTCGACGTCGGTGACCGTGGCCGCGGGGAACGCGCGGCTGAGCGCGTCGGCGACAGCGGCCGCGTCGGCTCCCGCGCGGACGTTGGCGACGACGGTGCGCCAGAGCACGGGAGCCGAGGCGTCGACGCCGAGGGTCCGCGCCGAGCGTCCCCCGTTCGTGATGTCCTGGTAGAGCCCGACGACCCGGAGACCGCGCGCCGACCCGGCCCCGGACCCGGCGGTCACGACGTCGCCGACGGACGCCTCCCACGACTGGGCGGCGAGCGTCGAGAGGGCGATCTCGTCCGGAGCCGCGGGCTCGCGACCCGAGCGGTACTTCAGCGGGTAGGTGTGCGACGGCACCGTCTCGACCGCCAGGTCGGCACGGTAACCGGTGGGTCCCTCGACGGACACCCGCCGGGTCTCCGAGGCGACGACGCCCACGACGTCCGGATGCTCACGCAGCCCCGTCACGACCGCGTCGGCCTCGACGGGGTCGAGGGATGCCGGGACGAAGGCGCGCAGGTCGCTGTCACCGATCCCCAGTGTGCTCGCGAACGACGGAGCGGACACCGTCTGCGCGAGACGGGCGGGCAGGACCGCGACCACCACCGCGACGGCGACGACCGTCAGCAGCAGCACCGTGCCGCCGGGGCGGGCCAGACGCGTGCGCAGAGCCATCCAGAGCGGCACCGGCAGCGGCGCGCTCGCGGGAAGCCACCGTGCGACGCGGCGCGGTGCGGACGCGAGTTCAGCGGCGGCGGGGGTGACGCGCCGCACCCGGCGCATCACGACGGCCGCCCCGAGCACGGTCGCGCCGGCGACCAGCGCCCCCGCGACGACGACGGCGCCGATCGTCGAGCCGGTCGCCGCCCCGCCGGTGTCGGCCACGATGCGCGCGGTCACGACGCCGGCGACCGGGACCGCCAGCCCCGCTCCCACCGCCGCACCGCACACCGCGAGGACGATGTAACGACGCAGCTGCTCACGGATGACGTGCGCAGACGAGAAGCCGAGGGTGCGCAGCAGCGCGATGCGGCGGCGTTCGTTCTCGAGCGAGGTCAGGATCACCAGCCGCTGACACAGTGCGCTGACGGCGAAGACGGTCACGGCGAGCAGGAGGAGCACAGCGGCGACCACGCCGTCGGTGAGAGCGCCGATCAGCCGCAGCAGGGCGCCGTCGACGGCAGGCCCGTCGGCGGGAAGCCCGGCATCGCGATAAGCCGCGGCGAACGCGACGGGGTCACCGGCGATCCGGAACGTGACGAGGCTCTGCACCGGCAGCACCTCGGCGAGCTCGGTCCAGTCCGCGTCGGCGAGGACGAAGCGCTTGGAGTTGACCACCCCGGGATTCATCTGCGCATCACGCACCCGGTCCACGACCGTGAAGGACCGCGTCGCACCCGCGACGGCGAGCTCGACCCGGTCGCCCGGCTCGAGCCCGTACTCCTGCATGTAGAACGTCGGCACCGCGATCTGGCCCCGCGCCGGCGCTACGGGACGGTCGTCCGACCCGAGCAGCAGGTCGAATCGGTCGTTCTGGCGCACCAGGAGGAGTTCCATCACCCCGGTGCGGGCCATATCGCTCCGCCCGTCGAGGCGCACGGCATCGTTGTCGACGCGAAGCGCGGGGGCGACCTGATGGTCGATGACGCCGTCGGCCGTCGCGGCGAACGCGTCGATCGCTGCGGCATCGACCGGCCCCGCGTGCATCTGCACCCAATCGGGGGCGGCGGCCGCAGCGAACAGGCGATCGGTGCCGCCTGCCACGACGGCGACGGTGGCGGCGCCCGCGGCGGCCGTCAGGGCCGTCACGACGGTGAGCAGCACGAGTGCGGCTGTCGCGACCGGCTCGGCTCGCCGCGGCCGCCGCTCCACGGAGCGGTGCGCGTTCACGATTCGCCCGATCCCCACCCGGCGAGCACCGCGTCGAGGGCACGCTCGAACTGCCGACGCGGGTCGGGGCGCCATCCGGCCTCGGCGAGACGGGCGAGATTCGGCAGCGCGGGGCCGCCGGGCGCGGTCGACGGCTCGGCCGATCGCGGACTCGATCGCCGCGAGGATCCCGTCTCGGCATCCGAGCCGGCGGGCGGGGAGTACTCCCCCAGCGCCGAGGCGACGGTGAGCATGACGAGCGTGTTGACGAGATCACCGAGACCGGCCGTGACGGGGGCGCCCGCGTCGATGATCCGCCCCAGCGCGCGATCGGCCCAGGCGAGCGCAGGCGCGGAGGTGATCGGGTGCGTCGCCACGACGGGGATGACGTTCGGATGCCGCTCGAGCGACGAACGGATGCCGTTCATCAGCGACGTCGCGTACTGCCGCCAGTCCGCAGCACCGCCGACGTCGGGCACCTCGCACCCGAGCCAGAAGCTGTCGGCGACGGCGGCGACGACCTCGCCCTTGTCGGCGAAGTGCCGGTAGAGGGCCATCGGATCGACGCCGAGCGCGGCGCTGAGCCGACGCATCGTGAGCGCATCGACGCCGATGTCGTCGACGATCGCGACAGCGGCGGCGACCGCGTCGTCGCGGGTGAACTTCGCCGGGCGCGGCGACATCACGACCACCGCCCGCGGCGGACGAAGGCGACGACGGCGGCACCCGCGAACCCGGCGGCGAAGAGCAGCAGCACGCCGAGCGGGACGAGCACGTCGGCCGGTCCGGCGCCGTCGAGGGTGAGGGCGGAGAGCGCGTCGAGGGCCCAGAATGCCGGCGACGCCGGGGCGACGACCCGCAGCGCCTCGGGGAGCGCGGCGACGGGGCCGAACGCCCCGCCGAGACCGGCCATGAGCATCGCGACGATGCTGCACACGGCGAGCGCCTGGTCCTGGGTACGGAAGACCGCCACGACCAGCACCCCGAACGCGACCATCGCGAGCGAGAAGACGGCGGCCACCAGGATCACCCCGGCCCACGACCCGTTCGGACGGTAGCCGAACAGGAGCGCGCCGCCGCCGAGGACGACGACGAGCTGGACGATCTGCGCGACCAGGGCTGCAAGCGACTTGCCGATCAGCAGCTCGGCCAGTGTCGCGGGCGACATCCGCAGCCGCTCCCAGACGCCGGACTGCAGGTCGCGGTGGAACGCCGTGACGATCTGCTGGACGCACAGCATGGCGAACAGCACCGCCAAGCCGGGCACCGCGTACTGGGCACCGGACGAGCCGACGTGGCCCGTCGCAGCGAGCTGAGCGGCCGCACCGGGCAGCAGGAACGGCACGAACACGAGCGGGATGACGATCATGACCAGCACCGGCGCCGGGTCACGACGCAGGATGCGGGCGTCGATGGCCGCCACCGCGAGACTATGCCGCAACATGATCGGCTCCGTCCGCGGGTTGCGCCGGCGCATCAGGGTGCACGAGCCGGAGGTAGGCGTTCTCGAGCGACGAGCGCCGGATGTCGACGTCGACGACCTCCGCTCCGTCGGCGTCGAGGGCGCGAAGCCCCTCGCGCAGCAGTCGCGCCGGTGCGATGCCGTCCGCGTCGCCGACGAGCCAGTCGCCCGCGCGACGCCAGGGCGGGCGCACGCGGTCGATCTCGGGAGCGGTGCGCAGGCGGATCGCGACCTCGGTCGCGCCCCAGCGTTCCACGACGCGCTCGACCGGCCCGAGGCGGCGGACGCGGCCGTCCCCGAGCAGCGCGACCTCGGCGCCGAGACGCTCGATCTCGTCGAGGTGATGCGTCGTGTACACGACCGCGGCCCCGTCGTCGGCGAGCGCACGGACGAGCTCGACGATCCGGCTGCGTGAGACGACGTCGGCCGCGACGGTCGGCTCGTCGAGGAAGAGCGCCGCGGGCCGGTGCACCAGGGCCATCGCGGTGTGCAGGCGGCGGCGCTGACCGCCGCTCAGCTCCCCCGCCCGGCGGTCCGCGACCGAGACGAGGTCGAGGGCCTCGACGAGCTCGTCGACGCGCCGGCGGACCGCCCGCCCGCGCAGCCCGTAGAGCCGAGCGAAGCCCGACAGGTTCTCGCGGAGCGTCAGCGTGGGGTAGGTCCCGGTCTCCTGCGGCGCGCACCCGACCGCCCGGGCGAATCCCGAGCCCGTCGGCGGGATGCCGTCGACGCGGACACGTCCACGGTCGGGGGCGAGGATGCCCGTCGCGATCGAGATCAGGGTCGTCTTGCCGGCCCCGTTGGATCCGAGCAGCCCCACGATCTCGCCGCGCGCCACCTCGAGCGTCGCGCCGGCGAGCACCTCTCGACCACCGAACGCTTTGTGCACGACGTCGATCGCGATGCCGGATGACCGAGCGTCCATGACATCCCCTCTCGTTATATCTACATCGTAGACTAACGGGAGTCGATGCGGCGCGCAGCCCACGCGGTGACCGTCTCGAGCGGTCCGCGTCCGCGCCGCAGGGCCCACAGCGTGCACGCCCCGAGGAGCACGACGACGCTCGACGCCCACAGGACGACGCCGCCGCTCCCCTCCGGATCCCCGGCGATCCCCGGAACAAGCGCGAACGGCGAGAACAGCAGCGCGAACGACACGACGTGCGCTGCGTAGGCCGTCAGCGGCATCGACCCGACGGCGGCGAACGGCACGAGCACCGCGCGCAGCGGCCGCGCCGCGAGCAGGCAGGCGCCGATCACGGCCAGGGCGACGCCGCCCGAGCCGATGATCTCCCACGTGCCGCCCGAGTGCGGAGACACCCCCCACGCCGCCCCGACGATCCGGCCGAGGTCGAGCTCGGACAGCAGCTGCGCGTACGGACGCGCGTCACCGCCATCGGGCATCGATCCGGAGAGGGCCGCCGATCCGGATGCGACTGTCGACGCCGAAGCCGACAGATCCCAGTCCGACAGCCACCCCCGGACGCTGCCGTTGAACGCGTCGCCGAGGCCGTAGCCCAGCGCCGCCGCGGCGGCTCCGGCGCCGAGGAGAGCGGCCGCGACCTGCGTCCGGTCGAGCGGGAGGCGTCCGACCGCGAGCCCCAGGAGCATGAGCGGCAACCAGACCGTGAGCGGATAGGAACCGGTGAGGAGGAACTGCACCGCCGCCCCCGAGCCGAAGCCGTTGCCGATGCCTGTCCCTCCCGTCGCCGTGAGCGTCAGGCCCTGTACGAGCGCGATGGCGCTCGGTCCCGCGAGTGCCAGGATCGCGGCCGTCACGGCGAGTGTCCGCCGCCGGAGCCCGAGGAACGGGAGGAGAACGAGGAACAGGATGCCGTAGACGGGCAGGATGACCGCGATCGGCGAGCCCAGCAGCTCCAGCGCGACGCCGATCGTCAGGACGGCGAGCGCCCGGCCCGCCATTCTCAGGCGCGCCGAACGGAGCTCCTCGCCCCGCGGCCGGTCGCCCCCGCCCGAGGCCAGGGCGACCGAGACGCCGGCCACGACCGCGAACAGGATCAACGAGCGACCCTGCACCAGCTCGGCCAGATCGGGCCCGCCCGGGCTCAGCACGGCGCCGGCGATCCCGGCGTGTGCGCCGATCATGCCGAAGACGGCGAGACTGCGGGCGACATCGATGCCCAGGAGACGGGGCGGGCGGCCGAACGCGCGCCAGCGCTCGATCATCGAGAGGCGGTACGGCGTCGCCGGCGGTGCCGGGACGGACGACGTGGTCACGGACGGACCTCCTGGGTGCATCGGAGGACGATCGACGACCGTCTCGCCGGGGCGAGGCGCGGAGGCCGTGGTCGCCGACGGTATGCGGGGCGGCTAAGCGTCGTCTAAGCGCGGGGCCGGCTGCCCCGCGGCGCCGGGCTCGCCGAGCGGCATCCGGATGTCGAACCGCGTGCCGTTCGGAGAGCTCGTGACCTCGATCTCGTAACCCGACGCGGTCGCGAGGGCACGGACGATCGCGAGCCCGAGCCCGACCGTCGTGCGCTCCCCGCGTCTCGGAGGGGCGCCCCGCCTGGGTGAAGCGGTCGAAGATGGTCGGCAGCGCCTCGGGCGGGATCCCCGGCCCGTCATCGGCCACGACGAGGTCGACGGCGTCGTCGGAGAGCTCGATCGCGATCGTGATGTTCGTACCCGCGGGGGTGTGATGCCCCGCGTTCGCGACGAGGTTCAGCAGCATCTGGCGGATAGCGCTCTCGTCGCCGATCACGCGGACGGCCTCGTCGGGCAACGACATCCGCCAGGTGTGTCCCGGGTAGGCGAAACGCGCATCCGAGGCGGTCTCCACCGCGACACGGCTGAGCTCGACCTCGTCGCGCGCCACCTCCGGGTCGGCGTCCAGGCGCGCCCAGCAGCAGCAGGTCGTCGACGAGTCCGCTCATGCGCGCCGCCTCCGCCCCGATCCGCCGCAACGCGCCCTGGGTCTCGTCGTGATCCGCGTCGGGCTGGGCGTAGAAGTCGGCGTAGCCGCGGATCGAGGCGAGCGGGTTGCGCAGTTCGTGGCTCGCCTCGGCGATGAACCGGCGCATGGACTCCTCGGCTCGGTGGCGCGAGTTCATCGACAGCTCGACGTGCGTGATGAGCCGGTTGAGGGCGGCGGCGACCCGGTCGGTCTCCGAGCCGCGGTGCCGTTCGTCGCGCGGGGCGCGGCGCTGCGGCGCGATCTCGCCCGACGACATGGGTGTCGCGGTGACGTCCTCGGCGATCTCGGCGACCCGCTCGAGAGGCGCGAGCTCGTGACGCGCCCAGCGCCAGCCGAACACGGCGGCGAAGCCCGCGATGGCGAGGCCGACGCCCCCGACCCACAGCGCGTAGGTGCCGATGACGGCATCGGCGTCGGCGAGGCCGATGCCGCTGACGAGGCTCACGGTGCGCCCCGAGGCCTCTTCGACGTCGACCGTCGTCACGAGGTACGACCCCATGCCTGCGATGTCGACGACCGACAGCCCGCTCGGGTCGAGTTCGGCGACGACCGGATCGATCTCCGCCCCGGTCATCGCCCGATACGTGTAGTCGCGGGTGAGGAAGGCCGATACCGCGACGTCGGCCCGATCGTCCTCGAGGGCGAGGAAGAAGCCGTCCGGCGGCACGACGAGCGAGAGCTCGTCGAACGCGGGGAGCGAGCCGGTCGCGTCGAGCGCGAGGACGGTCTGGTTCACGGCGCTGTCGCTGGAGAGGTAGAGCGTCGACACGGCCTGCGTCATCAGGTTCTGCCGGAGGATGACGACCGACACCACCCCGAACAGCGCGAGGGCGATCAGCAGCAGTCCCGAGACGACGGTGACGAGGCGCCCGCGCAGGGTGCGCAACACGCGCGGACGCCCGCGCCTCACAGGGCGGCCGGCTCGTCCGGGGCGGCGCGCAGGATGTATCCGACGCGGCGGAGGGTGTGGATCATGGGTTCTCGGCCCTGGTCGATCTTCTTGCGCAGGTAGGAGATGTAGATCTCGACGATGTTTGACTCCCGGCCGAAATCGTACTCCCAGACGCGGTCGAGGATCTGCTCCTTGCTGAGCACCCGGTCGGCGTTGTGCATCAGAAAGCGCAGGAGCGAGAACTCCGTCGCCGTGAGCCGGATGGGCTCGCCCGCCCGCGTCACTTCGTGGTTGTCCTCGTTCAGACGCAGGTCCCCGACCTCGAGCACGGGCGTCGGCGCGCCGTCCAGGAGCATGGGGCTGCGCCGGAGCAGCCCACGCAGGCGGACGACGACCTCTTCGACGCTGAAGGGCTTGGCGACGTAGTCGTCGCCGCCCGCGGCGATCCCGGTGATCCGGTTGGCGACGGAGCCGTTGGCGGTCAGGAAGAGCACCATCGTCTCGCTGAGCTCGGCGCGGATGGTTCGCAGCACCTGCACGCCGTCGATGTCGGGCAGGACGACGTCGAGCACCATCAGGTGCGGACGCAGGCGGCGCGCGGCCTCGAGCGCGGCCTCGCCCGTCGCGGCCGTCTCGACCTCCCAGCCCTGCCGGGTCAGGACGGCCGCGAGCAGATGGCGGAGATTCGGCTCGTCGTCGACGACGAGGACGCGGATGGCCGGGCTCGACGACGGGGAGGACACCGCCCCACTGTGTCGCGTGTTCATATGCGTCCGGTAAGAGAAGGGACGACGACGGACCCGTGCATGCGGGCGTCAGGCGAGGACCAGCTCGATGTCCGGGTGGTCGGCGAAGACACCCACGACGAGCTCGAAGTAGGTGGGCCCCGTGCCGGCCTCGAGAGCGACGATCGCCGCGCGGGCGGCATCGGTCGAGTACACGTCGGGGCGCTCGAGCTTGGCGCGGTAGTAGTCGCCGGTGGCCCGCGGCCCGAGGGCCTGGCGGGAGTGCTCGTGATCGGCCCAGACGACGCGCGGATGTTCACGCGGGACGAGCTCACCGAACCCGCCGTAGAGCAGGTCGTCGAGGGCGTCGAGGCTCGCGCCCAGACGCCAATCCTCGTTCGGCATCAGCACGCGATCGAGCTCCGCGTACAGAGACGGGATGTCGTGCACGGCCGAACCCTCGAGCCGGAAGACCGCGGTCATCGCCATCCCCTCCCGCATCCGGGCGTCGGATGCGCGTCCAGTCTGCCCGACGCGGGCCGGCGGACGCCCGTTCGAGCGAGACCCGGCAGGGCCCGAGGCCCGGCGCTCAGGTGAGGGGGCCTCCCCCGGCGGGTGCGACGAGCCCGGACTCGTACGCGACCACGACCAGCTGCGCACGGTCGCGCGCACCGAGCTTCGACATCGCGCGGTTCACGTGCGTCTTGGCGGTGTGCTCCGAGATGACGAGCGCCTCGGCGATCTGACCGGTCGTGCGCCCCGTCGCGACGAGGGCGACGATCTCGCGCTCGCGAGAGGTCAGCGGCGCCAGACGCTCGCGCGCCGCGGCATCGGGGACGGGTCGACGCGCGATCGACCGCTCGACGAGCAGGCGGGTCGCACGGGGCGAGAAGAGCGAATCCCCGGCGTGGATCGTCTGGACGGCGCGCACGATGTCCGCGGGCTCCGCGGCCTTGCCGATGAAGCCGCCCGCACCGGCGCGGAGGGCCGCGACGATGTAGTCGTCCTCTTCGAAGGTCGTCAGGATGAGCACGCGCGGCCCTTCGGGACCGGCGATCGCGCTGATGCGGGCCGTCGCCTCGATGCCGTCGAGCACCGGCATGCGGATGTCCATGAGGACGGCGTCGGGCGCGAGGCGCAAGGCGGCATCGACGGCTTCGAGCCCGTCGGCGGCCTCACCGACGACCCGCACGGCTCCGCTGTCGGTCAGGATGTCGCGGACGGCGCGCCGGACCAGCGGCTGGTCGTCCACGACGACGACGTCGATCACGTGTCCTTCTCCGTGTCACGGGGAAGCCGCACCTCGAGCACGAAGACGTCGGTCTCGCGTCGGGTGCCGACGCTGCCGCCGACCTCCTCGACCCGTTCGCGGATGCCCAGCAGCCCGTGCCCGCCCGAGTGGCTCACGACGGGCTCGACCGGCAGCGGATTCGTCACGACGATGCGCAGGTCGTCGTCCGCCGCGTCCAGGCGGACGCGGGCGGTCGCGTCGCGGCCGTGCTTGTGCGCGTTCGTGAGCCCCTCTCGGATCGCCGCGAACGCGGCGGCGTCGGCCGGCGGCGACAGCCGCACCGGTGCCGCCGACGTCATGTTCTCGACCTCGGTGCGCAGGCCCGTGGCGGTGAGGCGCGCGACGAGGTCGTCGAGGTCCGCGAGTCCGCCCGGCGTCTCGAGGTCCGCCGGAAGGTCGCCGTCGCGCAGCGTGGTCATGAGGTCGCCGATGTCGCCCAGCACCGATCGCGACGTGGCCCGGATCATCGCAAGCGCCTCCTGCGCACGGTCGGGACGCGCGGGGATGGCCGACGAAGCGGCGCCCGCGCTCAGGCCGATGACGGCGATGCGGTGGGCGACGATGTCGTGGAGGTCGCGCGCGATCCGTACGCGCTGGTCGAGGAGGTGGACGCGGGCGCGGTCGGCCGCCGTGCGCTCGGTGTGGGCGATCACGGCCGCCACGTGTTCGCGGCGCGATCGCGTGGCATCGCCGAGCGCCCCGGCGGCGACGACGATGAGGACGAACTGTCCGGCGCGGGAGTCGAAGAGCTCGCCCCGGAGCGCCACCGCGTTGAGGGCGAACACCCCGAGGGCCGCGACGACGACGCAGGCGACGCCGAGCGGTCGCCGCGTGCGGTCGGCCGTCGCGAACGCCGCGACGGCGACGACGACGATCGCCCCGCCGAGCACGACCCCCGACAGCGCCCCGACCGCGGTCGCCCCGAGCGCCACGACGAGCGCGGCGACGGGGGCGCGTCGACGGAGCGGGACGACGAGCGCCGGCAGCAGGGCGACGGCGAGGAGCCACCCGTGCGGGCGGAACACCGCGTCGGGAAAGGGCAGGAACGCGAACGCGACCACGAGCCCGATCGCGACGGCATCGCCGACGATCGACGCGGTCGTCGGGGTGCGCGAGCGGGACATCGTCTCAGTATCGCCGTGCGACCGGCGCCGCGCGTCGCCCCGCAGGACGACGGCGCATACCGCCGATGCGGTACGCAGGAGCCCGCGGCGAGGCGACGACAGGGCGGGGCGCGCCATCGAGGCTGGAAACGGCGGCGCAGAGAGCGTCGGCGGAGAGGAACAGATGCGCAGGTCGACGAGAAGGATGCTGCTGGCGGGCGGGATCGTGGTGGGGGTCGTGGCGGCCTCCCTGGTGACCACCACGACGATCGACGTCGTCGCCTCGCGGGTCGAGGCCGGCCGGCTCGAGGACTACGGGCAGGCGGTCGAGGTCGACGGACGCCGCATGAACGTGCTGATCGAGGGGACGGGCGACGAGACGATCGTGCTCCTGCCGGGATTCGGCACCTCGTCTCCCGTGCTCGATTTCGCTCCGCTGACCCGGCGGCTCGCGGTGGACCATCGCGTCGTCGTCGTCGAGCCGTTCGGATACGGCCTGAGCGACCCGACCGACCGCGAGCGCACGTCGGCGAACATCGTCGGCGAGATCCACGACGCGCTCGATACGCTCGGCATCGACCGGTACGTGCTCATGGGGCACTCGATCGCGGGAATCCACGCGCTCGAGCTCACGGCGCGCTATCCAGACGAGGTCGAGGCCTTCGTGGGCATCGACACGAGCGTGCCGGAGCAGCCCGGCATGGATGCCGCGTTCCCCATCGATCTGCTGCGGGCGGCTAAGACCCTCGGCCTCTCGCGCATCGCCACGGCCTTCGGAGGCGCGTCGGGCGCGGCGTTCACGGACCGAGAGCGCGACCAGATCGACATCCTGACCAACCGCAACAGCCTCGCCGACACCTACCTCGACGAGATGTCGCGGATCGGCGCGACCTTCGCCGACGCGGAGGGCCGGCGCTTCCCCGCCTATCTGCCGCTGCTGCTGTTCGTCGTGGCCGAGAATCCGCGCAACCCCGAGTGGGCCGCACTGCACGAGAATCAGGCCGCGACCGTTGCCGACGGCACCGTCATCCCGCTCGCCGGCGACCATTACCTGCACCACACGCAGGCGGCGGCGATCGCCGACGCCTACGAGGCGTGGTCCGCCGCACGCGTCGGCGACTGACGGCCGCGTCCCGGTGGCGTCAGTGGCACCACCGACGCGGCGCGGTGGGAGCATCGCCCCGGGTCTACTTGCGGGCTCGGGGGTCCCACCGCCCGACTTCTGATGCAGACCGATCAGAAGTTCGTCCGTGACAAACGGAAGCCCGCCGTGCTTGACTCAAAAGGTGACCGACGACTTCTCGAGGGCGACGCGCGCCGCGGGTCCCGGTCCGGGGGACGTTCTCGGCACCCTGCTCGACGGCATCCCCCGCACCCGTTCCGAGATCGGATCCCGGACGGGGCTGTCGCGCTCCACCGTCTCGGCCCGCGTCGACGCGCTTCTGCGCGCCGGACTCGTCGCTCCCGCCGCGCACGGAGACTCGTCCGGCGGACGTCCGCCGAGCCGCGTCGCCTTCAATCCGCGGGCGCGTCTGGCCGTCGGCATCGACCTGGGCGCGACCCACGCGACCGTCGCGATCTGCGATCTCCGCAACGAGGTCCTGGCCTCCGACACCATCGACATCGCCGTCGCGGACGGTCCGGAACGGTGCCTCGGCGACGCGGCCGGTCTCGTCCGCGGTGCGCTGGACGGCCTCGGCGTCGATCGGTCGGATGTCGCGGCGGTGGGCCTCGGCCTCCCCGCGCCGATCGACCACGAGACGGGACGCCCACAGCATCCTCCGATCATGCCGGGATGGCACGACGCCGACGTCCGGGGCATCGTCTCGGCGCTCATCCCCGCGACCGTGCTCGTCGACAACGACGTCAACGTCCTCGCCCTCGGAGAGCATGTCGCGTCATGGCCCGACGTCGACGACCTCGTCTACGTCAAGGTGTCGACGGGCATCGGCGCGGGCATCATCTCGGGCGGTCTGCTCCAGCACGGCGCGCAAGGAGCCGCCGGCGACCTCGGGCACATCGTCGTTCCGTGGTCCCCCGGCGGCGTGCGCCCCGCGGACGACCGACGCGAGCTCGAGGACGTCGCCAGCGGCGCGGCGATCGCCGCGGACCTGCGCGCACGGGGCTCCTCCGCCCGAACCGCCCTCGAGGTCGTCGACCTCGTGCGCCGCGGCGACCGGGCGGCCATCGAGAGCGTGCGGCAGGCCGGGCGCGAGCTGGGCGCGGTGCTCACCACCGTCGTGGCGCTCCTCGCGCCGTCGGTCATCGTGCTCGGCGGAGCCGTCGGACGAGCCGGCGAGCACCTCGTCGCCGGTGTCCGCGAGGTCGTCTACGGAAGCGCGAAGCCGCTCGCCTCACGCGACCTCCGGATCGTGCCGGCACGCTCGGACGCGACCGCAGCCGCCCGCGGTGCCGCGCTTCTCGCCTCACGCGACATCCTCTCGCCCGCGAACCTGCCCGACCTCTTCCCCCACCCCGCCCGATAGGAGAACGACGACGATGACCACCTCCACCACCCAGCCCCGCACCCGTCTGCGCGCGGGGGTGATCGGCCTCGGCTGGGCCGGACAGCAGCACATCGCCGCGTACGCGGCCCACCCCGACGTCGACCTCGTCGGCATCGCCGGCCTCGAAGAGGCAGCACGTGCCGAGCTCACCGAGACCTTCGCAGTGCCGACGTCGGTCGCCGACTGGCGCGAGCTGCTCGAATCGACCGAGCTCGATGTCGTGAGCGTGGCCGTGCCGACCTTCCTCCACGCCCCCATCGCGGTCGCCGCCCTCGAGCGCGGCATCCACGTGCTGTCGGAGAAGCCCATCGCCCGCTCCGCAGACGAGGCATCGGCCATGGTCGCCGCGGCGCGCGCCCAGGGCCGCGTGCTGCAGGTCGCCTTCAATCACCGGCGACGCGGCGACGTGCGGGCGCTGTCCGAGGAGGTCTTCTCGGGAGCGCTCGGACGCATCTACCACGTTCGCGCCTCGTGGCTGCGCCGCTCGGGCATCCCCGCCCTCGGCAGCTGGTTCACCAACCGCGACCTCTCGGGCGGAGGCCCCCTCGCCGACATCGGCGTGCACATGATCGACTCGGTCCTGTACCTGATGGGCGAGCCCCGCGTGGTGTCGGCGACGGCGATCGTCCACTCCGAGTTCGGTCCGCGCGGACTCGGCGGGTCCCGACGCGGCGACGGGCGGCAAGCAGGCCACGGAGGCCGAGTTCGACGTCGAGGACTTCGCGACGGTGCTCCTACGCGTCGAGGGCGGCGCCTCGATCGCGCTCGACACGAGCTGGGCGTCCTACCGCCCCGAGGGCGACGAGTTCGGATTCAACCTCTACGGCACGGAGGGCGGCGCCGAGCTGCGCGTCGTCGACTACGCGCCCACGACCGACGTCGCACTGTACTCGGGTGCGGCCGAGGCTGTCGCGGACCGCGTGCTGCCGGGAGGCGAGCCCGCGGGGCACCAGGGCGTCGTCGACGAGTTCATCGCCACCGTGCAGGACCCGTCGGCATGGGCGGCGAGCGACGGCGCCGAGGGCGCGCGCCGCGCCGCCATCATCGACGCGTGCTACCGTTCCGCAGCCGAGGGCCGCGAAGTCGCGGTCGAGCCGATCCTCGAGGAGAGCAGCCGATGAGCATCCGAGTCCTGGTCTGGAACGAGGGCGAGCACGAGCTCGTCGACGAGTCGGTCCGCGCCATCTACCCCGACGGCATGCACAACACCATCGCCGATGGCCTGCGCGAGATCCTCGGCGACGATGTGGAGGTCCGCACCGCGACCTTGCGCGATCCGGAGCACGGCCTCACCGAAGACGCGCTCGCAAACACCGATGTGCTGCTGTGGTGGGGGCACATGGCGCACGACGCCGTCGACGACGAGATCGTCGCGCGCGTTCACCGTCACGTGCTCGCGGGCATGGGCATCCTCGTGCTGCATTCGGGTCACTTCTCGAAGATCTTCATCCGCCTCATGGGCACGACGTGCTCGCTGGCGTGGCGCAACGACGGCGAGCAGGAGCTCGTCTGGACCGTCGCACCGGGACACCCCATCGCCGAAGGGATCGAGCAGCCGTTCACGATCGACCGGCAGGAGATGTACGGCGAGTTCTTCGACGTGCCCCAGCCCCGACGAGCTCGTGTTCATCTCGTCGTTCTCGGGCGGCGAGGTCTTCCGTTCGGGGGATGACCTACCGGCGCGGCCGGGGACGCGTGTTCTACTTCTCTTTTCGCCCGGCGACCAGGAGTACCCCGTCTACCACCACCCCCAGATCCGGCGGGTGCTGGCCAACGGTGTGCGCTGGGCGAACCCGGGCTCGGGCGTCCGTGCGCTGCCCGAGGTCTCGAACCCGCCGCGCACCCACGCCTGACGTCGGCGCTCGCGAGCGGGCGTGGGCGTCGGCGTCGGCGGTGAGCAGGGCTGTGGAGAACGGCGGCGGAATGTCGGAGGTCCGTGGCAAGATTCGAACATGTCTTCGATTGACCGGTTCGGGAGCGACGCGGATGCCGCGGCGCTGGCCGAGCTCGTCGCGGAACTCGACGGGGTGACGGAGGCCGCCCGAGCCGCGCAGGTCCGCGAGGTGCGGGTCTTGGCCGCCGCGGGGAAGCTGGCGCGCGAGCAGGCCGCGGGCGCGTCGGAACGGGTGAAGGCGCGCGAGATGGCGTTGCGCGGCATCGCGGCGGAGCTGGCGGGGGTCCTCGTGCTGACGGATCGGACGGTGCAGCGGCGCATCGATGAGGCCTGCGACCTGGTGGAGAACTTTCCCGTCACGTTCGCGGCATGGGAGTTCGGGCGCATCACCCGCGGGCACGTGCGGGTCATCCAGGACGTGGGATGCATCGTGCCCGTTGGAGAACGCGAAGAGTTCGAACACGTCGCCGTGCAGCGGTGCGAGGGCGAGACGCCGAACCGGGTACGGGACGCGTTGCAGATGGTCGCGGAACGGATGCACCCACGCACGTTCACCGAACGGCATGAAGAGGCCGCGGCGGGACGGGTGCGTGCGGGTGCTGCCGGGGGTGGACGGGATGTCCGATCTCATCGCGACGTTGCCGACGGCCCTCGCCGATGGGATCGCGGACCGGTTGACGCGGCAGGCACGGGAGATCGTGCACGCCCGGGCCCGTGTCGACGCCGCGGCGGCGGACGGTTCGGTCGGGGCGGCCGGGGGTGGACAGCGCCACCGGAGCGGGAGACGCCGACGGCGCTCTCTTCGACGCCGGAACGGAGGCGTCGACCTTCACCGGCGACACGCGCACCATGGATCAGGTCCGCGCCGACGTGTTCGCCGACCTCCTCCTCGCCGGAGCACCGAGCTTGGATCCAACAGAGACCGGAGACGGCAACGGTGCGCTCGGGGCGATCCGCGCGAAGGTGCAGGTCGTCGTCTCCGCCCTCACACTGAGCGGGCGTGACGAAGACCCCGCCGACCTCGTGGGACGCTCCCCCATCGACGCAGCCACCGCCCGGCACCTCGCGGGCGAGAACACCGCATGGGAGCGACTGCTCACCCACCCCGTCACCGGCACGGTGCTCGAGTGCGACGCGTACGAACCCACCGCGGCGATGAAACGCCTGTTGCGGGCACGGGACCGGCACTGCCGGTTCCCCGGATGCCGACAACCCGCCATCCGATGCGAGAAAGACCACACCATCGCCGTCACCGACGGCGGCACCACGCACGTCTGCAACCTCGCACACCTGTGCAAACGGCACCACGACGTGAAACACCACACCCGCTGGCAGGTCAGACAACTCCCCGGCGGGAGGACTCATCTGGACCTCACCCACCGGACGGGTCTACCGCGAAGATGCACCACCACCCCTCGTCGCGTTCAGCATCACCGACGAGTCTCCGGGTCCACGGCATCCGCCGAGTTCTCCGGCCTCTCCGGGTTCGCCGCCTGGCGCGTCGATCGCGGGTCACGCACCGCCGGGACACCTTCCACCGTTCTGAGACGAGCTCGCTCCGGGCGACGGTTCCAGGCGGGGTCCTTCCACGCGATGTCGTTCCACGCGATGTCGTTCACGAGACGTCGTTCCAGACGGGGCCGTTCCACGCGATGTCGTTCCAGACGGGGGCGCGCGCCGGAGGAGCGTCGCCGTGTCACGCCGTCGGGCTCGCCGCGTCGAGCGCAGCAGCGACGCGGTCGAGCACGCGTCGCTGCGTGTCGTTGAGCACGTCCGCCGCATAGGCACCGATCACCGGAGCGGCGGCACCGAGGTCGATGGGGGCCGTCGCCGGAACGACGTCGACTCCCCCGCCCGCCTCGGACCCCGTCACGGGGCCCGCAGCGAGCTCGGCCGAAAGCTCGACCGAAAGCTCGGTGAGCGCCGCGACGACGTCGTCGACCTCCGTCTCGGACGACTCCTCGTCGAGGCCACCGAACCTGTTCATCACGATCGCCACAGCAGCCGTCCGATCGGGCTCGACGAGACGCTCGAAGAAGTCGACCAGCCGCGACAGCCCGTCGCGACCCGCGAGGTGCGCGAGAAGCACCGACTGGTCGCGGTCGAATCGCGCCATGGGCGACGACAGGCCCGCAGCGATCAGCGCGGCGGCGACCGGGGGCGAGTT
>JAQIJE010000044.1:0-29435 GCA_036946435.1 Microbacterium arborescens | reverse complement strand
CATGATGTTCGGTCTGCACAGCGCCAAGATCGCCGGCATCCCGCTCGGCCTCATCATCGGCGTGCTCGTCGTCATCATGGCGGCCTACTCGCTCGTGCTCGACCTTCGACAACATCCAGCGCGGCGTCCGCAACGGCGCCCGCGGCAGTTCGGCTGGGTCGGCGCCTTCGGCATCATGGTCACGGTCGTCTGGCTGTACGTCGAGATCCTGCGCATCATCGCGATCCTCCGCGGCAACACTGACGCCGCCCCATCGCTCGAAGGCCCGTCCGGTTCGCCGGACGGGCCTTCGCCGTGTGCGGCGGGCAGTATGGTGCGACGGGAGGAACCCATGAGACGCGGCTCGAACCTGCCGGCGGTCGGCACGTACAACCAGACGCTCGTGCTCGATCTGATCCGCCGCGCCCCCGAGGGCATCAGCCGCATCGAGCTCGGAGAATCGCGCGAAAGTCGGACCCATCCGCGCGATCGGTCCGACTTTTGCGGCATCCTCCGACGAACGGCGTCCTCCGACGGTGGCACGGGCGCGCGCGGGCGCACGGAGCCCCATGTCGCTTCGCTAGCAATCGTCGCGTGACGACCCGACCCCGCCCTCGCATGTCCGTCGCCCTCGCCGCCGCCCTCACGGTCGGACCCGCTTCTGCTCGCCGGCTGCGCTCCCGCGACCGGGGCTGGATCCGGGCCCGGAGACGCGTCCGAGCCCGGGACGGCGCCTCGGGCTCACCGTCCGCACCCGGCGAATCGTCCGAGACGCTCCCGCAGGGCAGTGCGGCCATCCGCATGCCGGGCTGCGATGCCGTCGAGGCCGTCGTCGGCGCCCTACATCGACGGGCTGGTGCCGCGCGAAGACAACGGATCGGACGAGTACGGCACGCTGTGCGGCTGGGAGGGCGCCCGAGGGCACCACGGATCTCGACGACGTCCGCACGGTCGAGGTGTTCGATCAGCCCCGAGCCCGGTCCGCAGCTCAGCGCCGAGGAGCTCGAGCCGTCGGCCTCACACCGATTCCGGATGCCGCTGTCGACGCCGCGGGCGGCATCGCGTACTCGTCGACGGTCGAAGTCGCGGTGGCCGCCGTGATCGTGACGACGGTCATGCAGCCGGATGTCGAGATCTCGGTCACCGGCCGGACAGTGGGATGCCCATCCGGCACTCGACGGCCCCCGCCGCCGTCGACGCCGCGGTGCGCATCCTCGGCCTCGACTGACACGAGGAAGGGGACGCGCCGGCGTCGATTAAATCCGGCGCGCCCCGGCGAGTCGATACATCATGTAGTGCCTGAATCGATGAGCGACCCCAACATCTGGGGCTCGGCTCGTGAAGGGAACCGCATTGACCCACCTCGACCCCGCGCTCGATCCCCGTCCAGGCGACACGTCGACGAGTACCTGCAGCAGCGGGACTGGCGCGTCAACGCCAACGCGAACCAGGGATACAGCCTCGGCGGGCTCATCCTCAACGCCTCCGGCAAGCTGATCGCGACTACTACTGGCTCGACGAGGTCTACGCGCCCGAGGCCGGGGCCGCGCACCCGCGACGGCGACATCCACATCCACGATCTCGACGTCTTCGCGGGCTACTGTGCGGGCTGGTCCCTGCGCACCGACTGCTCGAGCAGGGGTTCAACGGCGTGCCGGGGGCGATCGCCTCGACCCCCGCCGAAGCACTTCTCGAGCGCTCTCGGGCAGGTCGTGAACTTCCTCGGCACGCTGCAGAACGAATGGGCCGGCGCACCAGGCGTTCAGCTCGTTCGACACGTACCTCGCCCCGTAACGTGCGGCTCGACGGCCTCGACGACGCCGCCGTGCGCCAGGGCATCCAAGAGCTCGTGTTCAACCTCAACGTGCCGTCGCGCAGGGGTACGCAGACGCCGTTCACGAACCTCACGTTCGATTGACGTGCCCCGATGACCTGGCCGCGCAGCGTCCCCATCGTCGGCGGTCGCGTCGCCGACTTCACCTACGGCGACCTCGCGCCCGAGATGGCGATGATCAACCGCGCCTTCCTGTCGGTGATGACCGAGGGGGATGCCGACGGGCGGGCTTCACGTTCCCCATCCCGACCTACAACATCACGAAGGACTTCGACTGGGACACTCCCGAGGTCGACGCCCTCTTCGAGATGACGGCGAAGTACGGCCTGCCCTACTTCCAGAACTTCGTGACCTCCGACCTCGACCCCCGGCATGATCCGCTCGATGTGCTGCCGCTTGCAGCTTGACCTGACGGAACTGCTCAAGCGCGGCAACGGCCTGTTCGGCTCGGCCGAGCAGACGGGTTCGATCGGGGTCGTCACGATCAACTGCGCGCGTCTCGGCCTTCGTCCACGCCGGCGACCTCCCCGCCCTGTACGCCCAAATCGACCGCCTGCTCGAGATCGCGCGCGACAGTCTCGAGGCGAAGCGCCGCGTCATCGGTCGCCACCTCGACGCCGGGCTCTTCCCCTACAGCAAGCGCTACCTCGGGACGCTCGACAACCACTTCTCGACGATCGGCGTGAACGGGGTGAACGAGATGGTGCGGAACCTCACCGGAGACGCACACGACGTCACGACCGAGGAGGGGATGCGGCTCGCCGCCGACCTGCTCGATCACGTGCGCGCCCGCATGGTCGACTTCCAGGAGCTGACCGGGCACCTCTACAACCTCGAGGCCACGCCGGCCGAGTCCGCGACGTACCGCTTCGCGCGCAGCGACATCGCCCGGTTCGGCGAGCACGACGACCGCGACGACGCCGCGCCGGCCCGCGGCATCCGCCACGCCCGGCACGAGCGCGAACCCGTACTACACCAACTCGTCGCAGCTGCCGGTGGCCTTCACCGACGACCCGTTCCTCGCGATGGAGCTGCAGGAGGATCTGCAGGGCAAGTACACCGGCGGCACGGTCCTGCACCTCTACATGGGCGAGGCCGCTCCCTCGGCGCAGGCGTGCAAGGCGCTCGTGCGGCGCTCTCTCGAGCGGTTCGCCATCCCGTACATCACGATCACGCCGACGTTCTCGATCTGCCCGCAGCACGGATACCTGTCGGGCGACCTCCCCGTCTGCCCGACGTGTCGCGCCGAGTGCGAGGTGTGGACCCGTGTGATGGGCTACTTCCGGCCGGTCTCGTCGTTCAACATCGGCAAGAAGGGCGAGGCGGCCGAGCGGCGGTCGTTCTCGTACGAGCGCGCCGCAGCGTCGGTCTGACGTGCCGGGGCACGCGGGCAGCGACTGCTACGACGACCTGCGGATCGCGGGGCTGTCGCGGTTCTCGTCGGTCGACTGGCCGGGCCGGCTGGTCGCCACGGCGTTCTTGCAGGGGTGCCCGTGGGACAGCGGGTACTGCCACAACCCCAAGCTCATCGACCCGCGCCGCTCACCGGCACGGTTCCGTGGCGGGAGGTCGAGCAGCTGCTGGACGATCGGCACGGCCTGCTCGACGGCATCGTGTTCTCGGGGTGGCGAGCCGACGATGCAGCGCGGGCTGCGCGCCGCCGCCGTGCGCGTGCGCGAGCTCGGGTACGACGTGGGGCTGCACACCGGCGGCGCTTTCCCCGCGCTGCTCGAACCCGTGCTCGCCGAGGTCTCGTGGATCGGACTCGACGTCAAGGCGGCACCCGACGGCTACGCGGCCGTGACACGCCGAGCCCCCAGCGGGCGCGCGGCGCTGCGGTCGCTCGACCTCGTCCTGGCCGAGCAGCGCGCCGCGCCCGAGACGTCGCGTCCGCTCGAGGTCGAGGTGCGGACGACCGTGCATCCCGACCTGATCGACGACGCCACGCTCGGCGACCTCGGGCGGTTCCTCGCCGACCGCGGGGTGCGCCGGTGGGCCGTGCAGCGGTTCCGCCCGGCCGGCACCCGCTGCGGCGCCGCGTCGGCCGCGCCGCTGCGGCTCGACGGCTGCCGACCGAGCGGTTCGAGAGCCTCGTCGTGCGCTGAGCGCGACGGGCGCTCCGGGCTCGAGCCGTCGCCGAGCTCGGAGAATCACGCGAGGCTCGGACCGATGCGCGCGATCGGTCCGAGCCTCGCAGCATTCTCCGACGACGGCGCCGGCTCAGCGCACGCCGCGGGCGGTGAGGGCGTCGCCGAGGTCGTCGGCGTGCTTTCAGGGCCAGGACGATGAAGGCGAACACCGACGAACGGATGCCGCGACCCGCGCCCCGCGCCCGGTGCGCGTCGCGGACGTCGCGGGCGAGCCGCGCGAGCGTGGGCACGGTTCCGAGCGCCACGACGAGCAGCAGCGCCGCGCGCTCGGCATCCACCCCCACCCGGCGCGCCGGCCGGAGGGCGCGTTCGAACAGGTCGAGCAGCGCGGCGACGGGCGTGGTGAGGGCGAGGAGGGCGGCGAGGAGCACGGCGACGGCGACGCGCATGGTGCCGAGCGACGCCGGGTTCGAGCCCCAGAAAGACGGCCTGCCCCGCGAACGACACGACCAGCAGCCACCGCAGCGCCCACCACCTGGCGCCCGAGCTCGCGCCAGCCCGTGCCCGGCACGGCGTAGCAGGTCAGGGCGAGAAGGACCCCCGCCGAGCGCCGCGGGAACGCTCGAGGGCACGAGCGAGATACCGAGCACGAGCAGCAGGAGGATCGCCGCCTTCGGGCCCGCCGGCATCCGGTGCCAGCCGCGGTCGCCGGGGCGGTACAGCGTCAGCATCCGCGCCACGACCGCTCGTACCCGTCGACGACCTCGTCGGCCGCTCCCCACGCGGCGACGCGACCGCCGGCGACGTGCACGGCCACCTCGCAGCGTCGCGCGAGGGCGAGGTCGTGGGTCACGAGCAGCAGCCGGTGGCCGGTGTCGGCGAGGAGGTGTCCGGCGATCCGGTCGGCATTGCGCCCGTCGAGGAACGCGGTGGGCTCGTCGGCCACCACGAGCTCGGGATCCCGCACGAACGCGCCGCACAGCGCGAGCAGCTGCTTCTGGCCGCCCGACAGCTCGTGCGCCGGATGATCGCGCAGCCCGGCGAGCCCGAACCGGTCGAGCGCCCGGTCGACCCGTGCGGCGCGCTCAGCGCGGCTCGTTCGCTCGCTGCGCAGCGAGAACGCGACGTCCTCGGCGACCGTCGGCATGACGATCTGCGCGTCGGGGTTGCTGAAGACCACGGCGATGCGGCGTCGCAGTTCGGCGGCGTCGCGCACGGCGTCGAGGCCGAGGACCCCGACGCGTCCCGCCGTCGGGCGCACGAGCCCGCCGACGAGCCGGGCGAGCGTCGACTTGCCCGAACCGTTGTCGCCGACGACGGCGATGAGGCGGGCATCGAGGTCGAGCGTCAGGTCCGCGAGCACGTCGGCGTCGCCGAGGCGCACCCCGACGCGGTCGAACCGGATGCCGCGCCCCTCATCGCGCGTCACCGGACGACCTCGACAACGAGCGCGACGCCCATCCCACCGCCGACGGATGCCGCGGCGACACCGACCGATCCGGCCGGTGCACCGCCGCGCACGAGTCGGGAGAACAGCCGGACGACGGCGACGGCACCGCTCGCCCCCCACGGATGACCGAGGGCGAGCGCGCCGCCGTCCGCACAGACGCGTGGGTCGTCGTCGGCGATCCCGAGCCGGCCGAGCACGGCGAGCGACTGCGCCGCGAAGGCCTCGACGATCTCGAAGGCCGTCACGTCGGCGAGGGCGATCCCCGCGTCGGCGAGGGCCGCCTCGATCGCGGGCGCCGCGCCGATCCCCGGCAGCGCGGGGTCGCAGCCGACGACGGCGGCGCCGCGGACGAGCAGGCCGGCGGCATCCGGATGCGCAGCCCGGTCCACGAGCGCGACCGCGGCCGCTCCGTCGCCGATGCGTGTGGCCGTCCCCGCCGTGACGGTGCCGCCCGCGCGGACGGGCTGCAGCCGCTCGAGCACGCGGGCACCGGCACCGATCCCGTCGTCGCGGCGGACGCCGGCGACCGCGACGATCTCGTCGTCGAAGCGCCCCGCGTCGCGCGCGCGCGCCGCGCGGTCGTGGCTGCGCCGGGCGGCGGCATCCTGTCGCTCCCGATCGATGCCGTCGTGCGCGGCGAGCGCGTCGGCCGCGTCGAGCATGTCGGGGTCGGCGACCCCCGCGGGAGCGAAGGGGGCACGCTCGTAGGCGACGCCGCCGACGCTGCGCACCGGCGCGGTCGACGCGCTCTCGACCCCTCCGGCCAGGCGTGGCCGCGGGTCGCCGGCGGCGATCGCATGCCACGCGTCGATGATCGCGGCGAGGCCGCTGCCGCACTGCCGGTCGACGGTCGACCCCGTCACCCCGAACCCCCATTCCGCGGCGAGCGCGGCGACCCGGGCGGGATTGCCGCCGGGGCCGCGGCAGTTCCCGAGTACGACGTCGGCGACGTCCAGCGGCGCACCGAGCACGGCGGCCGCATCGTCTGCGGCGGCGCGGAGGACGGGTGCGGCGAGACGGTCGACGCCCAGCCCCGCCAGGCCCCGTCCGCGCGTCGTGAGCGGGGTGCGTCGCGCGGCGACGATGAGGACCTCAGGCACGCGACGTCCCGCCGTCGTGCAGCATCCGGCGGACGTCGGCCCGCGCCGGCTTGCCGGTCGTGGTGCGCGGCACGTCTCCGACGAACCACAGGCGGGGCACGTGCGCCGGGGCGAGGACGGCCGCCGCCGCCGCACGCAGCATGGCCGGGTCGGGCGTCGCTCCGGGCCGGGGTTCGACGAGGGCCGCGACCAGCGCGCCGACGCCGAGCCTCGGCACCCCGACCACGACGGCGTCGGCGACGCCGGGGAGGTCTCGGAGGACCCGCTCCACGTCCGCCGGCACGACGGTCACCCCGCCCGAGACGATGGCTTCGTCGGCACGCCCGTCGAGTCGCAGCACACCGTCGCCGATCGTTCCCCGGTCGCCGACGCTCGCCCACTCCCCCTTGCGTCGCAGGGGTCCCGCGGCGCCGAGGTATCCGTGCGCGACGAACGGCGAGCGCACCCGGACCTCGCCCGAGCGGACGTCGATCTCGACCCCGGGGAAGGCCCGCAGACCGTGGCCGTCCTCGTCCACCGCGACGAACGAGAGCTCCGCCGCGCCGTAGTACGACACGACGCGCACACCGGCGGCCTCCGCCTCGCCGCGCAGGCTCGCATCGAGGTGCGCCCCGCCGACGAGCGCCGCCCGCAGGCGCGTCGGGCGATCCGCCAGGACGGCGCGCAGGTGCGACGGCGTGCCATGGAAGAGCGTCGCCGCCGCCCGACTCTCGGATGCCGCCGGGGCCGGGCCACCGGCGAGCGCGTGCGCCAGCGAGAAGAGCGTGAGCGATGACGAGGCCGGGCCCGGCAGCAGCATCCGGTCGTCGTCGCGGGCGTCCAGAAGGCGCTCGATCGCGGCGAAGGACGCCTCCCACGACGCCGCGGAGCGGATGACGATGCGGGGCGCCCCGGTCGATCCCGACGTCGTCGTCGCCCACGCGACGTTGGCGGGCAGCGAGGTATCGGCCGCGAGCCGGCCGATCTCCGCGCGCATGCCCGCGGGCCATCGGCCGTCGACGACGAGCGGCACGTCGCCGCCCTGCCTGATGGCCGCGAGCCGCTCGACGATCGCGGCGGGCTCCGCGGACTCGGCGCGGAGCGTGACGATGCGGGCGGTCACTCGGCGGCGGATGCGACGACGCGGTCGTCGGCGGACGATGGCGCGACGGGAGCGCCGGCCCCACCGGCCTCGGCGTTGCGTCGGCGGGGCATCCATGTGCGGCGGAACGCCCGGGGGTACCCGCGGACGAGCGCGCCCACGAGGGCCGTCGCGACGACGGCCTTGACGACGTCGCCGGGCACGAAGGCGAGGTTCGCGAGCGCGGCCTGCTCGATCGCGAGCCGCAGGACGAGGCTCTGCACCGGGATGCCGCAGGCGTAGACCACCAGCACGCCGCCGACGAGCATGCCCGCGGCCGTCCGCCACCACACCGGCCGACGTCCCCCGGCGTGCACGATCAGCCCGACGACGACCGCTCCGACCAGCCAGCCGAGCAGGTAGCCGCCGGTCGGGCCGACGAAGACGGCGAGTCCGCCGCGGCCGCCCGCCAGCAGAGGCAGCCCCACGGCGACGAGGGCCAGGAAGGTCGCGACCGAGGCCGCACCGACCACCGGCCCGAGCACGGCGCCGGCGAGCATCACCCCGAGGGTCTGGGCCGTGATCGGCACTCCGCCGAACACCGTGAACGAGCCGGGCAGCCCGAGGACGGCGATGAGCGCGGCGAACACGGCGGCGCGGGCGAGATCGGTCGCGTCGAGCGAGCGGCGCGCATGACGTCGGGACGGGGTCACGATTCCTCCTGAACACCGTTCACGTGAACAGTGTTCAGGTACAGTAGCGCCATGCCCGCCGACGACTCAAACCGCGACGGGCGCGCGCCCCGCCGGTCACAGGACGACGTCGTCGAAGCGGCTCTCGACCTGCTCGACCGCGTCGGGCTGCCCGACCTGTCGATGCGGCGCCTCGCCGATCACCTCGGCGTCCAGCCGAGCGCGCTGTACTGGCACGTCGCGAACAAGCAGACGCTGCTCGCCGCGGTCAGCGCGCGGATCATCGACCCCCGGCGCGACAGCGCCGACGACACGGACGCCGACGACACGGGTGCCGACGCCGACGCGATCGCCGAGGGCGGTCTCGACGACGCGGCGCGCGCGCTCGGCACCCGGCTGCACGAGCGGCTGCTCGCGCACCGCGACGGCGCCGAAGTCGTATCGAGCTCTCTCGCGCTCGGGCTGGTCGAGTCGCCGATCGAGGCGCACCTGATCCGGGTCGCCGCCCGCACGGGCGCGCCCGTCGCCCTGGCGCGCGCCGTCGCCGACGCCGTGACCCACTTCGTGGTCGGGTTCACCTTCCACGAGCAGCAGCGCCGCAGCGCCGACGCGTGGGGGGCGGCATCCGCGTCGGTCGGAGCGTCGCCCGACCTCGTCGCGGCCGGCCACGACGACGGCTTCGCCGCGGCCCTCGACCTCATCGCCGCGGGAGCGGCGGCGCGCCTGAACCGCCCCGCCGACGGATCGACGCCCGGCGCATCGCGACGTCCGCTCCCGCGGTGATCGCGACCGCCACGACGTAGATCACCAGGTCGCGCGGGTCGAACACCGTGCCGAGGACGAGCACAGCGGGCGGGAACACGGATGCCGCATGCCCGGGCAGGTCGGTGAGCTGGAGCAGTTCGACGGCGACGCACCACCCGGACGCGACGGCCGCGGCGACGGGCGCCGAGGCTCGAGGCGCGACGGCGACCACGAGCAGATAGATCAGCACGGCGTACAGGGCGTCTCCGGCGATGTCGGTCGCCGCCGTATCGGGAAGCGCACCGTGGACGACGAGTCCCGCGGCGATCACCGCCGCCGCTGCCGCGATCGCGAGCCCGCGGCGGCGACCGCTTCGGCGACGGTCGGGGCGATGCGCGCCGCCGTTCACCGAGGCGCCGGAGCCGATCCCGGTCACAGGCGCTCGCGCAACCACGAGGTCGAGACGCCGCGAGCGCCGACCGCCTCGACGCGGGATCGCAGCTCGCGGTCCGACGTCACGACGCTCACACTCTCGCCCGCCGCCACGGCTGCCGTCGCGGCCTCGACGATGGCATCGTCTCCCGCGTGCGGCGCGCGCACCACCTCGACGCCCGGGGGCGCCGCGACGCCCCGCGCCTGGCCCTCGACGACCGCGACGACCCGGGGGAACCATGTGTCGCCGCCGTCGTCGGGCAGGTCGAGGCCCGCGGCATCCGTCCCCGCGGCGACGAACGTCGCGAGTTGCGCGAGCAGCCGGTCCGCGGCGCCGGCCCGGTCGCGCCACCACCCGTCGGGAACCGACCCGACGACGTTCGCGACGTCGACGATGAGCGCGGGACGCACCGGGAGCAGCTCCCGCAGGCGCGGCCAGGATGCCGCGAACCCGGGGTGCAGCGGGTAGGAGTCGACATCGTCGATCGGGACCCAGGCGAGCTCGCGGCTCTCGGGGTCGCTGATGACCGGCTCGAACGGGGTGGTCACATCCGCGACGAGCGTTCCATAGGTCCACACCCCGACGTCGAGCACGCTCAGCAGCCGCGACGAGACGGCGTCAGCGGGCACGCCGGCCTCCTCCGCCGATTCGCGCAGCGCCCCGTCGCGCGCCGATTCGCCGGCGTGACGCGCGCCGCCGGGCAGTCCCCACGTGTCGCCGAAGTGACTCCACGACACCCGGTGCTGCAGCAGCACGCCCCGCTCGGGATCGACTGCCAGCAGCCCGGCCGCACCGAACCGCCCCCAGTACCGCTCGCCGGACGGCGCGACGACCCATGCGTCTCCGGGGTCGCGCGGACCGTGCGGCGGGCGCGGGTCGGCGGTCATCCTCACAGCCTGACACAGCGCACGTCCACCGGCACCCGATTGGCCTCGTGTTACCGGACCGGTCGCCGCCCGGACGACCGCCAGAATGACGGAATGGAATACGAGATCGACGATGCGCCCGAACGCATCCAGCGTGACGTGGTCTGGCAGTGGCTGTCCTCCGAGGCCTACTGGGGCCGGTGGCGCGAACGATCCGCGCTCGACGCGCAGCTGGACGGCGCCTGGCGCCTCGTCGGGGCCTACCGGACCGACACCGGCGAGCAGGTCGGTTTCGCTCGCGCCGTGTCCGACGGCGTGAGCTTCGCGTATCTCGCCGACGTCTTCGTGGTCGGCGAGCACCAGGGCGCGGGGATCGCGCATCGCATCCTCCACCGCATGATCGACGACGGCCCCGGGCACGACTTCCGGTGGACGCTCTTCACGCGCGACGCGCACACGCTCTACGCCGAGTTCGGGTTCGAGACACCCGACCAGACGGCGATGGTGCGGCGCGCCGCCGCCGGCAAACGCTGACGCGGGGTCGCGGTCGGGGCTGGGTCGGGGGCGGGGCGCGGTTGCGGTTGCGGTTGCGTTGAGGCGGGCGCTGGGGTCGGGTCGGGCGGTTGTGGACAGCGGCGATCGGATGTCGGAGGTCCGTGGCAAGATTCGAACATGTCTTCGATTGACCGGTTCGGGAGCGACGCGGACGCCGCGGCGCTGGCCGAGCTCGTCGCCGATGCTGAAGCCATCTCGGACGCCACGCGAGCCGCGCAGATCCGCGAAGCACGCATGCTCGCCGCTGCCGGACAGCTCGCGAAGGAACAGGCCGCGGGCGCGTCGGAACGGGTGAAAGCACGCGAGATGGCGCTGCGCGGGATCGCCGCAGAACTCGCCGGGGTCTTGGCGTTGACGGATCGGACGGTGCAGCGGCGCATCGACGAAGCCTGCGACCTGGTGGAGAACTACCCGGTCACGTTCGCGGCGTGGGAGGCCGGGCGGATCACGCGCGGGCACGTGCGGGTGATTCAAGACGTCGGATGCATCGTGCCCGTCGGAGAACGCGAAGAGTTCGAGCACGTCGCGGTCGCACGGTGCGAGGGAGAGACCCCGAACCGGGTGCGGGACGCGTTGCAGATGGTGGCGGAGCGGATGCATCCGCGGACGTTCACGGAGCGGCATGAGGAGGCCGCGGCGGGGCGGTGCGTGCGGGTGCTCCCGGGGGTGGACGGGATGTCCGATCTTGTCGCGACGCTCCCGACCGCTTTGGCGGATGGGATCGCGGACCGATTGACGCGGCAGGCACGGGAGATCATTCACGCCCGGGCCCGCGTCGACGACGCGACCGCGAACGGTGCAGATGGCGCCGCTGGAGTCGACGGCGCGGACGGCGTCACCCGACCGGATGGCGCCACCGACGCCCTCTTCGACACCGGAACGGAAGCGTCGACCTTCACCGGTGACACGCGCACGATCGACCAGGTCCGGGCCGATGTGTTCGCCGACCTCCTCCTCGCCGGAGCGCCCTCGCTCGACCCCACCGACACCGGAGACGGAAACGGGGCCCTCGGCGCGATCCGCGCGAAGGTGCAGGTCGTCGTGTCCGCGCTCACGCTGAGCGGGCGTGACGAAGACCCCGCCGATCTCGTGGGACGCTCCCCATTGACGCGGCCACCGCGCGGTTGCTCGCGGGCGAGAACACGTTGTGGGAGCGGCTGCTCACCCACCCCGTCACCGGGACTGTTCTCGAGTGCGACGCGTACGAGCCGACCGCGGCGATGAAGCGCCTGTTGCGGGCGCGGGATCGGCACTGCCGATTCCCCGGATGCCGGCAACCCGCCATCCGGTGCGAACGAGACCACACAATCGCGGTGATCGACGGGGGCACGACGCACGTCTGCAATCTCGCGCACCTGTGCAAACGGCACCACGACGTGAAACACCGCACGAGGTGGAGAGTCCGACAACTCCCTGGCGGGAGGCTCGTCTGGACCTCGCCCACCGGACGGATCTACCGCGAGGATGCACCCCCACCGCTGGTGGCATTCACCATCACGCCTGAAGAACCACCACCGCCACCCGCTGGGAAACCACCGCTCAGACCCGTGGCATCGCTCGGTTCCGTGACTCGCCTCGGTTCTGTGACGTCCCGCAGCCTTGCGGCAGCGCTCGGGGATACGCCGTCCAAATCCCGGAGTGGTGTCGATGCACCGTTCTGACGCGGCAGCTGCGTCCACCGGAGCGCGTCTCCCCCACCGCGGCACCCGACGACTCCGCGGACCTCAGCGCGCCTCCGGCCCGACGGCGCCGGAACGCGCCGACGCCGCCCCCTCGCGAGCACGCGTCAGCGCTCGGAGAGGACGGCGTCCGTACGGCTCAGCGCTGACGCTTCTCGCGCACGCGCATGTTCGTGACGATCGGCGTTCCCTCGAATCCGAAGATCTCACGCAGCCGGCGCTGGATGAAGCGGCGGTAGCCCGGGTCGAGGAAGCCGGTCGTGAACAGCACGAATGTCGGCGGACGCGTCGAGGCCTGCGTACCGAACAGGATGCGCGGCTGCTTTCCGCCGCGCAGCGGGTGCGGGTGCTCGGCGACGAGCTCCGCGAGGAACGCGTTGAACTTGCCCGTCGGGATGCGCTGATCCCACGAGGCGAGCGACGTCTCGAGCGCCGGCACGAGCTTGTCGAGGTGACGACCGGTGCGCGCCGAGAGGTTGACACGCGGCGCCCACGTCACGTGCGCGAGGTCCTGCTCGATCTCCCGCTCCAGGTAGCGGCGCCGGTCGGCGTTGTCCATGTCCACATCGTTCAGGCGATCCCACTTGTTGAACGCCAGCACGAGCGCGCGGCCCGACTCGAGCACGAGGTCGATGATGTTGAGGTCCTGCACGCTGATCGACTCGGTCACATCGAGCACGACGACGGCGACCTCGGCCTTCTCGAGCGCGGCAGAGGTACGCAGCGACGCATAGAAGTCCGCCCCCTGCTGCAGGTGCACACGACGACGGATGCCGGCGGTGTCGACGAGCCGCCACAGCTTGCCGCCGAGCTCGACGACCTCGTCGACCGGGTCGCGGGTCGTGCCCGCGAGGTCGTTGACGACGACGCGCTCCTCGCCCGCGGCCTTGTTCAGCAGCGACGACTTGCCGACGTTCGGCCGGCCCAGGATCGCGACGCGCCGCGGCCCGCCGAGCTCGTTCTTGGCGACGGCCGAGACCTCGGGCAGCACCTTCATCAGCTCGTCGAGCAGGTCCGCGACGCCGCGGCCGTGGATGGCCGAGACGGGGTGCGGCTCACCGAGACCGAGGTTCCACAGCGCCGCGGCCTCCGGCTCCTGGCGCGCGTCGTCGATCTTGTTCGCGATGAGGAACACGGGCTTGTCGGTCTTGCGCAGCAGGCGCACGACGGCCTCATCGGTCGCGGTCGCGCCCACCATCGCGTCGACGACGAACAGCACGACATCGGCGAGGTCGATCGCGACCTCCGCCTGCGCGGCGACCGAACGGTCGATGCCGCGTGCGTCGGGCTCCCATCCGCCCGTGTCGACGAGCGTGAAGCGCCGATCGAGCCACTCCGCCTTGTAGCTCACGCGGTCGCGCGTGACACCGGGGGTGTCCTCGACGACCGCCTCGCGGCGACCGAGGATCCGGTTCACGAGGGCGGACTTGCCGACGTTCGGCCGTCCCACGATCGCGACGACCGGCAGCGCGGGGAGCACCTCGACGGCCTCGCCGCCGGCGGTGAGCCCCGCGAGCAGGCGCGCGTCCTCCTCGTCGAGCTCGTAGTCGGCGAGCGACGCGCGCAGCGTCGCCGCGCGCTGGTCGGCGAGCTGCTCGTCGAGGTTCGCGAGCTTCTCCTCGAGCTGGTCGGGACCGCCCTCGTACTCGTCGTCGGTGGTAGCCATCAGTTCTCTCCTGTCGCGGCGCGGATGACGTCGATGACGGCGTCCACGGTCCGATCGAAGTCCAAATCGGTCGAGTCGACCACCGCGACGCCGGGAGCGGCGGTGAGGAAGTCGACGACCTGCGAATCCGAGGCATCGCGGCGGTGCAGCGCCTCCGCGACAGCGGCGGCGTCCTCCCCCGTCAGCTCGGCGCTGCGGCGCGCGGCGCGCACCTCGGGTGCGGCGGTGAGCAGAATGCGCACCGGCGCGTCGGGGAACACCACGGTCGTGATGTCGCGCCCCTCGACGACGACGCCGACGGCACCGGATGCCGCCACGAGCGCTCGGAACAGCACGTTCACTCGCTCGCGCACCTCCGGCACGCGCGCGACCCCGCTCACGGCGGCCGTGACACGCGGCTCGCGGATCGCGTCGGTCACCGTCGTGGCGCCGACCCGCACCCAGTGATCGTCGGGGTCGAGCGAGATGGCGTAGTCGAAGTCGTCGAGCAGCGCGACCACGGCGGCGGCGTCGTCGGTGTCGGCGCCGTGCGCCAGGACGTGCCAGGCGAGCGCACGGTACGCCGCGCCGGTGTCGAGGAACCCGAACCCGAGCACGCGCGCGACCTGCTTCGACACGCTCGACTTGCCGCTGCCCGCGGGTCCGTCGATCGCGACGGTCACGGGCGCCGCCGCAGCGGTCTCCGGGCCGTTCACGGCATCCGTCGATTCAGGCATGGGGCACGCTCGCGATCTTCCAGCCGCGCTCCTCGAGCCCGGCGACGGCATGGTGGACGATGCTCGGCACGACGCTCAGCTCCGCCAGGCCGAACTGAGCGCCCGGCGAGTGCTCGAGGCGCAGATCCTCGATGTTGACGCCGAGGTCGCCGAGGTCGCCGAACAGGCGGCCGAGCTGTCCGGCCGTGTCGTCGACGCGCACGACGATCTGCTCGAAGCGCCGGTTCTGCCCGTGCTTGCCCGGCAGGCGCTCGACACCCTCGTTGCCGCGGCGGATGGTGTCGGCGACGGTGCGACGCGCGCCGGGGGCGCCGGGGTCGCGCAGCGCATCCGAGACGGCGCGCAGGTCGTCGGCGAGCTCGTCGAGCACGGCGACGACGGGCGTCGCGTTCGCGCCGAGGATCTGGACCCAGAGCTCGGGGGCGGATGCCGCGATGCGCGTCGTGTCGCGGACGCCCTGACCGGTCAACCGCAGCGACCCGTCGGGTGCGCCGACGAACCGGCCCGCGAGCAGGCTCGCGACGAGCTGCGGAACGTGCGAAGTGAGCGCGACGGCCTCGTCGTGCTCCTGCGGGGTCATCTCCAGCGGCATCGCGCCCAGGTCGAGAGCCAGGCCCTCGACGAGCGCGAGATCGGCCGCACGCGTCTCGTCGTCGCGGCAGACGACCCACGGCCGGCCGACGAAGATGTCGGCGCGCGCCGAGATCGCCCCGCCCCGCTCCCGGCCGGCGAGAGGATGCGATCCGATGTAGTGCGTGAGGTCGACGCCCCGCTCCCGGAGCGCGAGGTAGGGCTCGAGCTTGACGCTCGCGACATCCGTGACCACCGCATCGGGATGCGCGCTCAGCTCGCGCTCGATGACGTCGGCGACGACATCGGGCGGAACGGCGACGACCACCAGGGCGGGACGATCGGTGTCGGCCGCGAGCCGGCCCGCGCCGTAGTCGACCGCGAGCCGCAGCTGCGCCGGCGACGCGTCGTCGAGCACGACGTCGACGCCCAGCAGCCGCAGCGCGTGACCGATGCTCGAGCCGAGCAGGCCCGCGCCGACGATGCGCACGGTGCCGGCCGTGCGCGCGGCACGGCCGGGGCGCACGGGATCGAGCGAGGAATCGGTCACGGGTTCTCCGGAGAAGTCGGGTGCTCGGCGGCACCGTCGGCGCTGCGCGAGAGCGTCAGCAGCGCACCGCGCTCTACTGTAGTCAACTCGCGGGCGCGTCCCGCCGGGAGGGTTCCCAGGTGGAGGGGCCCGAACTGACGGCGGACGAGCTCTAGCACGGGATGCCCCACCTCGGCCATCATGCGGCGCACGATGCGGTTGCGGCCGGAGTGGAGCGTCAGCTCGACGAGGCTCGTGTCGCCGGAGGTGTCGAGCAGGCGTGCCTTGTCGGCCGCGATCGGACCGTCCTCGAGCTCGACGCCACGCGTCAGACGGGCGATCGTCTGAGGAACGACGCGCCCGCGGACCTTCGCGATGTAGACCTTCGTCACCCCGAACGACGGGTGCGCCAGCACGTGCGCCAGCTCGCCGTCGTTGGTGAGCACGAGCAGTCCGCTCGTCTCGGCGTCGAGACGACCGACGTTGTACAGGCGCTCGTCCCAGTCCTTCGTGAAGCGACGCAGGTCGTCGCGTCCCTTCTCGTCCTTCATCGAGCTGACGACGCCGGTCGGCTTGTTGAGCATCACATAGCGCTTCGTCGTGTCGAGCTGCACCGCGGTGCCGTCGACGTCGACGACGTCGTTCTCGGGATCGATACGGCTGCCGAGCTCGGTGACCGTCACCCCGTTCACCCGCACCCGGCCCTCGACGATGAGCTGCTCGCACACGCGGCGCGACGCCACACCCGCGTTCGCCAGGACCTTCTGCAGGCGTACGCCTTCGGCATCCGTCATCGGACTCCCTCTCCTTCGAATCCGTCTGCGCCGTCGTCGAGGAGCGGCGAGATCGGGGGCAGTTCGTCGAGCGCGTTGATCCCGAGGTTGACCAGCAGCGCGTCGGTCGTGCCGTACAGGATCGCTCCGGTCTCGGCATCGTGCCCGACCTCGGTCACGAGTCCGCGCGACAGCAGCGTCCGCACGACCGAGTCGACGTTCACGGCACGGATCGATGCGACCTGGCCGCGCGACACCGGCTGCTTGTAGGCGATGACGGCGAGGGTCTCGAGCGCCGCCTGCGACAGGCGCGACGGCGCCTGCGTGCCCACGAACTCGCTCACGACCGCGTCGTACTCGCCGCGCACGTACAGGCGCCAGCCGCCGCCCACCTCGCGCAGCTCGAACCCGCGGCGCGGTCCGCCGGTCTCACCGTCGTAGTCGGCGACGAGACCCGCGATCGCCTGGCGCACCGCGGCGACCGGCGACGCGACGGCGGCGGCGAGCGCGACGAGGCTCTGCGGCTCGTCGACGATCAGCAGGATCGCCTCGAGACGCCGCGCGACATCCGCGACGGGATCGCCTGCGGCGGCACGGGTGGTCGGGTCATCGGTCATAGTCGGCTCCCAGAGTGGCGAGATTCTCCTCGGACCAGCGTTCAGCGGTCCACCGCAGCGTCAGCTCGCCGAGCGGCTCGACCTGCTCGAACGAGAGGGCGGCGTGACGGTAGAGCTCGAGCACGGCGAGGAACCGGGCCACGACGATGCCGGGCTGCGCGACGCCGGCGACGAGCTCGCGGAAGTTCAGGGTACCCGCGCCCCGCAGCAGCGTCACGACGACCGCCGCCTGCTCGCGGATCGACACCAGCGGGGCATGCAGGTGGTCGAGCCCCACGGTGGGGATCTCCTTCGGCGCGAACGCGAGCATCGCGAGCGCCGCGAAATCGTCGGGGGTGAGCGTCCAGACCAGCTCGGGCACGGCGGCGCGGTACTTCTCGTCGAGGCGCACCGACCGGGTGTGCCGACGGTCCTCCGCGACCACGCGCTCGGCGAACCAGCCGGCGACCTGCTTGAACGCGCGGTACTGCAGCAGCCGGGCGAACAGCAGGTCGCGCGCCTCGAGCAGCGCGACGGACTCGGCGTCGATGAGCTCCCCCTGCGGCAGCAGCCCCGCGACCTTCATGTCGAGCAGCGTCGCCGCCACGACCAGGAACTCCGACGCAGCGTCGAGCTCCTCGGGCTCGAGACCGCGCAGGTAGCCGATGAACTCGTCGGTCACCTTGCTCAGCGACACCTCGGTGATGTCGAGCTCGTGCTTGCCGATGAGGTTCAGCAGCAGGTCGAACGGCCCGTCGAAGTTCGTCAGCGAGACCCGGAACCCGGGTTCGGCGGGATCGACCGCGTCGGGTGCGGGAGCGACGTCGGCCGGGTCGACGTCAGCGGGGTCGACGGTGCCGTCAGGCGACGGCGCCACGGGCGACGAGCTCCCGCGCGAGACGCAGGTAGGCCTGCGCGGCCTGATGCTCCGGCGCGAAGGTGATGATCGGGACGCCCGCGACCGAGGCGTCGGGGAACTTCACGGTGCGCCCGATCACGGTCTCGAGCACGTCGTCGCCGAATGCCTCGACGACCCGCTCGAGCACCTCGCGGGAGTGCAGGGTGCGCGGGTCGTACATCGTCGCGAGCACGCCGTCGAGCGTGATGGAGGGGTTGAGCCGGTCGCGGACCTTGTCGATGGTCTCGATGAGGAGGGCCACGCCGCGCAGCGCGAAGAACTCGCACTCGAGCGGGATGAGCACACCGTGGCTCGCGGTCAGGGCGTTGACGGTGAGCAGGCCGAGCGAGGGCTGGCAGTCGACGAGGATGACGTCGTACTCCGACGAGACGCCGCGCAGCACGCGCGCGAGGATCGTCTCGCGTGCAACCTCGTTGACGAGATGGACCTCGGCGGCGGAGAGGTCGATGTTGGCGGGCATGACGTCGAGACCGGGCACCGACGTCGGCACGATGATCTCGTGGGGGTCGCGCTTGGTGTCGAGCAGCAGGTCGTAGATCGTCGGCACGTCGTGCGTCGCGATGCCGAGCCCGGCCGAGAGCGCGCCCTGCGGGTCGAAGTCGACGGCGAGCACCTTGCGCCCGTAGTCGGCCAGCGCCGCGGCCAGGTTGATGGTCGTCGTCGTCTTACCGACGCCGCCCTTCTGGTTGCAGAGGGCGATGATGCGGGCGGGACCGTGACCGTCGAGCTTCGGCGGGGTCGGAAAACCTCGGTAGGGCCGGCCCGTGGGTCCGATCGGGGTGTCCTCCGTGGGGGCCTTCCCGGCCTTCCGCGACTTGTCCGTCACCGAGACTCCTGCTTTCCGTAGCGTGCGATCGATTCTCGCACAGGCACGCCCGCCGTGCCGGGAGAGCTCTCGGCGGGGCGGACGGCGGATGCCCGTGACGTTCGTCGGGCGCGCGGTGCTGGTGTGGCCCCCGCGCCGCCGCGAGGCGACACCAGCCCCACCGGCCCGACGAGGGTAACCCCCGCCACCCCGTCGGCGCGCCGCGCGGCCTCTCAGCGCAGGCCGCGCAGGGTGTCGACGTCGACGAGCCCCGAACGCAGCGACCCGCCCGCGATGAGGCTGGGGATGGCGAGAGTGCGGATGTCGTCCCGGACCATCACCTCGACCCGCGCGAGCTCGGCCGCCACCGCGTCGGAGCCGGCGAGCGCGTGCACCGCCGCGATGTCGTCGGGGGTGTATCCGGCCTCGGCGACCCACGCATCGAGCTGCTGCTGCGCGGCGGCGGGGTCGGCCGCGTTGAGCCACGTCTGCGCGGCGGTGCCGTCGGCGACGGTCCCGGTGAAGATCTGCTCGAGCACGTGCCAGTCCGCCGTCTCGGTGGGGGCCGCCGGCGCCGCCCCCGGTCCGCGGTCGGCACCGTGCAGGTCGGCATCGTGCAGACGAATCGCGGTGAGGAACCGCGCCACCAGCGGGGAGTTGGCGAACCTCGACCCGGTCTCGGCGGGGATCGGATAGACGAGGTAGGTCAGGTTGTGGTTCTCCGCGAAACCGGACTCGTGCACGTTCCGCAGCAGCTGGGCGCAGAAGCGGCATCCGGGATCGATGATCTCCACCGCCGTCGGCAGGTCGGGGCGATATCCGCCGAGGTACGACGGGGCGAGCGACACGTACTCCGCGGCATCCCACGTGCGCAGGCGACTGGGGACGGCCGCGATCGTCTCGGCGAGCGACGCCGCCTCCTGTCCGAACGCGCCGACCACGTCACCCGTCGCGAGGGTCGCGGCGAAGCCCGGCGCCCCGTCGATCGAGCACATCTCGGCGGCGAGCGAGCACGACTGCGCATCCTGCTTGTCGCAGGTGCCGTAGACGAAGAGATTGAGGCCGCTGCGCCCCAGCAGGTACACGCTCACGATCATCGACAGCACGAGCAGCCACGCGACGACCTCGATCCCGATGCTCGCCGGACGCACGAGCCGCGGCGCCCGGGTCGCGAGCGGGGCGAGCAGCGACGCCTTCACGTCCTCGCGGAACGTCGTGTCGCACGCCCGCAAGCGCACACGCCGCCACGCGCACGATGCGGCACGCCCCAGCAAGCGCCGATACCGCGCCGACACCGCCGACCCCAGCAGGACGACCACGAAGGCGACGATGCAGACCACGGTCAGAGCCCGCGCATCATGGGCTCGAGCACGGCGAGCGCGGCGTCGACGTCGCCCGGGGTGTTGTGGGCGCCCAGGCTGAACCGCACGAGCGGCGGCAGACCCCGGCGGTTTGCGAGCCAGTGGTGCGCACAGAAGTGCCCGCTGCGCACCTCGACCCCGGCGTGCGAGAGGAACGCGGCCAGGCGATGCGCGTCGACGCGTTCGGGCAGCACCGACATCACCGGCGTCGGGGCGGGGCTCACGAGCTCCAGCCGCGGAACGCGTCGGAGCCCCTTGGCGAGACGTTCGGCGAGCGCCTGCTCGTCGCGCTCGATCTCGGCCGCCCGCGGCAGGAACCACTCCAGTGCCGCACCGAATCCGACGATCTCCGCGCCGGGCAGCGATCCGGCCTCGAGCCGCGTGTGCAGCTCGGGCAGCAGCTCGAAGTCGTCCTCGGTGACGCTCGCGACCTGTCCTCCGCCGATCGTCACCGGCTCGAGCGACGCGAGCAGCTCGGACGCGGCCACGACGATCCCGAGCGCCGGGCCGTACATCTTGTGCGACGAGAAGCAGAAGGCATCGGCCGGGATGCCGCGCAGACGCGACAGCGCGTGGGGCGCCGCCTGCGCGGCATCCACGATCACGACCGCACCGCGACGGTGGGCGCGGTCGACGAGTTCGGCGAGCCCCGAGGTCACGGTGCCGTCGACGTTGTCCATCGCCGAGATCACGAGGAGGGCATCCGACAGGTCGGCGTCGCCGATGACCGGCGACCCATCGGATGCCCGGTCGACGACCGTCCGTGCCACGCCGGTGCGGCGCGCGAAGGCCAGGGTCGAGAGGAAGACGGAGTTGTGCTCGGTGTGCGTCGTGACGACGCGCGCGAACCGCGCGGCCGGCAACTGCTGGAGCAGGGCGTTGAGCCCGGTCGTCGTGTTGGCGGTGAACGAGCACACGTACCGGCGGGCGGAGAGCGCGAAGGCCGACAGCACCAGGCGGCGGACGTCCGCGACGGCCTCGTCCACCCGGCGCCCGGCGGCGTAGTGCACGCGTCCGCCGCAGGCGCCGTCGTCGCGGTAGTGCGCGATCATGGCGTCGATGACCGGTTGCGGCCGGAACGTCTGGCAGGCCGCGTCGAAGGCGAGGCGCGAGGACGGGATGTGGCCGAAGCCCGCCCGCCGGTCGCCCCCGGCCCCTCCCGCATCGCCGGGTGCCGCGGTCGAGGCGGCCGCCCGCCCGCGCCGTCGCGACCGGGCCCCGAGCATCACAGGCTCCCGAGGACGTCGAGGCGCACCTGCGCCGCGACGGCGATCGCGAGGTAGTCGAGCACGACGACGAGCGGCGTCCACGCGAGCAGCGTCGCACCCGCGCGGGCGGGCGCCGCGCCCCACACCCCCGCGCGCAGGCTCCACCCGCACGTCGTCCAGAACAGCGGAATGGTGACGAGCCACACGACCATGCACCACGGGCAGAGCGAGCCGTACTCGAAGACGCTCCGCCAGGCCAGCACGTGCACGAAGACGAACGCGCCCGCGACGGCGACCGCGAACACGCGCCAGTACCACGCGCGCAGGCCCGACCGGGCGGCGAGGGCGGAGACCCCCGCGAAGATCGCGCCGGGGAACAGCACGATGCCGATGATCGAGTTGCTGAAGCCGAGCAGGTTGCCGCCGGGACTCAGCAGGTTCGGGCCGCACGTGACGATGGGGCTGATGTCGCACGAGATCAGGGCGACGCCGCCCGTGAGCTGCCCGATGTACTCGTGGTAGAGCAGAAAGGACACGATCCACCCGGCCAGGCCGAGCACGATCCACACGATCGCGAGGGCCCGCGCGGGGCGCGCCTCGAACGCCCCCTCGTGCACCGGGGCGGGAGATGCGGCGGCCATGCTGTCATCCTCCGCCGCCGCGCACCGCCGCTCCCGAGCGTCGTGCCGGGAAAAACCCGCGCCGGCTGCGACCGGCGCTGCAACCGGCGCTGTGGCGTTACGCCCGTCGGGCCGGCGGGGCTGAAGTGAACCCGGCGCCTCTCCCCGGCGACACCAGCCCCACCCGCCCGACGGGCGTCACACGACGACGACGCCCGCGCGAGGGCCGGCTCGTCGACGGGCGCGGTTCGTCAGCGGGCGCGCGGATGCGACGTCGCGTAGATCTCGCGCAGGGCGTCGACCGTCACGTGCGTGTAGATCTGGGTCGTCGCGACCGAGGCGTGCCCCAGCAGCTCCTGCACGACGCGCACGTCGGCGCCGCCCTGCAGCAGGTGCGTCGCGAACGAGTGACGCAACGTGTGGGGTGAGACGTGAGCCGTGAGCTGAGCCCGCTCGGCGGCCTGCTGGATCACGAGCCACGCGCTCTGCCTCGACAGCGGCGCCCCCCGCACGCCGAGGAACAGTCGCGGCGTCGCGCGTCCGCGCCGCGACAGCTCGGGGCGGGCCCGCGCGAGGTAGGCCTCCAGCGACGCGCGCGCGTACGAACCGACCGGCACGACGCGCTCCTTCGCCCCCTTGCCTCGCACGCGGACGACGTCGCCCAGCGCGAGGTCGTCGACATCGAGTTGGACGATCTCCGACACGCGAGCACCCGTCGCGTACAGCAGCTCGAGCAGCGCGCGATCGCGCAGCCCCGCGAGGTCGGTCGCGGCGGCGTCGCCCGGGGCGGGTCCCGACGCCGCCAGAAGGCGCTCGACCTGATCGATCGTCAGCGCCTTCGGCAGCCGCCGGGGTGTCCGGGGCGGCCGCAGCCGCTGCGTCGGATCGGCGTCCACGAGCCCTTCGCGCGCGATGAACCGGTGGAAGCCGCGCAGCGACGACTGCAGCCGGGCGAGCGACGTCGCCGCCGGCGGCGGATCGGTCGCCGCGGCATCCGCCACGAACCGCGTCACGATGTCGGGCGTGACCGCCGCGGCATCCTCGACGCCGTTCTCGCCCAGCCAGGCCAGGTAGCCGTCGAGGTCCCGGCGATATGCCGCGACGGTGTGGGCCGAGAGTCCGCGTTCGACCGAGATGTGGCGCAGGTACGCCACGACGGCACGGTCGAGCCGCACGACCGTCAGCCTCGACGCAGCCGTTCGGCCGCCGCGAGCACGCCGGTGGCGAGGATGCCGTTGCGGAACCGTCCCGCCAGGACGCCGTCGACGACGTCGGTCAGCGCGACGCGCTCGACCCGCATGTCGGCTTCCTCGTCCTCGCGCTCGAACGCGGAGGGAGCGGCGCTGAGCCCGCGGGCGAGGAAGACGTGGATGACCTCGTCGTTCCCACCCGGCGTCGTGAAGATGCTCACGAGCGGCTCGAGCGACTCGGCGACGAGGTCGACCTCTTCGGCGAGCTCGCGCCGGGCCGTCTCGATCGGCGGCTCGCCCGCGACGTCCAGCAGGCCGGCCGGGATCTCCCAGTCGCGGTGGCGGATCGGATGCCGGTACTGCTGGATCAGCACGACCCGCTCGTCGTCGTCGATCGCGACGACCGCCGCGGCCCCGGGGTGGTCGACGAACTGACGCGTGATCTCACCGTCGCCGAACCGCACGGTCTCGTCGCGGACGTCCCAGACGTGCCCCGAGTACACCAGCTCGCTCGAGAGGATCTCGGGCTCGACGGGCTCGTCGCGAAGCTCAGGCATCCTCGACCTCGAACAGCTCGCTCGCGCGGTGCCGGTTCAGCGCCGCGGCGATGAGGCCGCGGAACAGCGGGTTCGCCTCGGTCGGACGCGACCGAAGCTCGGGGTGCGCCTGCGTGGCGATGTAGTACGGGTGCACCTCGCGCGGCAGCTCGACGTACTCGACGAGGTTGCGGTCGGGCGAGAGGCCCGAGAACACCAGGCCGGCCTCGGCGATCTGGTCGCGGTACCGGTTGTTGACCTCGTAGCGGTGACGGTGACGCTCCGAGGCCTTCGTCGCGCCGTAGACCTCGGCGGCGAGCGAGCCCTCGGCGAGGTCGGCCTCGTAGAGCCCCAGGCGCATCGTGCCGCCGAGGTCGCCGCCGGCGATGATGTCGACCTGCTCGGCCATCGTCGCGATGACGGGGAACTCGGTGTCGGGGTCGAACTCGCTCGACGAGGCGCCCGCGAGCCCCGCCTCGTTGCGCGCGTACTCGATGACCATGCACTGCAGGCCCAGGCAGATGCCGAGGGTGGGGATGCCCTGCTCGCGCGCGAACTTCAGCGCGCCGAGCTTGCCCTCGATGCCGCGGATGCCGAAGCCGCCGGGCACCACGATGCCGTCGACGACGGCGAGGGCCTTCGCGGCGCCCTCCGGCGTCTCGCACAGGTCGGAGGGGATCCACGTGACGTTGACCTTGGTCTCCTGCGCGAACCCGCCGGCCTTGAGTGCCTCGGTCACCGACAGGTACGCGTCGGGCAGGTCGATGTACTTGCCGACGAGACCGATCGTGACCTCGTGCTTGGGGTTGTGGACGGCGTTGAGCACCTTGCTCCAGCGGGTCCAGTCGACCTCGTCGGCCTTCTCGGCCAGACCGAGGCGGCGCGCGATGTAGGCGTCGAGGCCCTGGTCGTTGAGCGTCGAGGGGATGTCGTAGATGCTCGGCAGGTCGACGGTGTTGACGACGCCCTCGACGTCGACGTCGCACATCAGCGCGATCTTGTTGCGGTTGCTCTCGCTCACGGGGCGGTCGCTGCGCAGCACGAGCGCGTCGGGCTGGATGCCGACCTGGCGGAGGGCGGCGACGGAGTGCTGCGTCGGCTTGGTCTTCTGCTCGCCGGACGCGCCCATGAAGGGGACGAGCGAGACGTGCACGAAGAAGACGTTGTCGCGGCCGAGCTCGTGACGCAGCTGACGGGCGGACTCGAGGAAGGGCTGCGACTCGATGTCGCCGACCGTGCCGCCGACCTCGGTGATGATGACGTCGGGACGGGGCTCCTCGGTCGCCTGCAGGCGCATGCGGCGCTTGATCTCGTCGGTGATGTGCGGGATGACCTGCACGGTGTCGCCGAGGTACTCGCCGCGGCGCTCCTTGGCGATCACCTGCGAGTAGATCTGACCCGTGGTGACGTTGGCCGCCTGGCTCAGCTCGATGTCGAGGAAGCGCTCGTAGTGGCCGATGTCGAGGTCGGTCTCGGCTCCGTCGTCGGTGACGAAGACCTCACCGTGCTGGAACGGGTTCATGGTGCCGGGATCGACGTTGAGGTACGGGTCGAGCTTCTGCATCACGACGCGGAGACCCCGAGCGGTGAGGAGATTTCCGAGGCTCGCGGCGGTGAGTCCCTTCCCGAGCGAGGAGACGACACCGCCCGTCACGAAGATGTGCTTCGTGGTGTCCTGCGAGGGGACCGAGGTGTTCCGAGAAGAGGCCGCGCGATGAGTGTCCGTCACGGGCTTCTATTCTATCAGTCAGGAGCGGGCGAGGTTCAGCAGTTCGCGCGCGTGCTCGATCGCGGCATCCGAATCCGGCAGTCCCGACAGCAGTCGGGCCATTTCCGCCTCGCGCTCGGGGCCGTCGAGACGGCGCACGCTCGACGCGGTCACCGATCCGTCGTTCGACTTCACGACGGTCAGATGGTTCGTCGCGAAAGCGGCGACCTGCGCCAGATGCGTAACCGCGATGACCTGGCTGGTCTCGGCGAGTCGGCCGAGCCGGCGCCCGACCTCGATCGCGGCGGCACCGCCGATGCCGGCGTCGACCTCGTCGAAGACGAAGGTCGGCACGGGGTCGGTGCCCGCGATGACGACCTCGATCGCGAGCATGACGCGGCTGAGTTCGCCGCCCGAGGCTCCCTTGCCGACGGGTCGCGGCTGCGCCCCGGGATGCGGGGCCAGCATGATCGTGACGTCGTCGCGGCCGACGGCCGACGGCGTGCCCGGCTCGACGGCGACGATCAGACGCGCGTCGGGCAGGGCGAGCTCGCGCAGCTCGGCGGTGACCGCGGTGCCGAGCCGCTCGGCGGCCTCGGTGCGCGCGGCCGTCAGGGCGGCGGCGGCGTCGTCGAGATCGGCCGAGAGCTCGTCGCGTCGCGCGGTGAGCCGCTCGACGCGGTCGCCGTCGTCGTCGAGCTCGACCAGTCGCGCCGATCCCGTCTCGAGCAGCTCGAGCGCCTGGTCGAGCGTGCCGTGGACGCGCAGCAGCGCGCCGATCGCAGCCCGGCGCTCCTCCACGGCGGCGAGCTCCTGCGGACCGCCGCCGCTGTCGAGACTGTCGAGGTCGGCCAGGTACGCGCTGAGCCCGGTCACGAGGTCGGCTGCGCGGTAACCGAGGTCGGCGAGCGGTTCGACGAAGGCGGCCAGGGCGGCGTCGCTCGCGGCGGCCCGCTCGATCTCGCGGCGCGCCTCGCCGATGAGCGTGATCGCGTCGGGCAGTTCGTCGTCGTTCGACAGCGCGTCGTGGGCCGTCGCCGCCGCGGCGCGCAGACTCTCGACGTTGGCGAGCTTCTCCGCGCGCTCGGCGAGCGCCACGTCTTCGCCCGGCTGGGGCGAGACCTCTTCGATGTCGGCGATGCGCGCGCGCAGGTCGTCGGCCTCGCGACGGCGCACGTCGCGGTCGGCGTCCAGCTGGGCCAGCTCGGCGTCGACGGCGCGCCATGCCTCGTAGGCGGAACGGTAGCGTTCGCGCACGGCGACGAGGTCGGGCCCGCCGAAACGGTCGAGCGCGTCGCGCTGGGCGACCGCCGACTTCAGCCGCAGCTGATCGGACTGGCCGTGCACGACGATGAGCTGCTCGGCGAGGTCGGCCAGCACCGCGGCAGGTGCGGGACGCCCCCCGACGCTCGCGCGGCTGCGTCCCTCGCTCGACAGCACGCGTCCGAGGTAGAGCTCCGAGCGTCCGCCGCCGATCGGCTCGAGGTCTCCCCCGGCCTCGCGCACGCGGTCGGCGACCGGGCCGGTCTCATCGACGATCCACACGCCGTCGACCGACGCCTGGGCCGCACCGGCCCGCACCGCACCCGAGTCGGCGCGCTGGCCGAGGAGCAGGCCGAGGCCGGTGACGACCATGGTCTTGCCGGCACCGGTCTCGCCGGTGATGGCGGTGAATCCGGGGCCCATCGGGAGCGTCGCCTCGGCGATGACTCCCAGGCCCCGCAGACGCATCTCCTCGATCACGAGGCTCCTCCGAGCTGCTTCGTCGACGGGCCGCGCCAGCCCACGACGGGCAGGCGGAACTTCTGCACGAGACGGTCGGTGAACGCGGCGGGGTGCAACCGGGCCAGCCGCACGGGCGTCGCCGACCGGCGGATGACGACGCGGGCACCGGGCGGCAGCTCGTGCGACCGGCGGCCGTCGGCCCACAGGATGCCGGTGCCGTTGGTCCCGGCGCCGACCTCGATCGCGACCGATGCCTCGGGGCTGATGACGAGCGGGCGGGCGAAGAGGGCGTGTGCCGAGAGCGGCACGACGGCGAGCGCCTCCACGGTCGGCCAGATGACCGGCCCTCCCGCCGAGAAGTTGTACGCGGTCGATCCGGTGGGCGTCGCGATGACGACCCCGTCGCAGCCGAACGCCGACAGCGGACGGCGGTCGACCTCGAGCACGACCTCGAGCATGCGCTCGCGGCTGGCCTTCTCGACCGTCGCCTCGTTGAGCGCCCACGTGTCGTAGACCACGGCGCCGGTCTCGTCCTTGACCCGCACCGACAGCGCCATGCGTTCTTCGACCTCATAGTCGCGGTCGATGACGCGGCGCACGGCGTCGTCGAGGTCGTCGGCCTCGATCTCGGCGAGGAACCCGACATGGCCCATGTTGACGCCGAGGACGGGCGCGGTCCCCCCGCGCACCAGGTCGACGGCGCGCAGGATCGTCCCGTCGCCGCCGAGGACGATCGCGAGCTCGAGGTCGGCGACCGAGACGTCGACGTCGAGGGTCAGCACGCCGTCGAGCTCGCCGAGGGCCGCGACGAGCTCGAGCCGGTCGTCGGCGGCGAGCACGGGACGGGCGCCCGCCGCGGCGAGGGCCTGCAGCACGCGTTGAGCGGCGGCGACCGTGTCGGGGCGGCGCGCGTGGGCGACGACGAGGATGGTGCGCTGCGCGTCGGTCATCGGGCTCCCGCCAGTTCGTCCACCGTGTTCATCCATTCTGTCGGATTGCCCGCATCGCCCTCGCGGGGTTGCAGATGGACGACGTACTCCTGGTTGCCGTGCGTGCCCGGAAGTGGAGAGGCGATGACCCCGTGGGTGCCCAGGCCCGCGTCCCACGCCGACCACAGGACGCCCGAGACGGCGTCCGCTCGCAGGCCCGGGTCGGTCACGAGCCCGCCCTTGACGGCGGTGCGACCCACCTCGAACTGCGGCTTCACGAGCAGCACGACGTCGGTGTCGGCCGCGCAGACGGCTGCCAGGGCCGGCAGCACGTGTGCGAGGGAGATGAAGGAGAGGTCACCGGTCACGACGCCGGGTCGGGCCTCGCGGTCCGCCATGCGGTCGAGGTCGTCACGGGTGAGGTTCCGCACGTTGAAGCCCTCGACGACGATGACCTGCGGGTCCGCGGCGATCTCGTCGGCGAGCTGCCCGTGCCCCACGTCGATTGCCACGACGGGCGCGGCACCGCGTTCGCGGAGCACCTGCGTGAAGCCGCCGGTCGAGGCACCGAGGTCGACCGCGAGGCGCCCCGCGACCGCGATCGAGAAGGCGTCGAGGCCGGCGATGAGTTTATGCGCCGCCCGGCTGACGTAGTGGTCGGAGCCGGCGACCGCCAGGACGGCGTCCTCCGAGACCGCGGTCGAGGCCTTGACGACGGGACGGCCGTCGACCGTGACCACCCCGGCGGTGATGAGGCTCGCCGCGTGGGTGCGCGAGCGCGCCAGGCCCCGTGCCGCCAGAGCCGAATCGAGTCGGACGCTCACGCGCTGTCGGCCGAGCCGGTCTCGAGGCGGCGCGCGAGCTCGTCGTGCAGCGCGGCGTACGAGGTCGCGCGCTCGGTGAGCGGCTGGTCCTCGATCACGTCGAGCGCCGAGAGCAGGTCGTCGCGCCACCGCTCGGCGACGCCGTCGGTCGCCGAACCGGACTCGGCGGGGTCAGCGGCATCCATCGACATGACACCCACGATACGCGGGCTCAGGGACGATGGAACGGATCCATGTACAGGCGCTCGGGCACGCGGAATCCGTAGATCGCGCGGCCC
>JAQIJE010000043.1:0-38107 GCA_036946435.1 Microbacterium arborescens | reverse complement strand
TGCCAGAGCACGACGTCCTCACCCACGAGCGGCTCGTCGCCCGCGATGAACTCGGGGATGCCGCCGCCGCCCGGATGCTGGTTGACGAAGTCGCCCGCGGCGTACCGCTCGGCGGGGTCGTACCGGGTGACGAAGAGGTTCTTCGTCGCGAAGGCGGCGCGCGCGGCGATCGACGACTCGTCGGCGGCCAGCAGCACGGGGTTCTCGGTCGGGAACAGCACGTATGACGTCGGTTGTCCGAGCGCCGTGGTCTTCTCGGTCGACGCGATCTGCCACATCCGGCTCACCGACCCGTCGGCGAGCCGGCCCGAGACCTTCTCGGACGTGATCGGCGTCACCTTCTTCGTGAAGGCGTTGCCGTACGGGTTCTCGGGCGAGACCGGCACCCGGACCGCGTCGATCTCGTTGACGACGTTCGCGACGCCGTCGACGGTCATGTCGAGCCGGGCCGAGAACAGGTGCTGGTGGTAGGGAGCCCCGAGGCCCGGTGCGACCTGGGAGGCGTAGCCGTACCCCTCGCCCGGGTACGCGGAGGTGAACAGGATGCCGGTGAGCTTGGCCTCGCACTCGATCGTGCCGTCGAGGTAGAGGTACCAGAAGAAGCCGTAGTCGTAGTTGCCGACGGTCGTGAAGAAGGAGATGACGAGGCGGCGCTGGCGACGCACCTCGGACGAACCGGTGAAGATGTCGGTGTGCTTCCACAGCGAGCCGAAGTCCTCCTCGTGCATGCACACGCCGTTGCGGACGGTGCGCGGCATGCCGGTCTCGTCGGCGAGCGTCGCGTCGAGGTAGGTGATGTCGCCGACGCAGTCGCATCCGAGCTCGAGCTCGTTCGTGTACCGCCCGAAGAGGTACTCCCCCGTGTCGAAGTAGTTCTGCCAGAACCGGTTGGGCGCGGGGTCGCCGTACGGGACGACCATCTCGCTGATCGACCCGCGGTACATGACGGGCCGGTCCTTGAAGCGCAGCTGGCGCAGGATCAGCCCCTCGCGGGTGTCGAATCCGATGCGCAGGTCCCAGTCGCCCCACGTGACGTGCTCGTCGTCGACCGTGAAGCTCGCCCCCTGCGGCTGGGTGATCTCGATCGGGGTGAGCCCCTCGAGCGGCGGGCCCTGGAGCTCGGGGTCGTCGAAGTTGCCGCTCGACTGCGGGATCGAGAACCCGGGGGTGTCGACGATCTCGATGACGCGGTGCGCCGCCGTGTCGATGTATGCGGTGAGCCCGTCGACGGGGTGAGCCCAGGGGTGGTCGGTCGGTGAGAACTGCTGGAAGGCGAAGGTGCGGAGGATGCGCCGCCCTCCTCGGCGGCGTGGCCGTAGTTGCCCGCCGACAGCGGGACGAGGACGACGTCGTCGGGGGTCAGGCCCCGGGCGGCGAGCGCGGCGACCCACCCGTCGTCGGCGTTCGCGATGAGCTCGACCTCCTCGAACTCCGCGTCGAGGATCGGCAGCTGGCCCGCCGTGCCGTCGAGGACGGTCTCGGACAGCACCGCGCCCGTCGACAGCGACACGAGCAGGTCGCTGGACCGGGCCGTGTCGAGGTCGAGGAGCTGGACCCGGGCGACGCGGCCCGGCGTCTCGCCGCCCGCCTCCCATGCCAGCACCGCCCCCTTGGGCGGCTCTTCGAGCCCGACGTAGGCGAACCGCGTGCGCAGCGTCGTGCTGTCGAGGCCGAGCACGATCTCGCGGGCGGCGCGGAACTCGTCCGCCGTGAGCGACGCGAGCGGGTGGGCGGGGGCGTCGGGGGCCTCGAAACCGGATGCGACGGTGTCGGTCATGGTCATGGGTGTGTCTCCTGGGGTGTGGCGGGGTCGGGTCAGCCGGCGATGGCGTCGGTGAGCTTGGTGTAGGCCGCGGGGCGGCGCGAGCGCACCCACGCCGCCTGGACGAGGCCGATGAGCGGGAACAGGACGATGAGGGAGAGCAGGGCGATGCTCGTCGCGCCGAACACGGGGGTGCCGTCGGCGTCGACATCGCTGACGAGCATCGGGAAGTTCACGGCGATCATGACGGCGGCGACGATCAGGCCGATCAGCCCGAGCAGCGGCGCCACCCGGGTGTGCCAGGTGCGACGGTCGCGTCGGGTGCGGACGAAGTAGACGATGACGGCGATCGAGGTGAGCGCCATGAGCAGGACGATCGCGAGGGTCGCCACGCCCGAGAACCACGTGAACACCTGGAGCAGCGGGTCGAGCCCCATCGCCGCGAACACCGCGGTCAGGATGCCGGCGGTCGCGGTCTGCACGAGCGACGACACGTGCGGCGACAGGTGACGCGCGTGCACCCGCGACAGGCGGTCGGGCAGCACGCCGGCCGTCGCCATCGAGTGCTGGTAGCGGGTGATGACGTTGTGGAACGACAGCACGCACGCGAACATCGCCGTCAGCAGCAGGACGTTGACCGTGACCTCTCCGAAGGGCCCGAGGTAGGCGGCCATCGTGCGGATCATCATCGAGCCGGGGTCCTCCGCCGCGGCGGCGACGATCCCGTCGGGACCCCACGCCATCACGAGACCCCACGAGGCGAGGGTGTAGAACACCCCGACCCCGATCACGGCGGTGTAGGTCGCCTTCGGGATCGTGCGGTCGGGGTCGCGCGCCTCGTCGCGGAAGACCGCCGTGGCCTCGAAGCCGATGAAGGCGGCCATCGCGAACATGAGGCCGACGCCCGGCGAGCCCGACAGCACGTTCGCGGGCTCGAACGGGGCGAGCGAGAGTCCCTGCGCGCCGCCCGTGACGAGCACGACGACGACGAGGGCGACGACGATGCCGACCTCGGCGAGCAGCAGCACTCCGAGCACCTTGCTCGAGACGTCGATGTGGCGGTAGCCGAGTGCTCCGACGGCGAGCACGGCCACGAGCGACATCACCCACCACGCGATCGTCGGGCCGCCGAGGGCCGCGAGGGTGTACGACAGCAGGTAGCCGATGTATCCGTAGACGGCGATCTGCACGGTCGTGTAGGTCAGCATCGCCGTCCACGCCGCAGCGAGTCCCGCCGAACGGCCGACGCCGTACCCGACGTACGTGAAGAACGCCCCGGGGCGGGCGACGTGCTTGGCCATCGCCGACAGGCCCACGGCGAACAGCAGCAGCACGACGGCGCTCACGGCGAACAGCGTGGGGAACCCGATCCCGTTGCCGAGCAGGAACCCCAGGGGCGCCGCGCCCCCGATGACGGTGAGGGGCGACGCGGCGGCGACGACCATGAAGACGATCGCGGTCACGCCGAGCGAGCCCGAGAGCTTCGGCGCCGCGGGAGCGGCGGGTGGTTCGAGCTTGGTCATGGCGACCTCCGGTTCGGGAACGGTGGATTGCCGCCAGAATGCCGACGTGCCGTTGCCCCGTCGTCTCGCGGCGGTGAAACCTGCCGCACCCGGAACGGGAACCTCCGCACGAGGTGTCTCATTCGGGCGAAACCGATCCGAAACACACGCGTCGCCGCCGGGCAACGGCGCGTGGCTAGCCTCGACGCGAACCCAGGAGGCGACGCGATGACGGCACTCGAACGGGCCATCCGCCAGCCCGCGCCGGTGCGCGGATTCGGCGCGCGCTCACCGCTGGACGGCCTCGAGCGCCGCAGCCTCGGCTTCTCGGACGTCTTCGCGCAGTCGGTCGCCGCCGTCGCGCCGACGGCGGCGGCGACGACCGTCGTGCTGCTGGTCGCGGGGCTCTCCCCCACCGCCGCGCTCACCTCGCTCCTCGTCGCGGGAGCCGTCAGCGTGCTCGTGGCGCAGACCGTCGGGCAGTTCGCACGCCGGTTCGCCTCGGCCGGGGCGCTGTACACCTACGTGGCGCGGGGCCTCGGCACGGGTGCCGGGCTCGCGACGGGCGTCGCCGCCGTCATCGGGTACGCCGCCATCGCCATGTTCGCCCTGCTGGGCGGCGCGTCGTACCTCGTGCTCCTCCTCGGCCCGATCGTGCCGCCCGGCCCGCTCGGCATCGCGGCCGTCCTCCTCGGCGAGGCGCTCGTCCTGGGGGTCGTGCTGGTGCGCGGCATCCGCCTGTCGTCGCGCATCGCGCTGATCGTCGAGCTGCTCTCGGTGGCCCTCATCGTCGCGCTCCTGACAGCGCTCCTCGTGCGCATCGGACCGGTCGATCCCGCGGCGCTGCTGCCCGCCGGATCGGACTCGCCCCTCACCATCGCCGCGGGGGCGCTCATCGCGCTCACGGCGTTCGTGGGCTTCGAGTCGGCGGCGACGCTCGGCGTCGAGGCGCGGACTCCCTTGCGCACGGTCCCCCGTGCCATGGCGGGCACCGTCGTGGTGGCCACGGGCCTCTACGCGCTCGCGGCCGCGACGCAGGTCGCGGGCTTCCACGCCCTCGGCGCGGACCTCGCCGCGAGCGCCTCCCCCGTCAACGAGCTCGCCGATGCCTACGGCCTCGGTCCGTGGGCGCTGCTGGCCGACCTCGGGATCGCGGCGTCGTTCCTCGCGTGCGCGATCGGGTCGATGACCGCCCTGACCCGTGTGCTGTTCACGATGGGGCGGGAGGGCGTGCTGCCGCGTGCGACGGGGCGGGCCCACCGCCGCCACGGAACCCCCGTCGTCGCCGTCGGCCTCACCCTGCCGGTCGTCGTGGGGGCACCGCTCGCGCTCGTCGCCGGCGGCGTGGGGCTGCGGGACGCCATGCATCTGACGGTCGTGATCGGCGGCTTCGGCTACATCGCCTCGTACGTGCTCGTCTGCGCCGCCGCCCCGGTCTTCCTGCGGCGGATCGGCGAGCTCACGGCACGGGCGGCCCTGACGGCCATCGCCTGCGCGCTCGCCCTGGCCTCGGCCGCGATCGCCTTCGCCGTCGTCGACGTCTCGTCGGGCAGCCCGGCCGTCTGGGTCGCCGCGGTACTCGCCGTCGCGGCATCCGTCGCCGTGATCTGGCGGATACGGCGCGCACCGGTGGGCCCGCTCGGCACCTACGACGTGCCGACGGCGAGCGCGGTGCTCGGCGGCGTCGCGCGGGAGGGGACACCCGCCGACGGGCGGAACGGCGATGGATGAGCGCTCGGCGAGCGCCGTGCCCTCGCTGTCGGCGCGGCAGCCGCGCGCGATCCGCAGCGCCCTGACCGTTCTCGAGGCGGTGGCCGACCTCGGCGCCGGCGTCACCGCACGCGAGCTGTCGACGCGCCTGGCGATGCCGCGCGCGACGATCTACCGCCTGCTCAACATCCTCGTCGAGGACGAGTACCTCGTGCGGACCCCCGATCTGTCGGGCTTCGCCCTCGGCACGAAGGTCATCCAGCTGGCCGCCGTCGCCGCGCCCGCGCACGTCCCCACGGCCGCGCGACGGGTGCTCGCCGAGACACGGGCCGCACTCCGCGGCGGCGTGCACCTGTTCTCGTTCGACGACGGCCGTCCCCACGTGCTCGACGAGGATCCCGACTTCCCGCTGCGCGACCCGGTGACGCTCGCGCGCGATCCGAGCACTTCGGCGATCGGTCTGCTGCTGCTCGTCGCGGCGGAGGCGCCCGCCGCCGCCCCGTCCGCCGCCCGGGGGCGTGCCGCCGCCGAGCTCGAGACGCTCGCGGCCGTCCGGCGTCCCGATGACGGCAGCGGCTGGGGATGCGTCGCCGCGCCCCTGCTCACCGACAGCGGCCGGATCGTCGGCGGTCTCGCCTTCGCGGGCCCGCAGCACCGCGTCGCCGCGCCGGAGCCGGTGCTCTCGCTCCTCCTGCCCGCGGCGGCGCGGGTCGCGCCCTACATCGTGTGAGCGCGACCCGCCCGGCTCAGGAGTCGACGCCCGTGCGGACCTGAGCGCCGAACGCGTGCTCGTAGTCGGGGACCACCGGGATCTCCCCCGTGATCGCCGGGACCTCGTTCGTCGCGGTCGGGATCGTCGTCGTGACCGTCGCGACGGGCACGGATGCCGACAGCAGCGACCCGTCCTCGCGACGAGACTCCGACACCTGCCGCAGCGAGGGACGCCCCGCCAGCAGCGGCCCCTGACCGGCGAGCGGGATCGTCACCGTCTCGCCGCCCGCGACCCGCACGTCGCGGCCGCGCACCGAGAAGTCGACCGCGTCGCCGGCGCCCGCGGCGACGGTCATCGCCTCGGCCGTGAGGGTGATGTCGAGTCGGGTGCCCTGCCAGTGCAGCGTGTACTCCAGCGAGGGCCAGTCCTTCGGCAGGCGCGGGTCGAAGCTCAGCTCGCCGTAGTGGTCGCGCATGCCGCCGAAGCCGCACACGAGCGACGTCCACACCCCTCCCGCCGACGCCACGTGCACGCCGTCGGCGGCGTTGCTGTGCAGGTCGCCGAGGTCGACGTAGATGGACTCGAGGAAGTACTCCAGCGCCAGGTCCTGATACCCGACCTCTGCCGCGAGGATCGACTGCACGACCCCCGACAGCGTCGAGTCGCCCGTCGTGAGCGGGTCGTAGTACTCGAAGTCGGCGAGCTTGTCCTCGTCGGTGAAGTGGTTGCCCTGCAGGAACAGCGCCAGCACGACGTCGGCCTGCTTGAGCACCTGGTAGCGGTAGATGACGAGCGGGTGGAAGTGCAGCAGCAGCGGGCGCTGGCTGTCGGGGGTGTTCTCGAGGTCCCACACCTCGCGCTCGAGGAAGACGGCGTCCTGCGGGTGGATGCGCAGCGAGTCGCTGAACGGGATGTGCATCGCCTCGGCCGCCCGCTCCCACGCCTCGGCCTCGCCCGGATCGAGGTCGAGACGTTCGACGAGAGCACGATAGGCCTCGGGCGCGTCGTCGGCCATCTCCCGCACGGTGCGCGCGGCGAACCGCAGGTTGAAGCGGGCCATGACGTTGGTGAAGAGGTTGTCGTTGACCACCGTCGTGTACTCGTCGGGACCCGTGACGCCGTGGATGTTGAACGACTCGGCGTCGCCGTTCTCGCCGAAGCGCCAGAACCCCAGCGTCGACCACAGCCGCGCGGTCTCGACGGCGATGTCGACGGCCTCGCGGTAGAGGAAGTCGACGTCGCCGGTGGCGCGGACGTACTTCGCCAGCGCGAAGCTCACGTCGGCGTTGATGTGGTACTGCGCGGTGCCGGCGGCGTAGTAGGCCGAGGCCTCCTCGCCGTTGATGGTCCGCCACGGGAACAGCGCGCCGGCCTCGTTGAGCTGGCGGGCACGGCGCCGCGCCGCGGGCAGCATGAGGTACCGCATCCGCAGGGCGTTGCGCGCCCACAGCGGCGTCGTGTAGGCCAGGAACGGCAGGACGTACACCTCGGTGTCCCAGAAGTAGTGGCCGCTGTATCCCGACCCCGACACGCCCTTGGCGGGCACGCCCTGGCCGTCGGCCCGCGCCGCCGCCTGCGCGAGCTGGAACAGGCACCAGCGGGTGGCCTGCTGCAGGTCGTCGTGTCCGCCGATGCGGACGTCGGAGCGTTCCCAGAAATCGCGGCACCACGCGGCCTGACGCTCGAACTGCGCGTCGACCCCCTCGTCGTGGACGCGGTCGAGGACGCGGCGTCCCCGGTCGACGAGCTCGCGGGCAGGCACGCCGCGCGAGGTCTGGTAGCTCACGAGCTTCGTGACGGTGATCGGCACGCCCTGCTTGGCGTGGACGCGGAAGACGTTCTTGGCGATGTCGGGCTCGACGAGCCGCCGGGCCGAGTACTCGTTCTCGGTCTCGACGATGTGGTCCGCCACGACGGCGACGGTCATGCCGGAGTTGGTCGCCTTGTACGACAGCACCGCCCGGCCCTGCTCGTCCTGCCAGTACTCCTGCGGCTGCAGGACGCGCTCCTCGATGCGCTCGGTCTTGCGCGGATCGAAGCCCGCCTTCGCCTTGCCCGGCGCCGACCCGCCGTAGACGTCCTCGCCGTCCTGACGGTTGATGACCTGGCAGCTCACCGTGACGGGGGCGTCGGAGTTGAGCACCGTCACCGTCAGGCGCATGACGGCGAGGTGCTTCTGCTCGAACGACACGAGACGCTCGAAGTCGACCTGCACCTCTTTGCCGCTCGGGGTGACCCAGCGCAGGTTGCGGGTGAGCACACCGGTGCGCATGTCGAGCACGCGCTCGTACTCGCGGACGTCGGCGACGTCGAGGGCGAGCGGCTCGTCGTCGACGTACACCCGCATGACCTTCGCGTCGGGGGCGTTGATGATCGTCTGGCCGACCTCGGCGAACCCGTAGGCCTGTTCCGCGTGGCGGATGGGGAAGATCTCGTGGAAGCCGTTGATGAACGTCCCGTGCTCGTGCGCATGCCGTCCCTCGGGGTGGTTGCCGCGCAGGCCGAGATATCCGTTGCCGACGGCGAAGAGGGTCTCGGTGACCCCGATGTCCTCGACCGAGAAGCTCTTCTCGACGAGACGCCACGGGTCGACGGGGAAACGATCGCGATCGATCATGACGGCCTTCCGGAGGAGGGTGTCCGAACCGCTGGAGGCGGCGGGAACGGATTCGGGCGGATGTTCGGGAGGTTCTTCACACGAAGGCGTCGAGGTCGTCGACGACGACATGGGCGCCGAGGGCGCGGAGCGCCTCGGCGCCGGCACCGCGATCGACGCCGACCACGAGAGCGTAGCCTGCCGCGACGGCCGACTCGACGCCGGAATGCGCGTCCTCGACGGCGACAGAGCGCGCGGGATCGACGCCGAGCATCCGGGCGCCCTCCGCGAAGACGTCCGGCGCGGGCTTGGAGGGGAGGTGGCGCTCCTCGGCGACGACGCCGTCCATGATGACCGGGAACCGGTCCAGGATGCCGGCGGCCGTCAGCACCTCGCGGGCGTTCTTCGAGCTCGACACGACCGCGACCGGCACTCCCGCGGCCTGCAGCTTCTCGACCAGGGCGAGCGAACCGGGGTACGGCGCGATGCCCTCGGAGCGCAGGACGCGCTCGAAGACGGCGTTCTTGCGGTTGCCGATGCCGCACACCGTGTCGGTCGCGGGGTCGTCGGAGGGGTCGCCCCAGGGCACCTCGACGTCGCGCGAGCGCAGCAGGCTCGCGACGCCGTCGTAGCGCTTCTTGCCGTCGAGGTGACGGAAGTAGTCCGCCGTCTCGTAGGCGGGCGCGATCCCCCACTCGGTGAACAGCTCGGTGAACATCGTCTGCCAGGCGCGCATGTGCACCTCAGCGGTCGGGGTGAGCACCCCGTCGAGGTCGAAGAGCACGCCGTCGTACGAGGTCAGGTCGGGAAGCTGATCCGAGGTCACGGCCCCAGCGTAGTGATACGAGGTGTCGCGCATATGACGTGTTGCGGACGCTGCGGTCAGGACGCGACCGCCACCGTCTGCCGGGCGATCTCGAGCTCTTCGTTGGTGGGCACGACCAGCACCGTCACCCGGGACGCATCCGTGGAGATGCGACGGATGCCGCGACCGCGCGTCTCGTTGCGTTCGGGGTCGATCTCGACGCCCGCGAAGCCGAGGGTCTCGAGGGCGGCCGCGCGCACGAGGGGCGAGTTCTCGCCGACGCCGGCGGTGAACGAGATGACGTCGACGCCGCCGAGCTGGGCGAGGTAGGCCCCCGCGTAGGCGCGCAGACGGTGCGCGTACACCTCGAAGGCGAGCGTCGCCTTCTCGTCGCCGCGCTCGACGCCCTCCTCGATGTCGCGCATGTCCGAGACGCCGGCGAGTCCGAGCATGCCGCTGCGCTTGTTGAGCAGGTCGTCGAGCTCGGGGATGCGCAGCTCGGCGCGCCGGGCGAGGTGGAAGATCACGGCGGGGTCGATGTCCCCCGAACGCGTGCCCATCACGAGCCCCTCGAGCGGGGTCATCCCCATCGAGGTGTCGATCGAGCGTCCACCGTCGATCGCGGTGACCGACGCCCCGTTGCCGAGGTGGAACACGATCTGCCGCAACTCCTCGATCGGGCGCCCGAGGTGATCGGCCGCCGCCTGCGAGACGAACTTGTGCGAGGTCCCGTGGAACCCGTACCGGCGGACCCGATGCGCCTCGGCCAGCTCGGCGTCGATGGCGTAGGTGTAGGCCGCCGGCGGCATCGTCTGATGGAACGCGGTGTCGAAGACCGCGACGTGCGGAAGCCCGGCGAACGCGGCCTGGGCCGCGCGGATGCCCTGCAGCGCGCCGGGGTTGTGGAGCGGGGCGAGCACCGACAGCTCGTCGATGTTGATCTCGACGAGCGGGGTGATGAGGGTCGGCTCGAAGAACCGCGCGCCGCCGTGGACGACGCGGTGTCCGACGGCGACGGGCGCGTGCTCTTCGAGCGACGGGCCGTTCTCGGCGAAGGCGTCGAGCATGAGCTGGAAGCCCGCGGTGTGGTCGGGGATCGGAAGCTCGCGCTCGTAGGTCGCCTCGGTGGCCGTGACGGCCGCCCCGGCGTCGTCGGCCGCGGTGCCGGCGAAGAACACCGTGTGCTTGACGCGACCCTGCTCCTGCCCGATGCGCTCGACGAGCCCGGAGGCGAAGGGGCTGCCCGTCGCGGCGTCGATCAGCTGGTACTTGAACGACGACGAGCCGCTGTTGATGACGAGCACGATGCTCATGCGGATGCCCCTCCCTGGGCCTGGATCGCCGTGATGGCGATGGTGTTGACGATGTCCTCGACGAGCGCCCCGCGCGAGAGGTCGTTGATCGGCTTGTTCAGTCCCTGCAGGACCGGGCCGATCGCGATCGCGCCGGCCGAGCGCTGCACGGCCTTGTAGGTGTTGTTGCCGGTGTTCAAGTCGGGGAAGACGAAGACCGTCGCCTTGCCCGCGACCGACGATCCGGGCATCTTCTTCGCCGCGACGGCCGCGTCGGTCGCGGCGTCGTACTGGATGGGCCCCTCGACGAGCAGCTCGGGCGCGCGCTCGCGCACGAGCGCCGTGGCGGCGCGCACCTTGTCGACGTCGGCGCCCGACCCCGACTCGCCCGTCGAGTAGGAGAGCATCGCCACGCGCGGGTCGATGCCGAACTGGCTCGCGGTCTCGGCGGACGAGACCGCGATGTCGGCGAGCTGCTCGCTCGTGGGGTCGGGGATGACGGCGCAGTCGCCGTACACCAGGACCCGGTCGGCGAGCGCCATGAGGAACACGCTCGAGACGACCGAGACGCCCGGCTTGGTCTTGATGATCTCGAAGGCGGGCCGGATGGTGTGGGCGGTCGTGTGCGCCGCTCCCGAGACCATGCCGTCGGCGAGCCCGAGGTGGACCATCAGGGTGCCGAAGTACGACACGTCCGTGACGGCATCCGCGGCCTGGCCGTAGGTCATGCCCTTGTGCGCGCGCAGCCGCTCGTACTCGCGGGCGAACTTGTCGACGTGCACGGCGTCGAAGGGCGACAGGATCTCGGCGCCCTGCAGGTCAAGACCGAGCTCGAGCGCACGCGAGCGCACCTCGATCTCCTCGCCGAGCAGGGTGATGTCGGCGATGCCGCGCGAGAGCACGATGGATGCCGCGTGCAGGACCCGGTCGTCGTCGGCCTCGGGCAGCACGATGCGGCGGCGATCGGTGCGCGCGCGCTCGACGAGCCCGTACGCGAACATCAGCGGGGTGACGACGGTCGAGCGCGCCAGGCCCAGCGCCTCGGTGAGCTCGCCGGTGTCGATGTGGCGCTCGAACAGGGCGACGGCGGCGTCGTAGTGGCGCCGCGAGTCGGCGGCGAGCCGGCCGCGCGTGCTCATGATGCGGGCGGCGGTCTCGTAGGTGTCGAGGTCGGTGGCGATGATGGGCAGCGTCGCGCCGACGCCGTCGATGAGACGGTCGACCGACTCGGGCAGCGGGAAGCCGCCGTTGATGACGATGGCCGACAGCGTCGGGAACGTGCCCGAGGCGTGTGCGAGCAGCGTCGCCAGCAGGACCTCGGCACGGTCCGCAGGGATCACCACGACCGAGCGCTCGCTCAGACGGGGCAGGACGTTGACCATCGACATGGCGCCGATCACGACACCGAGCACCTCGCGGCCCAGCAGGTCGTCGTCGCCCTTGACGAGGCTGCCCTCGACCGCCTGCAGGACGCCGCGGACGGACGGCGAGACGAGGAACCGGTCTTCGGGAACAGCCCACACCGGGACGTCCTGCGGCACGGAGCGGTCGATCGCGGCGATGATCTCGTCGAGACGGTCGCCGTCGGCGCGGTTGGCCACGACGGCGAACAGCTCGGCACGGGCGCCGCGCAGCTCAGCGACGGCGAGCGAGGCGATCTGGCCCATCTCGTCCGGCGTCCGCGCCGACGACGAGCCGAGCTTCTCTCCCCCGCCCTGACCGGCGCGACCGCCGAGGACGAGCAGTACCGGGGCCCCGAGGTTGACGGCGATGCGGGCGTTGTAGCCGAGCTCGGCGGGCGACCCGACGTCGGTGTAGTCGCTGCCCATGATGACGACGGCGTCGCACTGCGCCTCGACGGCCTTGTACCGTTCGACGATGCTCGACAGCGCGGCATCCGGGTCGCTGCGCATGTCGTCGTAGGTCACCCCGATGCAGTCCTCGTACGCGAGGTCGACGCCGTCGTGGTCGAGCAGCATCTCGAGGACGTAGTCGCGTTCGTCGGTGGATCGGGCGATCGGGCGGAAGATCCCGACGCGGGGCGCGACACGGCTGAACGCCTCGAGCACCCCCAGCGCGATGATCGACTTCGCGGAATGGCCTTCTGCGGACGTGATGTAGATGCTCTGAGCCACGGATTCAGCCTAAGAGGGAGAGGCCTGACCACGAACCGTGAATATCCCTCCGGATCGTGGCGGCGGGATGCCGCAGGCCACGACGGTGGGGAAAAGTAAGACTCTCCGCGAACCCGGCAGAGCCTGGTTACCCTTGCTACGTTTCCGTCCTGGGGGAGTTGGCCTGGATGCCGCCTCGCGGAGAGCTGCGTCCAGTCTAACCCGGAAGCTGAGCCCTCCCGTCACCGGGGGCCGTTAGGCTCTCGCCAGACGGGCGCGACGCGGCGTGGCACGCGGCGCCGACGAACGAGGGGATCGCATGACGAACGACGCCAGCCCAGCGGCTCTCGGCCCGGACGGGTTCGCCGCGGCCACCGACGCGATCGCCGCGAGCATCGCGCGCGTCATCGACGGCAAGCCCGAGGCGGTGCGCTCCGCCCTCGTCTGCCTCCTGGCCGAGGGTCACCTGCTCATCGAGGACGTGCCCGGCGTCGGCAAGACGATGCTCGCCCGCGCGCTCGCTGCGACCGTGGACGCCTCGGTGCGCCGCATCCAGTTCACGCCCGATCTGCTCCCCGGCGACGTCACGGGCGTGAGCGTGTTCAACCAGGCCGATCGCGAGTTCGAGTTCAAGCAGGGCGCGATCTTCGCGCACATCGTCATCGCCGACGAGATCAACCGCTCGTCGCCCAAGACGCAGTCCGCTCTGCTCGAGGCGATGGAGGAGCGGCAGGTCACCGTCGACGGCCGCACCCACCGGCTCCCCGAGCCCTTCCTCGTCGTCGCGACGCAGAACCCCCTCGAGATGGAGGGGACGTACGCGCTCCCCGAGGCGCAGCGCGACCGGTTCATGATGCGCATCTCGATGGGCTACCCCGACGCCGCGTCGGAGGCTCGGATGCTGCGCGACCGCGACAGCGTCAACCCGCTCTCGGCGCTCACCCCCGTCATCTCGGCGTCGCGCGTGCGCGACCTCGTCACGTGGGCCCGCGGGCTGCACGTCTCGCCCGCCGTCGAGGAGTACGCCGTCGCGATCGCCCGCGCCACGCGCGAGCACCCCGACCTGCGTCTCGGCGCGAGCCCGCGCGCGACGCTCCAGCTCGTGCGCGCCGCGAAGGTCTGGGCGGCGCTCGACGGACGCGTGTTCGTCATCCCCGACGACATCACCGCGCTGCTGCATCCGGTCTTCGCCCACCGTCTGATCGCCGCGCGGGCCACCGGCACGACGCGAGGACGCACGAGCGCCGACGTCGTCGCGGCGGCGCTCGACGCCATCGCCGCCGACGTGCCGGTCCCCCTCCCCGTCCGCTGAGCGCGCCGTGGCCCCCGACCCCCGCGTCCCCGTCGCGCGACGACGGCACCTCACCGCCGTCGTCCGCGCCTGGCCGCTGACCCTCCGGGGCACCGGCGCGGTCGTGCTCGGCGTCGCCGCGGTCGTCACGGCGCACGCGTTCGGGGTTCCCGAGCTCGTCTACCTCGGCGTCCTGCTGCTCGCCGCCGTCGTACTCGGCTGGGCGTCGCTGTGGCTCGTGCATCGTTACGGCGACGTCTCGCGCTCGTTCTCCCCCGACGTGACGGCCGTCGGACGCGAGTGCGTCGTCACCGTCCACGCGACCGCGCGCGGGGGCCTCTCGGGCGCGCTCGCCCGGTGGCACGACGACCTGTCCCCCGGAATGGACGGGGATGCGGCGGGCGTCGTCCCGGCCGCGGCGGCGCTGGACCGGGTGAGGCTGACGTACCGCATGCGGGCGACGCGACGCGGTGTGCACGCGATCGGGCCGTTCCGCCTCGTCGTCTCCGACCCCTTCGGCCTGACCCGTCGCGGCATCCGGCTGGGCGGTGTCGAGCCGGTCACCGTCACGCCGTCGATCGTCGCGCTCCCCCCCGCTGACGGAGTTCCCGGGCGAAGCGGGCGGCAGCCTCCACACGGCGACCCATCAGCTCGGCGAGGGCGCCGACAACCTCATCCCTCGCGCGTACGCTCCGGGCGACTCGATGCGCCGCATCAACTGGCGCGCCAGCGCGCACCACGGCGAGCTCATGGTGCGTCAGGAGGAGCAGGAGTCGACCCCCGAGGCGACGGTCGTGCTCGATCGCAGCGCCCGCCGCTGGGCGCCGGCCGCCGCGGTCGCCGGAGACGACCCCCTCTTTGAGGCGGCGGTCAGCGCGGCGGCGTCGGCCGTTGCACGCCTCTCGCGCGAAGGCTACGACGTCGACCTCGTCGACACCGACGGCACCGCTCTCGGCCCGACGGTGCCGGCCGGCGACGGCGTCGCCGTCGAGCAGCTGGCCCTGCAGCTCGCGGTCGTCACGTCCGGGGGCGACGACCACCTGGCGCTCGTGCCGAAGCTCTTCGCGGGAACGGTCGCGGGCCCCGTCGTCGTCGTGACGGCGCACGTCACCCCGGCGGACGTCGCCGCGCTCGCGCGCCTCGTCGGGCACAGCGCCCTGCCGTTGCTGCTGGCCGCGGAGTCCGACGACGCCGCGCTCCGCCGCGCGGAGACGGCGGGATGGCGCACCGGGCACCTCGTCGCCGACGGCGACCTCGCGGAGATGTGGACCGTCGCGACGGGACGGGGGTCCGACCGTGCCGCCGTCTGAGAGCGCAGCTCGCCTCGGCCGCGGGTCCGGTCGGCGCATCCGCGCGAACATGCCGCCCCGGTCCGCGCTGTCGCGCAGCGGCGACGTGCGACTCGCGGCGGCGCTCCTGGTCGCCGTCGCCGCCGCCGTCCTCCCCCTGCTCCGCGTGGTCGCCGCCGGCTCCTGGCTCGCGATCGCCCTCGCGATCGCCCTGGCGATCCTCGCGACGGGCATCGTGCTCCGACGCCTGCGGACCCCCGCGATCGTGGTCTCGCTCGCGGAGCTGATCGTGGGATGCGCCCTCGTGACCGCCGCCTTCTTCGGGGACTCCGCGATCCTGCTGGTGATCCCCTCCCCCGCCACGGCGGCCGAGCTGCCCGCGATCGTCGCCGCGGCATCCGACCAGATCGTCAACGGCGTGGCGCCGCTGCTCCCCGACCGTGCGCTGTCGGTGATCGCCGTCGCCGCCGTCGCGGCCCTGACGATCCTGCTCGACCACACCGTCATCACGGCCCGGATGCCGCTGCTCGGCACCCTCGCCCTGTCGGCGGTGTGGCTCATCCCCGCCCTGTCGGTCCCCGCGGGCGTCGACGTCGTCGCCTTCATCGTCTTCGCGCTCGCGATCCTCCTGCTGCTGCGCTCCGAGACCCGGTCGCGGGAGCGCGCCCTGATCGCTGCGGTGAACCGCCCGCCGGGGCGGCCCGAGCGCGCAACCGCCGACGCCGGGTCGGCCGCACGGCCCTTCCGGTCGGGGGCGGCTCTCGCGGCATCCGTCGCGGTCCTCGCCGTCGTGGCCACCGTCGTCGTCGCCCCCGAGCTGCCCCGGCCGGCCCCGCGGATCGGGATCGGCACGGGCCCGGCCACCACCATCAACGCCAACCTCGAGCTGGGCGACGACCTGCGCCGCCCGACCGAGGTGGAGGTGCTGACCGCCCGCACCAACGCTCCGACGCAGCCGTACCTGCGCGCCGCCACCCTGTCGAGCTTCGACGGGAGGGTGTGGGAGCCCGACCGCGACGAGACCACGCCCCTCACCCCGGACGCGCTGGGGCCGGTCACCGCCGGACCCGAGGTGCGCATCACCGAATACCAGACGACGGTGTCGATCACCCAGCTGTCGTCGGCGTGGCTCCCGATCCCCGCCTCGGCGGTGCGCGTCGACGACCTTGACGGAGCCTGGGCCGCGATGCCCGCCAACCGCACCGTCGTCAGCGACGGGGCCGACACGCAGAGCCAGGAGTACCTCACGACGACGCACGTCGTGAGGCCCACCCTCGAGCAGATCCAGGCGGCCGGAACGACCGCCGAAGGGCTTCCCGAGAGCGTGACCGCACTGCCCGCGGGGATGCCGGCCTCGATCGCCGAGACCGCGCAGCAGATCACCGCGGGCGCCGGCAACGACTACGACCGTCTCGCTGCTCTGCAGCGCTGGTTCCGGGGCGCGGATTTCACCTACTCCCTCGAGGCGCCCGTCGCCGACGGCTTCGACGGGTCGGGCGTCGACGCGATCGCGGACTTCCTCGAGGTGCGCCGCGGGTACTGCGTGCACTTCGCGTCGGCCTTCGCCGTCATGGCCCGAACGATGGGCATGCCGTCGCGCATCGTCGTGGGATACCTGCCCGGCAACCTGACCGGTCGATCCGTCGACGGGCAGGGCGTCGCGTCGGTCATGAGCTCGCAGCTGCACGCCTGGCCCGAGGTCTTCTTCGACGGCATCGGGTGGGTGCCCTTCGAGCCGACGAACAGCCTCGGCACCCCGCCGACCTACACCCGCTCGGCGCAGCCGGTGCCGCAGGACGGCGGGCAGGACGTCACGCCCGACCCGGCACCGCAGCCGACGGCGTCCCTCGCGCCCGACGGCGGCGCGACGCCCACGCCCACCCCCACGTCGGCGACGGCGGCCCCCGGCGCGGCCTCGCCGGTCGCCGACGCGCTGCCCTACCTCGGGATCGCCCTCGCCGCGGTGGCCCTGCTCCTGCTGCCCGCCCTCATCGGCGCGGTGCGGCGGCGCCTGCAGCTCGCCTCCGCCGCCCGGGGCGACGTGCTCGCCGCCTGGCGGATGGTCCGCGAGAGTGCCCGAGACGCGGGGATCCCCGTGCTCGACGCGGAGTCGCCGCGCGCGCTCGGGGCACGCCTGTCCGCGCGGGCCGACGTTCCGGCCGATCGCACCGCCGCCCTCGTCGCCGCCGTCGAGCGCGCCGGCTACGGACGGGTGGAGGCCAACCGGGACGCGGTCGCCCGGGCCGCGGCATCCGACGCCGGCCGCGCCGCCGCATCCGACGCGGTCGCGATCCGGCGGGGTCTGCTCGCGTCGGTGTCGACCCCCGCGCCGTCTGGCCGCCCTGCTGCTCCCCCCGCGCGCTCGTCACCCGCTGACCGGACCGATGCCGGTCAGCGGGCGCGAAACGTCAGACCCGGACCGGCTCGTCGGGCTCGTCGGCGGTGTCGTCGGCGAACGCGTCGCCCGTGCGCTCGGCGTCGTACAGCTCGCGGTCGAGGATGCCCTCGCGCTTGGCGACGATCGTGGGGACGAGGGCCTGACCGGCGACGTTCACCGCCGTGCGCCCCATGTCGAGGATCGGGTCGATCGCCAGCAGCAGGCCGACGCCCTCGAGGGGCAGGCCGAGGGTCGACAGGGTCAGCGTCAGCATGACTGTCGCGCCCGTCGTGCCGGCCGTGGCGGCCGAGCCGACGACCGAGACGACGACGATGAGCAGGTACTGCACGACGTTGAGCTCGAGACCGAAGAACTGCGCCACGAAGATCGCGGCGATCGCCGGGTAGATGGCCGCGCAGCCGTCCATCTTCGTCGTGGCGCCGAACGGCACCGCGAAGGAGGCGTACTCGCGCGGCACGCCCAGGTTCCGCTCGGTCACCCGCTGCGTCAGCGGCAACGTGCCGATCGACGAGCGCGACACGAACCCGAGCTGGACGGCCGGCCACACGCCCGAGAAGTACTGCCGGATCGACAGGCCGTGGGTCTTCAGCAGCACCGGGTAGACGACGAACAGCACGAGGGCCAGACCGATGTAGATCGCCACGGCGAACCAGATGAGCGTCGTCAGCTTCTCCCAGCCGTACGTCACGACGGCGCCGCCGATGAGTCCGAGGGTGCCGAGCGGGGCGATGCGGATGATCCACCAGAGCACCCGCTGCACGACCTTGAGGGCCGATTCGGTGAACGACACGAACGCCTCGGCGCGCTTGCCGAGCTTGAGGGCGGCGATGCCGATCGCGACCGAGATGACGATGATCTGCAGCACGTTCGTGCCGACGCTCGAGCTCGCGGCCCCCCGTCTCGGGGTTGATCGAGGTCGAGACCGACAGCCCGAGGAAGTTCTGCGGGATGAGCCCGGTGAGGAAGCTCCACCACGATCCGACGCTCGAGGGCAGGTCGGGGGTGAGCTCGCCCGAGTCGACGCGGGCGCCCGGCTGGATCGTCACGCCGAGCACGATGCCGATCGTCACGGCGATGAGCGCCGTGATCCCGAACCACAGCAGCGTCTGACCGGCCAGGCGCGCGGCGTTCGTGACGTTGCGCAGCTGCGTGATCGAGGCGACGATCGCGAGGAAGATCAGCGGCACGACGGCGGTGCGCAGCAGCGTGACGTAGCCGCTGCCGATCGTCGACAGCGTCGCGGCGAGCCCGTTCGGGTTGCCTTCGGCATCGGGACCGAGCTGACGGGCGAGAAGGCCCAGCAGCAGGCCCGCGACGAGGGCGATCGTGATCTGGAATCCGAACGAGCGGTAGAACGGCTTCTTGCGCTTGGCGGCGTTCGGGCTCTTCGAGGCGGCAGAACTCATGGTGGTGCTCCTGAGGGGGACGACGTCGCGATGGCGACCCACCGACGCTAATGCCGTTTCGAGGGGCCGAGGGCCGTATGACCGCGGATGACATGTCCTGCGCCGGCCCCGTCGGGATCGCGACATCCGTGCGCGGATCCCTGCCTCACTCCGCTCACCCGCTCGCCGCTCGGCGCCGTGCACCGCAGAATGGGCCGGTGAGTCTCGACCTCGACGCCCTCCTCGCCCCGCCGACCCCCACCGCCGCGCTCGCGCTCGAGACCGTGCGCCGATGGTCGTCTCCGGCCCTGGTCGAGCACGGCCTGCGCTCGTGGGCGTGGGCGCGCCTGCGCGGCGACGCTCTCGGACTCGACTACGACGCCGAGCTGCTGTACGTCGCCGCCATGCTGCACGACCTCGGCGTGAGTCCGGCGTTCGACGCGCACGAGACGGCGTTCGAGCAGGCCGGCGGCGCGGCCGCGTGGGCGTTCGCGGCGGGTGCCGGCTGGCCGCACGCGCGGCGCGAGCGGGTGCGCGAGGTGATCGAGCGGCACATGTGGCTGAGCGTCGATCCCGACCTCGACGCCGAGGGCCACCTGCTCGAGGTCGCCACGAGCCTCGACGTGTCGGGGACCGCCCCCGACCTGTGGGACGTCGCGACGCTGCGAGCCGTCGAGGCGCGGCATCCGCGCTCCGGGTTCACCGCCGAGTTCGCGGGCTGCATCCACGCGCAGGCGCGGCGCAAGCCCGCCTCGGCGGCCGCGCGGCTCGATGCGTCGGTCAACATCGCTGCGGGCGGGGCGGTGTGGGAGGCGATCCTCGGCGGAGCGGGCGAGGACGGTCGCTGAAGTCCGACCGCCGGCACGACAGCCGCCCCTGGCCCGGAATGACGAAGAGCGCCCCTCCCTCGGGAGGTGGCGCTCTTCGCTGTGGCGGAAGTGACAGGATTTGAACCTGCGAGGCGAGTTACCCCGCCTACATGGATTCCAGCCATGCTCCTTAGGCCGCTCGGACACACTTCCGTCCGCGAGTTTATCAGCCTCCGGGACGCTCTCCCGCCCGGCCGGTGCGAGGGGCCTCGCGTTCGGACGGCGCGGCTAGGCTCGGAGGGTGACTGACTCCTCTCTCGTCCTGGCCGCCAATGCCGGTGACAGCAGCATCAGCGTCTTCCGTCTCGCCGCCGATTCGCTCGAGCGGCTCGCCGTCACGGGCGGGCTGAAGGGCACCGGCACCTTCGCGGTCGACGCTTCGCGCGACCTCGTGTACGCCGGCGTCAAGGGCGAGACCTCCGACGACCCCGCCGCCGTCGTCACCCTCGCGCTCGACCGGGAGTCGGGTGAGCTGACCGAGCGCTCGCGCCTCGCACTGCCCGACGGGTCGGTCAGCTACATCGCCCTCACGCGCGACGGCACCGCGCTGCTGGCCGCGTCGTACGGCGGCGACTACGGGATCGTCGCCCCGATCGTCGGCGGGGTCGTCGGGCAGCCGACGGGCCGCGTCGAGTTCTCGAAGCTGCACGCCGTCCTCCCCTCGGCCGACGGCCGGTTCGTGTACTTCGTCTCGCTCGGCGACGACCTCGTCGGGCAGTTCGCACTCGGCGACGACCTGTCGCTGACCCCGGTGGGCTCGGGTTCGGCCGCAGCCCCCGCCGGCAGCGGCCCCCGCCACCTCGTGCTGAACCGCGCGCAGGACGCCGTCTACGTCATGACCGAGTACTCGGGCGAGGTGCTGCACTACGCCCGCGACCTCGAGACCGGCGCGCTCGAGCTGCGCTCGCAGGCTGCGGCCGTCGACCCGGCGGCCGGGCTCGTGCTGGGCGAGATCGGTGCCGACCCGGTCGCGAACCACGCGGTCTGGGGCGCCGACATCCACTTCGGTGCCGATGAGGCGTTCCTGTGGACCTCGGAGCGGTCGACGAGCACGCTCGGCGCGGTGACCGTCGCGGAGGACCGCACGATCGAGGCCGTCACCCGCTTCATCCCCACCGAGCCGCAGCCGCGCGGGTTCGCGCTCTCGCCGTCCGGCGACCGCCTGATCGCCGCGGGCGAGAAGTCCACGACGGTGTCGCTGTACGCCGTCGACGGTGCGGACCTCACCCTCATCGAGCAGGCCGAGACGGGCGCCGGGGCGAACTGGGTCCGCTTCGTCTGAGCCTCGTCCGAGGAGCGCCGCGCGCACGATGCCGGACGTCGGCGCGCGCGGCGGGGGGTACCGTGGTTAGGTGGCCCTTTCTTCGCGCACCGCTCCCCGCACGCCCCGTCCCAGCATCGAGCTCGAGGTCGTCGCGACCGAACGCCTCTCGGCGCACCTCGTCCGCGTGACGCTGGGCGGTGACGGCTTCGCCGCATTCGAGAACCGGCCCGAGACCGACAAGTACGTCAAGCTCAAGTTCACGACCCCCGCCCCCGAGTCCGCGCCCGTGACGCGCACCTACACGGTGCGCGACGTCGACGCCGTCGCCGGCACGCTCGACCTCGACTTCGTCGTCCACGGCGACGAGGGCCTCGCCGGTCCCTGGGCGGCGCAGGCGACGGTGGGCGACCGCATCGAGCTGATGGGCCCGGGCGGAGGCTACGCCCCGGATGCCGCCGCCGACTGGCACCTGTTCGCGGGCGACCTGTCGGCCGTGCCCGCCATCGCCGCCGCCCTCGAGGCGCTGCCCGAGGACGCGGTGGGGCACGCCTTCATCGAGGTCGAATCCGACGACGCCGTGCTGCCCCTCGCGGCGCCCGACGGCGTCGAGGTCGAGTGGATCGTCGACCCCGAGCACGATGCCGACGCACTGGCATCCGTCATCCGCCAGTGGGGATGGCTCGAGGGCGACGTGCAGGTCTTCGCCCACGGCGAGCGCGAGTCGATGAAGGCGCTGCGGCGGCTGCTCTTCGACGAGCACGGCCTCGACCGCGCGCGCGTCTCGCTGTCGGGCTACTGGGCTCGCGGCCGGAACGAGGACCGCTTCCAGGCGGAGAAGCGCGAACCGATCGGCCAGATCCTCTGACGCGCGCCCGCTCGACGGCGACCCCACCCGTTGATGCCGAACCCACCCGCTGTGCACGCTGCACGAGGGGTGGGTTCGGTTATGAGGGGTGGGGTCGGCGGGGATGGGTGCGGGAATGCGGGGGGCGGGGGCAGCGGTTGACGTCTCCATGACCACTGTGGGAATCATCGGAGCAGGACACATCGGAAGCGCTCTCGCCGAAGGGCTGGTCGCGCGCGGCTACGACGTCGTGATCGCCAACTCACGCGGACCCGAGACGCTCGCCGATCTCGTGGGGCGCCTCGGCGAGCGGGCACGGGCTGCGACGGCGCACGAGGCGGCCGAGGCAGCGGACTGGGCGATCGTCACCGTGCCGCTCAAGGCGCTCGGCGACGTCCCGGCCGAGCCCCTCGCGGGCAAGATCGTGCTCGACACGAACAACTACTACTGGGAGCGCGACGGTCGCATCGCCGACCTCGACGAGAACCGCACGACGACCTCCGAGATGGCGCAGCACCATCTCGCCGAGGCGAAGGTCGTCAAGGCGTTCAACCACATCAGAGCGGCCGACATCACCACTGACGGCTCCCCCGCCGGCACCCCCGGGCGCCGCGCCCTCGCCACCGCGAGCGACCACCCCGATGCCGTCGCGCTCGTCACGTCGCTGTACGACGAGTTCGGTTTCGACACCGTCGACATCGGCTCGCTCGCCGAGAGCTGGCGCGTCGAGCGCGACCGTCCCGCCTACGTCGTGCGGCAGAACGCCGACGAGCTGCGCGCGAACCTGGCCCGCGCCGAGCGCTGACCGGCGCTCGCGGCGCCGTCACCGGGTCGTGACGGTCACCAGCCCATCGAGCCGGGAATGCCCTTGAACGGGCCGGCGAGGTTCTTCGTCACCCAGCCGCCGTAGAAGCCGCCCGGCTGCGGAGTGACGACCTCGCCGTCGACCGTGCAGCGGTCCATGCCGCCCGCGTAGACGGCGACGCGACCGACGAGCTCTTCGTAGCCGGGCGACGGGTCGGGGTATCCCCAGGCGGCACGCTCGCGCACCGCGCCGCCGCGGACGACGTCGAAGTAGACCGCCGCGCCCTTGAACTCGCAGAACGACGACCCCGGCGCCGGGACGAGCGTGCCCGGGGCGAAGTCCGCGGCCGGCAGGTAGTAGACGGGCGGGTGGCTCGTCTCGAGCACGCGCACGACGTCATCGGTGTCGACGATCGTGACGGCGGCCAAGTCGATCGTGACGCGGGCGTCGAGGCGTTCGAGGCGGGGCGGGCGCGGGTAGTCCCAGACGGACTCCTGCCCGGGGCCGACGGGATCGGGGGTGGGGCGTCGCATGGCGCTCACCCTACGCGCGGGGCGCGACATCCGCGTCGGTCGATCGCGCGCCGCGCCGCCCGGTGCGGCGCAGGCCCGCCGCGATCATCCGCCACCCGACGAGGAGGGCCAGCAGCGTCGCGGTCGCGACGATGATGAACGGCACCGCCGTGCCCTGGCCGGATGCCGCCCGCAGCAGCATCCCGACGACGACGGCCACCGCCGCGACGCCGAGTCCGGTCCGAAGCGGAGCGAGCGGCGCGCGCCAGCCGCGCACGGCCAGCCACCCCACCACGACGCCGACCAGGAACGGCCAGGCCGTCTGAGCGAGCCCCGACCAGACGTCCGAGTCGTGGCTCGCCCGCCCCGTCGCGGCGAAGGCGACCACGAGCACGATGTCGAGGAGCAGCGCGAGGACGATCGAACGGGTCATGGGTCCATCCTCCCCCGCGCGGGAGTGTCGGGCGACCCGGCTAGCGTGTCGGTGTGCGACTGCTCCTGCTCTCCCTCCACCCCGGCGCGATGCGCGCGTTCCTCGACGAGCCGGATGCCGCCGGGCGCGGCCCGATCGTCTACGTGGCCGATGCTCAGGCCGCGTACGCGGGTGCCCCGTTCGTGGCCGCCGAACGCGAGTCGGTGGCCACGTTCGGCCGCGAGGTCATCGACGTGACGGTGCGCGACGTCGAGCCGGCGGACTTCGACGCACTGCTCTCGACGGCGGGCGCGGTGTACGTCGCCGGAGGCAGCACGTTCGCGCTGCTCGAGGCTCTGCGCTCGTCGGGCAACGACGCGGTCCTCATCGACCACGTGCGACGCGGCCTCCGCTACATCGGGCTCAGTGCCGGGTCGATCGTCGCGGGGCCCGACGTCACCCCCGCGTCGATCATGGACGACCCCGCCGACGGTCCGGCACTGGCGAGTCGCGCCGGCCTCGGCCTCGTCGGCCGCACCGTGATCCCCCACGCCGACGGCGCGCTCCCGCCCTACCCGCCCGAGTTGATCCAGCGCACCCTCGACGCCTACGGCTCCGACTTCGCGCTGCTCCCGCTGCGCGACGACCAGGCGCTGCTCGTCGACGGCGAGACAGAGACACTCATCGCCTCGCGCTGAGGGTCCGCGGCGCGCTCGCCCATGCTGCGCGACGCATCCGCTCCTTCTTAGACTCGGGAGGGCGTCCCCCGCGTCTGCGCCGGACGAGCGAACAGATCCGAGGCTCATGTCTTCTCCCGATGCGTCCGCGGCCACGAGCGCCTACCGCGCCGCCCGCGACTTCCTGCTCGACAACGCGCACGACCCCGAGGCGGCGCACGCCGGCTTCACGTGGCCCGAGGTCGGCGACCACTTCAACTGGGCCGTCGACTGGTTCGACGCCATCGCCGCGGGCAACGACCGCGTCGCACTGCGCGTCGTCGACGAGGACGGCACCGAGACCCGCGTCACCTATGACGAGATGCGCCGCCGCTCCAATCGCGTCGCGCACTGGATGACCGGGCTCGGCATCGGCCGCGGCGACGCCGTCATGCTCATGCTCGGCAACCGGGTGGAGCTGTGGGAGGCGATGCTCGCGATCCTGAAGATCGGGGCCGTCATCCTGCCGACCTCCGTCGTGCTGGGTACCGAGGACCTCATCGAGCGGGTCGAGCGCGCCGACATCCGCGCCGTTCTCGCCGACCCGACGGATGCCGCGAAGTTCGACGCCATCGACGGCGACTTCACGCGCATCCTCGTCGGCGGCGAGCGGGCGGGGTGGCAGTCGTTCGCGGACGCCGCGGCGGCCTCCGACGCCGCCCCCGGCATCGTCGTCGACTCCGACGACGCCGCGATCGTGTACTTCACCTCGGGCACGACCTCGCGCCCGAAGATGGTCGTGCACACCCACGTCAGCTATCCCGTCGGACACCTCTCCACCACCTACTGGATCGGGGTGCGCCCGGGCGACGTGCACATGACCATCAGCGCTCCGGGGTGGGGCAAGCACGCGTGGAGCCTGTTCTTCGCCCCGTGGATCGCCGAGGCGACGATCTTCGTCTACAACTACGCGCGCTTCGACGCCGTCGCTCTCGTCGAGCAGCTCGACCAGGGCGGCGTGAACACCTTCTGCGCACCGCCCACCGTCTGGCGCATGCTCATCCAGGCCGACCTCGAAAAGCGCCCGCGAGCCCTGCGCGAGCTGCTGTCGGCGGGCGAGCCGCTCAACCCCGAGGTCATCGCGATGATCGAGCGGTGGTGGGGGTTGCCCATCCGTGACGGCTACGGCCAGACCGAGCTCACCGCCGTCATCGGCAACACCCCGGGCGTCGCGCTGACCCCGGGCGCGATGGGCCGTCCGCTGCCGGGCAACGACATCGTGCTCATCGACCCCGTGACGGGCGCCGTCGGCGACGAGGGCGAGATCTGTCTGCCGACCGCGCCGGCACGCCCGCTCAACCTCATGCCGGGCTACCTCGGCGAGCCCGAACGCACGGCGAAGGTCGACCACGACGGGTACTACCACACCAGCGACGTCGCGACGCGAAGCGCCGACGGCCAGCTGACCTTCGTCGGACGCACCGACGACGTGTTCAAGGCGAGCGACTTCAAGGTGTCGCCGTTCGAGGTGGAGTCGATCCTGCTGACCCACCCGGCCGTCGCCGAGGCCGGCGTCGTCGGCGCACCGGATGCCGTGCGCCTGAACACGGTCAAGGCCTACGTCTCGCTCGCGTCGGCGTGGGAGCCCACCCCCGAGACGGCACGCGCGATCCTCGCGCATGCCCGCGAGCACATGCCGCCCTATCTGCGCGTGCGCCGCGTCGAGTTCTTCGAGCTCCCCAAGACGATCTCGGGCAAGATCCGCCGCGTCGAGCTGCGCGAGCGCGAGGTCGCCGCCGCGGCCGCGGGCGAGCGGATCGCGAGCGAATGGCGCGAATCGGACTTCCCCGACCTGAAGGGCTGAGGACGCGCAGCGGATGCCGGCGGGTGGGCCCCCAGCGGAGGCATCCGCAACCCCTGGCAGCGGCACAGGATGCGGGAGAAGACTGATGAGGCTCGCAACAGCCTCAGCAGAAGGAGCTCTCGTGCCGCAGAACATCGCCGAACAGATCGTCGCCCAGCTGATCGATGCGGGGGTGAAGCGCATCTACGGCATCGTCGGCGACTCGCTGAACCCGATCGTCGACGCCGTACGCCGAACCGGAGGCGCCGCCGACGGCGGTATCGACTGGATCCACGTGCGACACGAGGAGGCCGCGGCGTTCGCCGCCGCCGCCGACGCCGAGCTCACGGGCGAACTCGCGGTGTGCGCGGGCAGCTGCGGTCCCGGCAATCTCCACCTCATCAACGGACTGTTCGACGCCCAGCGCTCGGGGGTGCCCGTCCTCGCGATCGCGAGCCACATCCCGAGCCTGCAGATCGGGTCGGGCTACTTCCAGGAGACCCACCCCGAGCGGCTGTTCACCGAGTGCAGCGACTACTGCGAGATGATCCTCACGCCCGAGCAGTCCCCGCGGGTCGTCAACTCGGCGATCCGGCACGCTACCGCCGGGCCGGCGGTCTCGGTCATCGTGCTGCCCGGGGACCTCGCCGAGGAGCGCTCCACGGGAGAGTTCCCGCCCTTCGTCGCCGCACGCCCGGGCCGGGTCTCTCCCGATGCGCGCAGCGTCGACGAGCTCGCCCGAGCGATCGACGAGGCCGAGAAGATCGCGATTTTCGCCGGCGAGGGGGTGCGCGGCGCACGCGACGAGGTCATCGCCTTCGCGGAGCACCTGCAGGCTCCGATGGGGCACTCGCTGCGCGGCAAGCAGTGGATCCAGTACGACAACCGCTTCGACGTCGGCATGTCGGGCCTGCTCGGCTACGGCGCGATCGACCACGCGATGCACGAGGTCGACCTGCTGCTGATGGTCGGCACCGACTTCCCCTACGAGCAGTTCCTCCCCGACGGCGCGAAGACGGTGATCGCGCAGATCGACATCGACGCGCAGCGGCTCGGGCGGCGCGCCGGGGTGACGCATCCGATCCACGGCGATGTCGGACTCACGCTCGCCGCGCTGCGCGAGAAGACCGCGGCGAAGACCGACGACGCATTCCTCGAGCGCACGCTCAAGCGGTACCGGTCGGCGATGAAGGACTCCGTCGCGACGTACACCGACTCCGACGCGCAGCCGATCCACCCCGAGCGCGCCATGAGCGTGATCGACCGGCTCGCGGCATCCGACGCCGTCTTCACCGCCGACACCGGCATGGGCAACGTCTGGCAGGCCCGCTACGTCACACCGGGGCCCGAGCGACGGCTGCTCGCGTCGTGGCGGCACGGGTCGATGGCCAACGCCCTCCCCCACGCGTTCGGCGCTCAGGTCGCCTACCCCGATCGACAGGTCATCGCGATCGCGGGCGACGGCGGGCTGTCGATGCTGCTCGGCGAGCTCATCACCGTCGCGGCGTACGACCTTCCGGTCAAGGTCTTCGTGTTCAACAACTCGACCCTCGGGATGGTCAAGCTCGAGATGCTCGTCGGCGGCTTCCCCGACTTCGGGGTCGACGTGCCGATGGTCGACTTCGCCGCGGTGGCGACCGCGCTCGGCTTCCACGCGCAGCGCGTGACCGACCCGGGAGACCTCGACGGCGCCGTCTCGGCGGCCCTCGCGCACCGCGGCCCCGCGCTCGTCGACATCGTCACCGACCCCGACGCCCTGTCGATGCCGGCCTCGATCACGGCGGATCAGGTCGTGGGGTTCGGGATGTCGATGGCGAAAATGGTCCTCGGCGCGAAGGACTCCGGCGGGCTCGGGGCCGTGCTCGAGACGGCGAAGACGAACCTCAAGCACATCCGCAGCCTCTGACCCGCTGCTGCCGTCGCCGCAGTGCGGGGTGGCGTTACCGGCGTCGGGGCGGTGGGGCTGGTGATGCCTCGCGGCCCCGGCGCGGCAACACCGGCATCACCGGCCCGACCGGCCTAACGCGCAGTCGGCGTGGGGCGCGTCAGGCGAGGAACTCGAGCGGGTCGAAAGACTCGATCGGGATGACGCGGACGCGGGGTAGCGGGGCGTCGAAGGCGTGCGCGTCGTACTCGAGGTCGAAGAACTCGACGCCCGGCAGGGCGGTCAGCTCGCTGCTGCGGAACTCTGCGAACGCGAGCACCCCCACGCGGCGGTCGGGGCCCGTCAGCGCCGCGACCTCGCCGACGAAGTCGCGGTCGTGGCTGACGAGGACGACGTCGTCGGACCGCTCCTTCAGCGCGGCGAGCGTGCGCTGGATGGCGATGTCGACGACCTTCTCGTCGGCCTCGCCCGACAGCGGCACCGGCTTGTAGCCGAGGGCGAGCAGCGCCTGCACGAACGACATCGGCAGGTGGTTGCTCGCGTTGAGGAAGAAGAGTCCGCGCGCGGGCTGCTGCCACTGGTCGTCGACGAACTGCAGCAGACGGTCCCATCGCGGACGTTCGTCGGGCAGGGGGCGTCGCCCGAGGATCGACTGCCCGAGCGTCGCGTCGATGTTCTCGCCGTCGACGAGCAGCCACGTCACGCGTTCGGTCATCGGGTCCCCTGTCTGCGAAGGTCGTCCTCGAACGCTATCAAGCCCACCCGCCCACGGCGGACGCCGGTCATCCGACGGGCCGCAGGGGAACCCGCATCAGGCGGTCGTCACCGCCGTCGGCGTTGCCGCGTCCGTCGGTGTTGTTGGTCAGCAGCCACAGCTCGTCGCCGGCGACGACGGCGTCGCGGACACGTCCGAGCACGCCCTCCCACAGGGCGACCGGCTCGCCGACGGCATCCTGACCGTCGACGTCGAGCGCCCACACCCGCTCGCCGCGCAGCGAGGCGACGAAGACGGTGTCGCCGCGGGCGGCGATCCCGCTCGGGCTGGCCTCGTCGGGGGTCCAGGTGAGCACGGGCGGGATGAAGTCCGCGTCGTCCGAGGCTCCCTCCACGATCGGCCACCCGTAGTTGCCGCCCGGTTCGATGCGGTTGAGCTCGTCGAAGCGGTCCTGCCCGAACTCGCCGGCCCACATCGTGCCGTCGTCGGTCCAGGCGAGGCCCTGGACGTTTCGGTGACCCAGCGAGTACACGGCGGTGTCGAACGGGTTGTCCGGTGCGGGGTCGCCGTCCGGGGTGAGCCGCAGGATCTTGCCGGCGAGCGACGCCCGGTCCTGCGCGGCATCCGGCAGGCCCGCATCGCCCGTCGCGACGTAGAGCAGACCGTCGGGGCCGAACGCGATCCGGCCGCCGTTGTGCACCCGGTCGCGCGGGATGCCGTCGATCACGATCTCCGATCCGCCGAGGCGACGCTCGCCCGCTTCGCCCTTGAGCCGCATCCGGACGACGCGGTTGTCGTCCTCGGTCGTGACGTAGGCGTACAGCTGGGCGCCGTCGTCGGTGTCGCGGACGGCGATGCCCAGCAGACCTCCCTCACCCGCGGGCGCGGCCAGGTCGATCTCGCCGACGGCGCGGAGCTCCTGGTCGACGATCTCGACCACCCCGCCGGTGTCGCGCTGGCTCACCAGCTGCGTGCCGTCGTCCAGGACGACCGCCGACCACGGCACCTCGAGCTGCGTCGCGACGTCGACCGGGTCGCCGGCGGGACGCCAGCTCATCGACTCGGGAGTCGCCGTCTCGGTCGGCTCCGGCGTCGGAGCCGCCGACCCGGTCGGGTCGGGTTCGGTCGCCCCCGTGCAGGCCGACAGCACCAGTGCCGAGACGAGCACGACCGACGCGCGCGGCCACCTTCGCGGACGGGGTCCGATGTCCGTGCGTCGGGTGAGCCTCATCGTCCCAGGCTACGGCGCCGTGAGCAGCGCCGCAGCGTCTTGCGCCCATCCGAACGCGACCGCCGGATTCGCGAGCGACTGCGCGTCGTCGGCGCGAGCGAGGATCGTCAGCACGACGGGCTCGAGACCCTCGCGCTCGAGGTACCACGATCCGGCCAGCACGCCGATCGAGCTGCCGCCCTTGAATCCGACGTAGGTCCAGGCGTCGTCGAACTCGATGCCGGGGTTCGCCGAGAGGATGTCGCGGACTGGGGCCCCGGCCTCGGTCGCGGCCCGCTGCTGCAGTGCGAGGTGAGCCGCGACCAGGTCGTCGTGGGTCGCGAACCAGTCGATGCCTTCGCTCCACCCGGGTGCGGCGCCGGGGAACCGCGCGAGGTCGGGGACGCCCGACGGCACGCGCTCCAGCAGTGCTCGGCGGGCCTCGCCGTCTCCGGCGGCATTCGCCCAGAGAGCACGGAGATCGTCGTCGCCGAAGAGGAACCACGCCATCTCGCGGGTCGTCAGGAAGGGGATGTTGCTGGCCGGGTCGGAGTGCCCCATCGCGCTCATCGCAGCCTCGACCGCGCCGCGTCCGACCGCCTGGATGAGCGCGTCGGTGGCGGTGTTGTCGCTGATCGCGATCATCTTGTCGGCGGCCTCGCGCACCGTGACGGTCGACCCGTCGGGCAGGTCCTGCAGCTCGCCGCTCGGGATGCTCCGGACCCGTCCGTCGATCGTGAGCTCGTCGTCCCACGCGAGGCCGCCCGCATCGATGGCGTCGACGACGGCGCCGAGCACCCACAGCTTGAAGATCGAGCCGATCGGTCCCGCCTCGGACGAACCGGCCGACTCGAGGACGGTGCCGTCCGCCCCGGTCACGCGCAGACTCGCCTCGAACGGAGCCTGCTCGACCTGCGTGCGGAGCTCGTCCCACGAGGCGGCGGGGGTGCGGTCGGGCTGGGGCGGTCCGAAGAAGAGCCCGTTGATGAGCTCGTCGGCATCGATGGAGATCGTCATGTCGTAGGTGACCTGCGAGGACTCGATCGTGACGCGCGCCCGGGTGTCGTCGCCCTCGTAGCCGGTCACCGTCCAGGGTGCCGCCGCCTGCAGCTGCGTCACGACGTCCTGCAGACCGGTCGTCGTGAGCTCTTCGAGCACCACGGGCGCGACGCGCGCCTCGAGGTCGGTCGTGCTCGTGGGCTCGTCGGCGTTGATCTCGTCGAGCACCCAGCGCGCCTGCGATCCCACGGACGTGTCGGGGATCGTCACGGGCGAGGAGGAGGTCTCGGGAGCGGCGGCGCCGGCCGAGCAGGCGGCGAGCACGGACGCGGCGAGTGCGGCGAGGACGACCGCGACGGGGCGGCGGAAGGTTCGGTGTTGCGTGGAGCGGGGCATACCTCCACCCTGTCGGACGCGGACCGCGGGCGCCTCCCCCGCGCGGCGGAGTTCCCGCCGCGCTCCGCGCACCCGGCGGTAGCGTGGAGCGGGTGGACCCGATCGTCGCGACCTTCCTGATCCTCGCCGCGGCGATCATCGCCTTCCTGTCGGCTCGGGTCCCGCTCGAGGTCGTGGCCGTCGGGGTGGCCCTGGCGCTGTGGGCGACGGGGGTGCTCACGCTGCCGGAGGCGCTCGCGGGGTTCGGCGACCCGACGGTGCTGTTCATCGCGAGCCTGTTCGTGCTCGCGACGGCGCTCGAGACGAGCGGCGTCACGCGCTGGGTGGGCGGGGTGATCCTCGCCCGGGCGGGCACGCGCCGCAGCCGCATCCTCATCTGGATCGGCGGGATCGTCGCGGTGCTGACGGCGCTGATCAGCATCAACGGCGCCGTCGCCGCGCTGCTCCCCGTCGCCGCGGTGATCGCGCGGCGGTCGGGGCTCGCACCGTCGCAGCTGATGATCCCGATGGCCTTCGTCGCGTCGGCGGCCTCGCTGCTGACCCTGACCGGCACCCCGGTGAACGTCGTGGTGTCCGAGCTCGCCGACGCCGAGGCCGGGCGTGCGTTCGGCTTCTTCGAGTTCGCGCTCGTCGGGCTCCCGCTCGTGGCCGCCACGATCGCCGTCGTGGTTCTCCTCGGCCCGCGTCTGCTGCCGCACCACGGGCCGGATGCCGCGCCCGCGGGCCATACCGACCGCGAGGCCGAGACCCTCTCGCTCGTGCCCGAGGCCGTACGCACCGGGGCGATCCGCACGCGCCGGCCCTCACGTCTGCGCCGCGGCGCCCGACGCACCCTCGTCGTGACGGCCGTGATGGTCGTCGTACTGGCGACGGGCGCCGCCCCGCCCGCGGTCGCCGGGCTGCTCGCCGCCGGGGCGCTCGTGCTGCTGCGCGTGGTGCGGCTGCCCGACCTCTACCACGGCATCTCGTGGACGACCCTCGTGCTCATCGCGGGCATGATCCCGCTGTCGGTGGCCTTCCTCGGCACCGGCGCGGCGGACGTCGTCGCCGACGGGCTGCTGTCGCTGGTCGGTCAGGCCGATCCGCACCTCGCTCTGCTCGTGGTCTGCGTCGTCGTCGTGGTGCTCGGGCAGTTCATCTCGAACGTCGCGACGGTGCTCATCGTCGCCCCCGTGGCCACGTCGATCGCCGTCACGCTCGAGGTGAGTCCCCTGCCGTTCCTCATGGCGCTCACCGTCGCGGGCGCCGCCGCCTTCCTCACCCCCGTCGCCACGCCCGTCAACCTCATGGTGATGGCGCCGGGCGGCTACCGCTTCGGCGACTACTGGAAGCTCGGGCTGCCGCTGGTCGCGCTGTTCCTGGCGGCGGCGGTGCTCTACGTCCCGCTCATCTGGCGGTTCTGACCCCGCGCTTCAGGGCAACGGCAGATCGAGCTCGCGATCGCGGTCCCACTCCTCGGTCCATCCGAGCCCCGTGAACAGCCCGTCGAGGAGCATGGCGGTGAACCCCCACACCAGGTGGTCGCCGCCGCGCCCGCGCACGACGAAGCCGGGACCGCGCCACTCGCGACCATCGCGTCGGAGCACCGTCACGCCGCGGTTCCGCGGGGCGAGGAGGTCGGCGACGGGTGCCCGGAAGACGGCGGCGGACTCCGCGGAATCGACCACCCGCACCGGCGACTGCCGTCGCCACCACGCGATCACGGGGGTCACGAGGTGCCGGGAGTACTCCAACGGAAGCGGGGGCAGCGTGCCGAGGACTTCGACGCCCGAGGTGTCGAGTCCCGTCTCCTCCCGTGCCTCGCGGAGCGCCGCGGCGACCTCGTCCGCGTCGCCGGGATCGATGCGGCCGCCGGGGAGGGCGACCTGTCCCGGGTGGGAACGGAGCGTCGCGGCACGCGCGAGCAGCAGCACGTCGAGCTCGCGCGGCACCGCCGCCTCGGGGGCGTGGTCGCTCGGGTAGTCGTCGAGCACGCCGAACAGCGCCAGGACCGCCGCCGCCCGCGCCCCGCTCGCCGCGGCGCCCGCGGCGTCGGGCCACGCGGCCGCGAGCTGGGGCGGGAGCACGGCGTTCGCGGCCAGCGCCGCGAGCTGCTGGCGCGCGCCGGACACGGGGAGATCGACAGCCATGTCTCCAGGCTAGTGAGCGGTCAGTCGCGGCGGCCGAGGACGCCCGCGAACAGCACGTGCAGCAGCGGCAGCGCCGAAAGCCCCATCAGCACGGTGCCGAACGTCTCGTCGTCGGGCCGGAGGAGGACGCCCGCGACGAGCAGACCGGCGAAGAGGATGCCGGACACGGCGCGTCGCCCGAGCCGCTCGAGCCGCGACATCCGCCGCTCGAGCCGACCGCTGTCGAAATCGAGGTTGCCGTCCTCGAGATGCGTGATGAGGCCGTCGAGGCGCTGCGGCAGACGCATCGTCACGTCGGCCAGCCCCATCGCTCGGCGGGTGAGGTCGCGCATGAGATTGCCGCGCTCCTCGTTCAGAAGCCGGGTGGCGTAGGGCTCGACGGCGTCCCACAGGTTGAAGGCGGGATCGATCGAGGTGCAGACCCCGGAGGTGAGGGATGCCGCGCGCACCACCAGCAGGAAGTTCTCGGGCAGCTGGAACGGGAGGGCCCGCGCCAGCTCACCGAACTCGTCGGCGAAGTCGCGGAAGTCGCGTGGGTCGACCTGCTTGAGCTCGGCGAAGCCCATGCCGCCGAACCGGGCGAACAGCTGCGTCATGGCCCGTTCGAGCTCGCGGATGTCGGCCGACGGGAGCAGGGCGCCCACCTGCGAGATGCCCGCGACGAGCCCGCGTCCGTCGCGCGCCGCCGCGGCGACGAGGACGGTGCGCAGCGCATCGCGCGTCGAGGGCGAGATCTCGCCCATCATGCCGAAGTCGATGAAGGTCAGCAGCCAGGCGGGTCCGCCCTCGCGGCGTCGCTCCGGCGGAACGGGGGTCACGAAGACGTTGCCCGGATGCGGGTCGGCGTGGAAGAAGCCGAACCCGAAGAACTGGTCGAACATGACCGAGGCGAACACCCCGGCGACCTCGCGCGGGTCGATGCCCGCGTCGCGCAGAGCCTCGACGTCGGTCACCTTGATCGCCGTCACGTCGGCGAGCGTCAGGACCCGCGACGTCGATCGCTCCCAGGCGATCTCGGGGACGGCGACGCGCGCGTCGTCGGCGAACTTCTCACGGAACCGCTCGGCGTTCGCCGCCTCGTGGCGGTAGTCGATCTCCTCGAGGCTCGTGACGGCGAACTCCTCGACGAGGGCCGGCATGTCTGCGCGCTCGGACACGATCCGGATGCGGCGGAGCCACCGTGCGATACGGCGGAGGGCGGCGAGGTCGACCTCGACGATCGCGTCGATGCCGGGTCGCTGCACCTTGACGATGACGTCCGCGAAGCCGGCATCCGCCGCCTGCTCGTCCGTCAGCCGCGCCCGGTGGGCCTGACCGAGCGATGCCGCCGCGACCGGTCGCTCGTCGAACCACGCGTACGCCCGCTCGAGCGGCATGCCCAGTTCGGATTCCGCCGACGCGCGGATCTGCGCGAACGGCACCGCGGGCACCTCGTCTTGCAGACCCGCCAGCTCGGTCGTGATCTCGGGCGGCAGCACGTCGAGGCGCGACGACATGAACTGCCCGACCTTGATCATCAGCCCGCCGAGGTCGACCGCCAGGCCGTGGAAGCGTCGCGCGAGCCGCCGCATCCGCGCCGGGCGCCCGCGTTCGGCCAGCCGGGCGAGCCCCAGACGGGGCAGGAGGATCTCGAACCACCAGCTCTGCACGAGCGCACGCGCCGCGAAGCGCAGGATGCGGCGATATCGCGCACGCGTGCTCGCATCGCCCGGCGTCCGCGCGGGGCCGGGCGATGCGAGGGGTTCGGGGTGGGCCGAGGCCACCCGCGTCAGGCCTGCGCGAGCAGGGCGTAGAGCTTGCGGCGCGCGTCGTCGAGGATCTCGACGGCCTGCTGCACCTGCTCGGCCGAGCCGCTGCGGCCGACCTGCGCCGCGGCCTGCGCGAGCTCGACGCCCGCCTTCGGGAGCGCCGTGACGCGGCCGTGGTCACGCGAGGTGCCCTCCCACGGAGCGGGCTTCTCGCCCGACTCGGTGGCGGCGTCGCGACCAGCCTCGGTGAGCGAGTAGGTCTTACGACCGCCCGACTCCTCGGCGCTGATCAGGCCCTCGTCGGACAGCAGCTGCAGGGTCGGGTAGACCGAGCCGGCGCTGGGCTTCCAGGCGCCGCCGCTGCGCTCCTCGATCTCGTGGATGATCTGGTAGCCGTGCATGGGCTGCTCGGCGAGCAGGGCGAGCACGGCCGCGCGCACGTCGCCTCGGCCGACGCGCGTGTTGACCTTCTGCTCGAAGCTCGACTTCAGCTGGTCGAACGCCTCGAAGACGTTGTTGCCGAGGTCGGTGACGTTGAAGCCGCCGCGGCCGCCGAAGATGTTGTCTCGGCCGCCGAAACCGCCGGTGGGGAATGTTCCGCTCATGCTGACCTCCCGGGTCGTCGATGCGTTAGCGATATTCGACGATATATCGTTCGGGAGGCGAACGGGGGTCTTCACGTCAAACGCACAGCTGCGCGCGACGCGCCGCGGCCCCGTCAGGCGCGGTCGGCGACGATGGCGTCGGCGTTGGCCGCCACCCACTGCATGAGCGGCATCATGCGCTCCATGAGCTCGTCGCCGCGCGCCGTCAGCGCGTACTCCACGCGCGGCGGCACCTCGGGGTAGGCGGTGCGCCGGACGATGCCGTCGGACTCGAGGGTGCGCAGCGTCGACGCGAGCATCTTCTCGCTGATGCCCTCGACGGACCGTCGGAGCTCGCCCCACCGGGCCGTCCCGTCGGTGAGGGCGAGCAGCACCAGCACGCCCCACTTGCTCATCACATGGTCGAGCACGACGCGCGTCGGGCAGTTCTCCGTGAACGCGCGATCGGATGTCGCCTGCAGCTGCGCGAAACTCACCGTCATGTGGGTAGCTTACCGAAAAGTGGGTACCCATGGATCGGAATGTTTAGCATCGGCGTCGTGGTTGACGTCCTCGACACCCGATCGAAAGGATCCCCGATGACCATCCTCATCACCGGCGCGAGCGGACAGCTCGGCCACCTCGTCGTCGACGCCCTGCTCGCCCGCGGCGCGGCCGCCGAGAACCTCGTCGCAGGAGCCCGCGACGTCTCGAAGGTCGCCGATCTCGCCGACCGGGGCGTGCGCACCGCCCGCGTCGACTACGACGACCCCGCGTCGATCGCCGCGGCCCTCGACGGGGTCGACACGGTCCTCCTCGTCTCGGCGTCCGAGCCGGGCAAGCGCTTCGCCGGCCACAAGAACGTCATCGACGCGGCTGCGGCGGCGGGCGTGGCGAAGCTCGTCTACACGAGCGCGCCCCAGGCGACGACGTATGCCTGGCCGCTCGGCGCCGAGCACAAGCTCACCGAGGAGGCGATCGCCGCGAGCGGTGTGCCGGCCGTGATCGTCCGCAACAACTGGTACGTCGAGAACTATGTCGCCGACGTGCAGCGGGCGGCTGAATCGGGCGTCATCGCCGCGTCGGCCGGTGACGGCCGGCTCGCTCCCGCCACCCGCGCGGACCTCGCCGACGGCGCCGCCGTCGTGCTCCTGGAGGACGGACACCTCGGCCGTGTCTACGAGTTCGCCGGAGACACGCGCATCGACTACGCCGACATCGCATCTGCCGCCGCCGAGGTGCTCGGGCGCGACGTGTCGTACACGGCGCTCACGACCGACCAGCACATCGCCGCGCTCGAGGGCGTCGGTCTCGACGCCGGCACCGCGGGCTTCGTCGCCGGCATCGACACCGGCATCCGCGAGGGCGTGCTCGACATCGCCGACGACACGCTCTCGCGTCTCATCGGCCGTCCGACGACCTCGTTCGTCGACGGCATCCGCGCCGCGCTCGCCTGAGCCCGCGCACGACGAACGGCGGAGCGCCGCGACCCTCACGGTCGCGGGGCTCCGCCGTTCGTCGGCGGGCGTCAGTTGAGCGGACGCGTCGAGGCGGGGATGACGCCGTTGGCGTACAGCTGCTGCGCGACGTCCTGTAGGGCGGTCAGCGCGACGCGCTGCGTCGTCGGGCCGTACGAGATGCGGGCGACCCCGAGGTCCTCGTACTCCTTGGCCGTCAGCGCGCCCGGAAGGCCGATGACGCTGAGCTTGCGCTCCCCCAGACCGTCGACGAGACGGCGGGTGATGTCGGCGTCGAGGATGCCGGGCACGAAGACGAGGTCGGCGCCGGCGTCGAGGTACGCGCGGCCGCGCTCGATGGCGTCGGCGATCGACTCCTCGGTCGAGCGGTCGCCCGCCCGCACGAACGCGTCGGTGCGGGCGTTGAGCGCGAAGGGGACGCCCTCGGCTTCGCCGGCGCGCACGATCGCCTCGACGGCGCGCACCGAGTCGGCGAGTGGCTGCAGGCGGTCTTCCACGTTCGCCCCGACGATGCCGACCCCGATGGCGCGACGCGTCGTCTCGCCCGCGTCGCCGAAGCCCGCGTCGAGGTCGGCCGTCACCGGCACGTCTCCCGCGACCGACACGATGCGCCCGACCATGTCGAGGACGAGGTCGAGCGGGATGTCGGTGCCGTCCTCGTATCCGAAGGTCGCGGCGATCGAGTGGCCGGCGGTGGCGATCGCGCGCGTCTCGGGAAGGGCGAGGATCGCTTCGGCCGACACGACGTCCCACACGTTCACCACGCGCAGGATCTCGGGGGCGGCGTGCATGTCGGACAGGGTCTGGGCTCGCTCAGCGGGGGTGCTCATGCGGCCCACGCTAGTGCGTGGGCGACGGCGGCCGGCCACCCGTTGCCAGGATCGCCGCCGCATGGCAGGGGC
>JAQIJE010000042.1:0-37278 GCA_036946435.1 Microbacterium arborescens | reverse complement strand
TGCGCACCACCTCGGCGGCGACGCGGTCGAGGTGGGTCGAGCCGACGCCCTCGTTGATGTTGAGCCCGTCGGGGTCGGCCCCGATGACGGTCACCTTCGCACCCCGCGTCGCGGAAGGTCTGCGGCGAGACACCGGATGCCGCACCGTGCGCGCAGTCGAGGACGACGTGCAGCCCGTCGAGGGTGTGCGGGAGCGATCCGAGCAGGTGGACGACGTAGCGGTCCTCGGCGTCGGCGAAGACGCGGATGCGCCCCACCTCGGCCCCCGTGGGCTGGAGCTTGGGTCCGGTCAGCGCCTCTTCGATGCGTCGCTCGACCTCGTCGGGGAGCTTGACGCCGCCGCGGGCGAAGATCTTGATGCCGTTGTCGGGAGCGGGGTTGTGCGATGCCGACACCATGACGCCGAAATCGGCGTCGATGTCGCCGATCAGGAACGCGGCGGCCGGCGTCGGCAGGACGCCGGCGTCGAGCACGTCGACGCCCGACGAGGCCAGGCCCGCGGCGACGGCGGCGGAGAGGAACTCCCCCGACACGCGCGGGTCACGCGCGACGACGGCCGTCAGCCGCTTGCCGGCGGCCTTGCGCGCCTCCGCGATACGGCCCTGGCCCAGGACGACGGCAGTCGCCTGGGCCAGGGTGAGTGCGAGTTCGGCGGTGAGGGGGCCGTTGGCCAGCCCCCGAACACCGTCCGTACCGAACAGCGCCACGGAGCTTAACGCTTCGAGTACTGAGGAGCCTTGCGCGCCTTCTTGAGACCGGCCTTCTTGCGCTCCTTGACGCGAGCGTCGCGCGAGAGGAAGCCGGCCTTCTTCAGGGTCGGGCGGTTGTTCTCGGCGTCGATCTCGTTCAGCGCACGGGCGATGCCGAGGCGCAGCGCGCCGGCCTGGCCCGAGGGGCCGCCACCCGAGATGCGCGCGATCACGTCGTACGAGCCGGCGAGCTCGAGAACCGTGAACGGGTCGTTGATCAGCTGCTGGTGGAGCTTGTTGGGGAAGTAGTCCTCGAGCGTGCGGCCGTTCACCGTGACGGTGCCCGAGCCGGGGACGAGACGCACGCGGGCGATGGCCTGCTTGCGACGGCCGACGGCTGCGCCGGGGACGGAGAGGACCGGACGCGGTGCGGCGGCGGCAGCGGCCTCCGACGCGGGCGTCTCGGTCGAGTAGTTCTGGGGGGTCTCCTCGAGGGAGTCAGCGATCTTCGCCATCAGTGTTTCCTTGAGTGTTTTCGCGGCGCTTACTGGGCGACCTGGTCGAAGGTGTAGGTGGTGGGCTGCTGCGCAGCGTGCGGGTGCTCGGCACCGACGTAGACCTTCAGCTTCGAGAGCTGCTGGCGGCCCAGGCTGTTCTTCGGGAGCATGCCGCGGATGGCCTTCTCGACCGCGCGGACCGGGTTCTTCTCGAGCAGCTCCTCGTAGGAGACCGACTTGAGGCCGCCCGGGTAGCCCGAGTGGCGGTAGGCCATCTTCTTCTGGAGCTTCTGGCCGGTCAGGGCCACCTTGTCCGCGTTGACGACGATGACGAAGTCACCGGTGTCGACGTGGGGGGCGAAGGAGGCCTTGTGCTTGCCGCGGAGAAGGACCGCGGCGTGCGAGGCGAGGCGGCCGAGGACGACGTCGGTTGCGTCGATGACCAGCCACTCGCGCTGGATCTCGCCAGCCTTGGGGGTGAAAGTGCGCGTCACAGTAGTGCTGCTTTCTTGAATCGAACGGAGGAGTTCGTGAATCCCGCTCCGGGGTGGTTCTCTCCGTTTCGGGAGGAACACGCCAGTGGAGGGCTCACGTTCGCGGTGTTGAGCCAGCGGGCACAGGCACCAAAGAGACAGCGTACGCTATCGCCTGACGTTATCAAAGCCGCGCCTGTCCCCCCGGGTCGCTGTTCGATCTCGGATGCACCGACCGGATCGGAGAAGGACGACCATGCCTCTGTTCGAACTCGAGCGCGCGCACCACGGCCGCGTCCGCGTGTTCACCCGCGCGCAGCTGCCGTTCGCCCTCGGGGCGCTCCTCGTCCTCGGCGGTCTCGCGGTGGGCGCGCCGGCCGCTGCCGCCACCCCGCTCGTGTCCGAGGCGGCGCTGGTCATCCTGGCCGCGTCGGTCGCCGCGGCGCTCCTGCCCTGGGAGCGGTGGTCCCCGACGTGGCTGCTGACGGTCGCGATCGCCGACATCGTCGCCGTCGCCCTGCTCCGGGCCGAGCTGTCGACCGTTCTCCCCCGCCGTGAGCATGCTCGTCATCTTCCCCGTGCTGTGGATCGCCTACGGGTTCCGGCCGGTGGCCTTCGTCGCCGCCGTCGGGGGCACCGTCCTGATGACCTCGCTCCCGTTCGCGATCAGCGGCTCCCTGCCCGCGACTCCGCTGCAGTGGGTCAACGTCGTCACGCTCCCCGGTCTCATCCTCGCCGTGGCGGTCGTCGTGTACATCGCGGCGCAGCATCTGCGACGCAGCAGCGCGCGTCTCACCGCGGCGCACGAGGCGCGGGCGGTGGCTCTCTCTCGCGCGCATGACAACGAGCTCGTCATGCGATCGGTGCTCGACACGGTGCGCAGCGCCGTCGTGCTCTACGACGGCGCGGGCCGGCTCGCCCTGGCCAACCGCACCGCCGAGGGGCTCGCCCGCACGACCGGCCTGTCGCTCGAGCGCCCGCCGTACGCGGGGCCGTCGGTGCTGAACGACGACCGCTCCGCCCCGGTGCCGCCCGACGACCAGATCATCCCGCGCGCGCTCCGCGGCGAGCGCATCTCGGGGCAGCTGCACTGGATGGGCGACGGCGACGCGCAGTGCGCCATCCTCGCCGACTCCGATCGGGTGCTCCGCGCCGACGGGTCGATGCTGGGGACGGTGATCGCCGCGTACGACGTCACCGAGATGGCGGATGCCGCGCAGATCCGTCACGACTTCCTGCGGACCGTCTCGCATGAGCTGCGCACGCCGCTCACGAGTGTCACCGGCTACCTCGACCTGCTGCAGGAGCGCGTCGAGACCTCCGACCCGACGCTCGCGCGCCACCTGTCGGCGGTCGAACGCAACGTGCTCGTCCTCACCGACCGCGTGAACGAGCTGCTCGCGGCCGCCGCGTCGGAGAGCCCGATCTCGGCCCGTCTCGTCGTCCTGAGTGACCTGATCGGCTCCGCCGTGCGTGCCGTGACCCCGCGCGCAGCCCGGCGGGGCAGCTCGATCCAGCAGATCGGAGCGTCGGCCGACCGGGTGGTGCTCGATCCGGTGCGCATCCGCCAGGCGCTCGAGGAGCTCCTGGTCAACGCCGTGAAGTTCAGCCCGCCGTCGTCGGCGATCGTGATCGGGCAACGGGTCGACGCCTCGGGCGTTCACGTCGTCGTCAGCGACAGTGGTCCGGGGCTGACCTCGGTCGAGCGCGCCCGCGTGTTCGACCCCTTCTACCGCACGGCGTTCGCGCGCGAGAACGCGATCCAGGGGTTCGGCATCGGCCTGTCGGTGGTCCGCAACGCCGTGGTCGCGCACGGCGGCCGAGTCCGTGTCGGCGGCTCGGCGTCGGGCGGAACGTCGATGGCGATCGTGCTGCCGCCGGCGGACGCGATCGCGGCGGACGATCCGTCCTCGGAGCACATGTCAAGGGCCAGCGACATCTCCCCCGCGGCGACACAATGGCCACGACGCTGAGACACCGATCACTCGGCCGAGTTCGAGGTGACGTTCATGGGTGCCCCACCCGCTCCCCCGTCTGACGACCGTCCTCCCCGAGCCCGCGAGATCGACTGGTCGGCGCAGGTGTCGTCGGTCGCGATCGTGTCGCTCGACCGCGAGGGCCGGGTGCAGACGTGGAACCCCGGGGCGGAACGGCTGAAGGGATACCGCGCCGAAGCGGTCATCGGGACGTCGTTCGCACGCTTCTATCGCGAAGAGGATCGCGACCGGGGGCTCCCGCAGCGACTGCTGGCGACGGCCGCCCGGAACGGCTCGGTGGAGGACACCGGATGGCGCGTGCGCGCCGACGGCTCGCTCTTCTGGGCCCACGTGCTCATCAACGCGGTGCGCGGCGTCGACGGCGAGCTGACGGGTTTCGTCAAGATCGTGCGCGACCTCTCGGACGCGAAACGGCTCGACGATGAGCGCGACGGGTTCCTCCGCGCGTTCGCCCACGACCTCCTCTCTCCCATCACCGCCCTGCGCGGCTACGTCGACCTCCTCGAGGAGGAGATCCCCGACGAGCAGGCGGCGATGCTCCAGCACGTCTCGCACGTGACCGATCACCTCATCGCGATGGTCGGCGAGCTCCGCGCGCATGCGCGCGGCAGCGACGGCACGGAGAGCGAGGAGGCCGACGTCCTCCCCCTCGTGCACGAGGCCGCCGAGCTCGTACTCCCCGGCGATGTGAACGAGCGCATCGTGGTGCACGGTGCCGGCCGAGCCCACGTATCGACCGACCTTGCGATGCTGCGGCGCGCCCTCGCGAACGTGATCGACAACGCCGCGAAGTACAGCGAGGACGCGATCGTCGTCACCGTCGCCGAACGGCAGGATGCGACGGTCGTGTCGGTGACCGACACCGGGCGCGGCATCGATCCCGCCGATCTGCCGTCGATCTTCGAGCCCTACCGCCGCGGGCGCCTGTCGGACCCGAAGGACGGCGGCACGGGAGTCGGCCTCGCGAGCGTGCGGGACCTGCTGCACCGGCTCGGCGGGGATGCGACCATCGAGAGCGCGCCCGGGATCGGGACGACGGTCACGCTTCAGCTGCGTCCTGCGGTCTGAGGCGGGGGACGCCGGCATCGGTCGGCCCAGGCGCTCCGGCGATGATCGCCTCGAGGACGACGTCGTCCCCGCGCTGCACGATGGTCGCGGACGCCGTCCCCAGTCCTCGTCGGGGGGCGGGACCGAGCACGCCGGGCGACGAGACGCGAAGCCGCAGCCCGCGCGAGGGGACGACGTCGACGTCGACGTCGGCCCGGCGGGCGCCCGAGTGCTTGACCGCGTTGACGAGCGCCTCGTTGACGATCGCGACCGCCTGGTCGGAGTCGGCGGCCCCCCGCAGGGCGGGCTCGGCGCCGGGGTCGACGCGGAGCCTCACGGCGATCACCTCGTCCCACACCGCGATCAGATGCTCGAGCGCGTCGTGCGCGGACGGCGGAGCGTCGGCGGCCGGATCGAGGAGCTCGGCGAAGGCCGCGTCGGTGCGGTCTCGGAAGCGGGCGATCGCATCGGGCGCGGGCGCGCCCTCGTCGGCGAGCGCGCCGAGCACGACGCAGGCGCCTTGCGCCCGCCCGTGGAGGGCTTCGACCGCGCGTCGCAGCGGCAGGTCGACGCGCGCGTCGGCGAGCGCGGCGAGGCCGGCGACTTCGGCGACAGCCACGCCGGCCGCGCGCTCGTCGGCGCGGGCACGCTCGAGGGCGTCGCGGCACAGGCTGACCAGCACCGCGACGACGGGGAGTGCGAGCACCGGCACGAGCCCGAGCACGCCGATGGCCGGCAGCAGCAGGAACGTGGCGCCCGAGAGCAGGGCGCCGGCCGCGGTCCAGATCGAGACGAACACCACCGCCCGCCGCGGTGGCCGTGCCCAGCGCCGGACGGCAGCGGATGCGGCCACGTCGACGATCGCCGAGAGGACGATGCCGACACCGGCCACGGCAGGTCCGCCGGTCGCCGCCGCGAAGGGGGCGCACGCCACGGCGTAGAGCGCGCCCGAGAGCACCGGGGGCGGGGGAACGAGGCGCGACGTGCGGGCGGACGGGGGCGCCTCGACCGTCGGCGATGCCTCGCCGCCCGCGTGTCCCGCGCCGGTCTCGTCGCCGACCGGCAGCGGCGCCCGCCATCGACGGTCGAGCCGGTGGCTCGCTTCGCGCACGTCGTCGGAGAACTCCCGGACGGCGTCGAAGTCGACCGTCCCCGCGAGCATCCGATCGCGCTCCGTCCGGAGCGTCGCCGCCGCGTCGGCCATCTCGAGGCGCGCCTCGGCGGCCGCGTTCTCGCGCCGGATCCGAGCGGCGTCGAGCAGAGCGAGCGCTGACCGCAGACGTTCCGAGGCGTCGCGGGCCGCGGAGTGGCGGGAGGTGATGATCGCGACGATCGACAGCAGGGCGACGGCGGTGACGAGGTTGGTGGCGATGCGTGCGGGCGTCGACCCGGTGGGAGCGACGTCGAACAGGAAGCGACTGACCGTGTCGTTGGCCGCGGAGCGCGCGCCCGCCACGACCAGCAGTCCGCTCAGGACGACGACTCCGCGCGCGACGGGGGACGTCAGGCGCCGCTCCGCGACGGCGACCGGCACGATGAGCACGGCAAGCGGCATCCAGCCGACGACGGCGACGATCGCCCCGCGGAGATACCCGTCGAGGTCGGAGCCGCCGATCGAGGGGACGGAGAAGAGGCCGGCGACGAGCAGCGAGGCGAGCGCGCTCCACCGCGTGTAGAAGGCTCCGCCGCCCACCGCGCTCCACCAGACCGTCATGGCGACAGACTCCCCCGCCCCGCGCATCGGGCACGCCCGAGGTCGGCGAGATGCTACCACCGCCGACGACCGGCCGGCAGGTCGGGGCCGGCAGGTCGGGGCCGGCAGGTCGGGGCCGGCAGGTCGGGGCCGGACGGTCCCCCCGGCCGCCCGGCCCTCGACTGCCGGCACGGTACTTCCCCGCGGGGGTCGTACCGTGCCGGAGGAAAGAGCCGTTCCCCAACCAGCTCCCCGCTCCCGGCGACCGCGCCGCTCTCACGAGCGGTCCACCCGGGACCCCCTTCCCCACGGGTTTCCCACGGTCCATCCTCGGCGCGTCCGCTTCGGATGTTGCGGGTTCGGCGGCGGATTCACCCGTCGATTCACCCGCCGCCTTCAGTCTGCGCCGCGGGGTGCCCGCACGCGCGCGAGACGGCTAAGACGGTGGAACGACACCGCGGGAGCCGACCTGGGGAGGAATCGGGTTCCTCGTGAAATGCGACTCAGCGCAGGCGGCCGTCTCCCGGGCGGCGGACGCGCAGACGGCGGGCGCCGTAGCCGTCGAGCGTCATGCCGACCGTGCCGCCCTCGATCGGCCAGGACTCTCCGGAGGCGAGGCAGACGAGCTCGGCGCCGTCGGTCTCGTCACCGACGGCCAGGTCGAACCGGACGGGCTCGGAGGAGAAGTTGTGGACGGCCACGAACCGGTCGTCGTCGGTGCGCACCCCGTGTGCGAGCACCGCGGCCGCCGTGGCGTCGAGCATCTCGAGCCGCCCCCATCCGATCTCGGGCGATTGCCGATACGACGTCGCGAGGCCCCGGATGAACGAGTACAGCGATGCGGGGTCGAGGAGCTGGTCTTCGACGTTGACGTGCTCGGGAGCGTAGGGACCCTCCGGGGACGGCAACGGGTGACGCGAGGGCGGGGCGGTCGAGAACCCGCCGTCGGGACGCCACTGCATGGGAACGCGGACGGCGTCGCGCTCGTCGATGTCGAGGTTCTCCCCGAGTCCGATCTCTTCGCCGTAGAGCAGGACGGGGGTGCCTGGAAGCGAGAACAGCAGGCTGTAGACGAGGCGGATGCGTCGCGGATCGCCCGCGAGCATCGGGGGCAGGCGACGACGGATGCCGCGGCCGAAGACCTGCATCGACGGGTCGGGCGCGAACGCCGCGAAGACTTCTTCGCGCTCGGCATCCGTCAACTGGTCGAGGGTGAGCTCGTCGTGGTTGCGCACGAAGTTCGCCCACTGGGAGACGACCGCGATGGGCGGGCGGCTCTCGAGCGAGGCGCGGAGGGCGGCCGGATCCTCGCGGGCGAGGGACAGGTAGAGGGCCTGGTTGCTCGCGAAGTCGAACTGCATGTGCAGCTCGCCGTCGCCGTCGTCTCCGAAGTAGGCGGACTGCTCGTCGTGCGGCACGTTGACCTCGCCGACGAGCATCGCGGCACTGGATCGCCGCTCGGCGAACCGTCGCAGCGCCCGCAGCACGTCGTGGTCGCGCTGGGGCTCGCGCCGTTCGGGCGACGACACGAACGAGGGGACCGCGTCGACGCGGAAGCCCGACACCCCGAGCTGCAGCCAGAACCCCATGACCTTCGCGAGCTCGCGCTGGACGGCGGGGTTCTCGGCGTTGAGGTCGGGCTGGTGCGAGTAGAAGCTGTGCAGGTAGTACTGGCCGGTCTTCTCGTCCCATTCCCAGACGCCGTCCTCCTCGCCGGGGAACTGGGTCTCGCGGGGGTCGTCGGGGATCTCGTCGCGCCAGACGTAGTAGTCGCGATAGGGCGATGTGCGGCTTCGACGGGCCGAGACGAACCAGGGGTGCTTGTCGGAGGTGTGGTTCATCACGAGGTCGACGATCACCCGGATGCCGCGGTCCTCGGCGGTGCGGATGAGTTCGACGACGTCGCCGTGCGTGCCCAGACGATCGTCGACGCCGTAGTAGTCCGAGACGTCGTACCCGTTGTCGCGGCCGGGGGTGGAGTAGAACGGCATGAGCCACAGGCAGGTGACGCCGAGCTCGGCGAGGTAGGGCAGGCGTCGGGTGAGTCCCGGCAGGTCGCCGGTGCCGTCGCCGTCGTCGTCGAGGTACTTGTCGACGTCGACGCAGTAGATGACGGCGTTCTTCCACCAGAGGTCGCTCGTGTCGGCGATCTTCATCGGTTCTCTCCCGGGGTGCTGCTCGGGGCGGGCGCGCCCGGACGGATGCCGTCGCCGACGCGGTCGCGGAGGGCGGCGAGCAGCGCGATGGCGCGCGGCCCGAGGAACGCGCGCTGGTCCTGCGAGATCTCGTGCAGATAGAGGCGGTCGAAGCCCGCGGCGACGAGCTCGGCGAGGCGGTCGGCGAGTGCGTCGATGCCCTCGGGCGAGTCCGTCGCGGTGAGGACGTGTTCGGCGAGCTGGGCGTCGGTGGGGTTGCCCGCGCGCGCGGCGAACTCCTCGGGCTGGGCGATGTCCCACGATTCGGGCGGGGGTGACGACGCCGTGGATCCACTGGTCGCGGACGAGCGCGGTGGCCTCCTCGGCCGTGGACGTCAGGGCGATGTGCACCTGGAGGCAGGTGGGGCCGAGGCCTCCCGCGTCGAGATAGGCGTCGACGATCTCGGCGACCTGCTCGCGTCGCGTCCCGACGGTGACGAGTCCGTCGGCCCACTGCGCGGCCCAGCGCGCGGTGTCGGGGGATGCCGCCGTCGCCATGAGGGTCGCGGGGGCCGCGGGCAGGCTCCACAGGCGCGCCTCGTCGACGCGGACGAGTCCGTCGTGCGTGACGGTCTCGCCCGCGAGGAGGCCGCGCATGACCTCGACGCACTCGCCGAGGCGCGCGGTGCGCTCGTCTTTCGGCGGCCAGGGCGCGCCGGTCACGTGCTCGTTCAGCAGTTCGCCGCTGCCGAGGGCGGCGAAGTAGCGTCCGGGGAACATCTCGGCGAGGGTCGCGATCGCCTGCGCGCTGACGACGGGGTGGTAGAGCTGCCCCGGGGTCGCGACCGACCCGATCGGAAAGCGCGTCGACGCGAGGGCGGCGCCGAGCCAGGCGATCGTGTTGCCGGAGTGTCCCTGTTGTGGCGTCCAGGGCGCGAGGTGGTCAGCGCTGAAGGCTCCGTCGAACCCGATCCGTTCGGCCGCGACGACCGCCTCGAGGAGGGCGCTGGGCGCGAGCTGTTCGTGCGAAGCGTGGTATCCGATGAAGGCCATGGTCCATGGTTCCCGGCGCGCAGCGCCGATTTCTCGCGGTTGCCTGTCGTCCGTGGGTGCGGTATCGAGCGCATGGACACGGTCGGGCCGAGCTGCCCACGCAGGTACACGCGTGCGCTCAGACCTGCGCGTGCATCAAGCGGTCGATCAGAACGGTGCCACCGACTCGGGTGACCGTGCGGATGGTGGCGTCGGTGGTGGCGCCCCTCCGGGCTCGATGGAGAACGCCACCAGGGGTGGTGGTGCATCTTCGCGGTAGACCCGTCCGGTGGGTGAGGTCCAGACGAGTCTCCCGCCGGGAAGTTGTCTGACCTGCCATCGGGTGTGATGTTTCACGTCGTGGTGCCGTTTGCACAGGTGTGCGAGGTTGCAGACGTGCGTGGCGCCGCCGTCTGCCACCGCGATGGTGTGGTCTTTCTCGCATCGGATGGCGGGTTGCCGGCATCCGGGGAATCGGCAGTGCCGGTCCCGCGCCCGCAACAGGCGTTTCATCGCCGCGGTCGGTTCGTACGCGTCGCACTCGAGGACCGTGCCGGTGACGGGGTGGGTGAGCAGTCGCTCCCACGCGGTGTTCTCGCCCGCGAGATGCCGCGCCGTCGCCGCGTCGATCGGGGAGCGCCCCACCAGATCGGCGGGGTCTTCGTCACGCCCGCTCAGCGTGAGGGCGGAGACGACGACCTGCACCTTCGCGCGGATCGCCCCAAGCGCACCGTTCCCGTCTCCGGTGTCGGTGGGGTCGAGGGAGGGTGCTCCGGCGAGGAGGAGGTCGGCGAACACGTCGGCGCGGACCTGGTCGATGGTGCGCGTGTCGCCGGTGAAGGTCGACGCTTCCGTCCCGGTGTCGAACAGGACGTCGGTAGCGTTGTCCGCTCGGGTGACGTCGTCCGCTCCGTCGACTCCAGCGGCGCCATCTCGACCGTCCATGCCCGCGGCATCGACGCGGGGCCGGGCGTGCACGATCTCCCGCGCCTGTCGCGTGAGCCGATCCGCGATCCCATCAGCCAAAGCCGTCGGCAACGTCGCGACGAGATCAGACATCCCATCCGGCCCCGGCAGCACCCGCACGCACCGACCCGCCGCGGCCTCCTCGTGCCTCTCGGTGAACGTGCGCGGGTGCATCCGCTCCGCCACCATCTGCAACGCGTCCCGTAGCCGGTTCGGCGTCTCACCCTCGCACCGAGCGACCGCGACGTGCTCGAACTCCTCCCGCTCCCCGACGGGAACGATGCATCCGACATCCTGGATGACCCGCACGTGCCCGCGGGTGATCCGCCCGGCCTCCCACGCCGCGAACGTGACCGGAAAGTTCTCCACGAGGTCGCAGGCCTCGTCGATGCGGCGCTGCACCGTCCGATCCGTCAACACGAGCACCCCGGCCAGTTCCGCCGCGATGCCCCGCAGTGCCATCTCGCGCGCCTTCACCCGCTCCGATGCCCCCGCAGCCTGCTCGCGCGCCAGCTTCCCCGCCGCCGCGAGCACCCGCACCTCGCGGACCTGCCCCTGCCGGATGACGTCCGCCGCGGTCTCACAGTCCGCGACGAGCTCAGCGAGTGCCGCGGCATCCGCGTCGCTCCCGAACCGATCAATCGAAGACATGTTCGAATCTTGCCACGGACCTCCGACATTTCCCCGCCACCGCCGTCCACATTGCCCCGATCCCCCGCCGCCCTCCCGCCAATCCACACACAACTCGCGAATCCACGCAATGCGGCACATTGACTCGGGCGCAGCACGTTGACTCGCGAGCTGGACGGTGCGCGCGCGACCACGCACCCCGAGGCAACGCAGAACGCCCCGGGCCATCGACCCGGGGCGTTCGCGTGAAGGCGCGTCTTTACCTGAAGGCGTCCTTGACGTTCTCGCCGGCCTTCTTCACGGAGGCGGCGGTCTGGTCCTTGTGACCTTCGGCTTCGAGACGCTCGTTGTCGGTCGCCTTGCCGGTGGCTTCCTTGGCCTTGCCGGCGACGTCCTGAGCTGCGTTCTTGATCTTGTCGTCGAGTCCCATATCGGCCCCTTCCGTCGATCTGCGTCCGGGGATCCGACCCCGGATGCCGGGACGGTTCGTCCCGGTGATCACAACGTAAGTCGATCCCCCGCGCACCGCACCCGCTCGCGTTCGACGGCCGGATGCGCTACGGCGCCGCCGCGGCCCGGTCCGCCGTCACCGGCGCGACCCGCCGTCGCGTGGACCGCCACCGCCGCCACCACCGCCATCCCTGCGGCCGGCCCGCCCACCGCGCAGGCGGACGATCCCCGCGACCACGAAGAGCGCCGCGGCGACGAGGTTGAGGGCGCCCGTGCCCGTCGACCCGCCGACGAGCGCCAGCACGCCGGCGATCGCGAACAGGCCCGCCGCGGCGAACGAGAGGACGGTCACGGTTCGTTTCGACATCGGCACCTCTCGAAGGAGACGGTCCGGGCGGCCGTCGCGGCCAGGCTACGGCACCGGCTCCCAGCTTTCTCGCGCGGGCGTGCGCCACGATCGATCCATGGCCTCTCGATCCCGGACGCGTCGGCGCCGCCGCCGAACCGGTGTCGTCGCCACGCTCGTGCTCGTGCCGGTCCTGCTGGTCGCCCTGGTCGTCTCGATCGGCATGACGGCCGCCGGCCTGCTCGCCGAACGCGCACCCGAGGCGGCACCGCTGCTCGGCGAGGAGCCGCGCGACCTCCCGCCCAACGCCGGACGGATCGACGCGGGCAACCTCATCGACGACGACCTCTTCTTCGACCGCGACGCGATGTCGGCGCAGGAGATCCAGGACTTCCTCACCGAGAAGGTCGACGGATGCGTCAACGGCGCGTGCCTCGACGTCGCCACCGCCGGCATCTCGTCGCGCGAGGCCCGCGTCTCGGAGCGCACCGGCGAGACGGTCTGCCGCGCGATCGAGGGCGGCGAGCTCGCCGTCGCGGAGATCGTGTACCGCGTACAGCAGGCGTGCGGGATCTCCGCCCGCGTCATCCTCGTGATGCTGCAGAAGGAGCAGTCGCTCGTCGAGGGGCGCGCCGCCCGTGCCCCCTCGGCGGGGCGCCTGCGCGCTGCGATGGGGGCGAGCTGCCCCGACACGGCGCCGTGCGACCCGCAGTACCAGGGGGTCGGCGCGCAGATCGTCGCGGGTGCGACCGACCTGGCCTCGTACCGCGCGTCGGGCTTCATGCGCCAACCGGGCCGCCACTTCATCGCCTTCCACCCCGACGCGTCCTGCGGGGGCACGGAGGTCGACATCGCCAACGACGCGACGGCGGCGCTGTACAACTACACCCCGTACCAGCCCGACGCCGCGGCGCTCGAGGCCGGGTGGGGCAGCGGCGGACCGTGCTCGTCGTACGGCAACCGAAACTTCGCCTACTACTTCGCGCTCTGGTTCGGATCCGTCCGCACAGGGTGAGTGGATATCCTGCGGGACGTGAAGTCATCCCCGCGTTCCGCGTCCCCTCGTGAGCGGTTCGCCGGCGCCGCGCGCGACCTGCGGAGCGCCGCCGGCCATCTCGGTCCGTGGCTGCGCCGACACCCGGTCACGCTCGCGGTCGCCCTGCTGACGATCGGCTTGAGCGTCGCGGGCCTGATCTTCCAGCCCATCGACTGGGGTTTCGTGTCGGGCGACGACACCGGCCCCGGAGGGCAGGCGCTCCGCCACTGGTGGAGCTCGCTGACGTCGCTGTTCGTCGTCGAGAGCGTCCCCGCCCTCGTGGTGTTCGTCGCGCTCGTGCTGGTCGTGATCGGCGGCGCGGAACGCGCGATGGGCAGCATCCGCACCGCCATCGCCTACGTGGTCGGCGGTGTCTCGGCGTCGTTCCTGGGCTTCGCGATCGATCTGTTCGAGCAGACGTATCTGCCCGGCATCCCCCTGAACGCCCCCGCCGTCGACGTGTTCTCCCCCACCGCGCCGCTCCTCGCGACCGCCGTGGCGGCGAGCGCGTTCTTCGGTGCGCTCTGGCGCCGCCGCACCCGCCTGCTCGCGATCTTCACCGCCGTCACGCTCTACCTGTACTCGGGCGGCGCGAACGACCTCTTCTCCCTGCTGGCCGTGCCCGTCGGCTTCGCTCTGGGCTTCGCCCTCGGCGGCCGCCGCGTCGGCTTCCGGCTGGTGCGCAGCTCGTTCTACGAGAAGCGCGTGCTGCTGTCGGCGATCGTCGCGATCACCGCGATCGGCCCCGTCGTGGCGACCGCCTCGGGCTCGGGGGCCGGGCTGCTCTCGGTCTACGGCTACCTGTCGATCGATCCGCTCAGCATCGTCGACGGTCAGGTGTGCGCCTTCGGGTCGGCCGGGGCGCCGTGCCCCGACGACTTCACGTCGATCGCCGATCTGCAGGGGTGGTCGAGCGTCGTCGCCCTGCTGCCACTGCTTCTGCTGCTGCTCGCCGCGTGGGGCATCCGCAACGGCCGCCGCATCGCGCTGCTGCTCGCGATCGCGATCAACCTCGCGATCTTCGCGGGCATGGTCTACACGTTCATCGTCGTCGAGCCCGAGACCGTCGCCGCGATCGGCGTCGCGGTCGACGCGTCGACGGCCGACTTCGTCTGGCAGACGCTGACCGGCGTCGTGGTCGGCGCCATCGTCCCGCTCGGCGTCGCGATCGTGCTCGTGATCTTCCGCGGCGCGGCCCGCGTGCCGACGGCGCGCGCCGCCCGCCGCTCGTTCGTCGCGACGGTCGTGGCGGCCACCGCGGGCACCCTCGTCGTCTCGTTCGCCGGCTCCGTGCTGGTCTCCGACGGCTTCCGCCCCTCGGTCGATGCGCTCGGCGTCCTGCGCGCCCTTCCGCTACGGCTCGTTCCGCCGACCCTCATCCCGTCCGACATCGTCGCGTTCGTCCCCGAGAGCGCGCCCGCGCAAGCCCTGTGGTACCTGCCGTCGCTGGCGTTCTGGCTCATCCTCGTCGTCGCGGTCGCGCGCGTCCTCCTCAATCCGCGCGCCGTGCTCGACGCCCCCGACCGCCTGCGGGCCCGCGGCGTGCTCGAGCGGGGCGGCGGCGACACGCTGTCGTTCATGTCGACGTGGAACGGCAACTCGTACTGGTTCGCGGCGGAGGCCGACGCCGCCGTCGCCTACCGGGTGCGCGGCTCGATCGCGGTGACCCTCGGGGGCCCGTTCGGACCCGATCACGACCGGCCCGACGTCGTGTCGGATTTCGTCGAGTTCTGCGGCTCGCACGGCTGGACGGCCGTCTTCTACAGCGTCGACGCGCGCGACGGCAGCGTCTTCGATCACCTGAACTGGCAGCGGATGCCGGTGGCGGAGGAGGCCGTGCTGCGGCTTCCCGACTGGAACACGGCGGGCAAGAAGCGTCAGGACATCCGCACCGCGACCAACCGCGCCTCGCGTTCGGGCATCACCGCCGAGTGGACCTCGTGGCGAGAGCTGACGCCGTCGCAGCACGCGCAGATCCGCGAGATCTCGGAGGGGTGGGTCGCCGACCGCACCCTGCCCGAGATGGAGTTCACCCTCGGCGGGGTGGACGAGCTCGACGACCCCTCGGTGCGCCTGATGATGGCGGTCCACGAGAGCGGACGCATCGAGGCGGTGACGAGCTGGCTGCCGATGTTCGAGCACGGCGCCGTGGTCGGCTACACCCTCGACTTCATGCGCCGCCGCGGCGATGCGATGAACGGCATCATGGAGTTCGTCATCGGGGCCGCGGCCGACCACATGAAGACCGACGGCCTCGCCCTGCTGAGCCTGTCGGGTTCGCCGCTGGCCTCGACGCAGGTCGGTGACGACGCGTCGCGCTCGAACGTCGAGCGCCTGCTCGACCTGTTGGGATCGCTGCTGGAGCCGGCCTACGGGTTCCGGTCGCTGCTGAACTTCAAGCGCAAGTTCCAGCCCGAGTTCGTGCCCCTGTGGGCGGTCTACCCCGATCCGGCCATGCTGCCGGCGCTCGGCGTCGCGCTCACCCGGTGCTACCTGCCGACCCTCACGCTGGGCCAGGCGGTGCGCATGGCGGGGGCGCTGCGCGAGCCGCATCCCGCCGGCGCGTCGCGCTGACGCGGTCGCGTCCGTCTCAGCGGTTCAGACCCCAGTGGTCGGCGATGATGCCGAGCCCCTTCTCGAAGATGTACGACCACGACGTGGCGTCGTGCGCGCTGCCCGGCGCCTCGAGGTAGGTGGCATCCATGCCGGCGGCCTGCGCCGCCTGGTAGACGCGCTGGACCCCGAGGAGGAAGCCGGCGTCGTTGCTCCCGACCCCGAACACCGCCGTCATGCCCCGGTACGGGGCGTGGGCGGCCATGATCGCCGCGGGCTTCGCCGCCTCGTACGCGGCCTGGTCGCCGCCGAACCCCTTCGCGACGGTCGTGGCCGGATCGCCAAGCGAGGGGAACTCCTCACCCGAGGCGTCGAGGATCGCGCTGAACAGCTCCGGGTGCGCGGACCCGAGCTGGATCGAGCACGTCCCACCCTGGGACAGCCCGCCGATGCCCCAGTACTCGGGGGCGGGGAGGACGGGGAGGTTCGCGGAGATCCACGTAGGCACGTCGACCGTCAGGTAGGTGGCGGAGTTGCCGAGCGGCGAGTCGATGCACATCGGGTTGGCATCGGGGGCGCCGAGCTGGTCGGGCGAGACGACGATCGGGGCGAGACCCTGGTGGGCGGCGGCGTACGCGTCGAGCGACTGCTCGAGCTTCGCGGTGATGAGGGGGTCCTGGGGGCTGCCGGGCTGCCCCGACAGGATGATCAGGACCGGCAGCAGCGGCGGGTTGTCGGTCAGGGCGGCGGGCGGGCGGTAGATGACCGCCGGGCGCGCGGTGAACCCCGAGGTCGTGGCCGGGATCGTCACGGTGCCGACCTCGCCCTTCGACGGCATCCCCGCCGGCGCCGTCCACTCGGCCAGGGTCGGCCGGTCGCCGCCGCCGTCGAGGGCCGGCAGGTCGGCGTGGCCGAAGGCCGGGAGGCCGAGGGCCGTCCGCACCGTCGGGTACTGCCCGAACGCGATGTTCACGCCCATGGCCGCCGTCACGGCGAAGAGCACGACCGCCAGCGGAGCGGCGACCGCGCGGCGCCAGGTCGGGCGCCAGAGCGACGCGAGCGCGACGCCGACACCGGCGAAGCCCAGCGCGATCCACATGCGCGAGTCGCTCGTGAGCACGACGCCGAACAGGTTCCAGTGGTCGGCGAGGAGCCACGTGAGGGCGACGCCGAGCAGCCCCGCGGCGACAGCGGCCGACGCCGCGGTCAGCGTCCACCGGCGGCGGAGCCAGCGGCGGCTCGGACGGACGCCGACGAGGAGGATCAGCGCGAGCGCGGCGACGATCCACGTCACGACGACCGCCGGCCCCGAGAGGATGCCGATGTCGAGCAGCCAGTTCACGTCGTCCTCCCGCGGATCGAGCCGGGTCCGTGCGATGCGGCGGACTCGCCGATCCGAGCACAGCGTAATCCGCCGAAGCTATGCGAATGCGCCGCCGCGGTCGAGCCGGCCGCCTCCACGCCGGACGCGCGCGGCCGGCGCGCCGCTCAGTCGGCGTGCTCGGGCGGCCAGACGACCGAGAAACGCTCGAAGACGATCTCGTCGTCCTCCGACCACTCCGCCCCGCGCGCGGCGGCGACGCGGGTCCAGTAGCGCCGGTGCTCGCGCCGCCAGCTCTCGAGCGACAGGTCGTCTTCCCCCTCGTCTCGGGCGAAGGCGGCGTCGCCGCTGGCGAAGGGGCCGAGGCGCAGCTCGGTCGTGCGGATGACGATGCGCGGTGCTCCCGTGCCGTCGCAAGCGATCCAGTGCGAGCCGATGCGCGGCACGAGGTCGCCGCGCGCCACGAAATCGGCCACGAGCTCGGCGGTGGCGCGTTTGCCGCCCGCGAGCACGAGGTCGAGCAGCTGGTCGGCCAGCCTCGGCGAGTCGCCGAAGTGCTCGACGGTGTACTCCTGCGAGGCCGCCACCGCTTCGGGATGTGCGGCACGGTAGTCCGCCCACATCCCCGCCGCCGCGGCGGTGTCGATCGGCAAGGCGCGGGAGGAGGCGTTCTCGGTCACCCGTTCATCCTCCACCCGCGCCTCGCGCGGAGCCGTCAGCGCACGCGGTAGGTGCGCACCTCGAACGGGCGCAGCTCGACGCCGAAGCGACCCTCGTCGTGCGCGACCTCAGCACCGAGGTCGTCCTCGATCAGCGAGGCCTCGCGAACCGCCGTCGCTCCGTCGATGCGCAGCTCACCGGCGACGCGGCGCCCGAGCGGCTCGTACACGCGCACGACGAGGTCGCCCGACCGGTCGGCGGCGAGCTTGACGCCCGAGACGACGATGCCGGGCGTCGCGGTCACGACCGGCGCGACGGGCGAGCCGGTGCGCTCGCGCGCGGCGGTGTTCATCGCGATGCCCGCAGCCGTGGCATCCGCGATCCCGGCCCCGACGACGAAGCCGTACCGGTGGGTCTGCTCGCCCTGGTCGGTCTCGGGGTCGGGGAAGCGCGGGGCGCGCAGCAGCGACAGCCGCACGGTCGTGACGACCTCGCCGTCGGCCTCGACGTCGCGCGTGACGTCGTAGCCGTAGGTCGAGTCGGTCACAAGCGCCGCGCCGAAGCCTTCTTCGGCGACGTGCACGAAGCGGTGCATCGAGGTCTCGAACTTCGCCGCCTCCCAGCTCGTGTTGGTGTGGGTGACGCGCTTGGCGTAGCCGAACTGCGTCTCGGCGGCAGTGTGCTCGGCCTGGATCGCGAGAGGGAAGGCGAGCTTGAGGAACTTCTCGACCTCGTGCCAGTCGGTGGTCTGCGCGATCTCGACGGTGCGCGAGCCCGGCCGCAGCACGAGCTCCTGCACGAGCGACGACGACGAGAACGACCGCGCGATGCGCACGTGCGCGTCGCCGTCTCGCACCTCGGCGCTGAGCTCGTCGACCTGCGTCAGGTCGGTGACGCGGTTGCGGTAGAACCGGTCGACGTCCCACGCGTCCCACATGTTGGGGAAGTCCTGGTGCAGCTGCAGCAGGTTGGCCGCCTGGCCCGGCGCGACGGCGTCGCGACCCGTGGCGAGGTCGACGGCCGAGGTGATGAGGCCGTCGGCCGACACCGTCACGCGCACGAGGTCGTTGGTCAGCACGAAGCCGCCGTCCCGCTCGGTCAGCTCGACGGCGCCGCCCGTGGGAACGGATGCCGCGGCCCCGAGGCCCGGCACGCCGTCGCGCTCGAGCGGCGAGGCGTTGAAGACGATGCGCTCGTCGCCGTCGCCGGCCAGCAGCTCCTGCGCCCGGGCGACGAGCGCCTCGGCCGCCGCCGCGACGCGGGCGTAATGCTCGGCCGCTTCGCGGTGCACCCAGGCGATCGAGGTGCCGGGGAGGATGTCGTGGAACTGCTGCAGCAGCACCTGCTGCCACAGCGCGTCGAGCTCGTCGTAGGGGTAGTCGGCGCCGGTGCGACGGGCGGCGGTCGCCCACCACAGCTCGGCCTCGACGAGCAGGTGCTCGGTGAGCCGGTTGCCCTGCTTGGTCTTGTGCTGGCTCGTCAGGGTCGCCCGGTGCAGCTCGAGGTACAGCTCGCCCACCCAGACCGGCGGCTTCGGCAGCTCGGCCATCGCCCGCTCGAAGAACGCGTCGGGGTGCTCCCACTGCACGCGGGCGCTGCCCTCGAGGTCGGCGAGGCGCTCGGCCTTACCCGTCATCTCGCGGGTCGCGCCGCCACCGCCGTCGCCCCAGCCGACGGGCGCGATCGAGCCGGTGGCCACGCGCGACTCGCGGAACTGCCGCGACGCCTTGGCGACCTCCATGCCCGACAGCTGCGAGTTGTAGGTGTCCATCGGCGGGAAGTGCGTGAACATCCGCGACCCGTCGATGCCCTCCCACGCGAACGTGTGGTGAGGGAACTTGTTGACCTGGTTCCACGAGATCTTCTGCGTGAAGAACCACTCGAACCCGGCGCGGCGCATGAGCTGCGGCAGCGCCGGCGAGTAGCCGAACGAGTCGGGCAGCCAGACGCCGCGCGAGCGGATGCCGAACTCCTCCTCGAAGAAGCGCTGGCCGTAGAGGAACTGCCGGGCGATCGCCTCGCCGGTGGGCATGACGGTGTCGGACTCGACCCACATGCCGCCGAGCGGCACGAAGCGGCCCGACGCCACGGCATCCTTCACCTTCTGCCACACCTCGGGGCGGTGCTCCTTGAGCCACGCGTACTGCTGCGCGCTCGACATCCCGTAGCGGAAGTCGTCGGTCTCGCCCAGCAGCTCGGTCATCGAGCTGCTGGTGCGCGCGACCTTGCGGATCGTCTCGCGCACCGGCCACAGCCAGGCCGAGTCGATGTGTGCGTGCCCGATGGCCGAGATGCGGTGGGCGCTCGCCTCGGCGGGCGAGGCCAGCACGTCGGCCAGCGCCGCACGGGCGTCGGCGGCGGTCTCGGCGATGCGCTGCAGGTCGAGGCGGTCGAGGGCGTCGTCGAGGGCCTGCAGGATGCGCATGCGCCGGGGCGCGGTCTCGGGCAGCTCGGCCTGCAGTTCGACGAGCACCTCGAGGTCGAGCGCGAGCTCGTGCACTTCGGGCTCGAAGACGGCGAGGTCCATGTGCCGCACCGTGTAGAGGGGGCGCGGCGACGAGGTCCGGATGTCGCCCTCCTGGGTGGGGAGGAAGGGGTGGTAGTCCAGCAGCACCGGGTTGGCGGCGGCCTCGATGAAGAACTCGACCTCGTCGTCGCCGGTTGCCGCGTCGGAGATGAGCACCCACTGGTTCCGCGGGTTGAGCGATTTCACCGGTTCGCCGCTGGGGAGGTACACCAGGCCCTCGCATTGGAAGCCGGGCATGTTGGGGTCGAACCCGAGGTCGACGAGCGCCTCGACGCGGCGGCCGGCCCATGCGGCGGGCACGCGCCCCCGTACCCGGAACCACGTCGTCGACCACGCCGGACCCCACGGCGACCCGGCCGCGAACGGCTCGAAGGCGAGCGCGAGCCCCTCGGCGGGCGGGATGGGCTCGCCCGGCAGCTCGTGGGCCGTGATCTCGAGCGGGATGCGCGCCGAGTGGATGGCGGGGCGGATGCGCTCGGTGAGCACGCGCGCGGCGCGGCCGGTGGTGAGGGGGATGTCGTCGTGCATGGGTGCGGTGGATCCGTTCGGTCGTCGTCGGTCGGTCGGGGCGGTCGGTCGGGTCGGGAGCGGGTCAGGGCATCGTCGCGGCAGCTCCCCCGCCTCGCGCGGGGGCGACGCCGTCGTCGCGGGCGGCATCCGCCCTCTCGATTCTCTCGATTCCCCGGGCGGCGAGCAGCGCCGTGTCGGCGAGGCGCGAGGCGAGGACCACCTGCGGTCCGCGTCCGTCGCGCTCGGCGACGCGCACCCACGCTGAGAAGAACGCGCCGTCGGGCGCGCAGTCCCCGCGGTACGCGCCGTCGTCGTCGAGCACGAGACCCACCGGAGAGGCCGACGGCGCGGGGGCGTGCCGCAGCTGACGGGCGACCTCGGCGAAGCGCCGCCCGGTCGGCTTGACGCGGCCGTGCTCGTCGATGAGGCCCAGGTCGTACTCGACCGGGGGGAAGTCGAGCATCGACCGGGCCACGTCGTGCGAGCACCACCAGGTGATCGCCGACAGCGTCGGGATGTCGGCGGCATGGCGCATCGTCTGCTCGACGAAGTCGGCGGCGTCGGCACGGTCGACGACCGTGACGGGCGCCCCGACCTCCTGCAGCCAGACCGGCCGGTCGGCGAGCGCGTGCCACGCCCCGGCGAGCTGCGAGAGGTACTCGGCGTGGCGCACCGATCCGGTTCCGAGCCCGCCGTAGCGCTGCGCGGCGCCGTTGAAGACCCACGAGTGCACGACGGTCTCGTCGCCGTGCTCGGCGGCATGGCGGGGCAGGAACGGCTGCCGCTCGTCGTACCAGGTGGCGTCGTAGGCGGCGTGGGTGATGAGGCCCGGGGCGCTCTCGCGCGCGACCCCGATCAGCCTCGTGAGCCACGCGTCGGCTTGGGCGGCGTCGATCGGATGCGGGTGCGGGTGCGGCCTCGCGGCGAACTGGTTGACCTCGTTGCCGAGGGTCAGCCCCATGACGTTGGGCCGCCCGCGCAGCATGCCCCCGAGCGCGCGCAGGTACGCCTCTTGGCCGGCGAGCGCGACGGGGTCGGTGAAGATGTTGCGCTCGTGCCAGGTCGTGACCCACGCGGGCAGGAAGTCGAAGCTCGACAGGTGCCCCTGCAGGGCGTCGACGTTGACGTCGAGCCCGAACTCGGCGGCGGCATCGACCACCGCCCCGATCTGATCGAGCGCCGCGGGGCGGATGAGCCCGCGGTTGGGCTGCACGAGGTGCCAGAGGGGGAAGAGCCGGATGTGGTCGGCGTCGAGCTCGGCGATGGTCGCGAGATCGCGCCGCACCTCGTCGAGGTCGAGGTCGAGCCAGGCGTGGAACCAGCCGGCGCGGGGGGTGTAGTTGACGCCGAACCTCATCCCTTGACCCCGCCCTCTTCGACGCCCTTGAAGAAGTGGCGCTGCAAGACGGCGAACACGATCGCGATCGGGATGAAGGCGATCATCGAGCCCGCCGCGATCATGCGCTGGTCGTTCGAGAACGTGCCCGAGAGGTACTGCAGCCCGATCGTCAGCGTGAACTGGTCGGGACTGGTCAGCACGATGAGCGGCCAGAGGAAGTCATCCCACGCGCCAATGAAGCTGAAGATCGCGATGACGGCGACGGTCCCCTTGACCGACGGCAGCGACACGCTCCAGAACCGCTGCAGCGCGTTGGCGCCGTCGATGATCGCGGCCTGGTCGATCTCGTCGGGAAGCACCCGGAACGCGTTGTACATCAGCAGCACGTTGAGGGTCGCGACCATCCCGGGCAGCGCGACGCCCAGCAGGGTGTCGGCGAGGCCGAGGTTCCGGATGGTGACGAAGTTGGCGATGATCGTCGCCTCGCCGGGCAGGATGAGGGTCGCCAGGAACAGCCCGATCACGATCTTGCGCCCGCGGAAGCGCAGGCGCGACAGCGCGAAGCCCGCGAGGGTCGAGAAGACGACGTTGCCACCGACGGCGAAGACCGCGACGAACAGCGAGTTGCCGATGAACTGCATCACCGGGATCGCGTCCATGACGCGGGCGTAGTTGTCGAGGGTCGGCTGGCTCGGCCACAGCTGCGGGATGCGGGTGTAGATGTCTTCGCTCGTGCTCTTCAGCGACGTCGAGAGCTGCCACAGGAACGGCCCGATGCTGATGAAGAGCACGAAGACGAGCAGGGCGTACCGCGCGACGATCTCACCGGGTCGCAGCGAGCCGAAGCCGCCGCCGCCCCGACGTCGACGCCGTGCGGGTGGGGCGACGGGCACGGGGCCGAGCTCGGCCTGTTCCTGGGCGAGGGCGCTCATTCGCTGCTCCGACTGTTGATCTTGGCGAGGACGAGCATCGGCACGAGGGTGACGAAGAACATGAGGATGCTCAGGGCGCTGGCGTAGCCGAGGTCGCCCGCGAATCCGCGCGAGTACTGCTGGATGAGCATGACCATCGTCATCGCCTCGCCGCCGGCGCCGCCCGTCCCGCCGGTCATGATGAAGACCTCGCTGAACACGCGCAGGGCCGCGATGCACACGAGGACGGCGATGAGGAACATCGCGCCGCGCACGGCGGGGAGGGTCACCGAGAGGAAGCGGCGCACGGCTCCCGCGCCGTCCATCGCGGCGGCCTCGTGGAGGTCGCGGCTGACGTTGCCGAGGGCGGCGAGGTAGATGATCATGTAGAACCCGAGGCCCTTCCAGACCGTCAGGCTCACGGCGCTCAGGATGATGAGCCACCGGTCGGTGAGGAACGGCAGCGGCTGCTGGATGATCGACATCGCCTGGGCGAGGCCGTTGACCAGCCCCCGGTCGTCGAGCATGAACGTCCAGATGAGCGCGACGACGACGGCCGAGGCGATGACGGGCGTGTAGAACGCCGTGCGGAAGAACGCGATGCCCGGCAGCTTCTTCTCGACCAGGAGAGCGATCAGCAGCGGCAGGATCGTCAGCAGCGGCAGGCAGACGAGCATGAACACGACGCTGTTCAGCAGCGCGCCCATCACCTGGTCGTCGCCGAGGATGAGCTCGAAGTTGCGGAAGCCGACGTACTGCTCGTTGCCGCCGAGGGGCTTGGCGTTGGTGAACGCCATCCGCACGGTGTTGATCGAGGGCCAGATCGAGAACACGGTCAACCAGATCAGGGCCGGCGCGAGGAAGAGCCACGGGGTGATCGAGCGGGTCGCGTTGGCCGGCCCGTTGCCGACGGGTCGCCGCCAGCGCGAGCCGCGGGTGGGGCCCGCGGCCGGGGTGGACCCGGCCGCGGGGAGGTGGGTGACGGTCATAATGGGCGCTTACTGCCGGGCGAGCAGGTCGTTGAGCTTCTCGACGGACTTGTCGAGGGCCTCCTGACCCGAGATGTCGCCGCGGATCGCGAGGGCGATCTGCTGGCCGAGGTAGTCATTCATGGCGCCGTTGACCGAGTACGGGGTGAGCACCTCGGCGGTCTTCAGCGACTCGAACCCGGTGATGCGCGCCTTCGCCGAGGGGGTGCCGTCGTCGTCGGTGAAGTAGGGGTCGGCATCCGATCCCTGCGTCGAGGGGAACACGTTGGCGATGTGGGCGAAGGCGTTCTGGTTCTCGGCGTTGGTGACGAACTCGGCGAAGGCGATCGCGGTGGCGAGGTTCTTGCTCTGCGCCGACACGCTCACGCCCTGCACGTACAGGGGCGAGATGTTCAGCGCGGGGCTGATGGCGACATTGCCCTTCAGGCTCGGGTTGTTCTCTTCGAACGAGGTGATGGCCGTCGCCCCCCCGGTGGTCCACGCGACCTTGCCCTGGGTGAACAGCTGCGCGTTGCCGAGGTAGTCGGAGTTCAGCACGGTGGGCGGCATCTCGCCGCTCGCGTAGGCCTTCGCGTACCGGTCGACGAGGGCGGCGGCCTCGGGGGTGTTGAAGACGAACTCGGTGCCCTCGGCGTTGAGGATGTCGACGCCCTCGAGGGTGAAGTCTCCGATGCCGGGCACGCGGCTGATGAGGTAGTTCTCGGGGCACGCGGCGGCCATCTTCGCGGCCTGGTCGAACAGCTCGTCGGTCGTCTTCGGCGGGTTGGCCGAGTCGAGGCCGCACGCGTCGAGCTGGGTGGAGTTCCAGTAGTTGACGTCGGTGCCGAGGTACCAGGGGTAGCCGTAGACGCCCTCGACGCCGTCGAACCGGTAGGCGTCGACCGACCCGGCGAAGTACGTGCTGTCGAGGTCGGTGGCCTGGCTGACGTCGTAGAGCAGGTTCTGCTGCGCGAGCGGCAGCGCGAAGTCCGGGGGCAGGTTGACGACGTCGGGCAGGGTGTTGGTCGACGCCTGCGAGAGCACCTTCTCGGAGTAGCCGTCGCCGGGCTGGTCGAGCAGCTCGACCTTCGCGCCCTCGTGCTCCTTCTCGAACGCGTCGATGACGCCGTCGAGGTATTCCGAGTAGGTGGGGGTGAGCGACCAGGTCTGGAAGCGGATGGTTCCGGTGATCTCGCCGTCGGGGTCCGACCCGGTCGACGCTCCGCTCGAGCATCCGGCGAGCAGGGCGGATGCCGCGAGCAGTCCGAGTCCGGTCAGAACGGGTGTGCGCAGGTTCCTCATGGTGTGCAACTCCTTCGTGTGCAGTGGGACGCGACGCTCCGGCGGGGTGCTCCGAATCGTGGCGACGGGGTATAGCCTGAGCAACTAAACCGAGTAAGTCAAGGAATGACTTATTCGGTTCAGCGACCGGAGGAGCAGACGATGACGACACCGCGCAAACGGGCGACCATCTCCGACATCGCCCGCCGCCTCGGCGTCTCGAAGGCGGCGGTGTCGTTCGCCCTGAACGACCGGCCCGGCGTCGGCGCCGAGCTGCGCGAGCGCGTGCTCGCCGTCGCGGCCGAGCTGCGATACCGGCCGAACTCCGCCGCCCTCGCCCTCGGCCGCTCGCGCGTCGACGTCATCGGGCTCGTGCTCAACCGGCCCGCGCGCACCCTGGGCACCGAGTCGTTCTTCCCCGAACTGATGGCGGGCATCCAGGCGGGCCTCGCCGAGACCCACACCGGGCTGCAGTCGCTCGTCGTCTCGTCGCTCGACGAGGAGCTCGCCGCCTACGGCACGTGGCAGGCGACCCAACGCGTCGACGGGGTCATCGTCGTCGACCCGCGCCGCGACGATGCCCGCATCGCCCTGCTGCGAGAGCTCGAGCTGCCCGCCGTGCAGATCGGCAGCCACCCGAGCTCCGACCCGGCCATCCCGAGCGTGTGGATCGACGATCACGCCGTCGCCACGGCCCTGTTCGACACGCTGCTCGATCTCGGCCACCGGCGCATCGCGCACGTCATGGGCCCCCTCGATTTCGAGCACACCGAACTGCGCCGCTCCGCGCTGCGCGAGTGCGCCGGTCGCTACGGTGCCGACGCGCCGGTGTCGGTCGAAACCGACTACTCCGCCGAGCAGTCGGCCGAGGCCACGCGAGACCTCCTGGGCCGGGATGCCGCCGGGCGACCCACCGCGATCGTCTACGACAACGACGTCATGGCCCTCGCCGGACTCCGCGTCGCGCAGGAGCTCGGCGTCGCGGTGCCCGGCGAGGTGTCGATCGCGAGCTTCGACGACTCGATCGCGATGCGACTCGTGCGCCCCTCGATCACCGCCCTCACCCGCGACACCTACGCCCTCGGCGAGCTCGCTGCCCGCACGCTCATGGCGGTCATCGCCGCCGAGCCCGTGGCATCCGTCCCGGCCGTGCCGCCGTCGCTCTCGGCGCGCGAGAGCACGGCGCCGCTGCCCCCTCAGCCGGAGGCCGCGGGCGAGAACGCCTCGAGCTGAACCAGCTCGATCCGCGTCACCGCCTCGAGCCGCAGCGCGACGACCGCGACGTCGCGGTGCGCGACGGTGCGGAAGGGCCGCGTCTGCGCGGCGATCTCGAAGACCTCGCCCGCCCGCTCGTCGAGGACCATCCACTCCCCCGCCTCCGTGCGTCCCGACAGACGCCACGACACCGAGGGGTCGACGCGTCCGTCCGGGCCGGCGCCGACGGGCAGCGGTGCCGGAGCGCCGGCGAGGGTCACGGTGTACAGGCCCACGGGGCTCGGCTCCGTCAGCGTCGCCACCGCGGTCTCGCCCGGAGCGAGCCGGGCGGCATCCGCCCCCGTGTCGTCGGTCACCGAACGCGGGGAGACGGCGAGCAGGTCCACGAGAGGCGTCGCGGCGACCTCGGTCGAGAACGACGACGGCCGGGATGCCGCCGCCCACCCGACCGGCTCGTCCGACAGCTCGACCTCGATGCGCTCCGCGCGTCGGATCGCCTCGGCGGGGAGGGCGACGCGCTCCCACGTCTCGCCGTCGATGCGCACCGAGCGGATGAACGGGCGTCCCGCCCCCGACGTGACGATCTCGAGCGGACGCTCCCGCCCCTCGGGGTGCAGCACGACGCGGGGCAGCAGCGGCGGGGTCAGCACGAACTCGCCCGAGCCCGGCACGAGCGGATACAACCCGAGGACGGCGAAGAGGTACCAGGCCGACATCTCGCCGTTGTCCTCGTCGCCGGGGTAGCCCTGACCGAGGTCCGATCCGGCGAAGAGCCGGTCGCGTGCCTCGACGACGATGCGGTGCGCGTCGTCGTGGCGTCCGGCGAAGGAGTACATGAAGGGGATGTGATGCGCCGGCTGGTTCGAGAGCCCGAGCATGCCCAGGCGGACGTCGCGGGCCTCGCTCATCTCGTGGATGACGAACCCGTACGATCCCGCGAGCGCCGGGTCGGCGGTCTCGGGGGTCGCGAAGAACGCGTCGAGGGCGGCGCCGAGCCCCGCTTCGCCGCCGTGGAGCGCGACCAGCCCGGCCCCGTCGTGCGGAGCCGTGAACATCGTCCCCCACGCGTTGGTCTCGGTGTAGTCGTGGCCCCACTCGGCGGGGTCGAACGCGTCGGCGCCCGCCCGCCAGGCACCGTCGGGGCGGCGTCCGACGAAGAACCCCAGGTCGCGATCGCCGACGCGGTGGAAGGCGGCACGGAACACCGACCGGTAGCCGAGCGCCCGCCGGGCGAGGTACTCCCCCTCGGCCTCGAGACGCTCACGCGCCGCCGCATCCGTCGTCCGCCCCGCCAGCGAGCGGGCCAGTCGCGAGGCCGCGGCGTCGTTGATGGCGTTGTCGAGCGTCCACGACATCCCCTCGTGGGTGTCGGTGTCGATGAAGCCGCGGAAGATCCCCGGGCGCAGGCCCTTGCGCCCCACCCGCGCGTCGGCCGCGGGGACCGTCGCATGCCGCAGCGCCGAGCGGTAGGCGGCTTCGGTGCGCAGCGGCACGCCCAGCGCGTCGAGCCCCGCGAAGACGGTGTCGCTCGTCGTTCCCGTCATCGAGTCGACGGGCCCCGGCGCGCTCCAGCGGGCGACCCAGCCGGCGTCGTCGAAATGCCGGACGAACCCGTCGGCGAGCGCCCCGGCGGTGTCGGGCGCCAGCAGTCCCAGCAGCGGCCACGCGGTGCGGTAGGTGTCCCAGAAGCCGTTGGTCGCCGAGAAGGCGCCGCGCCGCACGACGCCGTCGACGGGGCTCCGGTAGCGGGGACCCGTCGCATCGGGCTCGTCGTAGGCATCGGGGTAGCTGAAGACGCGTGCGAGCGAGCCGGCGATCGAGCTCAGGGTGTCCCGTGGCACGGCGTGCGTGTCGGGGATCTCGACCCGGCTCAGCGCGCGGCGCCAGGCGTCGGTGGCCGCGGCGCGCATCTCGTCGATGCCGCCTGCCGCGCGCGCGTTCGCGGCCGCCTGGGCGGAGTCGATCGTCGAGACGCCCACGACGACGTCGGCGGCCGGACGGGCGAAACGGATGACGCCCGACAGCCGGCCGCGCGCGAGACGGAGGTCGTGCTCGGCGACATCCGGGAACACCGCGTGCACGTCGTGGTCGGGCCGGTCGCCGCCGTCGCGCAGCCGGACGTCGAGACGCAGCGCGCCGTCCTCGTCGGCCCACGTCGCCGACACCGCCTCGCCGAGGTGGTCGACGATGACCGACAGAAGGTCGCCGTGCGCCCGCATCCGCACGCCGATCGCGTGGCGTGCCGCCGTCATCAGCACCGAGACGCCCGCGAGCTCGACACGATACTCGTCCGGACCGGCGTGCTCGCTCGCCCGGTCGAACGCGAGGGCGCGCCGCCGCCGATCGGTCGAGGGACGGCGGTCGGTGCTCGGCATGAGCTGGAACACCCCGCGGTCGCCGATCCACGGGCTCGGGATGTGGCTCGTGGCGAACGCCTCGAGGCGCGGGCGGTCGACCTGGTACCGGTAGGGCCAGTTGCCGGCCGAGGCGTCGGTCATCGGCAGGCCGAACACCCCGCCGTGGGGCACCGTGACGATGGGGGCGGTGTTGCCGCGCGAGAAGCGATCGGACGAGTGCGTCCCCCGGCGCGTGTCGACCCACCCGAGCAGATCGTCCGGTCGCGGCGGCGCGGGCTCGATCGCCGGCGGGGCGACGAAGACGGTGCGGGCCCCGCCGGCGGGTGCGGCCCCCAGGCGCAGACGGATGCCGACGACGCGGCGCCCCGCCCACGCCGACAGGTCGACGGTGCGCCGGTTCCACTGGTCGACCCAGAGCCGTTTCGCATCGGCCTGCGCCGCGGGCTGCCACGGCGTGCCGTACTGGTCGCGGGCGCCGAGGCCCGCGAGCGTCGACCCGTCGTCGAGGTCCAGGTCGACCACGACGGCGGTCGCCGCGTAGCGGTCGCGCGCGTCGGCGACGGGGAAGACATCGCAGACGAACCGGTCGCCCGGGGAGATCGGCCGCCCCTCGAGTCCCGGGAGCACCACCTCCCCGGCGTCCGGGCCGCCGTCGATGCGAAGGCATCGCCGTGGGTCGGTCTCTTCGGTGGCGGCGGGAGCGAAGCGGGGCACCCCGCGGCTGAGCTTCGGCGACGTCGGTGGCACGATCTCGATGCTCGCGTTCTGAACCGTTTAAGTCAATCCGATCGGCGGGGCGGATCGACGTGACCCCGCCCCGCCGCGTCGGGGTCATCCGACGTAGACGGCGTCCTGCCCCGAGAGCTCGCGCGTGAACGACGAGACGTACCCGCTGCGGTCGCCCGCGGTGAGGTTGTAGGTGACGTACACGCCGTACCCGTCCTGCACCGTGCGGCGCGCGAGGTTCGCCGCCGTCGCCGAGGAGGTCTGCGTGAGGTCGATCGCCGCGGCGCCGAGCCGCTCGGGCCCGACGCCCGGGTAGGCGGGGACGTTGTACTGGCCGTAGTAGGGGTTCCAGATGTAGTCCAGCTTGTCGAGCGTCGCCGCCGGCGCCGACTTCAGGGTCTGCGCCGTGGCGCCGATGTCGTACAGCGAGATGATGCTGCCGCCGGGCAGGGCGGCGTCGAGCGCGTCGACGAGCCAGCGCGCCGAGTCGGCGTTGGCCGCCGGAACGCCCCCCGAGCCGTACGAGACCCATTCGTCGTCGATGTCGACGCCGTCGAGGCCGTACTGCGTCACCACCGCGGCGACCTGGTCGGCGAACGCCGCGGCGGCGGACTGCGAGGGGAAGTTCGCGAACCCCGCGGCCTGGTGATTGCCGAGCAGCGAGAGGGTCACCTTGATGCCCTTATCCTGCAGGGGACGGATCTGCGTGTCGGCCGCCTCGAGCGTCGCCGTCACCTGGTCGTTCAGGTGCAGGGTGGCGCCGGAGCCGTCGTGGTTGATGTTGGCGGCGAAGATGATCGCGATGTCGAAGGCGTTCGAGCCGTCGGCGAGTTCGTAGTCGCCGACGGTGCGCAGCTCGTTGCTGTTGACCTCGACATAGGCGACGGTCACCGGATCGGATGCTGCGCCCGCGGGGTCCGCGGCGCTCGCGGCCGGCGCCGCCAGGAGGCTCGCGGCGAGGCCGGCGGCGGCGGTGACCGCGAGCGCGACGGGTCGGCGGCGCGCGGACCGACGGTGGGTTCGGGGGGTGTTCGACATGATGCTCCTCGTTGAGTCCGGATCGCCGGCGAGCGCCGACGCGAGCCAGCGAACATCACTTAACCGAGTTAGTCAACGCCCCGACATCGGGCGGAGCGGGAGCGTCAGCGCATCCCCGACATCCGGTCCCATTCGATCGACTTGAACTGCAGGAACGTGCAGAGGTTGCCGGCGAATGCGACCTCGGCAGCGAGTCCGGCGATGCCGTACGCCGTCAGGGTCAGGTCGTCGGAGCGCGCGGTGAGCGTCGCCTCCCACTCGGGCTCGTCGATGCCCCGCGGTTGCATGTAGATGTCGGCGGGCGCGTTCTGCAGGTGCACGATGACGAGCCCGGTGTCGAGTCCGTCGGAGCCGTCCTGGATCGCGACCTTGACCGAGACGCCCGGCAGTTGCCCCTGCGCGAGGAACTCGGCCACCCACTCCTCGAGGAGGCTCTTGGTCCGCACGGGAACCCGCGGCGCATCGTCACTCATCACCACGAATAATGCCACAGACCGAATCATCCGGCCCAGATTTTCAGCCGCGACCGGCAGGCGAGCCGAACTATCGGCCGGCTTCCGAGCGGTCGTTCGCGCGCGGTCCGAGCGCGGCGACCGCGATCGCCGCGTCGTCCGACGCGACCGCGTCGTCGCCGACGATCTGCACCGACTCGTGCCCCTTGCCGGCGATCAGCACGGCGTCGCCGGGGCGGGCGCCTGAGACGGCCGCGCGGATCGCGGCCTCGCGATCGCGGATGACGCGGACCGCTCCGGGAACGTCGAATCCCTCGAGCACCTCGGCGATGATCGCGTCGCCGTCCTCGTGGTGCACGTCGTCATCGGTCAGCACGACGTCATCGGCTCCGCGCTCGGCGATGCGCGCCATGTCGGGACGCTTGCCGCGGTCGCGATCGCCCGTGCAGCCGAAGACGAGGATCAGTCGCCCCTCCCGAGCCGACAGCGCGTCGAGAGCCTGACGCAAGGCGTCGGGGGTGTGGGCGTAGTCGACGACGACGAGCGGGCCGTCGGGATCGGTGCTGACCACCTGCATCCGGCCGGGTACCCGGTTCAGGCTGCCGATGGCGGTCGCGATCGACGCGAAGCCGAGCCCCTGCGCGTGCATGATCGCGGCGCTCATCGCGAGGTTGTCGACGTTGAAGCGGCCGATGAGCGGCGAGCGGACGTCGAGCCGCTCGCCGTCGATGTCGAGCACGAAGTCGGCTCCGTCGGCCCGCATGCGGATGTCGCTCGCCCGCACGACGGCACCGGGCGCACCGGACGACGTGACCCCGACGCGGTGCAGGCCGCGGGGAAGGGTGATGCCGGCGATGTAGTCGTCGTCGAGATTGAGCACGCCGGCCGTGAGCCCCGGCAGGGTGAAGATGCGCTGCTTGGCCTCGCCGTAGGCGGTCATCGACTCGTGGTAGTCGAGGTGGTCGCGCGTGAAGTTGGTGAACGCCGCGACCTCGAACCGGCAGGCGTCGACCCGTCCCTGCATCAGGGCGTGCGAGCTCAGCTCGATCGCGACCGCCTCGGCACCCTGTGCCCGCACGTCGGCGAGCAGTTCGTGCATGTCGACGAGCGTCGGGGTCGTGAGCGAGGTCGCGGCGAGCGAGCCGTACATGCCCGCGCCCAGGGTGCCGATGCTCGCGGCCGGCATTCCGAGTCCGTGCCAGCTCTGGGTGAGCAGTTGCACCGTGGAGGTCTTGCCGTTCGTGCCGGTGACGCCCACCAGGCGCATGTGCGACGAGGGCTGCCCGGTGTACGCGTCGGCGATCGCGCCGATGCGGGCCGCGAGTCGTGGCACACCGTGGACCCGCTCGTCGGACGACGAGTCGACGGCCGCGTCGACGAGGACGGATGCCGCGCCGCGGGCCAGCGCCTGGGCGATGTGCCCCCGCACCTGGTCGTCGCGGCCGAGGGCGACGAAGACGTCGCCGGGGACGACGAGACGACTGTCGCTGCGGAGCCGGCCGCCGTTCGACCGTCGACCGGCGAGCGCCTTCTGCCACATTTCGGGGTCGATGGCAGCACCCCTCCCAGCGTCTTGCATGTACCGCCCTACCGATTCTCTCGGTCGATCGTGTCGCACGCCGGTTCAGCACGGGAGAAAGGACACGTCACGACCTGAGATTGGCACTGTAACGTAAGTGCCGCTTAAGCGACCGCCGCGGGGTCAGCCCTGCGGCTCGGGGACCATCCGGAGGCCGTCGGCACTGTTGGCCGACTCCATCAGCGCGTCGACCCACTTCGGGTTGATCTGCGGCGGGCGGCTGCCCGCGAACTGGAACTGCACCGAGATCGTCGGGTGCAGCCAGAAGTCGCGTCGACTCGTGCCGTGCGGCGAGCTGGTCTCGAACATCAGCGGCTCCCCGCGACGCAGCTTGGTCATGACGACGAGTCGCAGGTGCGCGAGCGCCCGGTCGTCGATCTCGACCGAGTTGGCGGCGTTGTCGTAGAAGAATCTGCCCACCGGATGAGCTTAGGCGCACGATCGCGATCGCGGCGCGGTCGACAGGTGCGCGCGCCGCAAATGGGCTATACCATTGGCGCCAGCTCCACACCCGTCCACGCCCGCATCGTCGTCAGGGGAAGCCGTGCCCGTCATCGAAGCCATCGTCCAGCTCGTCACCGACAACCTGTTCAGCCAGGTCGCCGTGCTCATCGGCATCATCGCCATCGTGGGTCTCGCGCTTCAGCGCAAACCCGTCGAGCAGGTCGTCGCAGGAGGTCTACGCGCCACGATCGGCGTCGTCGTGCTCAACATCGGCGTCGAGATCTTCGTCGGAGGCCTCGTCAGCTTCCAGGTGATCGTCGCGAGCGCCCTCGGGCTGCAGCCACCCACGGCCGACGCCACCCTCGCCGACTTCACCGCCGGGCAGGGGTCCGTCGTGCCACTCATCATCGCGGGCGGCTTCGTCGTCCACCTCGCCCTCGTGCGGATCTTCCGCGCGGCCCGGTTCGTCTACCTGACGGGCCACCTCATGTACTGGATGAGCGTCGTCATCGCCGCGAGCCTCGTCGAGGCCTTCGGCGACGTCGACCGCTGGGTGCTCGCCGCCGTGGGATCGCTGCTCATCGGCTGCTACTGGGTGCTGCAGCCGCTGTGGACGGCGCCCCTGATGCGCCGGGTCATGGGCAACGACGACGTCGGCCTCGCCCACACCGACTCGACGATCGCGATCGCAGCGGGATACGGCGCCCGCGCGCTGCGACTCGGTGATCCGAAAAAGCACGACTCCGAACAGCTCTCGCTGCCCCGCGCACTGTCGTTCTTCAAGGACATCAACGTCTCGACCGCCTTCGTCATCGGGCTGATCATGCTGGTCGCGATCCTGTTCGCCGACCCCGCCGTCGTGGCGGAGCAGATGAACGGCGCCACGGTGCTCCCGTGGGTGTGGGCGCTGCTGCAGGCGCTGCGCTTCGCCGCGGGTATCGCGATCCTGCTCTTCGGGGTCCGGATGTTTCTGTCGGAGATCGTGCCCGCCTTCAAGGGGCTCTCGGAGCGCGCCCTGCCGGGCGCCAAGCCCGCGCTCGACCTGCCCGTCACCTTCACGCGGGCGCCGACCGCCGTCATGATCGGCTTCCTCGCCTCGACCGTGACATTCCTCGTGCTGATGGTCGTCTTCGCCGGGGCGGGGTGGTTCGTGCTCGTCCCTCCGATGATCATGCTGTTCTTCGGCGGCGGGGCCGGCGGCGTGTTCGGCAACGCCGTCGCCGGCTGGCGCGGTGCGGTGTTCGGCGGCGTCCTCAACGGGGTCGTGCTGGCCTTCGGCCAGTGGATCGGGTGGGGGGTGTGGGGAGGGACGGCACCCGAGCTCGCAACGCTCGCCGACGCCGACTGGTTCGTCGTCGGATGGACACTGCGGGGGCTCGGCGGCCTTCTCGCCCCGCTGGGCGCGACGGCGGCGCTGTGGATCCTCGCGGCGCTCGCGGTGGGCGTCACCGTGCTCGTCCTGGTGCTCCTCGGACGCCGCCCCGCGGCACCGTCGTCCGCGGCGGCCGGCACCGCATCCGGCATGCGCGAGCCCGCGGCGTCCTCCCCCGTGGCGGGCACGGCCGTCGTCGAGGCCACGGCGCCTGTCGAAGCCGCGGCGCCTGTCGAAGCCGCGGCGGCCGTGGCGGATGCGACGCCGACCACCGACCGCCCGACGCCGCTCGCGGTGCTGGCGGTATGCGGCGCAGGCATGGGGTCGAGCCTGATCCTGCGCACCACGACCCAGCGCGCCTTCGACCAGCTCGGCATCGCGGCGACCGTCGACAACACCGACATCGGCTCGGCCCGTGGACAACGCCCCGACCTGGTCATCGGTCAGCCGTCGTATCTTTCGGAGGTGGGCGACATCGCGCCCGTGAGCGTCGCCATCACGCACTTCGTCGACGTCGCGCACGTGCGCGAACAGATCCGCGCGGGCCTCGCGCAGAGAGGATGGCTGTGATGACCGGTCTGGGAGAGTTCGTCGACGACGTCGGAGAGCGCAACACGGAGACGATCGACGCGGCCGCCCGCGCCATCGCTCGCACGGCCGCGGACGGGGGGCTCGTGCGGCCAGCCGGCGCCGGCCACTCGCTCGCCGCGGTGCTCGAGACCTTCTTCCGTGCCGGCGGGCTCGCGTTCGTTCGCCCGATCTGGCACCCGCGCATCCTGCCGCTCACCGGGGCGGCCTCGGCGACCTCGGCTGAGCGCGAGGTCGGCCTGGGCGCGGGGGTCGCCGAGACGGCGGGCATCGGCCCCGACGACACCGTCGTGGTGTTCTCCAACTCCGGCACGAACCCGTTCCCCGTCGAGGTGGCCGAAGCCGGCCGGGCCGCGGGGGCGACCGTCGTCGCGATCACCTCGCGGGCCTCGAATGAGGCGGCTCCGCGGCGCGCAGCGCACCGACTGATCGACGTCGCCGACATCGTCATCGACACGGCGGTGCCCCCGGGAGATGCGACGTGGCCGCCCGACGACCCGGTGACGGCGCCCGTGTCGAGCCTCGCGACGACGGCGGTATGGACGCTCGTCCTGCGCCGCGTCTACGAGCTCGCGCCGGATGCACCGCGCTGGCGCAGCGCCAACGTGCCGGGCAACGACGCGGTCAACCGCGAACTCGCAGCGCGCTTCGCGGTGCGGATCCCGGAGCTGTGACCGGCGCGATCTGCGCCGACAGCTCGAACCGCGCTGCGGAGTAGGTCGACACGGTGCGCTCGACGACGCTGCCCTGCGTCTCCGAGGTCCGCACCAGCTCGAGCACGGCGGCGCCGGCCGCCATCCGCAGGATCGTCGCGTCGTCGTCGCGGACGATGCCTGCCCGGATCACCTGCTCGCCCGCATCGAAGCGGACGCCGTACACCTCGGCCAGCACCCGGTACAGCGAGTCCGCCGCGAAGTCGTGGCGGTCGATGCCGGGAAAGGCGTCGATGCGCAGATGCGTCCGCTCGATCGCCATCGGGGTGCCGTCGGCCAGGCGCAGGCGCACGAGGATCAGCAGCGGGTGCCCGGGCTCCACGGCGAACGCGGCGGCCCTCGGCGGCATCCGCGCGCACCGTCTCGAGGCGGAGCACCCGACTCGAGGGCACGTGGCCGCGGGCGCGCATGTCCTCGGTGAAGCTCGTGAGCTGGAGCGGCATCGTCACGGCGGGACGCGCCACGAACGTGCCCCGCCCGACCTCGCGCGTGAGCAGGCCGCGCCGCACGAGCTCGTCGATCGCCCGCCGTGCCGTCATGCGTGACACGCCGGTCTCGTCGGCGAGCTGACGTTCGCTGGGCATGGGGTCGCCGATCGCGGCACCGCCGATCCGCTCGAGGAGCATCTCGGCGAGCTCCTGGTACTTGGGCGCCGTCACGCCTCGATCATCGCACCTTGACGCCGCGGTGCCGCGGGCCGCGGGAGAGCCCGGCTCAGAGGTAGAAGCCGTGGCGCTCGAGCGCGGCCACCGCCTCGTCGCGCGTCGAGACGCCGAGCTTGGCGAACAGCGACCGCATCTGCGACTTGACGGTGTTGATCGACACGACGAACCCGTCGGCGATCTCGGCGTAGGTCTTGCCGCCGCCGATCTCGCGGGCCACCGACGCCTCGCGGGGCGTCAGGGCGGGCAACGCGCGGGCGGCGGCTCGGGCAGCCAGTGCGCCAGGCGCTGCCGCACCGCGACGATGCGCTCCGCCGACGCCGGGCGCCGCTCAGCGAGGCGTTCGAACAGGTCGGCGAGCGGTCGCTGCGGCACGGTCACGAACGGGGCCGGCGAGCCGTCCGCGACGAGCATGAGGGCGCACCCCTCCTCGAAGAGGTCGTCGGCGGCGTCCGTGTGCCCCAGTCGCGCGCGGGCGACGGCGCGACGGATCAGCACCGCCGCGAGGGTGCGCGGACAGTGGTCGGCGCCGAGGGCCAGACATCCGTCCGTCGCCTCGAGCGCCGCCCGGTCGTCCCCCAGCGCGAGGTGCGCCGAGGCCCGTTGCGCGTCGAAGCACACGGTGTGGCCCGCCGACGACGCGTACCCCCTCGAGCATCGACAGCGCGCGCCGTGCGCCGCCGAGGCCGAGCGTGACGTCGGCGAGGGTGGCGAGCGCGAAGTCGCGCACGAGCCGGTGGCTCAGGTGGGACCACGAGCCGCCGATGACGGTGCGCAGGGTCGCCGCGCCGCCCGCGGCGTCGCCCGCGACGATCTGACGGATGCCGTCGGCCGCGGCCGCCGCGTGCTGGGCGTACGGATCGCGGGGCGCGATGGCGCGCAGCAGGGTCGCCGCGCGCTTCAACCGCGGCGCGTCGAACGCGGCCGAGGCGAGCAGGATCTCGGCGAGCACGAGGTCGTAGTCGGTGTCGAGCAGGCTCCAGCCGTTGCTCGCGGTGAGCTCGGCACACCGGCCCGCCATCGCCTCGGCCGCCGTGAGCTCGCCGTTGAGGGCGAGGACGAGCGTCTGGA
>JAQIJE010000041.1:0-42719 GCA_036946435.1 Microbacterium arborescens | reverse complement strand
CTGCTGCCGGCCGGCCGCGTGAAGAATGCGCTGCTGCGGCGGGCCGGCCACCGGATCCATCCCACCGCCCAGGCGCGCTCGAGCATCGTCTGGCGGGTGGGCTCGTTCGAGATGGCCGCGGGCGCCTCCTTCGGTTCGGCCAACGTCGTGAAGAACATGCGCGAGATCCGCCTCGGCCAGAGCGCCATGATCGGGCGGTGGAACCTCGTGTCGTCGCATCCGCTGTTCGTGCGGCACCTGCCGCACGGCGGCTCGCTCGTGCTCGGGCCGCACGCCAAGGTCACGAGCAGGCACCAGCTCGACTGCTCCGGTTCGGTCTCGCTCGGAGCGTTCGCCTCGCTGGCGGGGCATCAGAGCCGGGTCATGTCGCACAGCGTCGATCTTGCGCGCAACGCCCAGGCGGCGTTCCCCGTGGTGATCGGCGAGCGGTCCTTCGTGGGCACGCGCGTGCTCATCCTGGGCGGCGCGACGCTGCCCGACCGCTCCGTGCTGGGGGCGGGATCGGTCCTGACGCGATCGCGTCCCGACCCCGAGCCCGGGCTCTGGGCGGGGGGTGCCGGCCCGCCTGCGCGGCGCGGTCGGGGGAGCGTGGTTCGATCGCGACGAAACCTCGACCCACGACCTCTGGGTCGCCGAGACCGACACGATCGTGAAGACCCGATGACCGAGCGCAGGCGGGTGCGCCGGGTCGCCGCGGCCCGCCGTGCGCCGCGTGGCGGCGGCCCGGCCTGGTGGCGCCAGGACTGGGGAGGGATGCCGGTCTGGGGCGTCGCGCTCGCGGCGGTCGCCGTCGCGGGACTCGTCGTCACCGGCGTCGTCCTGCGTCCCACGACCCAGGACGTCCCGTCGTCTCCGGTCGCGCTGTTCCTCGGCGACTCGTACACCGCGGGCACGGGAGCGTCCGACAAGGCACTCGGCTGGGCGAACCTGGTCGGCGAGGCGGAGGGCTGGCGCGTCCGCAACCTCGCGCGCGGCGGCACTGGCTTCGCCTCGGCGATCACGGGAGACGGCGCGCCCGCCGCGTGCGGCCGCACCGAGTGCCCCGCCTTCGGCCAGATGGCCCTCGAGGGGGCCTCTCTCGTGCCCGACATCGTCGTGATCTCGGGCGGGCGCAACGACATCGGACCCGACCCGGTCGAGGCCGACGTCGACGCGTTCTTCGACACGATCGCATCGACCTACCCCGGCAGCCGCATCTACGTGACCGACGTCCTGTGGCACGAGAGCGAGCCGGCCGCCGTCGACCGGCTCTCGGCCGTCGTCCACCGCGACGCCGACCGCATCGGTGCGACCTGGCTCGACATCGGGCAGCCGCTCGCCGCCGGGGGCGGCCTCCTCGCCGCCGACGGGGTGCATCCCAACGACGCCGGCCACGAGGCGATCGCGCAGGCCGTCATCGCGGCGCTCGGCTGAGCAGCTCGGCGGACGACCGCCCTCAGGCGGGCGCGGCGGCGGGTCCGCTCAGCGACCGGAACCATTTGCGGGTGAGCATCGCCGTGATCGCGGTCGTGGCCACGAGCAGCGCTGCGTAGACGACGATGAACACGTCCGGGGCGCCCCACAGCACGAAGGCGAGGGCGAGGATGCCGTAGTCGGCGGGGAGCAGCATCACCGCGCGCACGGTCGAGGGCGGTCGCGGTGCCCCGCCCGCGGGAGCCAGCAGCGAGTAGAGGGTCAGGCCGGCGAAGAGCACGACCGACACGAGCGCGTAGCCCAGAGGCAGCAGCAGCCAGGGGCCGCTGGCCCGTCCGCTCGCGACGAAGCCGATCAGCACCGCGGCGTGCACCCCGACCATCTTGCCGGCGTCGACGACGTGGTCGAGCCACTCGCCGGCTCGCGAGGACGCTCCCGTGAGACGGGCGACCTGCCCGTCGGCGGCATCGAGGGCGAACCCCACGACGAGCAGCAGCGCCGCACCGATCCCGCTCAGCGGGCTCATCGGCACGAAGGCGAGCACGGCGAGCCCCGCGATCGTCGCGAGCGCCGAGACGCCCGTGACGGTGTTCGGGCCGATCCCCGCGGACGCCGCCGCCGCAGCGAACACCCGCCCGAGGGGGCGGTTGACCCAGCGCGAGTACAGCGACACCCCCCGCTTGCCCTTCTGCGCCTGCCGCAGACTGTCCCATGCGTCCCGAAATCGCATCGATGTCCCCCTGTTTCCGCCGATCGGTGGAATCCGACCTATGCGTCCCCTGAGCCACAGTGTACAATGCACGCAGTCGGACTCGTGCTGGGGCACCGGTTCCGACGCATTGGGGAAGGCGCACGGCGGGGGTCGTGCGCTCGGGGAGCGTCCGCGAGGACGCGCTACACGTGGGGAACACTCGTGCGTACACGCATCGCGGCCGTCGCCGCTGCCGTTTTGGCACTCATCATCGGCGTCGGCGTGGTCAACGTCGCCGCTCCGGCGTCCGCGCTGTCTCCCGGCGTCGCCTTCGCCGCCGAGGACCAGCCGAGCTGGCAGACCAACGGCACCGTCTACGCCCTCGGCGCGGCGGGCACCAAGGTCGTCGCGGGAGGGACCTTCTCGCAGATCCGACCGCCGGCGGGCAGCTCCGAGGCGGCGCAGTCGCGCAGCGCCCTCGTGGTGCTCGACGCCGAGACCGGGCAGCCCGACGCCTGCCAGTTCGCCGTCGCGCTCAGCGGCGGAACGCCGACGGTGCGCGCCATCGCCGTCAGCAGCGACCAGTCGAAGGTCTACATCGGCGGCAACTTCTCCATGGTGGGCGGCGTCAACGTGGCGCGCATCGCCGTGCTCGACGTGCAGGCCTGCACGGTGGCGCCGTTCCGTGCGCCCCTTCCCGGGTCGACCGTGACCGCGCTCGCGCTGCACGGCGACGTGCTCTACGCGGGCGGCCTGTTCAAGACGGTGGGCGGCCAGACGCGCGAGGCCTTCGCCGCCTTCAACGCCACGAGCGGCGCGCTGCTGCCGTGGACGGCGAACGCGGTCCGCGGTCGCACCGACCTGCCGAAAGAGGTGAACGAGGCCCGTGCGATCGCGGTGTCGCCCGACGGCGCCAAGGTCGTCGTCGGCGGCGACCTGTTCTCGATCAACGGCCAGTCCTCGCACTCGATCGCGATCGTGAGCGGCGCGAGCATCACCGACGGGACCGGCGGCGAGGTGCTGCGCACGTACAGCCCGGGCTTCATCCCCGACACCTCGGTGACCAAGACCATCATCGACGGCGGCGACGGCCGTTTCTACATCGGCAATGAGGGCACCGGAGGCGGTGTCTTCGACGGCCGCGCGTCCTTCTCGTGGGCGACGGGCGACCAGGTGTGGCGCGACACGTGCCTCGGCGCGACGCAGGCCCTCGTCATGCACCAGGGCACGCTCTACTCGGCCAGCCACGCTCACGACTGCAGCGGCATCAACGCCTTCAACGACGGCGTGCGCCGCTACTTCATGGCCCAGAACCCCGACTCGATGGAGGTCCTCGGCTGGCTCCCGCTCGGAAACGACGGCATCGGCGAGGGCATCGGCCCGCGCGCCCTCATCGTGGCGACGGGCCGCCTGACCGGTCAGCGCTACCTCTACTCCGGCGGCGACTTCACCACCATCAACGGCCACGCCCAGCAGGGCATCACCCGTTTCGGCCCGCAGGACACCGGGGCTCCGCCCACGCCGGTCGTCAGCGCGCAGGCGACGAGCGACGGCACCGTCCAGGTGCGATTCCGCACCGTCGTCGACGCCGACGACAGCCACCTGACCTACAGCGTCTACCGCGGCAACGCGACCGAGCCCGTGTGGAGCGGGACCGGCAAGTCGCTGTGGTGGGAGCGTCCCCAGGTCACCTTCGTCGACACCGACGTGACCCCGGGCGCGACCTACACCTACCGCGTGACGGCGAGCGACGGCACGAACACCTCCGCGCGCTCGGCCGCCGTGAGCGCCACGGCTCGCGCCGCGGGCGCCGACTACGCCGCCGCGGTGCGCGCCGACGCGCCGAACAGCCTGTGGTCCGGCAGCACCAACGGTACCTGGGTCCACGACTCGGCCGCCGCCCAGACGCGCACCGACGCCGTGCCCGCGACGCTCATGGACGGCGCCACCACCTCGTCCGCCGGCGCCGTGCCCGGCGGCGGGGGATCGCTGCAGTTCGACGGCGTCAACGACTACGCCATCACCGACCAGCTGCGTCCGGGTCCGACGACGTACTCCGTCGAGGCCTGGATCAACACGACGACGACCTCAGGCGGCAAGATCGCCGGGTTCGGCAACGGCCGCCCGCGCACCGGGTCGAACGTGTCGAACCTCAGCGGTTCGTACGACCGCCACGTCTACATGCAGAACGACGGACGCGTGACCTTCGGCGTCTACACCGGCGGCACGTCGACCATCACCTCGCCGCAGGCGCTCAACGACGGCCAGTGGCACCAGATCGTGGCCACCCAGGGCCCCACCGGCATGACGCTGTACGTCGACGGGCTGCGCGTCGCCTCGAACGCCAACCCGAACCAGCAGGGCTACTGGGGTGTGTGGCGCGTCGGCGGCGACCAGCTGGGAGGCTGGCCGAACTCGCCCTCGAGCAACTTCTTCGGCGGGCTCATCGACGAGGTCGCGATCTATCCGAGCGCGCTCCCCGCCAAGCGCGTCGCGGCGCACTATCTCGCCTCCGGGCGCGAGCTCGACGTCAACGCCGCCCCCGCCGACGCCTACGGCGCCGCGGTGTTCGCCGGTGACCCGTCGCTCTACTGGCGCTTCGACGACACCGACGGCACGGCGCGTGACGCGTCCCTGTTCGGGACCGAGGCCGGCACCTACAACACCGGTGCCGTGCGGCAGCCCTCGGGCGCCGTCTCGGGCAGCGGCTCGGTCACGCTTCCCGGCGACGAGTCCGGAACGGTCGGGCTGACGCGGTCGACGGTGCCCTCGAGCACGACGACGGGCGAGATCTGGTTCCGCACCGACACCACCGCGGGCGGCAAGCTGTTCGGCTTCGAGAACACGCTGACCGGCAACGGCAACAACTACGACAAGCACCTCTACATGACCAACGACGGCCACCTGGTCTGGGGATCGTGGATCGGATCCTCCGCGGTCGTGACGTCGCCGGCGTCGTACAACGACAACGTGTGGCACCAGGCGGTCGGCATCATCGACGACAGCGGGCGCAAGCTCTACGTCGACGGTCAGCTGGTCGCGTCGAGCAACGTCACCGGCGCCGAGATGGGCGAGGGCCGCTGGCGCGTCGGCGGCGGCAACATCGGCGGCTGGCCCGGCCAGCCCTCGTCGTTCTACTTCGACGGCGAACTCGACGAGTTCGCGATCTACCCGACCTCGCTGGATGCCGCGACGATCGCGCGCCACTACGCGATCGGCATCGCCGACACGACGGCACCGACCGCTCCGACGGCGCTGACGGCCGCGGCCCAGGCCGACGGCGTGCACCTCGCGTGGGGCGCGGCGACGGACGACCACGCGGTCACCTCGTACACCGTGTACCGCGGCGCCACCGCGGACTTCGTGCCCGGTGAGGAGACCCGCCTGGGCACGAGCGCCACGACGACCTTCGTCGACGACGCCCGCGTTCCCGGGACGCATTACTACCGGGTCGTCGCCGTGGATGCCGCCGGCAACGTCGGCCCCGCCACGGACGCCGTCGAGGTCGTGCTCCCCGACACCACCGCTCCGCAGACGCCCGCGGCGCCGACGGTCACGGTGGGTGCCGACGGGGGTCGCGCTCGCCTGGGCTGCGGTCGGCGACGACGTCGGGGTGACGGGCTACACCGTCCACCGCGGCGCCACGGCCGACTTCGCGGTGACCCCCGAGAACGCCGTCGGACAGGTCAGGACCCCCGGCTACACCGACGTGCCGCCCGCGCCGGGCACGTACTACTACCGGCTCGTCGCGATCGACGCCGCCGGCAACGCCAGCGTCCCGTCGCCGAGCGCGACGGCGACGGTCGAGGCGCCCGACACGACGGCGCCGAGCGCTGCCGGCCAGGTCACGGCGACGCTCGTCGACGGCACCGTGCAGCTGCGGTGGACCGCGGCGACCGACGACCGCGGCGTGACGGGATACGTGGTGCACCGGGGCTCCGACGCCGCGTTCGTCCCCGACGCCTCGAACCGCGTCGCGCAGGTCACGGATCCGCGCTACGACGACGCGGGTCTGGCTCCCGGCGTCTACCACTACAAGGTCTCGGCGGTCGACGCCGCCGGCAACGTCGGCGAGCCGACCTCGGCGGCGGTGACGATCGAGTCGGTCGAGCCCGTGATCGTCACGGTTCCGGTCGCCGACGACGCGATGGTCGTGCAGGGGGTGCCCGGGACGAACTACGGCGCCAACACGCAGATCTCGGCCCGAGGGGGATCGAGCCTCATCGAGTCGCTGCTGTCGGCCCCGCTCCCGGCGGCCCCGCCGGGGACCGCGCTCACCCGCGTCACCCTGACGGTGCGGACCTCGACCGACGGCACGGCGGCGAGTCTCGACGCCACCGACGTCGCGCTCATCCCGGACGCGTGGAACGAGTCGACCGTCACGTGGAACACGCGTCCCACGACGGCGGGCACCCCGCTCGGACGCCTCACGCAGGCTCCGGCCACCAACACGGCCTACACGATCGATCTGTCCGCGGCGGCGCTCCGTTCGTCGCTCGGGCAGACCGTGAACCTGAGGATGACGGGCACAGGAGCCGACAACCTGCGGCTGTGGTCGTCCGAGGCGCCCAACCGGACGTACCGTCCCGCCCTCGTGCTCGAGTTCACTCCGCTGTCCGCGCCCGATACCGCGGCGCCGACCGCGCCCACCGGCGTCCAGGCGACGGTCTCGGGGTCGACGGTCGCGCTCGGATGGACCGCTGCGACCGACGACCGCGGTGTCGTCCGTTACGACATCCACCGCAGCACGACGCCGGGGTTCACGGTCTCGTCGAGCACGAAGGTGGGGGAGTCCGCTCAGCCGGGCTTCTCCGACGGTCCGGTGCAGCCGGGCTCCTACGTGTACCGCGTGGTCGCGGTCGACGCGGCCGGCAACGTCGGCCCCGCCTCGGCCGAGGCCGCCGTCACGATCTCGGCGCCCGACACGAGCGCCCCGTCCGTGCCGTCGGCTCCGACGGTGACGGTGTCGGGGACGACCGCCCAGCTCTCGTGGAGCGCGAGCACCGACGACGTCGGGGTGACCGGCTACGACGTCTACCGGGGCACGACGGCGGGCTTCACCGCCGACGCGGCATCCCGCATCGCCTCGGTGGCGACGCCGTCGCACACCGATGCCTCGCTCGCCCCGGGAACGTACTGGTACCGCATCGTCGCCCGCGACGCGGCCGGTAACGCCAGCGCACCCTCCGAGACGGGGTCGGCGGTCGTGTCGGCCCCGGTGCAGACGGTCACCACGACCGTCGCCGTCGAGGCGGATACCGCGGCGTACGCCAACGCGCCGACGCAGAACTACGCCACGTCGAACCAGCTGGTCTCGCGGGGCGACGTCGGGCAGCAGAGCTTCCTCCGGCTCACGCTGCCCACCCTCCCCGCGGGGGCAACCCTCGTCTCGGCGAGCCTCGGCGTGCGGACCTCGACCGATCCGACCGCGGGAAGCACCGGCACGCACGACATCCACCTCATGGACGGCACCTGGGACGAGTCGACGCTGACGTGGAACAACCGCCCGACGACCGTCCGCGGCGACAGCGCCATCGGGTCGCTGACGGGGGCCACGGCGACCAACACCGCGTACAGTGCCGCGCTGGCACTCGACCGGCTCACGCCGCTGCTGGGGCAGACGATCACGCTGCGGATCTCGACGACGTCGAGCGACAACCTCCGCGTCTTCTCACGAGAGGCGACATCGGCCGGCCAGCGCCCGACGGTCACGCTGACGTACACGCTGCCGTGAGAGCGGGCGGGTGAGAGCCCGCCCGGAGGGCCCGGATGATCCCGTCGTCATCCGGGCCTTCGTCGTGCCCGCCGACGCGAGCGTCAGACCGTGCGAGTGCGAAGCGTGACGACGCGACGACGAGACGAACGAAAGGGTAAAGGGTGGGGAGGCTCGAGAGCCTCCCCACCCCGTCCCGGCGTCGTCGGCGGGTTCAGGAGGGCGCGCGGTGCGCCGCGGGGGCCGCAGCCGCGCCGTCGGCGGCACCGCGCCGCGAGGCACCGCGTCGCGCCGCACGCGCAGCGGAGATCGCGGCGGTCAGGCTGCGGGCGAACCTCGACACGGCCGCCTCCTCCGTGAGGATGCGGCGCCGGTAGCTTCGTCCGGCGGCCCCGTAGCGCTCGGCCCGGTCGGGATCGGCCGCGAGCTCCTCCGCGGCCGCGACGAGCGCGGCGGGGGCGGCGGCGGGGACGATGGGTCCCGCTCCGGCCGCCTCCATCTCGGCGAACGTCGTGCTCGTCGCGTCCACGGCCGCCAGCACGGGCCGGCCGGAGGCGAAGTACGACGTGAGCTTGCTCGGCACCGACATCTCGGTCAGGCCCGGTCGCTCGTTCACGAGCAGCACGTCGGCGGCGGCGAGCACGGCGAGGAAGTCGGCTTCGGAGAGCGGGTCGACGAAGGTGACGGCATCCGCTCCGGGGCGCTGTTCGAGCGCGGCGCGCTGACCGCCGTCGCCGACGAGCACGAACCGCACGCGCGATCCCTGTGACCGGGCCAGAACGGCGGCGTCGACGACGTTCTCGAGGCCCTGCTTCGCCCCGATCGCGCCGGTGTGCAGCACGATGACGTCGTCGTCGTTCCACCCCATCCGTCGGCGGGTCTGCGCGACGTCGCGGACGTCGGGCTCGGCGACGTGCGACCAGTTGCGCACGACGTCGATCGGCCGGGTCACGCCCAGGCGTTCCTCGAGCGCGGCCCGGAAGCGGCGGTGGATGACGACGACACGATCGGAGGCCGCCAGCAGGCTCGCCTCGATCGCGCCGATGGCCCCCGCCCCCGTGCCCCCGCCGGCCTCGGCCACACCGAGGGCGTAGATGTCCTGCACCCACGTGACCACCGGGACGCGCTGCACGCGCGCACGGAGAGCGACCAGGCGCGATGCCAGCAGCGCCGGTGAGACGACGACGACGACCTCGGGCCGGTCCCACCGGCACAGCAGCGCCCGGACGCCGAACGAGACCTCGAACAGCGCGCGCTTGAGGCTCGACGGCACGCGGGGCACGTACGGACGCACGCGACGGACGTCGACTCCCGCGATCGTCGAGCGTGCGGGCAGCGCGAGGTACTCGTCGGGGACGTGCCACCAGGGGTAGTGCGGGTACGCGGTGATGACCCGTACGTCCCATCCCTCGCGGGCCAGGCCCTCCGCCATGCCGGTCGTGTACGGGCTGACGCCCGTGGGCTCGGGGGCGTAGTTGACGCCGACGAACAGGACGGATGCCGGCGCGGCCGGGGCGATCGCCATCATCAGTACGCTCCCACGGGGCGCAGCATGACCTTCACGGTCCGCCACATGATCATCAGGTCCAGGGCGACGGACCAGTTCTCGACGTACCGCAGATCGAGGGCGACGCTGTCCTCCCACGAGAGGTCGCTTCGGCCGCTGACCTGCCAGAGCCCCGTGATGCCGGGCTTGATGTAGAGGCGGCGGAAGACGCGTCCCTGATAGTTCCGGACCTCCGAGGGAAGCGGCGGGCGCGGACCCGAGATGCTCATCTCGCCGCGGAGGACGTTGAAGAATTGCGGGAGCTCGTCGAGCGAGTAGCGGCGCAGGACGCGGCCGACGCGGGTCACGCGCGGATCCGCGCGGAGTTTGAACAGGGGGCCGGCGCCGTCGTTCGACGGCAACAGCTCGGCGAGCTCCTGCTCGGCGGTGTCGGTCATGGAGCGGAACTTGTACATGGTGAACTCGCGCCCGTCGCGTCCGACGCGCTGCTGGCGGAAGAACACCGGTCCGGGGGAGTCGAGCTTGATGGCGAGCGCGATCGCCGGCGTGATCGCGGCCACCGCTGCGGAGGCGAGAGCGCTCACGGCGAGATCGAGCAGGCGCTTGAGCGAGTGTGCCGCCCCCTCGAACACCGGGATCTTGACGTGGATGAGCGGCAGCCCCTCGATGGGGCTGAGGCTGATGCGCGGCCCGGCGACGTCGGCGAGGCGACTCGACACGATGAGCTCGGCCGCGGTGCCCTCCAGCTCCCAGGCCAGGGAACGGGTGAAGTCCGGATCGTCGTCGGGAACGCTCGCGACGACGATGGTGTCGGCGTGGACGTCGCGAGCGACGCGTGCGATGTCGGCGGCCGTGCGCGCGACGAAGACCCGCGTCGGGTCGCCGAGGCCGTCGTGGTCGGTGAGGGCGAGCGCCATGACCGCATAGCCGTTGTCGGCCAGCGCGAGCTGGCGGGTGACGTAGTCGACGTCTCGCCGCCGCCCGGCGACGAGGGTGGCCGAGGCGTACTCGCCCCGCCGCCGGCGCTCGCGGAGCCAGGCGCGCCACCGCCAGCGCGTGACGAGGAGCGCGGCGAGGCCGATCGGGAGGGCGACGAGCATCTGCATGCGCAGACCGTGCAACTGCGCGATCTCGAACGTCACCGCGAGCATCCCGAACGCCACGCCGGTCGCGTTGGCGACGCGCTTGTACTCCGACGAGCCCGAGCCCATGGCCCGCGGCTCGCGCGACCCGAACACCGCCAGGGCGACGAGCCAGGTCACGAGCGTGGCCGCGCCGGTGGCGAGAGCGACCGGCACCGGAACCCCGGTGGCCACGGCGGCGGCGGACGCGGCGCAGACCGCGACCGACGCGACGAGGGTGTCGGTGATCCGCAGACGGCGCGCGTAGCGCCGCTCGCGCTGGTGCCGCATCTCGAGACTCGGCTGACGCCTCGGCGAGACCGCGGGGTCGCGCAGGCCTCCGGCCCCCAGATCGGCGCGGTCGTCGACGGCGGTCATCGGCCGGACCCGGTGCCGGTCACCGGCATCCGAGCGCTTGCATGACGGACACGCATGATGTGCTCCCCCCAACGGAACATCGCGACTTCGTCGCTCAGACGGATGCGCGTTCCCAGGCGCCCATCCGGTGTGCATCGGATTTCTCCGCGGTCGTCCCACACGACCGTGCATCTGCTTTTTACACTATCGCGGGCTGCGGCGAAAGCCCCGCGGCGCGCGTGCGACGGTACCGGCGCGTCTCGCAACACGCCGACTACCGGATCCGGTGGTTTCCGGTGTACTGTCTGTCGCACCGGCTCGATGCCGGCTTGGGGAATTCGTCGTGCGGGTGGGACCGCGCGGCGACGTCACATGCGTTTTGGGGGCGCTATGACACAGCGAATCGGGTATGCCGCGGGCGCCTTCGATGTCTTCCACATCGGGCACCTGCAGATCCTCCGGCGTGCCCGGGAGCACTGCGACATTCTCATCGCAGGGGTGGTGAGCGACGAGATGCTCTTGCGCACCAAGGGCATCTCGCCGTTCATCCCGACCGACGAACGGGCGGAGATCGTCCGTCACATCGACGTCGTCGACGACGTCCACATCGAGCGCGTCCCCGACAAGCTCGACGCGTGGCGCGAGGTCGGGTTCACCCATTTCTTCAAGGGCGACGACTGGCGTGACACCGAGCGCGGGCGCAAGCTCGAGCGGCGGTTCGCCCGTGTCGGAGTCGAGGTCGTGTACTTCCCGTACACCGCCCACACGTCGAGCACACAGCTGCGGCGCGCGCTGACGGCCGCGGCCGACCGGGGGCGCGCCGCCTCCGCCTGAGCGGGCTGGGCGGCATCCGGACTCCGCCGAGCCGACGCGTTTCGCTATGCTTTCGCCGGACGAGGCGCCGACCCGCTGCGTTCGAGGGGGCGTACGTGAGTCCGGGGCTGCTGTCTCGCCGTCGTCGCCGTGTTCGCTCCGGCGCCGCGATCTGGTGGGACGCTCTCTCGAGCGGTCGCTTCTTCACGGGCTGGAGCGCGCTGGTCGCGGTGCCGCTGGGCGTCGTCGTGCTCGCGCCCTACGTCTCGGCCAACACCCCCGGCGAGGTCCTGGCCGCGCAGACCGCTGCGCTCATCGTCATGGCCGGGCTGGTGGCGGCGATCCTGCCCGCGGCGCGCGGGGAACGCTGTTTGTCGTCGCCGACGGCGCGCGGCGTCGTTGTGCTCCTGTTCCTGATCGCGGCCTCGGCGGCGCGGCCTTTCCTCAACGAGGCGGTGGCCGTGGGAGTCTTCGGCCTCGCACCTGATGTCGCCTGGTTCGAGCGCATCGTGACGAACATCGTGGCGTGGGTCAGCGTGCTCTCGCTCGTCGCCGTCACCGAGCAGCTCTATGCGAGCAGTCGCACGGCCAAGATGCGTCTGCTCGAGGCGCTCCGGACGGTCAGCGACGAGCAGCGGCGCGCGGGGCGCTACGAGCGCGAGAGCCGTGCGTTCCTGACGACCGAGATCGCCACGCTCCGTGAGGCCCTGTCGGCCCTGATGCTCGCCCGGCTCGACTTCGACCGCGTACGCGTCTTCTCCGACGCGGTGCGCTCCGTCAGCCATCGGGCGTTCGCCCGTGCGGGTCTGACGCTCGGCGACGTCGCGCCCGACCGCGAGGACCCCCCGCCCGTCGTCGCCCGTCGCGGCTTCCTGGAGCGGCTCCGCCCATCCGCCGTCGGCCTCGTCGGGACGATCTTCGCCCTCGGGAGCGCACCGTACGCGGTGCGCACGGGCGGAGCGCCGCTCCTGCTCGTCATCGTCCCGGGGCTCTTCCTGCTCTGCCTCCTCGCCGACGGGCTCGTGCGGCGGCTGGCTCGCCGCTTCCCGGCGCGTGCGCGCGGTCAGGTCCTCCTGGGGGTCTGGACGCTGACGGGCATCGTCGTCTCGGCGGCGGGCGTCGCGATCCTCGATCTGCCCGGCCTCGTCCCCCTGACCCCTGCCATCGCCCTCCCGGGGATCGCGGTCATCGCGGCACTGTCCGCCGACGCCGTGCACCGCGGCCGCGTCGAGGCCCGGCGCCTCGGCCGCGCGCTGCGCGACGTCGTCCGCTCCGCCGCCGAGCGCACGACGGCGACCCGCCGGTCGTTGGAGCATGCCTCGGACATCCTGCACGGACGTGTCCAGGGCACGTGCGTGGTGCTCGCGGCCCGCGTCGACGACGACCTCGCCACGCTCGACGACATCGAGGCGTTCGAGCGCGCGGTCGACGGCGCGTTCTCCGACGCGCTGGCCGTCGCCCCGCGCTCGGGCGGAGAGCCGGCGGGTCTCGACGCGACGATGGCGATCTGGCAACCGGTCATGTCGGTCTCCTCCCGCGTCGACGAGTCCGCGGCCGCCGCGATGGCCGATCCGCTCGTCTCGGTGCAGGTCGTCGCGATCGTCGCGGAGGGGCTCGTGAACGCGGTCAAGCACGCCACCGAGCGCGCCGCCCGAGTGGAGGTCAGCGGATCGGAGCGTCCCGGTGCTCTGCGCGTCAGCGTCAGCAGCCCCGGTGTGCTGCGCATCGACCCGGCGCACGGCGGGCTCGGCGTCAGCGGGCTCGGGCCGTCCGCCCGGGTCTTCCAGCACGGCCCCGACGTCGTGCTCGAGGTGTCGGTCCCCGTCGGCGCCGGCGACCTGGTGGGCGCGGGTCAGGCGGGGGGAGCGCTCCACGAGAGCGATTCGATGTAACGCAGCAGCACGCCCTCGCGGAGGGCCCACGGCGAGATCTCGAGCTCGTCGACGTCGAAGGCCCGCATCGCCTCGTGGAGCACGACGGCGCCCGCGACGATCTGGAACGTGCGGTCGGCGGTGATGCCGGGCAGCTCTTGACGAGCCGAGGCGGGGATGCGCGCCAGTCGCGGGATCCACGAGCCGAGCGCGGCACGGGGGAGCGTCATCCGCTCGATCCCCGACCAGCCCGGCACCGGGTAGCCGGCGAGCTTGGCGAGGGAGCGGATGGCCTTCGACGAGCCGACCACGTGATCGGGCGAGGGCAGGCCCGCCATGCGGTCCACGACGGGGGCGAGCATCCGTCGCGCGTGCTGCCGCAGCGCGTCGACGCTCTCGTCGCCCGGCGGATCCTCGGGCAGGAACTCGACCGTCATCCGGCCGGCGCCGAGGGGGACGGATGCCGCTTCGTCGGGCAGTTCGTCGCCGCCCGCGGCGATCTCGAGCGACCCGCCGCCGATGTCGAAGAGGAGGATCTGCCCCGCCGACCAGCCGAACCAGCGGCGCACCGCGAGGAAGGTGAAACGCGCCTCCGACTCTCCGCCGAGGACCTGCAGGTCCTGCCCGAGCGCCGCCTCGATCGCCGCGATGACGGCCGCGCCGTTGGTGGCGTCGCGCACGGCGCTCGTCGCGGTGGCCAGCAGCTCGACGACGTTCTCGGTGCGCGAGACGGCCACCGCCTCGGTCACCGCGGCGACGAGGGCCCGCACACCGTCGTCGCTGATGGAGCCGTCGGGCTCGAGGTAGCGCATGAGGCGCAGCACGGTGCGCCGGCTCGTCCGGGCGAGCGGCCGGCCGCCGGGACGGACGTCGGCGACGAGCAGGTGGACCGTGTTCGAACCGATGTCGAGGACTCCCAGACGCACACGATCACAGTAGTCGCCGGCCCGCGCCCCGCCGTCGCCGCATGCGGGGCGTTACGATGAGCGCGATGTCCCCCGAAGAAGCGCAGACGCTGTCGCCGCTGGCCCCGTCGCTGTACCGCGAGATCGATCGATCCGATTGGTCCAGGCTGGCCGCCGGCGTCACGCAGCCGCTCACCGAGACCGAGATCGTCCAGATGCGCGGACTCGGCGACCGCATGGACCTCGGCGAGGTCTCCCAGGTCTACCTGCCGCTGAGCCGGCTGCTCTCGCTGTACGCGAGTGCGACGCGGCGGCTGGGCGCCGACACCGACGCGTTCCTCGGCGAGGACGACAGCACGACGCCGTTCGTCGTGGGGGTGGCGGGATCGGTCGCCGTCGGCAAGTCGACGGTGGCGCGTCTGCTGCGCGAGCTCATGAGCCGCTGGCCCGGCACCCCGCGTGTGGAGCTCGTGACCACCGATGGCTTCCTGTACCCGAACGCCGAGCTCGAGCGCCGCGGCCTCATGGCGCGCAAGGGCTTCCCCGAGTCGTACGACCGTCGCGCGCTGCTGGCGTTCCTCACCGACGTGAAGTCGGGTGCGGCCGAGGCGCACGCTCCGTTCTACTCCCACATGCGCTACGACATCGTCCCCGACGCGCAGATCACGGTGCGGCGCCCCGACGTCGTCATCGTGGAGGGACTGAACGTGCTCGCCCCGCCGCCGGCGCCCCACGAGGTCGCCGTGAGCGACCTGTTCGACTTCTCCATCTACGTCGACGCCGACGCCGAGCACATTAGCCAGTGGTACGTCGACCGCTTCATGGCGCTCAAGGCGGGGGCATTCAACAACCCGTCGTCGTACTTCAACACCTTCGCCGACCTCGACGACGCCGAGGCGGTCGTGATGGCGCGGACGTTCTGGAACGACATCAACCTCCCGAATCTCATCGAGAACGTGCTGCCGACCAAGCACCGCGCGACGCTCATCCTGCAGAAGGGCGCCTCGCACGCCGTCGATCGGGTGCTGCTGCGCAAGGTGTGAGCGCGAGCGACATGCCCACCGACCCCGAAGGGCCGGCGGGCATGCCTGGGTGTGGACGACCCCCGCTCAGGGGGAGGGGTACGACCCGAAACCGAGCGGTCCGGTCGGCGAAGCCGTCGAGGCCGGGGCCCGGGTCGCGGTGATCGAGCAGAAGTCGCCACATCCGTACGGCGTGTGTCGGAGCGACGGCCGTGGCCGCGCGAGCGGAGTCGACTCGACGCGATGCGCGCCGTGTCGCGAGCCGCTCCCCAGCGGCCGCGCGAGCGCGTGAGATCGCATCGTCATGCTCGTCCCCAATTCCCCAGCGGGACCCGGCTCCGGCCGGCATCCCGTTCCCCAACACCGCCGAGCCGATGCCGCCGGGTCCCATCCCGGCGGTCGAAGTGCTCCGCGTTCGCCCGGGCCGGAGCCGCGGGCTGCGCTCAGTATGTCAGAGCCACGTGGTTGTCGGAAGCAGCAATGTCGGGTGGACGCCTCCGCTTCCCGGTGCGCCGGGTGGAGCGCTCCGTGTGCGTTGTGCAGTGCGCGTGCGCGGCTGCGCACTGCACAACGCCCTCACGGTGCACAGATCCCCATCGACACCTTGAGTTCGACGCACATCGTGACTCCCACGCCCCCCAAAAGCGGGGTGCCTGCGCGTCGAGGTCGATCGTACAACCGTCTGTCGTGTCCGCCAATAGGGGGACATGACAGTTTTGTCGAATCCGTGTCCACTCCGCGTGCATCCGCTAGGCTTCAGGAGCCTGTTCAGCGCTCGAACCGTTCCCCAAGCGGTGATTCGGCCGACCCGCCGTCCCCAACGGCCCGGCCGAGAGCCTGCGGGCATTGCGGGGCCCTCTCGAGTAAATCAGTCCCCAAATGGCTGACTCGAGAGGGCCCTCGTCTTGCCCGGCGGAGAATACTCTCGTCGGATTCCGTTACGCACCCGTCATCACGACCTGCTAGGTATGAAGCCATGGACCTGGGGCGACCTCATCGCGCGCTCGTCCGCGCGCGTGCCCGCGCGCGTGCGCGCCGGGGTCGCCGGCCCCGTCGGGAGCCCCGCAGCGCCCGACCGCGACTGCGTCTGGTCGTGGCGCTCACGACGGTGGTGACCCTCGCCGCGACGGCGACGCTCGCGCCTGCCGCCGCATCGTCGGCGCTGAGCCCGGCCGTCCTCGCGGGGTCGACCGCCGCCGCCGCAGGAGACCGCGTCGTGCGGCTGTCGGACGACGTCGCTCCCGACAGCCGCGCCGTGCTCCTCGTGCACGGATGGCTCAGCACCGCGCTCCCGGCGACGGCCGGCCGGACGTCCTTCGCGCGCTCGCCCTTCTCCCGCCCCGTCCAATGGCGCGACGGCACCGGCGCCCCGGTCGGACGCGGAATGGGCGCGTCGCTCCAGGAGCGGCTCGAAGCGGTGCCGGGGCTCGCGGTCTACGCGTTCGACTACTCCGCCAACTCGGCGGGGTGGGTCGGCTCGAACGGATCGGCCGACAATCTGGCGGCAGCCATCCGCTCGATCTCCGCCACCGTCCACGGACCGGTCGACATCGTCACCCACTCCATGGGAGGTCTCGCGCTGCGCTACGCCCTCCGCGACAGCCCCGACCTCGCCGGCCTGATCGGCGACGTCGTGACGGTGGGGACCCCGACGCAGGGCTCCGACATCGCCAACGTCGCGGTCGACATCGCCGCCGGCATCCGCGCCACGATGTCGACGGTGCCGGTGCTGCAGACGCTCGTGCTGCCGTGGATCGGTGCGGTGTGCAACAACCAGCTGGCCGGCGACGCGCTGGGCGGATGCGACCTGCCGCCGGTCATCCGCACCGGCATCGCCGCCCTCGGCCCGGGCGGGTCGGCGCTGCGCGCGGGGTCGGCCGCTCTGGCCGACCTCCCGCCCTGGCCCGCCGGACTGCACGTCCACGCCGTCGCGGCCGACGCGGTCGTGTCGTGGCCCGTCCTCGGCGGAGCGGTCTGGGACGCGCATCTCGGCGACGGTCTCGTCGCCCGGTCCTCCGCCACGGCGGATGCCGCGGACGTGACGGTCGTGACGTGCCGCAGCGAGTTGGAGCCGGGGCTCGCCGGAATCGCCGACGTGCTCTCGGGCGAGGTCGCCGCACCGCCCTTCGGCGGCGCCTGCGGTCACGACGCGATCTTCTCGAACCTCGAGGTCGTCGACGCCGTCCTGGCCGGTCTCGGCGTCGCCGCCGCCGGGTCGCCGCAGCGCTGATCGGCGCCGCGGTACCCACGGCCCGCCCGCAGGATCGCGCCCCGGCGCCGACCTAGGATGGAGCCCATGTGCGGAATCATCGGCTACGTCGGTCCTCGGCCCTCGCAGGACATCCTCATCTCGGGTCTGGCCCGTCTGGAGTACCGCGGTTACGACTCCGCCGGCATCGCCGTCATCGACGCCGAGGGCGGCCTCGGCACCCGCAAGCGCGCCGGTAAGCTCCAGGTCCTCCGCGACGACCTGGCGGCCCACCCCCTCCCCGCCGGCACCACCGGCATCGGCCACACGCGCTGGGCGACGCACGGCGGACCCACCGACGCCAACGCGCACCCCCACCTCGCCGACGACGACAAGCTCGCCGTCATCCACAACGGCATCATCGAGAACTTCGCCGACCTGAAGTCCGAGCTCGTCGCCGCCGGGTACAGCTTCCGCAGCGAGACCGACACCGAGGTCGCCGCCGTTCTGCTCGGCCGCGAGTACGCGGCATCCGGCGACCTCGTCGAGGCCTTCCGGGCGACCGTGTCGCGTCTCGAGGGCGCGTTCACCCTGCTCGCCCTGCACCGCGACCAGCCCGGGCTCGTCGTGGGAGCACGCCGCAACTCGCCGCTCGTGATCGGGCTCGGCGACGGCGAGAACTTCCTCGGCTCCGACGTCGCGGCCTTCGTCGAGCACACCCGTCACGCCCTCGCGATCGGCCAGGACGAGATCGTCGCGATCACCCCCGACGAGGTCACGGTCACCGACTTCTCCGGTCAGGCGGTCGAGGTCGAGCCGTTCGAGGTCGTGTGGGACGCCGCGGCCGCCGACAAGGGCGGTTGGTCGTCGTTCATGGCCAAGGAGGTGTCGGAGGAGCCCGAGGCGGTCGCCAACACGATCCGCGGACGCGTCCACGACGGGCTTGTGCAGATCCCCGAGCTCGACGGGCTCGATGAGCTGTTCACCGGCATCGACCGCATCATCGTGATCGCGTGCGGCACCGCCGCCTACGCGGGCATGGTCGGCAAGTACGCGCTCGAGCAGTGGGCGCGCGTGCCGGTCGACGTCGAGCTCGCCCACGAGTTCCGGTACCGCGACCCCGTGATCGGCGAGCGCACCCTCGTCGTGTCGATCAGTCAGTCGGGCGAGACGATGGACACGCTCATGGCCGTGAAGTTCGCCCGCGAGGCCGGGGCCAAGACCCTCTCGATCTGCAACACGCAGGGCGCGACGATTCCGCGCGAGTCCGACGCGATCGTCTACACGCACGCCGGTCCCGAGGTCGCCGTCGCCTCCACGAAGGCCTTCGTCGCGCAGATCACCGCGCTCTACCTGCTGGCGCTGCACGTCGGACGCGTCCGCGGCGCGCTCGACGACACCACGATCGCCGAGCAGGTCCGTCAGCTCGAAGCCGTGCCCGAGAAGATCGTCCGCGTGCTCGCGACCGAGCAGGAGCACATCGAGCAGTTCGCCCACTGGATGGCCGACACCCGCTCGGTGATCTTCCTCGGTCGGCACGTGGGGTACCCCATCGCCCTCGAGGGAGCGCTCAAGCTCAAGGAGATCTCGTACATCCACGCCGAGGGCTTCGCCGCCGGCGAGCTCAAGCACGGCCCGATCGCGCTGATCGAGCCCGGCCAGCCGGTGTTCGTCATGGTGCCCTCGCCCAGCAGCTCGCCGCTGCTGCACGCGAAGGTCGTCTCGAACATCCAGGAGATCCGCGCCCGCGGCGCCCGCATCATCGCCGTCGCCGAAGAGGGGGATGCCGCCGTGCTCCCGTTCGCCGACGAGGTGCTGCGCATCCCGCTCGCCGAGCCGCTCTTCGAGCCGCTGCTGGCGGTCGTGCCGCTGCACGTCTTCGCGATGGGCCTCGCCACCGCGAAGGGCCTCGACGTCGACCAGCCGCGCAACCTCGCCAAGTCCGTCACGGTCGAGTGACGATGCCGACGCGGATCGTGCCGTGATCGTCGGCATCGGCGTCGACCTGGTCGACGTGCCGCGGTTCGAGCGCTCGCTCGACCGGACGCCGCGGCTGCGCGAACGCCTGTTCTCGCTCGCCGAGCGCGGGCTCAAGCCCCGGTCGCTCGCCGCGCGGTACGCAGCGAAAGAGGCGCTCATCAAGGCCCTCGGCGGCTCGGACGGCGTGCACTGGGTCGACATCGAGGTGGCGTCCGAATCCTCGGGGCGCCCGGTGTTCGCGCTTGCGGGCGAGACCGCCGAGACCGTCCGCGCCCGCGGCATCTCGGCCCTGCACCTGTCGCTCTCGCACGACGCGAATCTCGCGACCGCGTACGTCGTGGCCGAGGCGGCAGCGTGAGCGCGCGGCCCGAAGGGCGCATGCGCGAGGCGCGCATCGACGTCGACGCGATCGCCGACAACATCCGGCACCTCCGACGGCTCGTGGGAACCGAGGTCATCGCGGTCGTCAAGGCCGACGGGTACGGCCACGGTGCCGTGCGGGCGGCGACCGCCGCGCTGGCCGGCGGGGCATCGCGTCTGGGCGTCGCCGACGTCGGCGAGGCGCTCGCCCTCCGTCGTGCCGGCATCACCGCTCCCGTCGTGGCCTGGCTCCACGCGCCCGACGTCGACTTCCGCCCGGCGGTCGAGCACGGCGTCGAGCTCGGGATCTCGAGCTTCGCGCAGCTGCAGGCGGCCGCCGCGGCGGCATCCGTCGACCAGCCGGCCGCTCTGCACCTCAAGGTCGAGACGGGTCTCGGCCGCAACGGCGTGGAGCCCCGCGAGTGGCACCGCGTGTGCTCCGAGGCGGCGCGGCTCGAGCGCATCGGGCTGGTGCGCGTCGTCGGGGTCTTCAGTCACCTGTCCAACACGAGCCCCGACGACGACCGCGCCGCCCTCGCCCGCTTCCACGAGGCGCTGGGCGAGGCCTCCGCCGCGGGCATCGACCCGCCGCTGCGGCACATCGCGGCATCGAACGCGGCGATCTCGCTGCCGGAGACGCGACTGAACTGCGTGCGGATCGGCATCGCGATGTACGGCCTGTCGCCCCTGGAGGGCCGCACCTCGGCCGACCTCGGGCTGCGTCCCGCGATGACGCTGCGGAGCACCGTCGCCGCCGTGCGGCGCGTGCCCGCCGGGCAGGGCGTCTCGTACGGGTACACCCATCGCGCGGACGCCGAGACGACTCTCGCGCTCATCCCCCTCGGCTACGCCGACGGGGTGCCCCGGCAGGCTTCCGGCCGCGGCCCCGTCACGATCGGCGGACGCCGGTTCACCGTCGCGGGACGCATCGCGATGGACCAGTTCGTCGTCGACGTCGGTGATGCCCCGGTCGCGGTGGGAGACCCCGTCGTGCTGTTCGGCGATCCGACGCTCGGCGAGCCGGCCGCCGTCGAGTGGGCCGACGCGGCCGACACGATCGATTACGAGATCGTCACGCGCATCGGGCCGCGCGTGCAGCGCACGACGGTGTCGTCCGAGGCGACGGGAGGCGAGCGGTGAGCGGGCTGGACGAGTACCTGGGCGAGCGCGAGGTCGAATCGGCCGACCGCATGGAGGAGTGGGGCCGCGAGATCGGCGAACGGCTGCGCGCCGGCGACCTCGTCGTGCTCACGGGCCCGCTGGGTGCGGGCAAGACGACGCTCACGCGCGGCATCGGAGCCGGTCTCGGGGTGCGCGGGCCCGTGCAGAGCCCGACGTTCGTCATCGCCCGCACGCACCCCTCGCTCGTCGACGGTCCGCCGCTCGTGCACGTGGATGCGTACCGGCTCGGGTCCGCGGCCGAGCTCGACGACCTCGACCTCGATCTCGACGCGAGCGTCACGATCGTCGAATGGGGCCACGGCATGGTCGACGGCCTGCGCGAGAGCTGGTGGGAGATCGAGCTCGAACGCGGGTGGAGCGGCACCGGGGTCGACACGGCGTGCGGCACGAGCGGTCCGGCCGAGGCCGAGATGGCGGATGCCGCGCCGCGGCGGGTCACCGTCACCCGTCGGCCTTGAGGACGCGGGCTCGGGGCGCCGACTACCCTGGGTGATGTGATTCTGGGCATCGACACCTCGATCGGCACGGCCGTCGCAGTCGTCGACGCCGACGGCACCACGCTCGCCCGCGCCGTCAGCGACGACACCCGCGGACACGCGGAGGTCATCGGCGATCTGCTGATCCGAGCGCTCGCCGACGCCGGCGCCGGGCCCGCGGACATCACCGCCGTCGCGGCGGGCATGGGACCCGGCCCGTTCACGGGCCTGCGGGTCGGCATCGCGTCCGCACGCGCGTTCGCGCTGGGGCGGGGGGTGCCCGTCGTCGCGGTCGCGAGTCACGACGCCGCCGCGCTCGCGCGCGTCGAGGCGGCGGGCGCATCCCCCCGACTCGGCGAGGGCGACCGGTTCGCGATCGTGACCGATGCGCGACGTCGCGAGCTCGCCGTATCGGTGCACCGCGTCGTCGACGGGGTGCCGGTGCGCGTCGTCGATCCCCACCTCGTGCCGCGGGCCTCGGCCGAGCCGGTCGAGCCGTTCGGCGTCGCCGCGTCGGAGCTCGTCGAGACGACGTCCATCAGCGCCGAGGCCCTCGCCCGTCTCGCGGCGTCGCGTCTGCGCGAGGGCACCGCCGACACCGCGGCCGCCGAGCCGCTCTACCTGCGCGCGCCCGACGTGACGCCGCCGGCGGCGCCGAAGCGGGTGGGCTCGTGACGCTGCGGGCGGCGACCGGCGACGACCTCGACGCGATCATGGCGCTCGAGGAGGCCTCCTTTCCCGCCGACGCCTGGAGCCGGGCGTCGATGTCGGCCGAGCTCGCCTCGCCGCACGGGCGCTACCTCGTCGACGACGAGGACGGCCGCGTCGTCGGCTACGGCGGCGTGCGCGCCGTGCGCGGCGCCGGCGACGCCGACATCCAGACCATCGCCCTCGCCGAGACGGCGCGGGGCTCGGGGCGGGGCCGCGCGCTCCTGCGCGCCCTGGTGTCCGAGGCGCAGGGCCGCGGGGCCCGCGAAGTCTTCCTCGAGGTGCGCGACGACAACCCCGTCGCGCGCGGGCTCTACGCCTCGGAGGGGTTCGTCGAGATCGCGCGTCGTCCCCGCTACTACCAGCCCGACGACGTCGACGCCGTCATCATGCAGCTCTCGCTCCCCGAAGGACCCCGCCGATGACCCGCGTGCCGCCGGCCGAGCCCCTCGTGCTCGGCATCGAGACCAGCTGCGACGAGACCGGCATCGGCATCGTCCGGGGACGCACGCTGCTGTCGAACACGATCGCCAGCTCGATGGCGGAACACGCCCGCTACGGCGGCGTCGTCCCGGAGGTCGCCGCGCGGGCGCATCTCGAGGCGCTGCAGCCCGCGATCGAGACCGCGGTCGCCGAAGCGGGCATCTCGGTGCACGACCTCGACGCGGTCGCCGTGACGAGCGGGCCCGGTCTCGCGGGCGCCCTCATGGTCGGCGTCGGCGCGGCCAAGGCGCTCGCCGTCTCGCTCGGCACGCCGCTGTACGCCGTCAACCACCTCGTCGGTCACATCGCCGCCGACATCCTCACCGGCGACGACGTCGAATACCCGACGGTCGCCCTGCTGGTCAGCGGCGGGCACACGTCGCTCCTGCTCGTGCGGGACCTCGTCTCGGATGTCGAGATGCTCGGCGAGACGATGGACGACGCCGCGGGCGAGGCGTTCGACAAGGTGGCGCGCATCCTCGGACTGCCGTACCCCGGGGGGCCCGAGATCGACCGCGCCGCCGCATCGGGCGACCCGCAGGCCATCCGCTTCCCGCGCGGGCTCTCCCGCGCCTCCGACTTGGCCGCCCACCGGTACGACTTCTCGTTCTCGGGGCTGAAGACCGCCGTCGCACGATGGATCGAGCAGCGGCAGGCGGCCGGCGACGAGGTCCCCGTCGCCGACGTCGCGGCATCCTTCCGCGAGGCGGTCGTCGACGTGCTCGTCACGAAGGCGCTCGACGCGTGCGCGCAGCACGGGGTGCCGCGGCTCCTCCTCGGCGGCGGCGTCATCGCCAACCGGCGGCTGCGCGAGGTCGCGGTCGCCCGCGCCGAGGCCGCAGGTGTCGCGGTGCGCATCCCGCCCCTCAGCCTGTGCACCGACAACGGCGCGATGATCGCGGCGCTCGCGGCCGAGCTCATCGCCTCGGGGGCCGCACCCTCGACGCTCGCGTTCGGAGCGGACTCGACCCTCCCGGTCACCGAGATCCAGGTGGCCCGATGAGCAGCCCCGACGGGCGCCGCGCCGAGTGGGCGTCCGAGCCGGTCATCCTGCCGCGTTCGGGGGGATGGGCGCTGGCCCTCGCGATCGTCGCCCTCGGGCTGTCGCTCCTCGTCGGCTGGGCGTTCCCCCTGGGCATCGCCGCCGTCGTTCTCGGCATCCTGGCGCTCCGGCGTCCGTGGGAGAGCCGGGCCCTCGCCGTCTGGGCCCTCGCCCTCGCCGCGCTGTCGCTCGTCTACAGTGCGGGCTGGCTGACCTGGGCGGCGTTCCGGGCGGGACTCATCGGCTGATCCGGCGTGCGGCTCACCCGATGCGGTCGGCGAGGATCGCGACCCGTCGATCGCCGAGGCGGGTGAGGAAGAGCGTCGCCGACGCGTCACCCGTCAGCTTCAGCTTGCGCCGGAACTGGGCGGGATCGATGTCGACGCCCCGCTTCTTGATCTCGAGGATGCCGATGCCCTCGCGGCGGAGGGCCGCGTCGATGTCGCGGGTCTTCAACGGAAGCACCTCCCGCACCCGGAAGGTCGTCGCGAAGGGACTGGACACCCCCGCATCCGAGGTCATGTAGGCGGTGCCGCCGCCGAGCATGCCGGCGTCGATCGAACGCGCGACGTCGCCGATGAGCCGTGCGCGGATGACGGCACCGTCGGGCTCGTGCAGGAACTCTCCCAGCGCACGGACCTCCGCATCGGCGCTGTCGGTCGCCGCCGTGAGCTCTGCGGCCGCGTCGCCGCGCAGGACGAGCGCGGACCGGCCTACTCCGGGGCGGGCCAGGGCCCCCGACCAGAGCACGAGCTCGATCGTCGAGCCGTCCGCGCTGATCCACTGCGCCTCGACATCGGCCGGCAAGTCGGCGCGGTCGAAGGCGGGCCCGAGCTTGATGCCGGTCGGCATGCGCCGGGCCACGTCGAACGCCCAGGGCAGGGCGGGGGTGTAGTCGGATGCCGCCACGCGGCGCGTCTCGCCGTGCCCGGAGGTGCGCCGGGCCGGATCGAGCCACACGGCGTCGACGTCGTCGAGCGCCGTGTCTTCCGCCCGGCCGTGGCGCACCTGCGCACTGTCGCCGAACGGGGCGAGGTTGTAGGCGGCGATGGCGGCCGTGATCTCGTCGGCGTCGACGGCCAGGACATCGAGCCCGATGCCGGCGAAGCCCAGGGCGTCGCCGCCGATCCCGCAGCCCAGGTCCGCGATGCGGCCGATGCCCGCGTCCCGCACGCGGCCGGCGTGACGGGCGGCGACCGCTAGACGCGTCGCCTGCTCGAGACCGGCCCGGGTGAACAGCATCCGTGACGCGAACGGGCCGAACTTCGTCGCCGCGCGCTCGCGCAGCCGGGCCTGACCGACGACGGCCGCGACGAGCTCGGGGGAGTGGCCCTCGCGTCGCAGCCGCGAAACGGCGGTCGCGGCATCCGCCGTCGAGGCGATGCGCAGTCCGTCGACCAGGCGCAGGCCCTCGGGGGTCAGCAGTGCGGCGAGCTCGGCGTGATCCACCGCCTCAGCCTACGGGCGCCTCGCGCGGCCTCGCGGAACGTTGGCACTCGCGTTGCGTGAGTGCCAACGTCGCCCTAGACTCGGACTTGGCACTCTCAGGGTGAGATTGCCAACCAGTCTTGTCGAAGAAAGAGGTAGACCGTGTCGGTTTCCATCAAGCCGCTCGAGGACCGGATCGTCATCAAGCAGGTCGAGGCCGAGCAGACCACCGCGAGTGGTCTGGTCATCCCCGACACCGCCAAGGAGAAGCCCCAGGAGGGCGAGGTCGTGGCCGTCGGTCCCGGCCGCATCGATGACAACGGCAACCGCGTTCCGCTCGACGTCGCCGTCGGCGACCGCGTGATCTACAGCAAGTACGGCGGAACCGAGGTCAAGTTCGGCGGCGACGAGTTCCTCGTCCTGTCGGCTCGCGACGTCCTCGCCGTCGTCGTCCGCTGACGCGCAGCTCTTCTCCGAAGGCCCGGGTGCATCGCATCCGGGCCTTCGTCGTTTCCGCCGCCGCGCCGCAGCACGGTCGCTGGCAGGCCGGCGGCGGTCGATGGCAGTCCGCCGCCGCGGCGGGGTGTCACGACCGTCCTATGCTTGGCTCGTGACACCCCTCGACCCCGCCCGTGAACGCTCGCTCGGCGGGGTCTACGCCTTCTCGGCCTACGTCCTCTGGGGCTTCATGCCCCTCTACTTCTTGACCCTCGCGCCCATGGGGCCCTTCGAGGTCGTGTCCTGGCGCATCCTGTTCTCTCTCGCGTTCTGCGCGATCCTGCTGACCGTGCTCCGGGCCTGGGGAAAGCTCTTCGCCATCCTGCGCACGCCGCGTCTGGTGCTGTGGACGATCGTGGCGGGCCTGCTCATCTACGTGAACTGGCAGGTCTTCCTCATCAGCACCCTCACGGGACACGTGATCGAGGGAAGCCTGGGGTACTTCATCAACCCGATCGTCACGGTGCTGCTGGGCGTGCTCGTGCTCAAGGAGCGTCTGCGGGTCGCGCAGTGGGTCGCGATCGGCATCGCCGCGATCGCGGTCGGGGTCATCGTCGTCGGCTACGGCGCGTTCCCGTGGATCGCCCTCGCCCTCGCCCTCGCCGCGAGCTTCGGGACCTACGGTCTCGTGAAGAAGCAGATCGGTCCCTCGGTCGACGCCGTCAGCGGGCTGACGCTCGAGTCGCTGTGGCTCGCGCCCGTCGCGATCGTGCAGGCGATCGTGGTGGCCGCGACCGGCGGGCTCGTCCTCGGCACGGTCAGCGGCGGGCACACGGTGCTCGTGGCGCTCGCGGGAGTCATCACCGCGGTGCCGCTGCTCTTCTTCGCCGCCGGTGCACGCCGGAGCAGCCTCACCGTCATCGGCCTGCTGCAGTTCGTCGCGCCCATCCTGCAGTTCATCACCGGCGCGTGGATCCTCGGCGAGCCGATGCCGATCGAGCGCTGGGTCGGCTTCGGGCTGGTGTGGCTCGCCCTCGTCGTCCTGACCGTCGACTCGCTGCGCGCCGCCCGCCGGCCGCGGCGCGAGGATGCGGCATCCGACGTCGCCCCGGTCGTGTGAGCGGCCCGGCCCGGGTCTCCTCCCGCGCCGCAGGTAACGATTCGGTCGCGTAACAGACCGTTAACACATCGCAACATCCCCGATGCGAGAGCGCCACTAGGTTTAACGCAACCTCGCGGGGCTCCGGCGCCGCGTTCCCTCTCACCAAGGAGCACAATGGGCGTTCTCACCCGTTCCCGCACTGCAAAGGTCCTCGGCGGCATCGCCGTGATCGGTGCCAGTGCCCTCGTCCTCGCCGGATGTGCCGGAGGCGGCGAGCCGGCCGCCTCGGGAGAGCCCAGCGACGGCGGCTCGAGCGACTTCCCGATCGACTGCAGCGCGGCCGAGCCCGCGTCGTACACGCCGGAGTACAGCTCGACCTCCACCGGCCCGGGCACCGACCTCACCTACACGATCGGCACGGCGCTGCCGCAGACCGGAAACCTCGCCTTCCTCGGCCCGCCCGAGATCTCGGCGACCGAGTTCGCGGCGTCGCAGATCAACGCGGCGGCCAAGGGGATCACGATCGACCTGAAGCAGGGTGACTCGGGCGACACCGACAATAAGGCGTACGAGACCGAGATCCCGCGTCTGCTGGGCGAAGGCGCCACGGCGATCGTCGGTGCGGCATCCTCGGGCACCTCGCTGCAGTTCATCGATCAGGTCATCGCGGCCAACGCCATCCAGTTCTCGCCCGCCAACACCTCCGCGGCCTTCACGGGGTACAAGGACAACGGCCTGTACTGGCGCACCGCTCCCTCGGACGTCCTCCAGGGCGAGGTGCTCGGAAACCTCGTCGGTGCCGACGGCAACGAGACGCTCGGCATGATCGTCCTCAACGACGCCTACGGAACGGGCCTCGCCTGCTTCACGAAGGCCGCCTTCGAGGCCGCCGGCGGCCAGGTCGTCGCGACCTCGCTCTACAACACCGGTGACACGAACTTCTCGGCCCAGGTCGAGGACGTGCTCGCGGCCGGCCCCGACGCGATCGCCCTGATCACGTTCGAAGAGGTCAAGACGATCATCCCCGAGATCCTCGGCTCGGACTTCCCCGCCGACAAGCTGTACTTCGTCGACGGCAACCTCGCGAACTTCAGCGGGGACTTCGACGCCGGCACCCTCGCGGGCGCGAAGGGCACCTACCCGGCCGTCGACCCCGCGTCGATCGCCACGTTCCGTGATGAGCTCCAGGCATTCTGGACCGGTGCCGGCAACGCGGAGCTGCAGGACTACACCTACGCGCCGGAGTCGTACGACGCCGTGGTCCTGCTCGCCCTCGCGGCGCTGCAGGCCGGGTCGACGGCGGGTCCCGACGTCGCCGCGCACCTGCAGGAGGTCTCGGGTGGTTCGGGCGACGGCACGAAGTGCACGACCTTCGCCGAGTGCGCCGACCTGATCATCGCCGGCACCGCCGTCGACTACGACGGCGTCTCGGGCCCGATCACCTTCAACGAGGTGGGCGACCCGACCGAGGCCTCGATCGGCGTCTTCGAGTACGGCGACGACAACAACTACGAGTTCCTCCGCGTCGGCTGATCCAGCCCCGCAGCGACGGGCCCCGGTCTTCGGACCGGGGCCCGTTTCGCGTCCCGCCGGGGTGCCCTCCTCGCCTTCACCTGTCACTTCGCGCCCCCACGGAGCACCCCAGGCACCGAGTTGGCAGTTGGTGCCCACTCGTCGCCGGGGAAGGGGCACTTCGCGCCAGGTGAGCCTGCGCAGGGGGGCGGCGCCCCCTCGAGCCCGAGCGCCGGGGTGGCAGTTGGTGCCCACTCGTCGCCGGGGAAGGGGCAACTCCTGCCAGGTGAGCCCGCGTAGGCGCTGCATCCCGTCGAGCTCGCGCATCGGGTTGGCAGTTGGTGCCCACTCGTCGCCGGGGAAGGGGCAGCTCGTGCCAGGTGAGCCCGCGTGGGTGCGGCGGGGTGGCAGGTGGTGCCGCCTCTTCGCTCTCGAGGGGGCGTCGACTGCCAGATGGGACCGGGCCGCGCGGCGAGCCTTCCCCGGTGTGAGGCGTCACGCGGTCGACGCCGTGAACCGCGCGGAGAGGGGCGCAGGGTGGCGGGCGCCGCGCCGCGCCTCACACGGAGGATCGCGCAGGCGACCAGCCCCGGCGGCGGAGGGCATCGCCCACCAGCGCGACGGCAGCGGGGCGGGGCCCTCGAATGTGCGACGCGGTCAGCCGGATCACCTCATACCCGAGCGCCACGAGAGCCGCGTGCTTCTCGATGTCGCGGTTCCATTGCCGCCGAGACGTCCGGTGGTGGTCGCCTTCGACCTCCGCGATGACCCGGTGCGCCGGCCACGCGGCATCCGCGATGCCGACCAGCCGTCCCGCACCGTCTCGGATCTCGAGGTCGAGCACCGGCTCGGGCAGTCCCGCCGACGTCAGGGCGAGCCGACAGTCCGTCTCGAGCGGCGACATCGCACCGACGCGAATGAGCGACAGGGCGCTCGTCAGCTTCGCGATGCCCACGCGCCGCCCGGCCCGCGCCGCGAGCGCGAGCTGTTCGGGTGTCGCGAGCGCGCCGTCCCGGAGGCGTGTGCCACCCGGCCCCCGGGGAACGCGGACGAACGCGTCTCCGACCCGCACCAGCTCGACGATTCCCGCATCGCGCGCGAGCATCGCCCACGTCGATGCGGGCGTCGTCAAGCGCAGCCCGGCGACCGTGGTCACCTCGACGAGGACGGGCGCGAACTGACGGCCGCGGATGCCGCGCCGCCGCGGCGCCCGCGCCGGCGCCAGGACCCCCACCTCGAGCTCGTCCGCGACGTCGCAACGACCGCCGCCGCTGCCGCCGCCGCTGCCGCCGAATCCGACGCCCACCCCTCCGCCGATGCCCGTCCCGTGCAGGATCGCGGCGGTGCGGCCGCAGAAGAAGGCGTCGGAATGCATGATCGTCGCGTAGGCCCGGGCATCCGAGATCACTCTCCGGGCGCGGGCCCGGTCGACGGCGAGCGGATCCGTGTCAGGGACATCGTCCGGCGCGACGGTGGTTCCCGCGACGCGGCGCCGGACGCCGCGGAACGGAATCTCCAGGTCGCCGGCGCGCAATCGCTTGGGCGATACCCCGAGAGCCGACGCCGTCGCGCGTGAGAACGCGTCACCGAGCGTCGGCGGCAGGCGTTCGGGCGACCGGGGCATGGGACGATCGTCGCCCGCGCGGCATCCCGGCACTCGACCTGCGGAGCGATCTGTGGACCGGCCGCGCCGCGGCATCCGTGTGAAGGAGTCGCTGCCCAGACACCCGTCCCGGCGTTTCGCCCGTCAGCTCGCGCCCCCTCGCGCGGCGCGAAGCGGCGCGACCTGCCAACCGAGCCAACCAAGCCCGGAGCCGACCAAGCCCCGAGCCCGCCCCCGCGCGTCAGGTGCCGAGGGTGCCCAGGTACAGGCCGATGACCTTGGGATCGTTGAGCAGCTCGCGCCCCGTGCCCGTGTAGGCGTCACGTCCCTGGTCGAGGACGTAGCCGCGGTCGCAGATCTGCAGGCAGCGCCGCGCGTTCTGCTCGACCATGATCGTCGTGACCCCGGCCTTGTTGATCTCCGACACCCGCAGGAACGCCTCGTCCTGACGCGAGGGCGACAGGCCCGCCGACGGCTCGTCGAGCAGCAGCACGTACGGGTCCATCATCAGGGCCCGGCCCATCGCGACCATCTGGCGCTCGCCGCCCGACAGCGACCCGGCCCGCTGCTGCAGACGCTTGGCGAGGTCGGGGAAGATCGAGGTCACGAACTCGGTCCGCTCGGCGACCGCCTTCGGGCGCTGGTAGCCGCCCATCTGCAGGTTCTCGGCGATCGTGAGGCTCGGGAAGACGTTGTTGGTCTGCGGCACGAAGCCGACGCCCTTCGCCACGAGCTTGTTGGCGCGCAGCCCCGTGATCTCGTCGCCGTTGAGCTTCACCGAGCCCGAGCGGATCTTGACCTGGCCGAAGATGGCCTTGAGCATCGTCGACTTGCCGGCGCCGTTGGGGCCGATGATGCCGACGAGCTCGCCGGGCGCCGCCGTGAGGTTGGCGCCGTTGAGGATGTTGACTCCCGGCAGATAGCCGGCGTGGACGTCGGTGAGCTCGACGACGTTCTCGGTCACTTCTGGTCCTCGGCCTTCTGCTCGCCCGATGTCGGGCCCGCGGCATCCGTCGCCGGTGCTTCGTCGATGGCCTGGTCGAGCTCGTGCACGGTCTCGACCAGGTCCTCCGCCTCGGGCGGGAGCTCGCCGGCGTGGCGTCCGGTGACGACGCCCAGGTCGACGTCCTGGTGGGCGCCGAGATAGGCGTCGATGACCGCCGGATTCTGCATGACCGTGTCGGGCGGCCCCTCGGCCACCACGCGGCCCTCGGCCATGACGACGACCCAGTCGGCGATGTGGCGCACCATGTGCATGTCGTGCTCGACGAAGACGACGGTCATCCCGAGGTCCTTCAGGTCGAGGATGTGGTCGAGCAGCGACTGCGTCAGCGCGGGGTTCACACCCGCCATCGGCTCGTCGAGCATGACCAGCACCGGGTCGCTCATGAGCGCGCGCGCCATCTCGAGGAGCTTGCGCTGACCGCCCGAGAGCGACGCCGCGAAGTCCTTCTCCTTCGTGTCGAGCTTGAACCGAGCGAGCAGGCCACGCGCCTTCTCGTCGATCTCGGACTCCTGCTTGCGCCACAGGAAGGGGAGGATGCCGGCGAAGATGCCCTCGCCGGTCTGCTTGGGCGCCCCGAGCTTCATGTTCTCGAGCACCGTGAGCAGTCCGAGCGACTTCGTCAGCTGGAACGTACGCACCTGTCCCATGCGCGCCGTCTTGTACGCGGGGATGCCGGCGAGGTTGGTGCCGTCGAACGACCACGACCCGGCGTTCGGGCGGTCGAAGCCGGTGAGCAGGTTGAACAGCGTGGTCTTGCCGGCGCCGTTCGGCCCGATGAGTGCGGTGATCGCGCCGCGCGGGATCTCGAGGTGTTCGACGTCGACGGCGGTGAGGCCGCCGAACACGCGCTTGACCCCGTCGACGACGATGATGGGGTCGACCTTGGCGACGCCGGGGCGGACCTCGCCGCTGCCGTCCTCTTTGTGCAGGCCGGTGGCCTTCGGGCGCGGTGTGGGGGGAACGACGTCAGCGGACAAAGGTCAGCTCCTTCTTGCTTCCGAGGATGCCCTGCGGGCGGAAGATGACGAGCAGCATCAGGGCGACGCCCACGAGCACGAACACGAGCATCTGGCTCTGCTCGGTGGTCAGGAACGGCAGCCATCCCATGTTGACGAGCGCGGGCAGCAGGTTCGACAGGAACGCGCGCACGACCCAGAAGAGCACGGCGCCCAGCACCGGGCCGAAGATGGTCGCGGCGCCGCCGAGCAGCAGGGCGGTCCAGACGTAGAACGTCTGCGAGGTGACGTACACGTTCGGGTTGACATTGGTGCCCATCGCGGTGACGATGCCGCCCGCGGCGATGATGACGCCGCCGACGATGAGCGCCTGCATCTTGAACGCGAAGACGTTCTTGCCGAGCGAGCGCACGGCGTCCTCGTCTTCACGGATGCCGCGGATGACGCGTCCCCACGGGCTGCGCATCAGGAGCCAGACCAGGGTGACGACGATCGCGATCGTGATGACCCCGACGATGATGACCCACCACTGGTCCGACTGGTAGGTCCAGGGACCGAAGCCCCATCGTCCCGGGGGGAGGGGGTTGCTCGCCCGGAAGCCCGCCTGGAAGCCGGAGAGGCCGTCGGCGGATCCGGTCTGGTTGCGGAAGGCCGACGTCAGGAAGAGCAGGCGCAGCACTTCGGCGGCGGCGATCGTGACGATCGCGAGGTAGTCGCCGCGCAGGCGCAGCGTCGGGATGCCCATGACGAGGGCGAACAGCACGGCGGCGATGAGACCGATGAGCGCGGCGATCGGCCAGGCGAGACCGAACGTGAGGATCGAGATCGCGAACCCGTAGGCGCCGATCGCCATGAACCCGGCGACGCCCATGTTGAGCAGACCGGCGAACCCGAAGTGCACCGAGAGGCCGATCGCCGCCAGAACGTAGCCGAGAGTCGCCGGCGCGAGGATCTGCGCCGCGGTGTTGCTGAGGATCTGAAGGATGTTCACGATGCCTACCCGATTCGCTCTCGGCGCCCGAGGAGTCCCTGCGGGCGGAACAGCAGGATGACGATCAGCACGACCAGCGCGCCGACGTACTTGAGGTCGGAGGGGATCCACAGCGTCGAGACCTCGACGAGCAGGCCCACGATGATCGAGCCGACGAGGGCCCCGAACGCCGTGCCGAGACCGCCGAGGGTCACCGCGGCGAACATGAGGAGCAGGATGCTGGTGCCCATGTCCCACTTGATGCCCGGCCGGAAGTAGGCCCACAGGACGCCCGAGAGTCCGGCGAGGGCGGCGGCCACGACCCAGACGACCCGGACGACCGCGTCGACGTCGATGCCGCTCGCGGCGGCGAGGGACGGGTTGTCCGAGACCGCGCGCGTCGCGCGTCCGATCCGGGTGCGCATGAGCCACCAGGCGAACCCGCCGATCACCACGATGGAGATGCCCATGCTGACGAGGTCGGTCACGGTGAGCCGGACGGGACCGAGCCCGGGGACGGCGGCGGTCGCGCCTCCGGGCAGCTGGGCGGTGCCGCCGCCGACGAACATCTGGAAGATGTAGCGCAGCGCGAGCGAGAGGCCGATCGACACGATCATCAGCTGGACGGTGCCGAGCCCCCGTCGTCGCAACGGCCGCCACAGTCCGGCATCCATCGTCAGTCCGAACAGCGCCGAGACACCGACGGCGAGCGGGATCGCCAGCCAGATGGGCAGGCTGAGACCTGCGGAGAAGAGGAGCGCGATCAGCGCACCGAACGTCACCATCTCGCCGTGCGCGAAGTTCGACAGCCCCGTCGTCCCGAAAACGAGCGACAGGCCGATCGCGGCGAGGGCGAGCATGAGGCCGAAGTTCAGGCCGTTGACGGTGCGGGAGATCAACTGGTCGACGAAGCTCGTCGTCTGCCGTTCGGCGGCCTCGAGGGTGAAGTTGCGCGTGATGGTGCTCGTCGCGCCGAACTCGACCTCGATCGTCGATTGGAACCCGTCGGGGATGCTCACGCCTGAGGGCAGGCTGTCGGCGACGAGCTCGACGGTATAGGGGACGTCCTTGGTCGGGACGCCGATCGCGAAGCTGCCGTTCGCCCCGGTCTCGCCCTCCGCCTCGAAGTCGCCGCCGGTGACGACGATCGTCGCCCCCTCGATCGGCTCGCCGCCGTTGCGGACGTTTCCGGCGATCGTGAACGGCAACGACTCGGGGTCGTCACCTGCCGCCAGTGCGGGGGAGGCGATGCCCATGAACGCGACCGCGGCCAGGAGGCCGGCGATCAGCGTCGAGAACACGCGCCTCGGGCGACGAACAGCGCGGGTCGTCGGGGTGATCGCCACTGGCACCTCCTGAGTCGTGGTCGAACGCGCCGAGAGGTACCAGTTCGGTGGCTACCGGTTCGGTGGCTTCGGCGACACCTGAACGTATGCGCTGATTGTTGCTTGCGTGTTTCCGGTGCGCAACATCGATCGCGGTGTGTCGGATTCCGGATGCGACGCCGGGAATTCGCGAGGGGGACGCGGCGCTTAGAATCGATGAGACTTTTCAAGGAGCGCGCATGAGCGACTACAACGACCCGTTCGGATTCGTCGGCCTCACCTACGACGATGTCCTCCTCCTGCCGGGGCACACCGACGTCATCCCCTCCGAGGCCGACACCTCGTCGCGGGTGACGCGCCGCATCACGGTGGCGACCCCGCTGCTGTCGGCGGCGATGGACACCGTCACCGAGGCCCGCCTCGCGATCGCGATCGCGCGCGAGGGCGGTCTGGGGATCATCCACCGCAACCTGTCGATCGAGGATCAGGCCGCGATGGTCGACCGGGTCAAGCGCAGCGAGTCGGGGATGATCACCGACCCGATCACGACGACGCCGGATGCCACGATCGAAGAGGTCGACGCCCTGTGCGGCCAGTACCGCATCTCGGGCCTCCCCGTGATCGACGACGAGGGGCACCTGCTCGGCATCGTCACCAACCGCGACATGCGCTTCGTCTCGGGCTTCGAGCGTCAGACGACCAAGGTCCGCGACGTCATGACGAGCGAGAACCTCGTCACCGGCCGTGTCGGCATCGGCGCGAACGAGGTCATCGCCCTGTTCGCGCACCACCGCGTCGAGAAGCTGCCCCTGCTCGACGACGACGGCAAGCTCGCGGGCCTCATCACCATCAAGGACTTCGACAAGAGCGAGAAGTACCCCCTCGCGACGAAGGACGACCAGGGGCGCCTCCGCGTCGGTGCGGCGATCGGATTCTTCGGCGACGCCTGGCAGCGCGCCGAGGCCCTCCGCGACGCGGGTGTCGACGTCATCGTCGTCGACACCGCGAACGGCCAGTCCGCCGGTGTCATCGACATGGTGCGTCGCATCAAGTCCGACGCATCCTTCGAGCACATCGACGTCATCGGCGGCAACGTCGCGACCCGCGAGGGCGCCCAGGCGCTCATCGACGCGGGCGTGGATGCCGTCAAGGTCGGCGTCGGCCCGGGATCGATCTGCACGACGCGCGTCGTCGCCGGCGTCGGCGTCCCCCAGGTCACCGCGATCTACGAGGCGTCGCTCGCGGCCCGCGAGGCCGGCGTCCCGATCATCGCCGACGGCGGACTGCAGTACTCCGGCGACATCGCCAAGGCGCTCGTCGCCGGTGCCGACTCGGTCATGCTCGGGTCGCTCCTGGCGGGAACCGAGGAGTCGCCCGGCGAGGTCGTCTTCCAGGGAGGCAAGCAGTTCAAGCTGTACCGCGGCATGGGCTCGCTCGGCGCGCTGCAGACCCGCGGCAAGAAGACGTCATACTCGAAGGACCGCTACTTCCAGGCCGACGTGCCCAGCGACGACAAGCTCATCCCCGAGGGCATCGAGGGCCAGGTCGCGTACCGCGGCCCCGTGTCGGCCGTCGCGTACCAGCTGATCGGCGGCCTGCGCCAGTCGATGTTCTACGTCGGCGCCCGCACGGTCGAGGAGCTCAAGGCCCGCGGCAAGTTCGTCCGCATCACCTCGGCCGGCCTCAAGGAGTCGCACCCCCACGACGTGCAGATCGTCGTCGAGGCGCCCAACTACAAGCGCTGACCCGGCCGGGCCCATTCGCGGGCCTCGGCGATCGTCACGAAGGTCGGATGGGTCCACCCGGATCCTCCGACCTTCGTCGCATTCTCCGACGGATGACGAGGGGCGGCGGCTCCTCCCCGCGTGGGCGGGTGCGCGAGTTGTCCCCAGGTGCGGGGGAGAAGGGTGGCGGGGCGGGGACGCGGGGTCAACATCGGGGGATGCCGCGCCGCTTCGATCCCGCCGCCGTGATCGCCTGGGTGGATGCCGCGGGCGGCATCGCGCACCGCAGTTCCGTGCTCGCCGCGGGAGTTCCGGTCCGTGTGCTCCGCGCGGCCGTGACCGGGGGAGGCCTGCGGATGGTGCGCCGCGCGTGGTGCGTCTCGCCCGCGGCGCCCGCCGACCTGCTCGCCGCGGCGTCGGCGGGCGGAAGGCTCACCTGCGTCTCGCTCGCACGGCGGCGCGGGTGGTGGGTGCCGCGCGGCATCCCGGACCAGCACCACGTGCATCTCGAGCCGCACGCGTCCTCCTCCGGTGTCGGCGACGACATCGCGGTGCATTGGGCCCGGCCGCTCTGCCCCGTCGCCCGGACCGACCTCGAAGCCGGCGCGGAGGACGCGCTCGGCGACCTCGCGCAGTGCCTGCCCCGCCACGATGCGCTCGTCGTCTGGGAGTCGGCGGCGCGGGTCGAGGCGCTCGCGCCCGAGACGCTTCGGGCCGTCCCGTGGACCTCGGTCGCGGCGCGCGAGCTCGCTGACGCCGTCACGGGGCTGGCCGACTCCGGCCTCGAGACCCTGCTGTTCGCCCCGCTCCGCGAGCGGGGAGTCACCGTCGTGCAGCAGGCGCGGATCGCGGGGCGTTTCGTCGACGGCCTGGTCGGCGAGCGGCTCGTCGTGCAGGTCGACGGCTTCGCGTTCCACGCCTCGAGTGCGCAGCGCAGCGCGGATGTCGCCCACGACGCGGAGCTGCGGCTGCGCGGATACACCGTGCTGCGCTTCACGTACCGGCAGGTCGTGCACGAGCGAGCCGCCGTCCAGCGCACGCTGCAGCGCGCCCTCGCCCAGCGGCTTCACCTGCGGCGCTGAGCCGGCGGCTTCCGGCGCCCGGCCGCACCGCGGATCTCGGAGAATCGCACCGAGATCGGAGACATCTCGCTGATCGGTCCGAGTTCCGTGACATCCTCCGAACCTCGCGTGCACGACCCGCGCACGACCCGCGCGCACGACGCGGCCGGGCTCAGCCCGCCGGCAATCGGAACGGCGCCGCGGCGCGAGCGGAGGCGTCGAGCGCGAGGTCGGCGAGGGTCGCCCCCACGCCGGGGGCGAACTTGAAGCCGTGGCCCGAGAAGCCGGCACCCACGACGACGGACCCGGCGCGATCGAGCACGAAGGCGCTGTCGTCGGTCGAGGTGTAGGTGCACGACAGGTGCACGGCCGAGTCGGGATCGAGTCCCGGCATCCACTCGCGCACGTAGTCGACCAGCGTGTCGTGGTGCGTCACGCGGTGCGGGCGGTCGTCGGGATCGACGATGTCGCCGACGCGGTGGAAGCCGATCTTCACGCCCTCGCCCGGCGTCGGCATGCCGTAGACCGGAGCCGGATGTCGCGCCGGGTCGAGCCGATGGTTTGAACGAGGGCCACGGCCCGGTCGTCGGTGCGAAGTGAGCGGGGGTCTCCTCCGTCACGGTGAGACGGGGCAGGCGGATGCCGCGCAGCAGTGTCTCGGTCCACGCGCCGACCGTGGCGACGACGACGTCCGCCTCGATCGCGGCGCCGTCCGGCAGTCGCACCCGAGCGCCGCGCTCGCCGAGGTCGTCGATCGCCGTGACGGGCGTGCCCCAGCGCACCTCGCCGCCGCCGGCGAGCAACCGGCGTTCGAGCTCGACCATCGCCGCCGAGGCGCGCGCCACGCCGGCATCCGGCGAGTACAGCACGTCGGACTCGAAACGCATGCCCGGCCAGCGCGCCGACGCCTCCGACGCCGAGAGCAGCTCCGCCGGGATGCCGCGCTCGGCCAGGCTCCGCGCGATCGTCTCGAGCCCGGCGTCGCCGTCGTCGGCCCCGCCGCCGAGGTCGCTGCCCGCGCCGTGGGTCACGAGTCCGTGCCGGCGCAGCAGCGGCTCCCCGCCCGGCTCGCCGAGCGCGTCCCAGCCCTCCCGTGCCCGCTGCAGCAGGTCGAGGTAGTGCGCGTCGGCGTAGGCGTTGTTGAAGTTGCGGGTCTCGCCGTGCGAGGCCCCGTGGGTGTGGCCGCGACCGAAGCGTTCGAGCACGAGCGGCCGTTCGCCGCGGCGGGTGAGCGCCACGCGGTGGCGAGGCCATCACGCCCGCGCCGACGATCACGATGCGAGTCATGCGCCCAGCATCCCATTCGGCGCCCCGCGGTCCGTCGCGGCGGCGACCGGCGTCGGAGAAACGCGTCATCTTCGGACTCATTCGCCCGCGGCATCCGATCCTCGCGCGATTCTCCGAAGCTCGAACGGGTGCGATAGCCTGGTCGGCTCCGCATCGGGGCGGAAAGGCCGGGTCCATCATGGGATCTCTCGACGTCCAGGGCGTCTCGTTCACGCTCCCCGACGGCAGACCGCTGCTCGACGAGGTGACGTTCCGCGTCGGTGCGGGGTCGACCACCGCGCTGATCGGCCAGAACGGAGCGGGCAAGACCACGCTGCTGCGCATCGTGCGCGGGGATGCCGCAGCCCACAGCGGCGCCGTCACGATCGACGGCGGCCTCGGGGTGATGGACCAGTTCGTCGGACACGGGGGTCCCGGAGAGACGGTGCACGACCTGCTGATCTCGGTCGCCCCCGAGCGCGTACGCCGGGCCGCGCGCGAGCTCGACGACGCCGAGAACGCCGTCATCGACGCCGACGTCCTCGACACGCAGATGCGTTACGCCGCCGCGATAGCCGACTACGCCGACGCGGGCGGGTACGAGTACGAGACGGTGTGGGACACCTGCACGATCGCCGCGCTCGGCGTGCCGTTCGAGCGGGCGCGCTTCCGCGAGCTGTCGACCCTGTCGGGCGGTGAGCAGAAGCGGCTCGCGCTCGAGGCGCTGCTGCGCGGGCCCGACGAGGTGCTGCTGCTGGACGAACCCGACAACTACCTCGACGTTCCCGGCAAGCGCTGGGCTCGAGGAGCGCCCTGCGCGAGACGCCCAAGACGGTGCTGCTCGTCTCGCACGACCGCGAGCTCCTCGCGCGCGGTGCCGACCGCATCGTGACACTCGAGGTCGGGGGGAGCGGGAAGCACGGCGTGGGGTGCACGGCGGCGGGTTCGAGACCTACCACCGCGCGCGTGACGACCGGATGGCGCGGGCTGGACGAGCTCCGCCGTCGCTGGGACGAGCAGCACACGAAGCTCAAGAAGTTCGTCGCCGACATGAAGGTGAAGGCGGCGGCGAGCGACGACTTCGCCTCGCGCTACCGCGCCGCGCAGACCCGGCTGCGTCGCTTCGAAGAGGCCGGGACCGCCCGAGGAGCGTCCGGCCGAGCAGAACCTCCAGCTGCGCCTGCGGGTGGCGCGGCGGACGGGGGAAGCGCGCCCGTGGTCGCCGACGGCCTCGAGCTCACGGGGCTCATGCGGCCCGTTCGACCTCGAGGTGTGGTTCGGCGACCGCGTGGCCGTGCTGGGGGTCGAACGGGTCGGGCAAGTCGCACTTCCTGCGGCTGCTGGCCGCCGGGGGAAGCGCCCCCGACGCGCTGCTCGGCCACGTCACCGCGGTCGGCGCCGAGCTCGAGCCCGTCGCGCACGCGGGCGCGGCGACGCTCGGCGCGCGGGTCGTGCCCGGTTGGTTCGCCCAGACGCACCGGCATCCGGAGTTCGTCGGGCGGACGCTGCTCGAGATCCTCCACCGGGGGGACGACCGGAGGGGCGGGGATGCCGCGGGATGCCGCGAGCTCCGCGCTCGACCGGTACGGGCTCGTCCGGCAGGCCGAGCAGTCGTTCGACAGTCTGTCCGGCGGGCAGCAGGCCCGCTTCCAGGTGCTGCTGCTCGAGCTCTCGGGGGCGACCCTGCTGCTGCTCGACGAGCCGACCGACAACCTCGACCTCGTCTCGGCCGAGGCGCTCGAGCGCGCGCTCGCCGCGTTCGAGGGCACGGTGCTGGCCGTGACCCACGACCGCTGGTTCGCGCGGTCGTTCGACCGGTTCGTCGTGTTCGGCTCGGACGGTCGCGTCTACGAGTCCGATGAGGCGGTGTGGGACGAGAGCCGCGTCGCGCGGGTCCGATGACCGCCGGGTGAATCCGGCGGCCGGTCCGGATGCCGCGTCCGGACCGGCCGGTAGGCTGTGGGGGGTGACCATGGAGATCGAGCTCGGCCGCGCCAAGCGCGCCCGTCGGGCCTACGCGTTCGACGACATCGCGGTCGTGCCCTCACGGCGCACCCGCAACCCGGAGGGACGTCTCGACCGCCTGGTCGATCGACGCGTTCCAGTTCGACATCCCGGTGATCGGCGCCCCGATGGACTCGGTGACGAGCCCGCGGACGGCGATCATGCTGGGTCAGCTCGGCGGGCTCGGCGTGCTCGACCTCGAGGGGCTGTGGACGCGGTACGACGACCCCGAGCCGCTGCTGGCCGAGATCGCGACGCTGCCCGAGGTCTCGGCGACGCGACGTATGCAGGAGCTGTACGCCGAGCCGATCAAGCCCGAGCTCGTCCGCGACCGTCTCGCCGAGATCCGCGCGAGCGGCGTCACCGTCGCCGGCTCCCTCACGCCCCAGCGCACGCAGGAGCTGTACGAGACCGTCGTCGCCGCCGGCGTCGACCTGTTCGTCATCCGCGGCACGACCGTCTCGGCCGAACACGTGTCGAGCGTCGACGAGCCGCTCAACCTCAAGAAGTTCATCTACGACCTCGACGTGCCCGTCATCGTCGGCGGGGCCGCCACGTACACCGCGGCGCTCCACCTCATGCGCACCGGCGCGGCGGGCGTGCTCGTCGGCTTCGGCGGAGGCGCGGCCCTCCACGACGCGCGCGACCCTCGGGCTGCACGCGCCCATGGCGACGGGCCGTGGCGGATGTCGCCGGTGCCCGCCGCGACTACCTCGACGAGTCGGGCGGACGCTACGTCCACGTCATCGCCGACGGCGGGGTCGGCACGTCCGGCGACATCGTCAAGGCGCTCGCGATGGGTGCCGACGCCGTGATGCTCGGGGGTCGCGCTCGCGCGGGGCGACCGACGCGCCCGGCCACGGGTTCCACTGGGGCCCCGAGGCCCACCACGCCCAGCTGCCGCGCGGGCGCCGTGTCGCCGTCGAGCAGGTCGCCCCCGCTCGAAGAGGTGCTCTACGGGCCGGCGCCGGTCGCCGACGGCACCGCCAACCTCATCGGCGCCCTGAAGAAGTCGATGGCCACGACGGGCTACTCCGACCTCAAGGAGTTCCAGCGCGTCGAGGTCGTCGTCGCGCCGTACGGCGTGCGCTGACTGGCCCGCGTCCGGTTAGTCATGAGCTCGACCCCGACCGAGAGCGCCCCTGCGTTCGCCCCCACGCTGCGCGAGGTCATGCTGCGCCCGTGGTGGCTGGGCATGCTGGCCTTCGCTCTGCTGGTCGCGGCCGTGTTCGCGTGGCTCGGGGCAGTGGCAGCTCTCGCGCGCGGTCCGACACCTCGCCGCCCCCGCCGGGGCAGACCGAGAACGTCCGTCCCCTCGCCGAGGTGACGGCGCCGGGGGCGTATCTGCCCGACCCGCTCGTCGGCCAGCGGGTCGCCGTCGGCGGGTCGTTCGTCGCCGGTGACTTCGACGTCGTCTCGTCGCGCTACGACCAGGATGTCGAGGGGGTACTGGGTGACGGGGGCAGCTGCGCGTCGACCCGGCCGACGTCGGCTCCGACGCCCCGACCTCGCTCGCCCGTGGCGGTCGGGTGGACGGCAGACCGCGCGCAGGCCGACGCCGCCGTCGCGGAGCTCGACGCCTCACCGCCGCGGGACGTCGAGCTGACCGGGCGCATCATCTCGGACGAGGGGCCCGCCCTGCCGCCCCGGGGGCGGCGATCCGCTGGAGATGACGCGGATGTCGCCGGCGGCGCTGCTGTCGCGTTGGAGCGATGCCGCCGGTATCGACGTCTACCGCTCGTACCTCACGGCATCCGAGTCCTTCGCCGGCCTCACGGCGATCCATTCCCCGGCGCCGGACGAGCGCTCGAACGTCAACTGGCTCAACATCTTCTACGCGGTCGAGTGGGCGGTCTTCGCCGGCTTCGCGTTCTACATGTGGTACCCGCCTCGCCAAGGACGCGTGGGAGAAGGAGCTCGAGGACTTCGAGGACGCGGCCGACCCGGACGATCGCGACGCCGACGCCCCCCGTGACGGCGGGAAGCCCGCCGCCGGCCGCGGCTAGACTGGACGCCATGCCCCGCGCCCCGAAACTCGCCACGTTCCCGGCGATCCGGAACGCTCTGCGCTTCTACCAGATCTGCTCGGTGATCACGGGTGTCGGACTTCTCCTGCTGCTGGCGGAGATGATCCTGAAGTACACCCCGATCCACCTCGAGCTGTTCGCGGGAGGGTCGGGCGGCTTCCTCTGGTTCGCGCCGGTCATCGCCGGAGCGGATTGCGAATGGTGGTCGCTTTTCGTCCCGCAGACGAACTCGTGCGAGATGCTCTCGACCGGTGACGGGTTCAACGTCTCGCTCGCGATCCTCGTGGTGCACGGCTGGTTCTACGTCGTGTACCTGTTCTCGTGCTTCCGCGTGTGGAGCCTCATGCGCTGGTCGTTCCCGCGCTTCATCCTGCTCGCGCTCGGCGGCGTCGTCCCCGCCCTGTCGTTCTTCATGGAGGCCCGCGTCGGCCGCGAGGTGAGGACCTACCTCGCCGAGCGCGAAGC
>JAQIJE010000040.1:0-59857 GCA_036946435.1 Microbacterium arborescens | reverse complement strand
GCTCCGGTCGGACGCGCCGGCCATCGTCCAGCGGTAGCCCGTCACAGCGGAGCCTGCCGCGGCGGGGTCCCACGCGAGGCTCGCGGGCAGCAGCAGGCCCGATTGCGTGCAGCGGATGCCGCTGGGCGGTGTCGCCGTCAGCGCCGAGACCGTGCCCACGGCCGCGTCGGCATCGGCCCAGGCGGCGTCGGTCGCGACGGGGGGGCGACGCGGCGAGCGCCCCCACGAGGACGACGGCGCCCGCGATGCTCCCCGCCCGCCGTCGGCGCGGGCCGGGACGACGCCGCGGCCAGAACACCGCGACGACGAGCGCCGTCGCCGCGACCGTCACCGCGGCCATGACGGCCGGCGTCCCCGCGGCTGCGACGACCGGCGCGATGCCCGGAACCGCGAACACGACCAGCCGCACCCGCTCGACGTCGTAGGGAAAGGGATCCTCGACCGCGTTGGCGTCGCCGCGCATCGTGATCCGACGCGCCTCCGGCATCCCGTCGGGAACCGGGGCGACGGATGTCACCCGGTGGGTGATCGGCAGACGGCCGGGCCGTTCGACGGTGACGACGTCGCCGACCCGGATGTCGGCGGCCGGGAGGCCGCGCGCGACGGCGGCCGACCCCGCCGGGATGGTCGGCGACATCGACCCGGTGCTGAAGAGGGTGACGCGCACGTCGAAGACGACGGCGGCGATCGCGAGCACGATGCACAGCACGCCGGCCACCGCCGCGACCGCGAGCCCCGCATCCGCGATCCGGACACCCCAGCGTCCGCGCCGGCGCCGGGGTGTCCGGATGCGGGTCCGGCGGGGCTCGGGTGTCCGCACGTGGGTCCGGCGGAGCGAGACGTCGGTCGTCAACTCGCCGAGGTCCCCGTGAAGGTCCAGGTCACCGTCGCCGACGTCCCCTGGAAGCTGTTCTCCGCCCCGGTTCGCACCCGCACCTCGATGCAGAACCCGAGCTGCGCCCCCGCGGCATCGATCGCATTGGCGACCGCGGGCGACGGCGTCGAGGTGACGGGGATGTAGCTCGACGCCCCACCCGCGATGAAGACGGGACTCCCCGAGAACGCCGCGGCGTTGCACGTCGCCGTGGGCACCGCCGCAGGCAGGCGCACGGCGCGGTACTCCAGCGCCGAGCTCAGCACGCCCGTCGAGCTCGCGCCGGTCAGCGCGACGGTGCCGCCGACGGTCGACGCCGGCGAGGTCCGGATGTTCAGCCAGGCCTGCGTCGCGACCCCGGGCGAGAGGCCGGCGGCCGTGAACGTCAACGCCGCGCTCGGCCCGCCCGTGGGGTGGCTCGCGTACGTGGGCGTCCCGGCGCTCTGCGACTGCGTGTCGAACACGCTGGCAGCGAAGGCTCCCGTGGCCGTCTCGGAGTCGGTCCACGCCGCGATCGTCGACACGGTGCCCACGCCCAGCACGCTTCCGGCCGCCAGCAGCGCGAGCAGCCGCCGCCGGCGCACGCGCCGGCGGGCCCGCCTCCTGTCGCCCATCACCGATCGGATGACGCGGTCAGAGGGTGTCGCCCGACGTTCCCGCGAACTCCCACGTGATCGTGCCGCTCTCGCCCTGGGCGATCGCCCCCGCCGTCACGACGAAGCACAGGTTCACCGGCTCGGTCACCGCGGTGAGGTCGAACACGTCGACCGTGCCCGGAGCGGTCGCCGCACGCGCCGTGACGACCTCGTCACCCGCGGGCGGGGCCGCGGCGGAGCACGTCGTGCCGAACGCGTCCTCGACCCAGAGCGAGTACGTCAGATCGTCGCCGATCGTGCCCCCGATGACGTTCTCGAGCGTCACGGCGGCCTCGTTGGTCGAGTCGGCGGCGAGCTGTACGGCGAACGGGGCGTAGACCACGTCGCCGGGCGCGAGGGTGTCGGCGTCGACCGAGAACGTCAGGGTCTTGCCGGGGGCGGCGGGAGAGCTCGAGAACGCCGCGCCGTCGGTGCTGCCTTCGAGGTCGAACGAGCCGGACCCGAAGGTGCCCGTGGCGAACTCGGAATCGTTCCACACGGCGAGGGTGACGACGGCGCCCACGCCCAGGACGAGGCCGCCGGCGGCGAGAGCCAGGGCCATCCGGCGGCGCCGGGACGTCTCGGACGTGGGGACGACGGGGCTGTCGATCATGGCGAACTCCTTCTCGGCGCGGTGCAGGGCGACCCGGATGCTGTGGACTGTATCTGCGGGCCGCCGTCGCGCGAGAGGGCCGCCGTCCGAACCCGGTACCCCGGATTCCCACGCCCAGCAGCCCCCTACGCAGGGCGCAGGGGACTACTGGGATGCGACGGCGTCAGCCGAGCAGGACGACGCTCTGCTCGTCGCCGGTCGGCGAGACGATGACGAGCTCGCCCGGCGTCGCGCCGCCCGCACCGCCCGCGAGCTGGAGCACGCTGAGCCGCGGCGCGTAGTCCATCGTGCACACCTGGTCGGCGGGCGCGGCCGCCTCGACGGCGCGCACCCGGTCGGTCGAGTCGAGCCCGACGGACTCGAACACCGGCGGGCAGCTCGACGAGCCGTACGTCAGCAGCACGATGCCGCCGTCGCCGAACCGGCCGGCGCCGGGCTCCATGTCGCCCACGGCGTCGGCGGCCTCATCGGCCGAGAGCCCGGAAGCACCGGCGAGCGACACCGTCGCGGCGTACTCGCCCGTGATCTCGATCTCGACGTCCGCCGACGGGTCGACTCCGGCGGGCAGCGGCACATACGACGCCCGCGGCACGAGATCGCGCGTGCAGGGCGTCCCCTCGGGGTCGGACAGTCCGACGCTCACGGTCTGCCCCGACGCCGTAGCCTCGCCGACCACCGGCTGACACGACGAGCTGCCGAACGTGACGAGGCCGACCGCTCGGCCGCCGTCGAGCCAGGCGGCGGCCGGCTCGCCGTTCTGCATCGGGGCGGGCTCGGCGGTGTCGGGCGCGGCGCTTTCGGGCGCGGCGCTTTCGGGCACGGCGCCGCCCTGCCCGGGCGTCGTGGCGCACCCGGCGAGCGCGAGGCCCGTCGTGAGCAGCAGGGCGGCCGCGGCCGCGGCGAAGCGTGATGTCGTCATGGATGTCATCCTTCCCTCCCTCGGCCAGTGTCGCGAGCGCGCCGATCGTCTCACGACGGGCCGGACGTCACCGCGGCGGGGAGGTCACTGCAGGGCGGAGGTGAGACGCGCGAGGTTGTCGAGCACCGTCGAGCGCAGCGGCTGCTTCATCCACTCCTCGAGCGTCAGCTCGCGCGACAGCGACCGGTAATGGTCCTCGACCGCGCGCAGCTGCGCGACAAACTCCTCGCCGCGCACGAGCATCGACACCTCGAGGTTCAGACCGAACGAGCGCATGTCCATGTTGCTCGATCCGATGATCGCGACATCGTCGTCGATCGTGAGGCTCTTGGTGTGCAGGATGTAGGGCTTGCGGTACATCCAGATCTTCACGCCCGCCCGCAGCAGCGCCTCGTAGTAGCTGCGCTGGGCGTGGTAGACCATCGCCTGATCGCCCTCTTCCGACACGAAGAGCTCGACCTGCAGGCCACGCTGACATGCCGTCTGCACGGCCAGCAACAGGCCCTCGTCGGGGACGAAGTACGGGCTCACGATGATCACGCGCTCCTGCGCCGCGAAGAGCAGCGCCGTGAACAGCTTGAGGTTGTTCTGGAACTCGAAGCCCGGCCCCGACGGGACGATCTGGCAGTCCAAGTCGCCGGGCCCGCTCTCGAGCTCGAAGAGACCGACGTCCTCGGACGGCGCCGACCCCGTCTCGCTGTACCAGTCCGACAGGAACACGGCATCGATGCTCGCGACGACCGGCCCCTGCACACGCACCATCAGGTCGACCCAGTGCAGGCCGCGCTTGATGTTCTTCTTGAGGTTGTACGTCGAGTCGGTCATGTTCTGCGAGCCCGTGAAGGCGACCGTGCCGTCGACGACGATGAGCTTGCGGTGGTTGCGCAGATCCGGGCGCTGGTACTTTCCACGCAGCGGCTGCACCGGCAGCATGTGGTGCCAGTCGGCCCCCATCGCCGTGAGGCGCCGGACCGTCGCGCGGTAGAACGGCTTGCCGCGGTTGGCCCAGTAGTCCAGCAGCACGCGCACCTTCACGCCCCGCGCTGCGACCTCTTCGAGCGCGGCGAAGAACACGTCCGTCGTCTTGTCGGACTGCAGGATGTAGAACTCCACGTGGACGTAGCGCTGGGCGCGACGGACCTCTTCGGCCATCCGCCGGATGCTCTCCTCGTAGTCCGAGATGAGCTCGGCGCCGTTGTCGCCTGCGAGGGGCATGGCCCCGAGGTTGCGGTTGAGGGTGACCAGCGACGTGAACCAGCGCGGGGCATCGGGACGCAGGGTGCCGAAGTCGAGGCCCTCGCTGGTCTCACGGATGTACTGGTTGATCTCACGCTGCATCCGTCGGCGCTTGCGCGGCAGGCGCGGGTTGCCGATGAGCAGGAACAGCAGCACCCCGACGAACGGGATGAAGTAGATCGCCAGCAGCCAGGCCATCGCCGCCGTGGGCCGGCGGTTGCGCGGGACGACGATGATCGCCGTGACGCGGACCACCAGGTCGGCGATGAACACGAGCGCGAGCCACCAGCCGGGGAACTCGAACGCGGTGAACTCGATCGTCACGCCATCCTCCGCTCTCGTCGGGGTTCAGCGTATCGGGCGCGACCGCTGTCCCCGCGGGGTCAGGCGCTCGGCGACTCGGACGACGCTGCCGGGAGGCCGCGTGCGGCCCGCTCCTCGGCCTCGATCTTGGCGTAGGTGCGACGCTCGGTTCGATCCATCCGCAGGATGCCGCGCACGACGAAGACGAACAGCGCCGACACCACGAGCGTCGGCAGCAGCGACCAGATCACCGCGGCCAGATACTCGTCCATGCCCCTATCGTACGTGTCCGCGCCGGTGAAAGGCCCAGTCGGGCAGATGGCCGACCTGCACGAACGAGAGCATGATCTCGGCGAGCCCGTGATCGGGGTCGATCTCGATCGCCTGCCGCGCGTACGCGTCGGCGTGTGACGAGCGACCGAGCGCCCACGACAGCCAGGCGCACAGCGCCAGCGGACCGGGTCGCAGCCGTCGGGGCGCGAGCGCCGCGACCTCGCGGACGAGGCCGAGAGCCCGCTCGAGCCGCTCGGGGTCGGGCCGTGCGCCGTCGCCCCACATGATCCGGCCGAGGCGCTCGGGATAGTCCTCGCCCTGCTCCCACCGGCGCTGCGCCTCGAGAGCCGCCCCGCCGCCGCCTCGGTTCGTCGCCCACTGCACGAGGGCGACGTCGCGCAGCGACGGCCGTGTCAACGTCCACACCAGCAGTGCCGCGCGGAGCGGCTCGAGCGCCGCGGGATCGAGGGCGAGGGCGTTCTCGAACAGCGCGGGCGGGTCGTCGAGCTCGCACGCGGCCGCCAGCGCCCGGGCGTCCACCCCGGCCTCGTCACGGCGCCGCCGGCCGGAGCCGACCCGCGGAATGCCCGAGGCCACCGCCAGCGCCGCCTCGAGCGTGCGCACGGCAGCGCCGACGGTCCGGCGCTCCGCCGCCGTCCGTCGAGGCAACTCGGCACCGGCGACCTGGTCGGCGAGCACCGGATGACGCGCGTCGAGGCTCGGCGACAGCCGCTTCATCGCCTCATCGAGCGCGGCGAGCGGATGCCCGCCGACCGGGCAGTGGAGGTCGCGGTGCGATCCCCATCCGTCGGCGGCGACCGTCAGCAGATCGGCCACCCGCAGCCCGCAGGCGTCGGCGGCGCGCTCGACCGCCGCGAGCAGGGGCACGCCGGGAAGCCCGGTCGCCGCCGAGCCCGGGTCGTAGACGATCGCGGTCAGCGCATCGGCGTCGGGGATGCGGCACACCATGCCGACGACCGTCGCCGCCGCGCTGTCGAGGTCGTGGGCGTCGCCGCGCGGCAGATCGACGCGCATCGCGCCGAGGCTGCGCGAGCCGGCGAACGGCACGACCACGAGGCTGTCGGCGGGCCGGAACCCGAGGAGGCGGGGGACGAGGGACAGGAACTGCGCGGCATCCGCGACGGAGACGGTCGTAGTCATGACGACCAGCCTCGGGCGGGGGCGCTCGGGCTCGAGGCCGGCGGCGACGATCCGTGGTGGCCGTCTCGAAACGGCCGGCTGTGGAGGATTCGCGGGCCGCGACACGCCCCGCGCGGGACTGCGTCCGGGCCGGCTACCCCCGCCCGCTCGTCCCGCGATCAGGCTCAACGCCGCACCACGCGCCCGCCGCGGGCCCCACCACCCGCTGATCCTGACGACGGCACAAAAGGGCCGCGGCGCACGCCGGCGCGACACACCCCGCGCGGGACTGCGTCCGGGCGGGATGTCCACCCCGCTCGTCCCGTGATCAGGCTCAACGCCCCGTGACGCGCCCGCCGCGGGCCCCACCGCCCGCTGATCCTGACGACGGCACAAAAGGGCCGCGGCGCAGGCCCGCGCGACACACCCCGCGCGGGACTGCGTCCGGGCGGGATGTCCACCCGCTCGTCCCGCGATCAGGCTCAACGCCCCGCCACGCGCCCGCCGCGGGCCCCACCACCCGCTGATCCTGACGACGGCACAAAAGGGCCGCGGCGCAGGCCGGCGCGACAGGGCGGCGCCGCGGTCCGGCGCGACACGCCCCGCGCCGGAGCCGAAGCCGGCGCTACTTGACGAGCGGGAAGAGGATCGTCTCGCGGATGCCGAGGCCCGTGATCGCCATCAGCAGACGGTCGATGCCCATGCCCATACCGCCCGTGGGCGGCATCCCGTGCTCGAGCGCGCGGAGGAACTCCTCGTCGACGCGCATGGCCTCGTCGTCGCCGCGGGCGGCCAGCTTCGCCTGCTCGACGAAGCGCTCACGCTGGATGACGGGGTCGACGAGCTCGGAGTAGCCGGTCGCGAGCTCGAAGCCGCGCACGTACAGGTCCCACTTCTCCACGACGCCCGCGATCGTGCGGTGCTCGCGCACGAGCGGCGAAGTGTCGAGCGGGAAGTCCATGACGAACGTCGGGCGCTCGAGCCCGCCCTTGACGAAGTGCTCCCACAGCTCCTCGACGAGCTTGCCGTGCGTCGCGACCTTCTCGGGCACGACGACGCCGACCTCGGCCGCGAGGGCCTGCAGCTCGTCGAGCCCCGTCTCGGGGGTGATGGCGCGTCCGGCCGCGGCCGACAGCGAGTCGTACATCGAGATGCGGTCCCACTGGCCGCCGAGGTCGAACTCGGTGTCGTCGGCCCACGTCACCGTCGTCGAGCCGACGACCGCGACGGCGGCGTTCTGGATGAGCTCTTGCGTGAGGTCGGCGATGCCGTTGTAGTCGCTGTACGCCTGGTAGGCCTCGAGCATCGCGAACTCGGGGCTGTGCGTCGAGTCGGCGCCCTCGTTGCGGAAGTTGCGGTTGATCTCGAAGACGCGGTCGATGCCGCCGACGACCGCACGCTTGAGGAAAAGCTCGGGCGCGATGCGCAGGAACAGCTCGGTGTCGAACGCGTTCGAGTGCGTCACGAACGGCCGCGCGGCGGCCCCGCCGTGCTGCACCTGCAGCATCGGCGTCTCGACCTCGAGGAACTCGTGCGCCGAGAACGTCTGTCGCAGCGACGCGTTGACCTTCGCGCGGGCGACGACCGTGTCACGGGCTGTGTCACGGACGATGAGGTCGAGGAAGCGCGAGCGCACCCGGCTCTCCTCGCTGAGCTCGGAGTGCAGGTTCGGCAGCGGCAGCAGGGCCTTCGACGCGATCTGCCAGGCCGTGACCATGATCGACAGCTCGCCGCGGCGGCTCGAGATGACCTGCCCGGTCACCGAGACGTGGTCGCCGAGGTCGACGAGCTCCTTCCACGCCTGCAGGGACTCCTCGCCCACCTCGGCGAGCGAGACCATCGCCTGGATGCGGCTGCCGTCGCCCGACTGGAGGGCGGCGAAGCACAGCTTGCCGGTGTTGCGGCTGAACACGATGCGGCCCGCGACCGACGCGGTGACGCCGGTCTCGGCGCCGGCCTCGAGGTCGGCGTAGCGCTCGCGCAGAGCGGGGATCGTGTCGGTGACGGCGACCGCGACCGGGTACGCGCCGCCCGCGGCATCCGTCCGCTCGCTCAGGAGCCGCTCGCGCTTGGCCAGTCGGACCGCCTTCTGCTCGATGATGTCATCGGCGTCGTCGGTCGGGGGCACGGGCGCATCGCTCATGAAGGGGGTCTCCTCGGGGTCCGTCCGATTCTACCGAGCGCCCCGAGCCACCCGCAGACCGACGTCGTCGTGCGTGCTCGTGGGACGCGCACCGCGACGTGTGCCCGCTCGCACCGTGACGGCGGCGTCGGCGAACCCGCCGCCCCGGAAGACGCGGTCGCGCGACCCCGCGTCGGGGTCGAGCAGGTCCCAGCACCATTCCGAGACGTTGCCGAGCATGTCGAACAGGCCGAAGAGGTTCGGATGCCGCGCCCCGACGGGCTGCGGCGACGAGACGCCGTCCGACGCGGTCCAGGCGATCTCGCCGAGCGGCCCGTAGTGCGCGCCCGCGGAGCCGGCGCGGCACGCGTACTCCCACTCGGTCTCGGTCGGCAGCCGGTACCCGTCGGAGTCGTCGTACCAGCGCACCTCGTCGCCGTCGACGGCGTACGCCGCGTCGAGGCCCTCCCACTCCGACAGCGCGTTGCAGAAGCGCACAGCGCGCAGCCACGACACCTCCGTCGCGGGGCGCCGAGGGTGGTCGGCGGTCACGCCCAGCACATCGCCGAGCTGCTCCTGCGTCACGGGATAGACGCCCAGCTCGAACGCGGCCACCTCGGGTCCGCGCCGCACGCCGGGCACGGGGAGGAACCCGCCGGGGATACGCGCGAGCTCGACGTCGCTCACGGGCGCCGGCTCACAGCAGCTCGTCCTCGACGTCGACGCCGCGTCCCGCCTCGGTGAGCGCTCGCTCGACGGTCGAGTGGACGAGCGTCGAGAGGAAGCGGCCGGGCGCGGGGACGCCGGCGTTCTCGAGGAGGGATGCCGACTGCTGCACGATCGACGCCGCGAACTGCGTCGCCGTCGCGATCGCCTCGCCGTAGGCGGCACGCTCGGAGTCGGCGACGACGACCGGCTCGCAGCCCAGCTCGACCGCGAGAGCCTGCCCGATCGGGAGCACCGCCGCCGGCGCGGTGACGGCGGCGTACGATCCGGCGAGCTGGCGCAGGTCGAGCGAGGATCCGGTGAACGCGATCGCCGGGTGCACCGCGAGGGGGATCGCCCCGCGCGCCGCGGCCGGCGCGAGCACGCCGAGCCCGTGGCCCGGGTCGGTGTGCAGGACGAGCTGCCCGACCTGCCACGCCCCGAGCTCGGCGAGACCGGCGACGAGACCGGCCAGCTCGTCGTGGGGCACGGCGAGCACGACGAGCTCGCTCCGCCGGACGACCTCGTCGGCATCGAGCACCGGCACACCGGGGAGCACCGCCTCGACGCGGTCGCGATCGGACCCGGCGGTCACGCCCGTCAGCGCGTGGCCCGCCCCGGCGAGCGCGGCACCGATGACGGGACCGACCCGGCCCGCTCCGATGATGCCGACGCCGAGCCGCGAGCCCGGCGTCACCGCTCGCCCTCCGGCTCCGGGGGCGCCGCGGGCGCATCGGCCGGGGCAGCGTCGGCCGGGGCCGGGGCCGGGGCCGGGGCCGGGGCAGCGTCGGCCGGGGCCGGGGCCGGGGTGGTCGCGGGTGGCACGTACGGGGGCGGCGGCAGGTACGTCGGCGCCGGAGACCCGGCGGCGGAGCCGCCGGGGACGTACGGGGGCGGCGGCGATCCCGCGGCGGCGGAGCCGGGAACGTACGGCGGCGGCGCGGGGACCGCCGTGCCGTCCTCACTGCTCGCGGCGACGGCCTCGGCGGCATCCGCGTTATCGCCCTCGGCCCACCGATGCGAGCGGTCGGACGCCGCGGCCGAGACGGCGCAGCCGGCGACATCCCCGAACGAGGCGATCGCCGCGTCGCGGTCGATCCCCGTCACCGAGGTCTGCACGGGTCCGGCGATCGTGTGCGCCCGGACGGTCGCGACGCGCAGCGCACGGTCGATCGGCCCCTGCTGGAGGCCGACGGACTGCAGCCGGGCGAGCGGCACGACGGCGAGCTTGCGCCAGATCACGCCGCGGCGCAGCAGCAGCAGGTCGTCGTCGATCGCGAGCCCGTTGCGACGCCACGAGAGCGGACGCAGGATGCGGGCGCGCCGCGGCGTCGTGACGTACGCATCCTCGGCCCGCCCGCCGCGCAGTCCGTCGCGGATGATCGCGGCGCGCTCGGCCGGGCCGACCGCGGGCAGCATCAACCCGAACACCCGCTCCACATCGGCGAGCGTGCCCACCGGGAGCACGGTCGTGAATTGGTCGGTGGTGGTGTCGGTCGCGCTGCGGCCGGTCATCCGGTTGACGCGCACCGACCACCATCCGAAGCCCCGCCAGAAGATGGGCTGGGTGATCTCGACGGCGTGGATGCGGCCGGGCGGCAGGATCTCCGAGACCGTCGTGAGCAGACCGAAGGTGACGCGCACCCCGTCGCGGGTGGGCGCGATCGAGTAGCGCAGCGACCGCACGATCGTGCGCACCCAGTAGGCGCCGAGACCCAGCAGCGCCGGGAAGTACGCGAACAGCACCCAGAACACGCCCTGCGAGATCGCGATCGCGAGTGCCGTGGCCCCCGCGAGGATCATGACGGTTCCCCAGCTCGCCACCTGCGAGCCGATGAGGCGCCCCGGCGGGATGCGCACGACCGACGCCGGCTCGGCCGCGTCGGCGTCGTCGCCCTCGATGAGGCCCGTCAGGCCGCGGGTGACCGCGTCGGTCACGCCGTGGCGACGCTCGCCCGCTCCGGTGCGCGACTCGGCGAGACGGCGGCCCGACGCGAGGCGCAGGATGTCGGACCGGATCGTCTCGGCGTTGGTCGTCGAGAGGTACTCGAGCTTGACGTTCGCGTCGGCCCCCGCCCCGATGATCTCGAGCTTCGCCGCTCCCAGCAGGCGTGCGACGGCCGGCCGGGTCAGGTTGACGCCCTGCACGCGGTCGAGCGGGGCGCGCCGCTGCGTGCGCGAGAGGATGCCGCTTCGCACCTCGACGTCGTCGTCGGTGATGCGGAAGGTGTGGAAGCGCCACGACAGGTAGAACCCGCCGACGATGAGGGCGAGGACGCCGACCGTCACCAGCAGCGCGATGAGCGCCAGATCGTTCGCGAGCACCCAGCCGATCGGGTCGCCGGCAGCCTCGTACTCCTCCCAGTCCTCGATGGGGGCGTCGGGGGCGAAGGCCGGCACGAAGATGCTGATGAGGCGGTCGCGCATGTTCGCCACGACGATGCCGAGGACGACGAGCAGCGCGAGCCCGCCTCGCAGGAGCGGCGTCAGCGGGTGGAGCCGGTGCCATTCGCCGTCGCTGAGGGGCGAGCGGACGAGTTCGGACGGCGGTGCCGAGACGCCCGCGCCGTTCGGGTCGGTCACAGCCCGGTCCGACGCGACTCGGCGACCGACATCAGGTGATCGCGCAGGGCCTCGGCGGCCTGCTGGGTCAGTCCCGGGATCACGACGCCGGTTGCGGCGGCCGCGGTGACGAACTTCAGCTGCGCGATGCCGAACCCGCGGTCCAGCGGTCCGTGGGTGATGTCGACGAGCTGCATCCGCCCGTACGGCACCGCGACCATGCGCTGCCAGAGGATGCCGCGGCGGAACACGAGGTCGTCGTCGCGGAGCTGGTAGCCGATCGATCGCACCTGCCGGGGCAGGATGACCAGGCCCGCGATCGTCAGCGCCGCGAGCACGCCGCCGGGGATGAGCGCCCAGGTCTGATCGAAGACGAGCACGAGCACGAGGGCCGCGGCGATGATCGCGGCGAGCCACAGCCCGTTCGCGACGAACTGCACCACGAGGTACTTGCGCGAGATCTGGTGCCACACGCCCTGCTTCAGCTCGAGGCGGTTGGCGCTGCGCGGCTCGCGGATGCGGTCGTACGTGCCGCGGTCGAGGACCTGCTCGACCTCCGCAGGAGGCGCCGCCTCGTCCGCCCCGGAGGCCTCAGTGGTGGGAGGGAGTGGCGTCGGGCTCGGGTGGTCCGGGCTGTTCGTCATCGTCGTCCTTCCGAATGGTGCAGAGCTGCTCGGCGATCACGCCCGCCGCGACGAGCACGGCGGCTCCGACGATCGTGGCGGTGACCGCCCCCGATGAGCCTACTGAGGGAGGGACGGGGCGTGTGAGGAGGAAGACGAGAAGACCGACGCCGATGCCGCCGACGAGGGCGCCGACGATGCTCGAGGCCTTCGCGAGCATCGCGACCCGCACGGCGCGGAAGGGGTCGACGGGTGCGGCGAGTCCCCGGGTGGCCCGGCGGATCGGCAGCGCGAAGGCGACGATCGCGACGCCCAGCAGCACGAACAGGACCGGGAGCATGATCGAGGGGGTGAACGTCGGCCGGCCCGACGACGTCAGCGCCTGGTCGATGACGAACCCCGCCGCGATGCCGACGATCGCGGCGACGACGAGCGTGAGCGGCGACGTCCGTTTCATGCGTCGCCTCCCGCTCCCCCGGCCGCATGCAACCCGGCGACGAGCGCGTCCACGCGGCCCCGGCCCGGCAGCACGGCGTCACGGTCGATCGCGAGCCAGGGCTCGAGCACGAAGTCGCGCTCCGCGGCCCGCGGATGCGGCAGCGTGAGCTCGGCCGAGTCGGAGAGGACCTCGCCGTGGACGATGAGGTCGAGGTCGAGCGTGCGGTCCTGCCAGCGCGGTTGCGCGGCCGACCGGGGCGCCCGACCGTGCCGTTCCTCGATCGCATGCAGGTAGCCGAGCAGGATGCTCGGCGCGAGACGCGTCTCGACGATCGCCACCGTGTTCAGGTACGCCGGCGCGTCGGCGTCCGGGCCCGCCAGGGTGAGCGCGACGGTCTCGATCGGCTCGGCCGCCGCGACCAGGCGGGTGAGGGGCAGACGGTCGAGCTCGTCGAGGGCGCGGGCGAGCGTGTCGGCGCGATCACCGAGGTTCGCCCCGAGCGCCACGACGGCGCGCTGGGCGGGGACGGTCGCCGCGGCTTCGGACTGCGGAGACTCCTGGGCGAGACGCCGGCTCATCGCTGCTCCCGTCGGCGGGTGAGGGTGACGCTGACATCGCCGAAGGCGACGGTGATCGGCGCCTTCGGCTTGTGGACCGTGACCGTCGCGGCATCCACCCGCTCGAACGAGAAGGCGGCCCGCACGATGCGGTCGGCCACGGTCTCGAGCAGGTCGGCGGGCTCTCCCGACAGGATCGCGGCGACCTTCTCCGCCAGTTCGCCGTAGTGCACCGTGTCGGCGACGTCGTCGCTCGCGGCCGCGTCGGCGAGCGACAGCTCGAGCTCGACGTCGGCGACGAACTCCTGCCCGTCGCGCCGTTCGTGGTCGTAGACGCCGTGGAAGCCCACGGCACGGATGCCGCGCAGCGTGATGCGGTCGCTCATGCGTCCCCCCGCCAGAGCCGGCGGACGGCGAGGGCGTCGCGTGTCGCGGCGACATCGTGCACGCGCACGCCCCACGCGCCCGCGTCGGCGGCCAGCACGCTCGTCACGGCGGTCGCGGCATCCCGCCGCCACGGCTCGGGCTCGTCGCCCAGCGCGTCGCGGAGGAAGCCCTTGCGGCTCGTGCCCACGAGGACGCGGGGGCCGAGCGCGACGATGCGGTCGAGCCGGCGCAGGAGCGCCCAGTTCTGCTCGCCGCGCTTGCCGAAGCCGATCCCCGGATCGAGCACGATCCGGCCCGGGTCGATGCCGGCGGCGGTCGCCGCGGCCACGCGCTGCCGGAGCTCGGCGACGACCTCGCCGGCGAGGTCGTCGTAGTGCGCGTCGGCGTACATGTCGGCGGAGTGGCCCCGCCAGTGGCCGATCGCGATCTCGGCATCGGTGGCGGCGACCGCCGCGAACATCTCCGGATCGGCGAGCCCGCCCGACACGTCGTTGACGAGGCTCGCTCCGGCGGCGATGGCCGCCGCCGCGGTGCCGGCGTCCATCGTGTCGATGCTGACCGGGAGGCCGTGGGCGGCGAGCGCCGAGACGACCGGCAGCACGCGCTCGCGTTCGATCTCCGGGGCGACGCGTTCGGCACCGGGACGGGTCGACTCGCCGCCGACGTCGATGATGTCGGCGCCCTGCCCGCGAAGGGTCAGCGCGTGGGCGACGGCCGCGTCGGGGTCGAGGTGGCGCCCGCCGTCGCTGAACGAGTCGGGCGTCACGTTGACGATGCCCATGATCACGCTCACGCCGCACAGCCCGAGATCAGCGCGATGAGCTCGGCGCGTGCGGCCGGATCGGCGTACTCGCCCCGGGCCGCGACGGTGATCGTCGAGGCATCCGGTTGGCGCCCGCCGCGCATCGTGACGCATTCGTGGGCGGCGTCGAGGACCACCAGCACGCCGCGGGCGTCGAGCGCACCGGCGATCGTGTCGGCGACCTGCTCGCCGAGGCGTTCCTGCACCTGGGGCCGGGCGGCGAGCACGTCGACGACGCGCGGCAACGCCCCGAGCCCGACGACCTGCTCGCCCGGCAGGTACGCGATGTGCGCGTGACCGGCGAACGGCAGCAGGTGGTGCTCGCAGACCGAACGGAACCGGATGCCGCGCACCAGGACCGCGCCCGACGGCAGCGTGTCGGGAGCCGGCCCGCGCGCCACCGAGATGGTGTGCTGGAGCGGCTCGGCGGCATCCGCGCCGACGCCCGAGAAGAACTCCGCGTACGCGTCGGCCACCCGCTGCGGGGTCTGCTTCAGCCCGGGACGATCGGGGTCCTCCCCGATCGCCTCGAGCAGGTCGCGCACGAGGGCGGCGACGCGTTCGCGATCGACGGCCACGCCCCGAGCCTACGCGGTCGCGGGGCGCGCCTGCCCGGACGGGCGACGGTGCGGCGCGCGCTCGGCGGCCGTCTCGGCCTCGGCGTCAGCGGCGGTGGATGCCGCCAGGCCGGCCTCCTCGCGACGCTTGGGGACGTCGATGGGGGGCAGGGTCGACACGGGACGATCCTGGCTCGAGAGCCACTGCGGGCGCGGCGGCAGCTTCTTGACGTCCTTGAAGATCTCGGCGAGCTGCAGGTGGTCGAGGGTCTCCTCCTCGAGCAGCGCGAGCGCGAGCTTGTCGAGGACGTCGCGGTTGGCGTTGATGACCTCGTACGCCTCGTTGTGCGCCTGCTCGATGAGGTGACGCACCTCGGCGTCGACGCGCTCGGCGATGCGCTCCGAGAAGTCGCGGCCGTGACCCATGTCGCGGCCCATGAAGACCTCGCCCGACGACGAGCCGAGCTTGACGGGGCCGACCTCGGTCGTCATGCCGTACTCGGTGACCATCTTGCGCGCGATGCCGGTGGCCTTCTCGATGTCGTTCGAGGCGCCCGTCGTGGGGTCGTGGAAGACGATCTCCTCGGCCACGCGTCCGCCCATCGCGTACGTGAGCTGGTCCTGCAGCTCGTTGCGGGTGACGGAGTACTTGTCTTCGAGCGGCAGCACCATCGTGTAGCCGAGCGCCTTGCCACGCGGCAGGATCGTCACCTTCGTGACGGGGTCGGAGTTGTTCATCGCCGCGGCGGCGAGGGCGTGGCCGCCCTCGTGGTACGCCGTGATGAGCTTCTCCTTGTCCTTCATGACGCGCGTGCGACGCTGCGGACCGGCGATGACGCGATCGATCGCCTCGTCGAGCGCGCGCATGTCGATCAGCTGCGCGTTCGAGCGCGCCGTGAGGAGCGCCGCCTCGTTGAGCACGTTCGCCAGGTCGGCACCGGTGAAGCCGGGCGTCTTGCGGGCGATGACGGCGAGGTCGACCGAGGGCGAGAGCGGCTTGCCGCGCCCGTGCACCTCGAGGATCTTCTGGCGGCCCTTGAGATCGGGGGCGTCGACGCCGATCTGACGGTCGAAGCGGCCCGGACGCAGCAGGGCGGGGTCGAGGATGTCGGGACGGTTGGTCGCCGCGATGACGAGCACCGAGACCTTGGGGTCGAATCCGTCCATCTCGACGAGCATCTGGTTCAGCGTCTGCTCGCGCTCGTCGTGTCCGCCGCCCATGCCGGCGCCGCGGTGGCGGCCGACGGCGTCGATCTCGTCGATGAAGATGATGGCGGGCGAGTTCTCCTTGGCCTCCTTGAAGAGGTCGCGCACGCGGCTCGCGCCGACGCCGACGAACATCTCCACGAAGTCCGAGCCCGAGATGGAGTAGAACGGCACGCCCGCCTCACCGGCGACGGCGCGCGCGAGCAGGGTCTTACCGGTTCCGGGAGGGCCGTACAGCAGCACGCCCTTGGGGATGCGGGCGCCGACGGCCTGGAACTTCGTCGGGTCCTTCAGGAAGTCCTTGATCTCCTGCATCTCCTCGATGGCCTCGTCGGAGCCGGCGACGTCGGAGAAGGTGACCGTCGGGGTCTCCTTCGTCACGAGCTTGGCCTTCGACTTGCCGAACTGCATGACGCGGCTGCCGCCGCCCTGCGCGCTCGACATGAGGAACCAGAAGAGGAGACCCAGCAGCACGAGCGGCAGCATGAGCGAGAGGAAGCCGTCGAACCACGACGGGTGCGGCACGAGGTCGTTGAACCCGTCGGCCGGGTTCGCGGCGTCGATGGCCGCCACGACGGCGTCGGCACGCGCCGACGTGTAGTAGAACTGCACCTGCGTCGAGCCTTCGAAGGCCTGCGAGAGCGTCAGGTCGACGCGCTGATCGCCGTCGGTGGTCTGCGCCTCGGTGACCGTGTCGCCGCGGAGCAGCTCGAGGCCCTGCTGAGTCGTGATCTGCTTCGCGCCGGTGAGGCTGGAGATCAGCATGAAGCCGATCAGCAGCAGAGCGCCGATGAGCAACACATACATCAGCGGGTTGCGCGTGACTTTCTTGACGTCCATGGTGCGATCAGGCTACCCCGCGAGGACTATGCGGGATCTGTGCGTTCGTTTTGGGCGTACCGCACGCGTCGGCGGCCCCGCGCGGGGTCAGCTGTAGACGTGCGGGGCGAGCACCGCGACATCCCGGAGGTTCCGGTACTTCTCGGCGTAGTCGAGGCCGTAGCCCACGACGAAGTCGTTGGGGATGTCGAAGCCGACGTAGCGGCAGTCGATCTCGACCTTCGCTGCCTCGGGCTTGCGCAGCAACGCGAGCACCTCGAGCGACTCGGCGCCGCGCGACTCGAAGTTCTCGAGCAGCCAGCTGAGGGTCAGGCCCGAGTCGATGATGTCTTCGACGATCAGGACGTGCTTGCCGTGCAGGTCGGTGTCGAGGTCCTTGCGGATCTGCACCACACCGCTCGACTTCGTGCTGGCGCCGTACGACGACACGGCCATCCAGTCCATCGTGATGTCGCGCTTGAGGGCGCGGGCGAAGTCGGCCATGACCATGACGGCGCCCTTGAGGACGCCGACGAGGATGAGCTCCTTGCCCTCGTAGTCGGCCTCGACCCGGGCGGCGAGCTCGACGAGCTTGGCCTGGATCTCCTCCTCGGTCACGAGGACGTCGGTCAACTGGTCGGCGATCTCGGCGGCGCGCATGCGACGAGTTTAGGCGCCGTCCGAACCCGCCGAGAACTCGACGAGGCGCCCGACGCGGCGGGCGCGGCATCCGGGCAGGTCGATCGGCCCCTGTCCGGTGTAGTCGGTGACCAGACGCGCGACCTCGAGCGTCTGCGAGCGCGTCAGGCTCTCGTGGAACTCGCTCTGCACGACATGGCGGATGATGCGGTGCCGCAGCGCCGGCGGGTTCGCCGCGAGCGCCGGCACCGAGATCGCGATACCGGCCTCGGCGGGCTCGACGATGTCCTCGATCGTCTCGGCGATCATGTCGTCGAAGGCCTGGGCGTCTTCACGCAGCTGCTCGGCGGTGCGCACCAGCGCCTCGGCGATGCCCGGACCGAGCTCGCGCTCGAGCACCGGCAGCACGCTCTCGCGCACCCGCACCCGGCGGTAGCGGTCGTCGCGGTTGTGCGGGTCGTGCCAGGGTTCGAGCCCGGCGGCGGCGCACGCCTCGGCCGTCGTCTCGCGGCGGACGGCGAGCAGGGGGCGCAGCCACGGGATGCCCGACTCCTCGTCGGTGCGGACGGACGCCATGCCGGCGAGGCTCGTCGCGCCGGCGCCGCGGGCGAGACCGAGCAGCACCGTCTCGGCCTGGTCGTCGAGGGTGTGGCCGAGCAGCACCGCGGCGGCTCCCGCGTCGCGCGCGGCGTCGCGCAGCACGCCGTACCGCGCGTTTCGGGCGGCGGCCTCGGGGCCGCCCTCGACGCCGACCTCGACGCGCACGACGAGGGGGTCGAGGCCGAGACCGCCGGCAGTGCGGGCGGCACGGAGAGCGACCTCGTCCGACCCGGGCTGCAACCCGTGGTCGACCGTCACGCTCGCCGCGCGCAGCCCGAGCTTGGGGGCCTCGAACGCCGTCGCGGCCGCCAGGGCGAGCGAATCCGCTCCGCCCGACAGCGCCACGATCACCGCGCTGCCGGAGGGCAGCGGGGTCAGCGCGGCGCGCACGGCACGGCGGATCTCGGCGATGGCGGGGTTCAACGACGGCACGCCCCTACGGTATCCGGGCGGCATCGCGCAGGGCGGGGGCACGGCTCCTGCGATCCGCACCCCCGCGCTGCCGCATCTGCCGAAATCCCGCAGAAGAGCACCGGACCACCCCGCCAGTAGGCTGGACGACGGCATTCCACCCACCGTCTGATCGAGGAGCACAGCTATGGGCGCGTACGACGCCGTCATCGAGATCCCCCGCGGCAGCCGCGTGAAGTACGAAGTCGACCACGGCACCGGCCGGGTCTTCCTCGACCGCGTGCTGTTCACCCCGATGGGATACCCCAGCAACTACGGCTTCTTCGAGAACACCCTCGGCGAAGACGGCGACCCGCTCGACGTCATGGTGCTGCTCGACCGCGACATCTACCCCGGCGTCCTCGCGAAGGTCCGCCCCGTCGCCGTGCTCAAGATGAGCGACGAGGCCGGCGGCGACGACAAGGTCGTGGCCGTGCTGGCGAAGGACCCGCGCTGGGCCCACATCCAGGACGTCGGCGACATCGACGACTGGACCAAGAACGAGATCGGCCACTTCTTCGAGCACTACAAGGACCTCGAGCCCAACAAGTGGGTCAAGGTCGACGAGTGGGCCGACGCCGCCGAGGCGGAGCGTCTCGTCGCCGAGGCGTTCGAGCGCTTCGAGGAGCACGAGGGCCAGACCAAGACGCAGGGCGAGGGCGAAGCGCCCACCACGCGCTGAGTCTCACAGAGCGACGAGAGGGGCGGATGCTGCGGCATCCGCCCCTCTTCGCGTTCGCTCTCGTGGATCGTCGGGTCAGACCGAGATGCCGCGGTCGCGCAGGAACGGCGCCGGATCGATGCGCTCGCCCCACTGGTAGATCTCGAAGTGCAGGTGGCATCCCTGCGAGATGCCGGTGTTGCCGGCGTAGGCGATGACCTGGCCGGCCGACACGCGGTCGCCCCAGCCGACGTTGTACCCGCCGTGCTGGATGTGCGCGTAGCCCGAGATGATGCCGCCGCCGTGGTCGACCTTGATGTAGTTTCCCCAGCTGTCGGTGTAGGCCGCGAAGACGACCGTGCCCGATGCCGCCGCGTAGATCGGTGCGCTGCAGCCGCCGGCGAAGTCGATGCCGCGGTGGCCCGAGGTGCAGTATCCGCCGGAGCAGATGGTGCCGCGGTTGCCGTACCAGGAGCTGATGTATCCGGGACCGGGGCGGACCCAGCCGGAGGGCTGAACCTGTCCGGCGCCACCGCCGCCTCCTCCGGCGCCGCCACCACCGCCACCGCCACCACCGCCGCCACCGCCACCACCGTTGTTGCCGGCGTTGGCTGCGGCTTCTTCCTGGCGGCGACGCTCTTCCTCGGCGGCGCGGGCTGCTGCGGCGGCGAGCTCGCGCTGGCGCTGCTCTTCGTCGCGGCGCTTCTGCTCTTCGACGCCGGCCTGGTAGCCGGCGACCGTCGTGGCGGTCTGGTCCTTCAGGGCGGCGAGCTGAGCCTGCAGCGTCGCCATGTTGGCGGTCTGCTCCTCGAGCGCGGCCTGCGCGGCGTTCGCGGCCTGCTGCGCGGCGACCATCTTCTGCTCGGCCTCGACCTTGAGGCGGTCGCGCTCGTCGCGGGCGACGCTCGCCTGGTCGCTCAGGCTCTGCGCGGTCTCGCGGGCCGTGACGGCATCCGTGTACACGCCGCGGTTGGCCTGCAGCAGCTTGTCCATCGTGCCGAGGCGCGCGAGCAGATCGTCGGCGGATGCGGCCGAGTCGGAGAAGAAGAGCTTGAGGCTCGTGTCGTCGCCACCGTTGCGGTAGAGCTGCGCCGCGAGCTTTCCGGCGCGGCGCGCGGCCTCGAGCGCGGCGGCGGACTGCGCGTCGGCCTGCTCCTGCAGCGACGTGGCGCGGTAGCTGGCGTCTTCGAAGGCGGCCTGGGCCTGCGCGTACTCCTCGCCGAGGCGAGCGGCTTCGGCCTGCTTGTACGCGACGTCGGCCGTCAGATCCGCGATGAGCTTCTCGATGCGGGCGATCTCGCCGGCCTTCGACGACTCGTCGTTCATCGCACGCTGCACGTCGTCCCACGAGGGATAGCCCTCGATGCCGAAGGCCGTCGGGATGCCGGGGGCGAGGAAGGCGGATGCGGCGACGAAGCCGACCGCCCCGAGCCCCAGGGCGCCGCGGCGCGAGATGAGCTGGGAGAGCTTCTTGGTCTCCGCGGCCGTGGGTGCGCAACCGCACTCGTCCGGGGACTCCAGGCTTTCGGAACGCACGCGGACCTCTCCCTATCGCGTGAACAACTCCGTTCACAGTAGCAACACACGTCACATCGCCGGAAGAGCTGTCGCGGGCTTCCGACCGCCTCCGACGCACGCGGGGCCCGCCCAGTCTGACCCCGAGACACGCCCGGGCGCGGGACGCCACGCACTCGATTCGCACATCCGGGGGGAATCGCATATGCTTGTCCCTCGGTAAGCGTGAACGTTTGACTCCCGGGTCTGGGTTCGCTCGGCCCCATCGTTTAGCGGCCTAGGACGCCGCCCTTTCACGGCGGTAGCACGGGTTCGAATCCCGTTGGGGTCACTCCCACAACTTAATAAGCATGGCCCTGTAGCGCAGTTGGTTAGCGTGCCGCCCTGTCACGGCGGAGGTCGCGGGTTCAAGTCCCGTCAGGGTCGCTCTCAAGCGACGGGCCCTTTGGTTTCCAGAGGGCCTGTCGTGTAGGACGTGGCTTCTGTGAAGCCATGCGGCTCTGTAGCTCAGTTGGTAGAGCGCACGACTGAAAATCGTGAGGTCACGGGATCGACGCCCGTCGGAGCCACACGGACCGTCGTTACAACGGTCCCAGAAACCCTCGCCTAGCTTCTACATGGCGGGGGTTTTGCTTTGGGCTGGTGAGAGCTTGCTGCCATCCGACCGCCTGGACGAGCGACCCGGCGCAAACATCACGCCTGCGTCACGAACACCGTGCGCACCCCGGCTTCCTCGGCCTGGCCCCAGGTTTTCTCGACGGCGGCGAGCGGCACCTCGCGCGTCGCCACCGGGATGCGCCCGTCGTCGATCGCTTCGACGAGCGACGGAAGCACGGCGAGGTACTCGCGTGCGCCGATCGAGCCCTGTCCGCTGCCGATGAGGCGCAGGTGTGCGGAGCGCAGCGCCGCAGATGGCAACCCGATCGTGGGGCCGGCGACCGAGCCGATCTCGATCCAGTCGATCGGACGACTGCGGTCCGATCGAGCGGCAAGTAAGGCCGGGATGGCGCGTTCGGTCGGAGCGCCCCAGAGGTAGTCGAGCACGACGTCGACATCGGCCGCAGCGTCAGCAAGCGCCGCATCCGTGGCATCCGCGTCATCGGTCAACGCGACGGTCGTATCCGCCGCCGTGCTCAGCGCGGTGAGCCGCTCGCGATCGCGGCCCGCCGCGACGACGCGTTCCGCCCCGAGCAGTCGGGCGATCGTCACCGCCATCGTTCCGGCGTTGCCCGTCGCGCCGAGGACGAGCACTGACGCCCCGGCGGGAATCGCGACGCGGCGGCGCAGCGCCACCCACGACGACATCGCCGGATTCATCGCGGCCGCGATCCTCGTGACGTCGGCGTCGGCGGGCAACTCGACGACGCGGCGCCCGTCGATGACCGCCTGCCTCGACATCGAGCCGTACTGCTCGTCATCGACGGCGAAGTAGACGAGCGACCCGTCCGCACGCCGCCCGACGCCGTCGATTCCGGGGATCAACGGCAACCGACCCGTGCTCGTGTAGTGCGCCCCGCTCGCCCCCGACCGCACGCGGGGGTGGAGTCCCGCCGCGATGACGTCGACGACCTCCTCACCAGAGCCTGGCGCGGGCAGAGTGAACGAGCGGTAGCTCGGCGGCGCGTCGAAAGCAGCGACGACAGCGGCTTCGGTGGTGATCATGACGACATCCTTACTAGTTCGTGGCACGAATCAATATAGTACGTGCCGCGAACTAGTGCGATAGGCTGGGCGCATGACGTCAGACGAGCTCTCTGCCGCCGATGGCCTGGCGCAGCTGACGTTCCTCGTGCAGCGCATGCTCGAGAACCAATCGGCAGCGCATGGGATGTCCGTCGTCCAAGGCCGGATGCTCGGCATCCTGCGCGATCGGACGCCACTCATGAGCGAGCTCGGCGCCCGTCTCGGACTCGACAGGTCGAGCATCAGCGGCCTCGTCGATCGCGCCGAGAAGCGCGGGCTCGTGGAGCGCTTCCCCTCGCCCGAAGACGGCCGGGCCGTCCAGGTGCGGCTGACCGAAGACGGGCGCGCCCGCGCCGCGGCCGGCGAAGCAGCGTTCGGCGAGGACGTCTCACGCCTGCTCGCACACCTTCCCGCCCCCGACCGCTCCGCTCTGGCGGGACTCGTGAGTAGGCTGCTCGTGTCCGAGGCGGCAGAGACGGGCCTCGACATCGGCTGACGTCCTCCGCCCGTCGGGAGAGATTCCGGCGCCGACAGCGCCTTCACGCAGGAGAACGACCGACGTTCGCGATCTCGATCGTGATCTTGTTGCCTTCGAGAATGACTCCCGGACCCTTATCCGGCGTGGGCGCGGGGATGGGGATCTCCTGCTCGGCCTCCCATTGGATTCGCGCAGCGTGCGCAGTCGGATGGAACAGCTCATCGAATTTGAGCAGCCCGCCGGACGATAGCGCGTCGGGACGGCCGGATCTCTGATTGCGGTGCGAAGTGAATGCGACAGCCAGCAGAATGATCGGCACCGACACGACGATCGCCACGCTCAACCACCCCACGACATCCTTCATGACCGAGACGCTAGGCGACGAAGCCCTGGGGCACCTCCCCCTCCGGGAGGATCTCCGCGGTGATACCGCTGCACCATCCCGCGGCGCTTGGCCCCGCCGCTCAGCTCGGCTCGGTCACGCGCACGAGACCGCATGACAAGCACGACCATGCGACGAGGAACGCCTCGTCGTCGAGGATCTCGAACCGCAGCGGATCTCCGCACGTCGGGCAGACCCACGGTGGTGCGGCCGGTGTGCTCACAGGGCGAGCCTAAACGCGGTGACGGCGCCGCGGGCGTCGCTCCGACGACCGCCGATCATGCGCACAGCCACGCGAAATAGGATTCGTCCGAGTACCGGCACCACCCGAGGAGAGCACGATGGCCGCAACGCGACGCGAGAATGCGCGACGCCAGCGCAAACGTCGCGCGATCGGCGTCGGCGCCGCCATCGCCGGAGTCGCGCTGGTCGCGGCGGTCGGCGGCTGGTTCGCCGTCGACGCGATGCAGCGGGCGGGCGACGCGTCCGACCCCGCGGCATCCGGCAGCACCCCGACGCCCGAGGCCGAGACACCGACGCCCGAGCCGCTCAGCCCGGCCGAGCAGCTGCTCGCGGACGCGACCGACCCGAACGCGTGCGCCGTGTCGTTCGCGGGAGACGGGATCGACATCGCACCCGTCCTCGAGACGCAGGGCTCGCTGTACGCCTCGCTCCCGATCCCTTCGCGCGACGGACAGGTGTTCGCGGGCTGGTACGACACGGCCGAGGATGCCGCCGCGCTGGCGATCCCCGGCCGGCTCAACGGCGCGGATGTCGTGGCCTGCGACTCGCGTCAGCGCACCGTCCACGCCGCGTGGATGAGCCCCGACGCCAATGCCGCGGCGAAGACCCGGGTGCCGATTCTGATGTACCACCAGTTCACGACCAAGGCCGAGGGCGAGTCGGGCTGGCTGCGCGGCAATTACGCGTTCGTCGGCGACTGGGAGGCGCACCTCGAGTACATCTCGGAGCAGCAGTTCTACCTGCCGACCTGGCCCGAACTGAGCGCCTTCATCGACGGCCGGCTGTTCCTGCCCGACCACTCCGTCATCATCACCGACGACGACGCCGACCCCACGTGGCTCGAACTGGCGGTGCCGCTCGTGGAGAAGTACCGCGTGATGACGACCTCGTTCGTGATCACGACCAACGGCGCCGGTCCCGAGCTGACGCCCTACGTCCTCAAGCGCTCGCATACGCACGACATGCACAGCGCCGGCGCGAACGGTCAGGGCCGCATCGTCAACTGGACGCACGACGAGATCGTCACCGACCTCGAGACGTCGGCGAGCGTGCTCGGCGGGGCGAAGGAGGTCATCGCGTACCCGTTCGGCCATCACGACGACGCGGCGAAGCAGGCCGTCGCCGACGCGGGGTACGAGATGGCCCGCACGATCGAGCACGGCTACGTGTCGATCGGCACCGACAAGCTCGCGCTCCCCGTCATCCGCGTCAACTACGGGATGACGGTGGATGACCTGAAGAAGTCCATCGGCTGAACTTCATGGAATACGCAAAGCAAGCCGGGCCCGTGCGGGGCTGTTTCCTCAGTACTGTGTGAATTCCTGGCCCTTTCAAGACCGTGAGCACCGCATGGATCTGACGATCGTCGTCCCGACCTTCAACGAGGGTCCGAACGTCGCCGAGCTTCTTCGGCGTATCGGCGATGCGGTCGACGACCGCCTGATCGAGGTCGTCTTCGTGGACGACTCGACCGACGACACCCCCGCCATCATCGAGCGCGCAGCGAAGACGGCCGACTTCGCGGTGCGTCTGATCCACCGCGACGCCCCGACGGCGGGCCTCGGCGGCGCTGTGGTCGAGGGCATGCGCGCCGCGAGCGCGTCGTGGTGCCTCGTCATGGACGGCGATCTGCAGCATCCGCCCGAGGACATTCCCCGCCTGCTCGCGCGCGCCGACCGCGGTGACGTCGACGTCGTCGTCGCGTCGCGCTACATCGCGGGCGGCGACTCGAAGGGCCTCGCGGATGCCACCCGCACGACGGTCTCGCGCGCGTCGACCCTCCTCACCAAGGCGATGTTCCCTCGCAAGCTCGGCGACTGCAGCGACCCGATGACCGGGTTCTTCCTCGTCGACCGCGACGCGATCGACATCGACGCCCTGCGCCCCCGCGGGTTCAAGATCCTGCTCGAGATCCTCGCGCGCCGCCACCTGCGCGTCGCCGAGGTGCCGTTCGCCTTCGCGCCCCGGTTCGCGGGCGCCTCGAAGGCGACGTTCACGCAGGGCATCCGCTTCCTGACGCAGCTGCTGATGCTGCGCTTCGGCCGCATGTCGGCGTTCGCCCTCGTCGGCGGCGTCGGCGCGATCGCGAACCTCGTGATCATGTGGGGGCTCATCCGCCTCGGCATGGACTACCTGCCGGCGTCGATCATCGCGAGCGAGATCACGATCATCGGCAACTTCCTGCTGCTCGAATACCTCGTGTTCTCCGACATGCGCTCCGAGTCGGGCAGCATGCGGGCGCGATTCCTGAAATCGTTCGCATTCAACAATGCCGAAGCGATCATCCGCATCCCGGTGCTGTGGGCGCTCGTCGAGAACGCGCACATCCCGAGCGTCATCGCGGCAGGCCTCACCCTGATCGCCGCGTTCGTCGTGCGATTCGTCTTCCACGCGCTCGTCGTCTACGCACCCAAGCGGCAGCGCGTCGACGCCCTTGTGGAGCCCGCACGCGAGCGCGCCGGAGCCGCCGAGTACTGAGCCGCCGCATACCGAGCGGTCGTACCCTGGAAGCATGAGCGCTTCCCCCGCCCCCGACGCCACCACCATCACGATGTTCGGCGCCGACTGGTGCCGCGACTGCCGCCGCACGAAGGCCCAGCTCGACGACCTCGGCGTCGCCTACACCTACGTCGACCTCGAGGCCGATCCCGCCGCCGCCGACGTCGCACGCGACATCTCGGGACGCACGCAGATCCCCGTCGTCGTCTACCCCGACGCGAGCCACCACGTCGAGCCGAGCAACGACGACGTCGCGGCGAAGCTCCGCGAGCTCTCGCTCATCTGAGGCGGGCCGAAGACGGCGACGTCCGAAAGCCCGGACCGTCGCTGGTAGACTGAGGGATCTTGCGGCGCACTCGTGCCGCACGCGTCGTAGAACGCCTTCCGCCCACCGGGTCATCACCGGCATCCCGCGGACTCTTTCGTACGGCGACCCCGTTTGCGCATCCGCATCCGGGCCACCGACCAGGGCGCCGACGTGCGCCCGGAGAACACTCCCTCATGACTGACACCACGTTCCGCACGCTCGGCGTGCCCGCTCCCCTCGTCGAAGCCCTCGCGAAGGACGGCAAGACGACCGCCTTCCCGATCCAGGTCGACACCCTGCCCGACACCCTCGCCGGTCGCGACGTGCTCGGCCGCGGCAAGACCGGCTCGGGCAAGACCCTGGCCTTCTCGATCCCCATGGCCGCGCGCCTCGGCGGCGAGCTCGCCGGCGGCACCCGCCGCGCGACCCGCATCCTGGGTCTCGTGCTGGCCCCCACCCGCGAGCTCGCGACGCAGATCAACGCGACCCTCGCGCCCCTCGCGGCGGCCTACGGGATGAAGACGACCACGATCTTCGGCGGCGTCAACCAGACCCGCCAGGTGCAGGCCCTGAACGCCGGCGTCGACATCGTCGTCGCCTGCCCGGGCCGCCTCGAAGACCTGCTGCAGCAGCGTCACCTGACCCTCGACTCGGTCGAGATCACCGTCATCGACGAGGCCGACCACATGGCCGACCTCGGCTTCCTGCCGGCGGTCACCCGCATCCTCGACAAGACGCCGCGCGACGGACAGCGGATGCTGTTCAGCGCCACGCTCGACAACGGTGTGGACAAGCTCGTCAAGCGCTTCCTGCAGAACGAGGTGCTGCACTCGGTCGACGAGGCGCACTCCCCCGTCGCCGCGATGACGCACCACGTGTTCCACCTCGCCGGGGCCGATGAGAAGAAGGACGTCGTCAAGGCGCTCGCCTCGGGCATGGGTCGCCGCATCCTCTTCACCCGCACGAAGCACGCCGCGAAGAAGCTCGCCAAGCAGCTGACCTCGCAGGGCATCCCCTCCGTCGACCTGCACGGCAACCTGTCGCAGCCTCAGCGCGACCGCAACCTCGCCGCGTTCTCGGCCGGCACCGCCAAGGTGCTCGTCGCGACCGACGTCGCCGCCCGCGGCGTGCACGTCGACGACGTCGAGCTCGTCGTGCACGTCGACCCGCCCATGGAGCACAAGGCGTACCTGCACCGCTCGGGCCGCACCGCCCGCGCCGGCGCAGAGGGCGCCGTCGTGACCCTCGTGCTGCCCGGCCAGGAGCGCGACGTCAAGGATCTGCTGCGCAAGGCGGCCATCGCCGTCACGCCGCAGCAGGTCACGGCGTCGTCGCCCGAGGTCGTCGAGCTCGTCGGCACGGTCGCGCCGTACGTGACACCCGCACCCGTCGAGGCCGTCGCGCCCCGCGGCACGAGCCAGGGCGCCAACGCGCAGCGCAAGCGCGCGGCCCGCGACGCCCGCGAGGGCGGCTCCTCGAACGGCGGCGCACGGTCGGGCAACGGCGGCGGACGCGGTCGTGGCGGACGCGGCCAGGGCCAGGGCGCCGGCGCTGCCGGTCGCGACGGCCAGAGCACCCGCGGCGGCGGTCAGGGCGGCCAGCAGAGCCGCGGCGGGCAGCAGTCCGCGCGGGGCGGCCAGTCGACCGACCGCGCTCCCCGCGAGGGCCGGGACGCCGCGCCCGCGGGCAACCCGCGTCGCACCGGTCGCCGCGCCACGTCGAACGGCGCCGCCGGCGGCGGCAAGCTCATGGTCGGCTCGGTCGTCCGCTCGAACAGCGCCGGACGCCGCAGCGGTCGCTGACCCGCGGCATCCGCGGCATCCGCATCGAGAAGTCGTCGCCACCTGCTCCTTCCCCTCGGGGATGGGTGCAGGTGGCGACGACTTCGTCGTTCAGCGAAGGGCGTCGAGGGCGTCGATCTCGGCGGTGACCTCGGCGACGCGCTGAGCGCGCTCATCGGCGGGCAGCCACGAGGCCTCGAACGACGCGATCGCCATGCGGCGGATCTGCTCGGGGGTCGCACCGATCTGCTCCGAGACGATGTCGTACTCGCCGAGGAGCGTCGTCGGGAACATCCCGGGGTCGTCCGAGCACGGGATGACGTTGAGCCCGGCGTCGAGCATGGCCGAGATCGAGGCCCGGCGCCACGGACGCCACGAGCGACGCGACGTCGTGGAGGCGACGGTGAACGAGACCTGCTCGTCCCGCATCCGCTCGACGACGGCGTCGTCCTCGAGGACGTAGTAGCCGTGGTCGATGCGGTCGCAGCCGAGCAGGTCGAGGCACGTGATCGTGTTGACCGCGGTCGGCGCGTGCTCCGACGAGTGCGCCGTGCGGCCGAGCCCCGCCTCGCCCGCGAGACGGTACGCGTCGACGAAACGCTCGGGCGGGCCGGCGGTCTCGAGGTTGTCGAGGCCGATGCCGGCGACGTACGGATGCGGGTTGTCGACGACGCGGCGCACGACCGCCAGGGCTTCTTCGCCGCTGCGGCTGCGGTCGATGCCCTGGATCATGCGGCCGGTCATGCCGAAGTCGCGCTCGGCCATCCGGATGCCGTCGGCGTACGCCTCGACCGCTCCGAGGTAGCCGAGCGACTCGAGGTGCGGCGGCAGGGCGTCGAAGAACAGCTCGAGGTGGCGGGTGCCGCTGCGGCGGTGCGCGTCCTCGAACGCCTCGTAGACGATGCGGGTGAGGTCGTCGGCGCTGCGGAGCACCTCGACGACCCAGTTCGACACCTGGAACAGCGAGTACGACACCTCGGGCTCGTCGGCCGAACGCTCCTGCGGCACCGGGATGCGGGTGTCGCGGTACAGCGCCGGGTCGGGTGGCAGCGAGTTGATGTCGGCGAAGATCCGCTCGGGGTCGGCGGGCAGCGCGAGCGACTCGCGGCGGGCCAGCTCCGCGAAGGTCGAGGCGCGCACGGTGCCGATGAGGTGGCAGTGGAGGTCGGCCTTCGGCAGGCGCTGAAGGTACTCGAGGGGAAGGGTGCGGGGGGAGGTCATGGTGCCGTTCGTGCGTCGCAGGCCGACGCGAGTCGTGGAGCGAGGAGAAGGGCCCGGCCGCCGAGACAGGGGGGCGCTCGGCGGCCGGGCGGTCCGGGTCAGCGCGAGGCGACCTCACGGGCGAACCGCTCGACCCACTGGGCGCGGTTCGGCAGGATCTCTGCGGGGTCGAGCGTGGCGTATCCCGCCGCGATCGGGTCGGCGGCGATGTCGCCGACGACGGCGGTGATCTCGTCGGGGATCGTCGCGTCGAGGGCGACGGGAAGGTCGCCGACGATCTCGGCCGACGCGGTCTGCGCCTCGACCGAGAGCAGGTAGTCGATGAAGGCGTAGGCGCCCTCGAGGTTCTTCGCACCGCTGGGGATCATCGCGCGGTTGGTCGCCATGTAACGGCCCTCCGACGGGGCGGTCCAGGCCACGGGCTCACCCGAGGCCATGAGGGTCGTCGCGAAGCCGTTGAGCGAGTCGGCCGCGACGATCTCGCCCTGCGTGAGCAGGTTCGTCACCTCGGTCGACGACGTGTAGAACTGCAGGATGCCGGGGGCCCAGCCGCCGATCGTCTGGTAGGCGCTGTCGACGTCGTACGGCCCGCTGCCGAACGTCGAGGCGACGCCCGAGACGGCGAGCTGGCCCGCGGTGACGGAGATGTCGGGGAAGGCGAGGCGTCCGGCGTAGGCCGGGTCGGCGTAGAGCGACCACTGCGAGGCTTGCTCGGCGGTGAGGTCGGCGGTGCTGTAGAGGGTGCCGTTGAGCTGGTAGCTGTACGCGGGACCCTCGTAGCCCTCCTCGACGGCGAAGTCGGCGATCGCGCCGAGATTCGGGACGTTCGACTCGTCGAACGACTGGAACAGCTCGTCGGCCTGACCCGACGCCGCGAACGTGTCGGAGATGAGCATGACGTCGATGCCGGCGTCGCCGTTCGCGAGCTTGAGCTGCGAGAGGCGGTCGGCGTTGGAGCCAGTCTCGATCTCGACCGCGATGCCGGTCTTCTCGGTGAACGGGTCGACGATCGCCTGCTGGAACTGCTCGACGCCGAACGGGAACGCGCTGACGACGATCGTGTCGCTCGCGGCGGCGTCGTCACCCGAGCCGCCGGAGCAGCCGGTGACGACGAGTGCCGTGGCGGCGACGGCGGCGGATGCCGCGACGAGGCGGCTGGTGCGGGTGCGGATCATGCGAGGTCCTCTCGGGGCGCGGGCGGGCCGCGGCGGATGCTGTGCTGGTGCGGGATGGTGCGGGTGCGGGATGGTGCGGGTGCGGGATGGTGCGGGTCAGGAGGCGAGGCGGATGAGGCGCGTCTCCGCGGCCGAGACGGTGATGCGCTCGCCCGGTCGGGCGGCCACGCCCTCGTCGCGGACGTCGGCGACGAGACGGACGGTCGCGCCGGCGGCATCCGCCGTCTCGACGGTGACGAGGCGGTCGACGCCGCGGTACGCGACATCCGTCACGACGCCGTCGAGGGCGAGCCCCGCACCGTCGCCGGCGCGGCCGACGACGAGGTGCTCGGGCCGCACCGTCAGGAGCGAGCCGTCGGCGGCCGCGACGAAGTTCTCGTAGCCGAGGAACTCCGCCACGAAACGGTTGGCGGGAGCGGTGAAGACCTCGCTCGGGGCGCCCTCCTGCATGATGCGGCCGTCGCGCATCAGCACCATGCGGTCCGACATCTCGAGCGCCTCGTCCTGGTCGTGCGTGACGAGCACGACGGTGAGGCCCGTCTCGGACTGGATGCGGCGGATCTCGGCACGCATCTGCACCCGCAGCCGCGCGTCGAGGTTCGACAGCGGCTCGTCGAGCAGCAGCAGGGTCGGACGGATCGCGATCGCGCGCGCCAGGGCGACGCGCTGCTGCTGCCCACCCGAGAGCTTCTTGGGCCGGCTGGCGGCCAGGTGTCCGAGGCCGACGAGGTCGAGGGCCTCGGCGACACGGCGACCGCGCTCGGCACCGCCGACCTTGCGGAGCTTCAGGCCGTACCCGACGTTCTCGGCGACCGTCATGTGCGGGAACAGCGCGTAGGACTGGAACACCATGCCGAGGCCGCGGCGCTCGGGCGGCATGCGCGTGGCATCCGTTCCGGCGATCATGATGCGGCCGGAGGTCGGCTGCGTGTACCCGGCGAGCATGCGCAGCGACGTGGTCTTGCCGCATCCGCTCGGCCCGAGCAGGGTCGTCAGCTGCCCCGACGGGATGGCGAGGTCGATGTCGTCGACGGCGGTGAAGTCGCCGAAGCGCTGCGTCACCCCGACGAACTCTGCTGCGGTGGTCATCGGTTGATCCCTCCGAAGATGCGGGCGAAGCCGACGGTGCGCTCGGCGATGACGGCGATCACGACGGTGCCCGCCAGGATGATGGTGCTCGTGGCCGCGACCATGGGGTCATAGCTCTGCTGCACGTAGTCGAGCATCGTCACGGGCAGGGTGCGGAAGTCGCGGCTCTGCAGCAGCAGCGACAGCGGCACGTTGTTGAACGAGGTGACGAAGCTGAGCAGCCCCGCCGAGAAGATGCCGGGGCGCAGCAACGGCAGCGTCACGGTGAAGAACGCGCGCAGCGGCGAGGCGCCGAGTCCGCGGGCCGCCTCTTCGATGCCGGGGTCGGCGAGGGCGAGCGAGGCTCCGGTCACGCGCACCGCGTAGGGGAGCATCAGCACGGTGTGGCCGATCAGCAGCACGGGGAAGTTGTCGAGCCGCAGGCCGATCATGAGCTGCTGGTACAGCGCGAGACCGACGACGAGCTCGGGCACGATGAGCGGCGAGAGGAAGAGTCCCTCGACGATGCCCTTGCCGGGCAGGCGTCCGCGGTGGATCGCGAGGGTCACCGGCACGCCGATCGCGAGTGCGAGGACCGTGGCGAGCAGCGCGAGCTGCAGGCTCGACAGCAGCGCCGTGATGAACGGGTCGTAGTTTAGCGCCGCCTCGAACCAGCGCAGCGAGAAGCCCTCGGGCGGGAAGCGCAGGGTGCGGCCGCCCGTGAAGGCTGTGGCGACGACGAACAGGATCGGCACGATCATGATCACGTAGCCGGCGACGGCGAGGGATGCCGCGACGGGGCGCCCCGTCTTCATCGACCGGCCGCTCACGAGGTCGCCCCCCGCCGCCCGACGACGGCCGACAGGCCCGAGACGGCGAAGACGAGCACCGTCATGATGATCGCGGTCGCACTCGCGGCGGCCCAGTCGATCGTGACGCTCGAGTACGAGTACAGCTGCGTCGACAGCATCCGCTGGCTCGACCCGCCCAGCAGGTAGGGCGTCGTGTAGGCCGTGACGCTGCCGGCGAAGACGAGGGTCGCCGCGACGACCATGCCGGGTGCCGAGAGCGGAACGACGATGCCCCAGAAGGTGCGGGTACGGCTCGCGCCGAGTCCGCGCGCGGCGTCGTCGAGACCGGGATCGACCTGGGCGACGGCGGAGTAGCAGGAGATGATCGCGAGCGGCAGGAAGAGCTGGGTGAGCCCGAGCACGATCGCGAGCTCGGTGTACAGCAGCTGCGGCGCCCGGTCGACGAGGCCGAGGCCCGTGAGCAGCTGGCCGATGGCGCCGTTGGACCCGAGCAGCACGAGCCACCCGAAGGTGCGGACGACGTTGCTCAGCAGCAGCGGGAAGATCGCCAGGGCCAGCAGCACGCCGGCCCACCGCGAGGTCGAGCGGGCGAGGAGGTAGGCGATCGGGAACCCGAGCACGATGCACACGACCGTGACGATGAGACCGAGCCCGACCGTGCGGCCGATGATCGCAAGGTCGAACGGATCGGTCAGCATGCGGCCGAGGCGGTCGATGATGTCGAGCGGACTGACCCCGGGAGGCGCGAAGAGCAGCGCGATCGAGGGGATCAGGAACCCCGCCAGCAGGAGCGCGAGCCCGGGGAGGGCCAGCAGTCCGGTGCGGCGTGAGACCACGAGCGAACTCCGTTCGTGCGGGAGGAGGGAGGGTGCGGGTGCAACCGGTTGCGCAACCGGTTGCTACTACCGTAGGGGTACGGCGGAGCGGATGACGACGATCCGTGTAAACAACGTGTAAAACGCCGCGATAACGCGTCGGCAACCGGTTGCTGTCGCTCAGTAGGATGAGCGGACCGCGCGAACCGTTCGTGCGCAAGGGGAGGGAGCGCGGTGACGACCCTGGCCGATGTCGCCGCCCTCGCGGGGGTGTCGAAGTCGACGGCATCCCGTGCCCTCAGCCGCGCCGACCTCGTGGCGCCCGAGACGGTCGCGCGCGTCCGGTCCGCCGCCCAGCAGCTCGGGTTCATCCCCAACCGGGCCGCGAGCCATCTCGCCCGCGGCCGGGCGGGCATCGTCGCGCTCGTCGTCCCGACCCTCGACAACGCCTTCTTCACACCCATCATCGCGGGAGCGCAGGCCCGTGCCCGCGCGTCGGACCTGCAGCTGACCGTCGCCGTCCACCGCCTCGACGACGCGGACGATCTCGTCGAGTTCGAGCGCCTGGCACGCCAGGTCGACGGCTGCATCCTCGTCGCGCCGCGCGGACCCGACGACATCCTGCGGGCCGTCGCCGCGTCGGGTCCGACCGTGCTCGTCGATCGCGAGATCGAGGGGATGACCTCGATCGTCGCCGACACCGCGAGCGCGTTCGCCGACCTCGCCGCGCGCCTCGCCGACGCCGGCCACCGCCGCATCGCCTACCTCGGCGGTCCCGACGGGTCGTGGCAGGACGGTCAGCGCACCGCCGCCATCACCGCCGCCGTCGGCGACCGGGTCGAGCTCACGACCCTCGGGCCCTTCCCCGCGACCTTCGCCGCGGGCGTCGCGACCGCCGACGCCGTCATCGGCTCCGGCGCGACGGCCGTCGTCCCCTATGCGACGTCGATCGGACTCGGGCTGGTGTTCGCGCTGCGCGCCCGCGGCGTCGCGTCGCCCGGCGAGATCGTCGTGAGCGCCGAGCGACTGGTCGCCGAGGCGATCGGCGCCGACGACGTGCCCGCGATCGACGTCGACGGCGACGAGCTCGGCCGCGAGGCGATGGGTGCCCTCCTCCCCCTGCTCGGCGGCCCGCCGGTCGACCCCACCCACAGGCGCCTCGACGTCTCGGTGCACTGGCCCGCGGCCCGAGCCCACCTCGCCGAGGACGCACTCTCGCCGCGATGACGCACCGTCGCCGGTGCGCGCTCGCGCGGCCGGTGCGTGCTCGACGTGGACGCGCGCGGGCCAGTGCCCGCGGGGGTCAGCGGAAGCGGTCGGTCGCGGCGACGAGGGCGGCGGCGATGCCGGGCTCGGCAGCCGAGTGGCCGGCGTCGTCGACCATCACGAACTCCGCCTCGGGCCAGGCCCGGTGCAGATCCCACGCCGTCATCGGCGGCGTGCAGGCGTCGTAACGCCCCTGCACGATGACTCCGGGGATGCCGCGCAGCGCTCCGGCCGCGGCATCCTCGATCAGCTGGCCCTCTCGAAGCCACCCGCCGTGGACGAAGTAGTGGTTCTCGATACGCGCGAACGCCGTCGCCGACGCGGGCTCGGTCATCGCGTCGACGAGACCGGCGTCGGGACGCAGCGTGACGGTGGATGCCTCCCACCGCGTCCACGCCCGCGCGGCCGGCACGTGCACCGCCGGATCGGGGTCGGTCAGGAGCCGGTGGTACGCCTCGATCAGGCGTCCGCGCTCGATGACGGGGACGGGCGCGAGGTAGTCCTCCCACAGATCGGGGAACAGCGCCGCGGCGCCTCCCTCGTAGAACCACTCCAGCTCGTGGCGGCGGAGAGTGAAGATCCCGCGCAGCACCAGCTCCGACACGACCGCGGGGTGCGACTGCGCGTACGCCAGAGCGAGCGTCGAGCCCCAGGAACCCCCGAACACCTGCCACGTCTCGATCCCGAGGTTGCGACGCAGCAGCTCGAGGTCGGCGACGAGATGCCACGTCGTGTTGAAACGGAGGTCGGCGGCGGGGTCGCTCGCGTGCGGCGTCGACCGACCGCAGCCGCGCTGGTCGACCAGGACGATGCGGTACGCCTCGGGGTCGAAGAAGCGCCGATGCCAGGGCGAGGTTCCGCCGCCCGGGCCGCCGTGGAGAAAGACCACGGGCTTGCCGTCGGGGTTGCCGGACTGCTCCCAGTACACGCGCTGGCCGTCGCCCGCGAGCAGGAAACCCGTCTCGTAGGGCTCGATCTCGGGATAGAGGATGTCGGCCAGGGCGGCCGGCACGCTCACCGGGCGGCTCCGGAGAAGGATGCGCGGGCGGGTTCGGTCATGCTCTCACGGTACCGGTGACGCGCCGCGCGACGGTGCGTGAGCGAGCGCGTTCCTATCCCGAGAGCGAGCGCGCGACGAAGCGCCCCTCCCCCGACGTCTCGAGGAGGATGATCTCGCCGTTGCCGATGCGCGGGCAGTCCGAGCCCGTCAGCGCCTGGATGCCCGCGCGCAGCAACGCCCCGTGGGCCACGACGATGGTGCTGCCCTCGGCCCGCGCGAGTGAGCGGAGCGCCCGCGCCGCGCGGTCTCGCGTGTCGTCGACCGGCTCCGACCCGGGGTACTCCCCGTCGGGCCACCGCTCCCACGCCTCGGCGACGGGTAGACCGTCGGCATCGCCGTAGTCGCGTTCGAGGAGGGCGGGATCGGCGCTGAAGGGCAGGTCGCCCACGTGCTGCCGGATGATCTCGGCCGAGAGCACGGCCCGCTGCAGCGGAGACGAGACCACCCGGTGCCACACCGCTTCGGCCAGCAGCCGGCCCGCGGCATCCGCTTGGGCGCGGCCGACCTCGTCGAGGGGGATGTCGGAGCGCCCCTGCATCCGCCGTTCGAGGTTCCACGGGGTGCGCCCGTGACGCACGAGGGCGAGGGTCATGCCGGCATCGCGACCGGCGCGGCGGCGCCCACGACCTCGCGCGGGTAGACGAGGGCGTCGGCGATGTCGACGCGGACGGCGTCGCCGACGCGGGGACGCAGGCCCACGACGCGGGCACGGAGGCTCAGTCCGTGCCAGAGGACGACGACATCGCTGCCCTCGGGGGTGAAGAGGGTCGATCGCACGACGGCGTCGCCCCCGGGGGTGAGGCGCACCGCGGCCGGCAGGATCGCCGCCGTCGCGTCACGGGCCTGCGACGAGGCGGGCATCGACCCCGAGCTCGCCGGCACGACGAGCGGATGACCGGCGGCGCGGAAACGCCCCTCGACGACGTGCCCCTCGACGAGCGTGGCATCCGAGAGGAAGCGCGCGACGAACGCACTCGCGGGACGGTTCAGCAACGTCTCGGGCGCGGCGATCTGACGGATGCGACCGGCGTCGAGCACCGCGACGCGGTCGGCGAGCGCGAGGGCCTCCGACCGGTCGTGCGTCACATGGATGACGGTGAGTCCGAGCTCCTTCGCGAGGGTGTGCAGTTCAAGCCGCAGCCGGTCGCGCAGCGGCTCGTCGAGGGCCGACAGCGCCTCGTCGAGCAGCAGCACGCGGGGGCGGGCGACGAGCGCGCGGGCCAGGGCGACGCGCTGGCGTTGTCCGCCCGAGAGCGTCGCCGGATCGCGGCGCTCGTAGCCGGCGAGCCCGACGAGCTCGAGGGCCTCGCCGACCCGTCGGTGCCGGTCGAGCCGCGCCATCCGAGCGCGTCGCAGCGGGTATTCGACGTTCCGGGCGACGTTCCAGTGCGGCCAGACCGCGTGCTGCTGGAACACCATCCCGAGTCCGCGCTGCTCGGGCGGCACCGAGGTCGGGCCGTCGGCGAGCACGCGGTCGCCGAGCAGGATGCGGCCGGCGGTGGGGGCCAAGAAGCCGGCGATGCTGCGCAGCAGCGTGGTCTTGCCCGATCCCGACGGACCGACCAGGGCGATGAACTCGCCGTCGGCGACCTCGAGGTCGATGTCGGCGAGGCCCAGCGTGCCGTTGCGGTAGCGCAACGAGAGGTGTTCGAGGGTGACGGATGCCATGACGGCCTTTCTGCGGGACGGAGGGGTACGGATCGGGTCGGATCAATCGGGGCGCCGCGTCGCGATGCCGATGACGGCGATCCCGACGACGGCCACGATGAGCGACCAGGCGGATGCCGTGCTGAACGCGCCGGCCTGCTGGAAGTTGAAGATCGCGACGCCGAGCGTCTGCGATCCGGGCGAGAGGAGCAGCACCGAGAGCGTCAGCTCGCGCACCGCCGTGACCGCGACGATCACCGCGCCGGCGACGGCGGCGGGAGCGGCCATGCGCGAGGAGATGTCGACGAGGGCCCGAAGGCGTCCGGCGCCGGCGACCCGCGCCGCCTCCTCGGCGCTCGCGGGCGTCGCCGACAGCGGGGCGGCGACCGACTGCACCACGAGGGCGGTGAACGAGGTCACGTACGCGACGAGGATGAGCCACGGCGTGTTGAACAGGCCGAGAGCGGGGGCGAGGATCAGCCAGGCCACCGCGATCACGATGCCGGGGATGGCCTGCGGCACCATCGCGACCGCCCCGAGCCCCCGCGCGGCTCGGCCGCCGACGCGGGCGACGACGACCCCGATGCCGAGGCCCAGCACGCCGCAGACGACCGCCGCCATCGACGCGAGCATGATCGAGTTCGCCGCCCCGGCCAGGGCGGTGGGGGTCGTGACGGCCCGGACCAGGTGGTCGAGGGTGAGGTTCTCCCACGTCAGCGGGACGCCGGGCGCCCGCAGCAGGGTCTGCACCGTGAGGGCGAGCAGCGGCAGCACCGTGATGAGCAGGACGACGGTCCACGCCGCGACCCCGAGCCCGATCCGCGAGCGCCCGAGCGGAGTGCGCTCGATCGCCGCGGTCGACGAGTCGAGCTCCCAACCGCGCCGGCCGACGAAGGCGTCGGCGACGAGGGCCAGCACCGCCAGGACGAGCAGGACCATGCCGATCGTGGCGACTACCGCGAGCGGCTGTTCGACGGTGCCCGACTGCAGGTACCGGTAGACCAGGGTCGCGAGCGTGACGAAGCGGTCGGGCAGACCGATGATCGAGGGGATGCCGAAGTCGGCGAGGTTGCCCACGGCGATGAGCACGAACGATGAAAGCAGCGCCGGCCGCAGGAGCGGCAGCGTGATCGTCGCGAGGGCGCGCAGCGGCCCCGCACCGCCGATGCGGGCGGCCTGCTCGAGATCGGAGGGGATGCGTCGCAGCGCGGCCGAGACGATGAGCATCGCGACGGGGTAACTGTGCACCGTCAGCAGCAGGATGACGCCGTCGGCGCCGTAGATCGACCACAGCGGTGCGCCGAACGTGTCGCGCCACCACAGGTTGACGGGGCTGGTCGGGCCCGCCACCCCGAGCCAGGCGATCGCACCGACGAACGGCGGCAGCAGCAGCGGGCCCAGCGCGAGTAGGCGCAGACCGCGGCGGCCGGGCAGGTCGGTGCGGTCGAGCAGCACCGCGAGGAGGGTCCCGAACACGACCGCGGCGAGAGCCGAGACGCCGGCCGAGACCAGACTGTTGATCCCGGCCTCGACGACGTCGCCCTGCAGCAGCACGCCGAGCTGGCGGCCGGTGCCGGCGAGGAAGACGAGGGCGCCGATGGGGAGCAGGACCAGGGCGCCGCACGCGAGCCACAGCGCCACGACGAGCGCGTCGACGCCGTCCGCGCGGCGCCGCACGCCGCGGACCCGGACGACCGGGCCCGCGGCGACGGACGTGACGCCAGAGGTCATCGCAGGAAGAGCGTGCGGAACGTCTCGACCGCGGCATCCTGCGTGCTGCGGATCGTCTCGAGGTCGGGCGAGAGGATCGTGATCTCGTCCATCGCGGGCGCGCCCTCGGGCGTGCCGACGTCGGAGCGCACCGGCAGGTACGACTGCTCGACCGCGAGCTTCTGGCCCTCGGCGCTGACGAGGAAGTCGACGAAGGCCTGCGAGGCCGCCGCCTGGTCGGTGTCGGCGAAGATGCCGACGGGCTGCGAGACGTACGGCACCCCCTCGCTCGGGTACGACACCGCGATCGGCGAGCCCTGCGCGGCGAGCTCGCGCACGAGGTAGTCCACGACGATGCCGACCGGCTGCGCGCCGGCGGCCACGGCCTGCGACACCGGGCCGTTGCTGTCGGCGATGACCGGGCGGTTCTCGGCGAGCGCCGTGAGCCAGGTCTCGCCGAGCTTCGCATCGTCGAGCCAGACCGCCGCGTTGTAGGCCGCGGCACCCGAGACGTCGGGGTTGGGCATGACGATCCGGTCGGCGTACTCGGGGTCGGTCAGGCTCTCCCACGAGTCGGGGGCCTCGGTGATGATGCCGGTGTTGTAGGCGATGACGGTCGGGATGATGCGCGTGCCGGTGTAGAAGCCCTCGGGGTCGACGACATCGGGGTTGAGGGCATCGACGTCGGCGGGGGTGTACTGCTGCAGCAGCCCGTCGGCGGCGTACTTCTCGAACGTCCCGGCGTCGGCGGCGAGGAAGACGTCGGCCTGGATGCCGCCCGCCTGCTGCTCGGTCGCGACGCGCGTGGTCAGATCGCCCGTGCCGGCGCGGAAGACCTCGACGGTGATCTCGGGGTGCACCTCGCGGAACGCCGAGACGAGCTCGTCGGCCTTCTGCTGCGGCTCGGAGGTGTACAGCGTGATGGTGGCGGGCTCGAGGGCACCGGATGCCGCGGCGTCGGCCGAGGCGGCGGGCTCGGCCGGGCTCGACGAGCAGCCGGCGAGCACGACGGCAGCGAGGCCGAGGGCGGTGAACGGGGTGAGCGAGCGGGAGAGGCGGGGCATTGCGGGTTCCTTTTCGGGTGGGTTCGGGCTGTCGGTGGGATCGGGCTAGCGGGCGAGGAGGGAGGAGAAGATGGGTGCGGGCGAGTCGAGCCCCACGTTCGTCACGGTGACCCCCGCGGGCAGCAGGTGCACGAGCGAGAACATCGCGAGGTCGTGCCCGCTGACGCGGTCGGGACCGGCGTCCATCACCTGGTGGTAGGCCAGCGAGGGACCCACCGAGATCGGGATGCCGCGCAGGCTCGCCGACAGCGGGTGATGGAAGTGCCCCGCCAGCACGGCGCGCACATCGGTGCCGGCGACGACGTCGAGGAACGCATCGGCGTCGCGCAGCCCGGCCTTGGCCAGGGTCGGCAGCGGCGAGCCGAGCGGCGCGTGGTGGACACCGACGATCGTGCCCGCCCCGTGCGGTTCGGCCACGACGCGCGCGAGCCACGACAGCTGCGCCTCGCCGAGCTCGCCGCGGGACGAGTCGAGCAGCACGAAGCGGATGTCGTCGACGACGACCACGCGATGGTGCCCGTCCTCGTGCCCGCGGAGGACGCGGGCCGCGTCCGCGTCGTCGTGATTGCCCAGAGCCGTGAGCACGGGGGCGCCCGCCACCTCCGACAGCCGGTCGAACGCCTCGCGGAGCCGGGGATACGCCGCGCCGTGGCCGCGCTGCGCGAGGTCGCCCGTGACCACGACCGCCTCGGGGGTGATGCCGGCTTCGCGCAGGTAGCCGCCCACGGCGTCGAGGCGCGCGATGCCGTCGACCGCGTCGTAGAGCAGTCCGCCCGTCGTCACGTGCACGTCGCTCAGATGCAGGATCGTCAGGCGTCCGGTCGCGCGGCTCATGCGGCATCCGCGTTCTTGCGGCGCAGCGCGGCGACCTGCTCGGGCCGCAGCCCGTGGGCCAGCAGGTAGCGTTCGGCGCCGCCGAGCTCGTCGACCACGGCGAGCGCGTGCCCGATGGCTTCGGGCGGGCTCTCGAGGTGCAGGCGGAACACGTCGTCGCGATCGTGCTCCGAGACGCCGGCGGCGACGCGAGCGGCGTGCGCGGCGCGGACCGGCCGCACGTGCGGCGCCGAGAGGACGTAGTCGGCCACGACACCGTCGACCGAGACGCCCGCGACGCGACGCGCCAGTGCCACCACGAGGCCCGTGCGGTCCTTGCCGGCCGTGCAGTGCACGAGTGCGGCACCGTCGGCATCGGCGATCTCGCCGACGGCGCGGGCGAGCGCCGCGCCGCGCTCGCGCAGTAGCTGGTCGTAGATCTGCTCGAGCCCGCCGGTCGCGGGGGGCTCGGCGCCGTAGACGGGAACGGAGCGGACGACGATCCCGTGGTTCGCGGCGCCGTGCTCCGACGGCTCGCGCAGGTCGACGATCACCGACACCCCCAGTGCGGCGAGAGCCTCGGCGCCCTCGGGCGTGAGCGCCTCGGGGGCACCCGAGCGGACGAGCCAGGGAGCGGCGCCGCGCGTGGCGCGCACGTTGAAGAGGCCGTCGACGTCGACCTCGAGCATCTCGGCGGTCGCGCTCGTTACTGTCGTTTCACTCGTCACGAAACGTGATTACACCGGCCGAACGTCACCGCCTTCTGGCAGATCGGTGACCGGCGGCTGACGGCGAGGTTAACGGTGAGGTTCGATCACTCGTCGGCGATGGCGTCGGCGACGACGTGGCGCATGCCCGCGGCATCCGTCGCCGTCGTCGCATCGGCGAGCGCCGAGTGCAGCGCGTGCAAGACGACGGTGTGGCCGATGCGCGCGAGGAACGGGTCGATCTCGTGCGCCCCGGCAGCGGGACCGGTCGCGACCACGACGTCGGCGAGGCGACCGATCGGCGACCGGGCGAAGCTCGTCACGAGCGCGACCCCGCGCCCCGCGGTCGTGCGCCGCCGCGCAGGCACGGAGGGTCTGCACGTTGGCGCCCGAGTAGCTGAGCGCGAAGCACAGGTCGCCCTCGCCCAGCGAGTTGGCCGCGAACTGCTGGGCGAGCGTGTCGATCGGCGCCTCGACGGCGCGGCCGAGGGTGCTCAGGCGCATCGCGAAGTCCTGCAGCGGCGGACCCGAAAAGCCGTTGCTGACCAGCACCACTCGGCGCGCCCGGCGCAGCAGATCGGCCGCCTCGATCACACGGGCGGGGCTCACGCTCTCTTGCGCGAGCCGCACCGCCTCGACGGCGTCGTCGAAGGTGCCCGCGGCGATGTCGTCGCCCTCGTGGGCGCGCATCGGCGCCGAACGCGCCAGCTCGAGGCGCAGATGCTGGAAGCCCCGGAAGCCCAGACTCTGACAGGCGCGGATGACCGTCGCGGTCGACGTTCCCGCCGCCTGCGCGAGCTCGGCGGTCGACCACTCGACGACCTCGTGGGCGCGCTCGAGCACGATCGAGGCGACCTTCGCCTCGCTCGGCCCCAGCAGCGCAGCCGAGGAACGGATGCGGGCGAGCACGCTGAGTTCGGGGCGGGAGAGGGTCATGACCGTCCTTGGCGAGAGGGGCAGGCGACGCGGGCGACGCGACTGGACCGAATGTAACGCGTCGGGGGCGACGCGCCGTCTCCGGATGCCGCGCCGCCGGCCGCACCCCCCGCGCACCGCGCGCCGCAGGAATAGGCTCGGGGCATGGACGCCACCACCGTCACCGTCACCGGCGCCGCCGGTCAGATCGGCTACGCCCTGCTCTTCCGTATCGCCGCCGGCGAGATGCTCGGCCCCCGACCGCCCCGTGAACCTGCGCCTGCTCGAGATCCCCGCGGGAGTCGGCGCCGCCGAGGGCACGGCGCTCGAACTGCAGGACGGCGCCTTCCCGCTGCTGCGCTCGGTCGAGGTCACCGACGATGCGCGTACCGGCTTCGCGGGTGCGAACATCGCGATGCTCGTGGGGGCGCGGCCCCGGTCGGCCGGCATGGAGCGCGGCGACCTGCTCGCCGCCAACGCCGGGATCTTCGGGCCGCAGGGCGCCGCGATCGCCGCCACGGCGGCATCCGACGTGCGGGTGCTCGTGGTGGGCAACCCCGCCAACACGAACGCGCTGATCGCCGCGTCCGCCGCCGAGGGCGTCCCCGCCGAGCGGTTCAGCGCCATGACCCGCCTCGACCACGAGCGCGCGGTCGCTCAGCTGTCCGCGCGCCTCGACGTGCCGGTCGCCGACATCGAGGGCGTCGCCATCTGGGGCAACCACTCCGCGACGCAGTTCCCCGACGTCGCCTCGGCGACCGTCGGCGGCCGGTCCGCGCTCGACGCGCTCGCCGACCGGCTCGGCGGCGAGGATGCCGCGCGCGCCTGGCTCGACGACGAGTTCGTCCCGCGGGTCGCCCAGCGCGGCGCCGAGATCATCGCCGTCCGCGGGGCGTCCTCGGCCGCGTCGGCGGCCAACGCCGCGTTGCGGCACGTCCGCGACGACGTCCTGGGCACGGACGGACGCCGCACCTCGGCCGCCGTCGTCTCGCGCGGCGAGTACGGGGTGCCCGAGGGACTCGTCTGCTCGTTCCCCGTCACGAGCGACGGCTCGGGCTACCGGGTCGTGACCGGGCTCGAGCTCGACGATCGCGGGCGCGCCCGCCTCGAGGCCTCGGTCGCCGAGCTCGCCGACGAGCGCGACGCGGTGCGCGCGCTCGGCATCCTCTGATCGCCGGTCGCGTCGCGTGGAGCTGCTGCCCGGAATCGTGCTCGGCGTCATCGCCGTGGCCCTGTCGACCTCGCTGTCGAAGCGCCTCGGGGTGGCCGGGCCGCTCATCCTCGTCGCCGTCGGGCTCACCGCATCGTGGCTGCCCGCGCTCGACGGGTTCGAGGTCGACCCCGAGCTGATCCTCGTCGGCGTGCTGCCGCCGCTGCTGTACGCCGCCGCCGTGCGCCTGCCCGCGGTGGAGTTCCGTCGCGACCTGCCCTCGATCTCAGGGCTCGCCGTCGCCCTCGTGGTCGTCAGCGCCCTCGCCGTCGGCGGCTTCCTCACCCTCGTCATCCCCCAGCTCGGGTTCCCCCTCGCGGTCGCGCTCGGCGCGGTGCTCAGCCCCAGCGACGCCGTCGCGACGTCCATCGTCAAACGGCTCGGGATCTCGCCGCGGGTCGTGACGATCCTCGAGGGCGAGAGCCTCATCAACGACGCGACCGCCCTCGTGCTGCTGCGCAGCGCGATCGCGGCGGTCGCGGGCGGCTTCGCCTTCGCCGACACGATCGGCAGCTTCGTGTGGGGCATCGTCGCGGCCGTCCTGGTCGGCGGGCTCGTCGGCTTCGTCAACCTGCGGGTGCGCGCGCACCTGAACCCCGTCGCGGCGACGGCGCTGGGATTCGTCGTCCCCTTCGTGGCGTACATCCCCACCGAGCACCTCGGCGGCTCGGGCCTGGTCGCCGCGGTGGCCGCCGGCATCGCGACCGGCCAAGGGGCGGCCCGCCGTTTCACCGCCGAGCAGCGGGTCTCGGACGAGGTCAACTGGCGCACGGTCGAGCTCGTGCTCGAGGGCGGCGTGTTCCTCGTCATGGGGCTCGAGCTGCGCGGCACCCTCGACGACAACATCCAGCAGCAGAGCGGGCCGGGCAAGGCCGTGCTGCTGGCGCTGGCATCGCTCGCGATCCTGCTGGTGATCCGCGCGGCCTACGTCGCCGGGCTCATCTTCGTGCAGGGGCGACGCGCGCGCAGTCGCCAACGGGATCGGCTCGAGACGATCTCGGAGCGCCTCGACAGCCTGCCCGAGGACTTCGCGAGCCGCGGCCGCAACCCCGGCGCGGTGCGACGCCGGGTGCAGGGCATGCGCTCGCGTGTGACCCGCGCCTTCAACGACCTCGACTACTACGAGGCGTCCCCTCTCGGCTGGAAGCACGGCACGATCATCGTGTGGGCCGGCATGCGCGGCGTCGTGACCCTCGCCGCCGCGCAGACGCTCCCCCGCGACACCCCCGAGCGTGAGCTGCTGATCCTCACCGCCTTCCTCGTGGCCGTCATCAGCCTGCTGCTGCAGGGTCTGACGCTGCCGTGGCTCGTGCGGGTGCTGCGGATCCCGAGCTCGACGACCGACTCGTCGCTCCTGCGCGAAGAGGAGGAGGCGCTCGATGCCGAGCTGCGCACCGCAGCCCTCGATCGCCTCGCCGACCCCGGCCTCGGCCTCGCTGCGGGCGGCAAGTTCGACGAACGGGCGCTCACGATCGCCCGGCGCCGCCTCGAACGGGCGGCCGACGACGACGCGGGCGCCCTGGCGCGCGAGCTGCAGCTGACCCTCATCACCGCCATGCGCGACCGGCTCGTCGAGCTCTCGCGCGACGGCGCGTACTCGTCGGAGGTCCTGCGCGAATCGCAGCGCCGCCTCGACGCCCAGCAGGTCAGCCTCGAGATGCGCCGCAACGACATCTGAGCCGAACCGGTGGTGAAAACCGTTCTCGCGTCGGCGACAATGAGAAGGTGAGCACCCCGATCGACGACGACCGCACCACCCGCCCGGCGGCCGACTACGCCGAGACGCGGACCATCGCCCTGCCCGACACGGCCTCCGCCGAGCTGCCCGACAGCTTCGCGGCCCTGCAGCCGAGCCCGGAGTGGTGGGCGACACGTCCCGCCGGCGCCCGGCTGGTCGGCCTGGTGGTCTCGCGCGACGACATGCCCAGCATCGTCGCGCAGCGCGATGCGCTCGCGCAGTTCGGCGTTCCCATCGAGGGCTTCCGCCACCCGGCCCCCGAGATCGGCGAGAGCTGGGAGGAGCGGCTCACCCGCCTGTTCGGGCACCTGACGACGGGCGACGTCGTCGTTGTCGCCGACGTGCACGCGCTCGGGCGCGATGCCGACGAAGAGACCCGCACGATCGCCGAGCTGCGCCGCCGGGCCGTCATCGTCAAGGTGCTCGGCTCGCGTCAGGTCTGAGCGGGCAGCCGGGTCAGGGCGTGCAGCCGCGGACCGCGTCGCTCGCGCCGCCGTTCGCACGCACCAGCTGGACCTCGATGCAGGTGCGACCGGACGCGTCGGCGGGGACGGTCGCCGAGGCCTCCTGGACACGCTGCGGCGTTCCCGTGCCGTCGAGGGTGACCGGGTACCAGAGGTAGCTGTCGCCCTCCGCGGGCTCGGGGTTGGTCCAGGTGAAGACGACGTCGGCGCCGGATGCCGTTCCGGCGAGATCGCCCACGCGGGGCACGAACCCCGCGAGCGGATCCTGCGGCGCGCTCGACGGCGTCTCGCTCTCTTGCGGCTCCGCCGTCGCGGGCGGCTGCAGCACGCTGGCCACGATGACGACCGCCACGATCAGAGCCGCCGCGACCCCGCCGAGGGTGATCCACAGCCACGCGCGCGAACGGGAGGCGGGGGCATCGGCGGTGCGATCGACGGGGCCGTCACCGGCAGTCGTCGCGTGCGCCGCATCCGTCGTCGCATCGACGGCCGGACCGGTGTCCGCCGTCGCCGACGACGCCGCCCGCGGCCGGCGGACGGTCTCGCCGGCCGCGGGCTCGACCGTGCGAGGGCGGCGGACGGTGGAGTCCTGACCCGCGGTCGCCGACGGCCGGAGCACGGTCTCGTCGGCCGCGGCGGGCGCGAACGGCGACCCGGCACCGGGCGCGAACGGCGAGGGCTCCGCACCTCCCGGCCGGCGGCGGGTCGACCCGGCCGGCGGAGCGGTGGTGGGCTCGATGCTGACGATGCCGCGCACGCGCGTCAGCTCGCCGTCGGCGTCGTCCTCCTCCTCGGCGTCGGTCGAGTCGTCGAGGATGTCGATGGGCGTGATGGAATGCGCGAGCTCGATCTGCACGCGCTGGAGCGCCCGCGCGAAGGCCACGGCGCTGTCGAACCGAGCGGACGGGCTCTTCGACATCGACCGGGCGAGGGCCTGCTGCAACGATGCCGGGACGTCCGCACGGTCGAGCGGGGCGACCGGCTCGGTCTCGATGCGCTGGATGAGGTCGGCCGCGGTGTTGCGTCCCCCGGGCTCTTCGAAGGGGGATCGACCGGCGAGCAGCGTGTAGATGGTGGCGCCGAGGGCGTAGACGTCGGAGCGGACGCCCGAGTCGGGGCCGTCGCCGAACGCCTCCGGCGGAGACCAGGGGATCGACATCCCCGCCGTCTCGTCGGCACCGTCGGTCGTCGTGGCGATGCCGAAGTCGGTGAGCGCGGGCCGGTTGTACTCGGTGACGAGGACGTTGGCGGGCTTGATGTCGCGGTGGAGGATACCGGCGCGGTGGGCGGTCTCGACGGCGGCCGAGACCTGGATGCCGACCCGCAGCGCCTCGGCGACCGAGAACGCCGCCGCCCGGTAGCGCACCTGCAGATTGGGCCGCGGGCAGTTCTCCATGACCAGGTAGGGCCGCTGGTCCTCGGCGAGGCCGGCCTGGTAGATGGTCACGATGGCCGGATGGGTCGAGAGCATCGCCATCACGTTCGCCTCGGCGGTGAACTGCTCGACCGATCCGCCGGCCATGCGGTCGGGCAGCAGGACCTTCACGGCCACCTTGCGGCGGGGCAGGTGCTGCTCGTAGAGGTAGACGTCGGCGAACCCGCCCGAACCCAGCAGCTCGAGGTACGTGAACCCGGGGAGCTCCGGCGGCGGAGCCGGGGGCCGCTTGGCGCTCACGGCAGGTCCTCGAAGACGATCGTCACGCCGTCGCCGATGTCGAGCACGTCGCCCGTGACGACCATCGTGGGCTCGCTCGGATGCAGCCGCACGGGGTCGTTGCCGCCGCGCAGCAGCACCGAGCCGTTCGTGGTGTCGAGGTCGACGACGAGCACGTGCTCGCCCTCGGCGCGGATCTCGACGTGGTTGCGCGAGATGTCCTGCTCGGGGCTCTCGACGGCCACGAGCGTCGGCAGAGCACCGCCCGAGGCCCGGGGCGAGCGCGGTCGCCGCCCGACGATGACGCTGTCGTCGAGCTCGACGACCTGCCCGTCCGAGATGCGGATGCGGCCCCGGACGATGCGACGCGCGGGCACGACCTCGGTCGACTCGTAGACGGCGGGGTCGCCGCGACGGGCGCTGCGGATGTCGGCGACGGCGACGGTCTCGCCGTCGTGGTCGCCGACGATGGCGGGGGGCCGAGACGATGGTCGCATCCTCGGCGCTCTCGTCCGGCTCGTCGGCACCGATGGTCGGGCGCACCACGGTCTCGCCCCAGATCATCTCCGCATCGCCCGCCACGGCGGTGTCGAGCCCCGGGACGAACGTCTCGCTCGACGGGGCCGGCTCGGGCTCGGGCTCGGGCTCGGGCTCGGACTCGGGGGCAGGCTCCGGCTCGGGGGCAGGCTCCGCCTCGGGGGCAGGCTCCGGCTCGGGGGCGGGCTCCGGCTCGGGGGCGGGTTCGGGTTCCGACGCCGCGGCCGGTTCTGGGGTGGGCACGGCGTCGACGACGGACGCATCCGCGGGGACGGACTCGACGGAAGGGGTCTCCCCGGGAACCGACACCACGGGAACCGGTTCGACCGGGGCGGATGCCGCCGGGGCGGGCTCCCCCGCGGGCGAGGACGACGCACCGGCCGGTCGTGCACCGGTCCGCGACGCGAGGTCGAACGAGACGGCGTCCGTGACCGCGATGCCCTCGACGATCGGCAGGGCCGACGCCTCGTCGGCGCTCGTCGCGAACATCGCCGACGCCCGCGTCGCCGCCGCGACATGACGCTCGGCCCAGGTCGAGACGCCGGCGCCCGACACGGCGACCGTCTCGGATCCGGCCGTCACGACCAGTTCGATCGGGCCGCGCACCGCGACCCGCAGCCCGTCGGGCTCGGCGATCGCCAGCACGAAGTCGGGGATCGCGGCCAGCGACGTGCCGAACGCACCCGTGAGCGCGTCGATGACGGCGCCGATGCCCCGCTCGCCGAGGCGGCGCCACACGGCCTCGACCGTGGGGAGGGACACGTTCGCCGGCAGGGCGACGATCGCCCCGGGCGTGACGGCGACGCGCCAAGCGTCGCCTCCGACCGCCGGGACGTAGCGGACTTCTGCCATCAGGAACTCCCCCCCGCGGCCGAGCGCGGCCGGGTGTCGATGTCGGCGTCGTCCGAGCGTCCGCCCGCCGGCACGGTGTCGTACAGGTCGTCGTCCTCGCCGAGCGCGTCGACGACGATCACCGTGACATTGTCGCGTCCGCCATGCAGCAACGCCTCGTGCACGAGGCGGGTCGCGGCATCCTGCGGCTCGTCCTCCTCGGCGAGGATGCGCGCGATGCGCTCGTCGTCGAGCTCGGTCGACAAGCCGTCCGAGCACACGAGGATGCGGTCGCCGTGCTCGGCGGGCAGCATCCAGAAATCGGCCGCTCCGGTGCTTCCGGCGCCGATCGCCCGCGTGATCTCGTTGCGACGCGCGTGCCGGGCCGCGGTCGCGGCGTCCATACGCCCGGAGTCCACGAGCTCCTGCACGACGGAGTGGTCGACGCTGATCTGCTCGAGGCGTCCGCGCGCCCAGCGATACGTTCGCGAGTCGCCGATGTTCAGCGCGAGCCAGTACCCGGCGTCGCCGACGCGGGTCAGCACGACGCCGGTCAGGGTCGTGCCGGCGGCCCGCTGGCCCCCGGCCAGGCCGTCGACCTGCTCGCGCGCCCGCGCGATCGCGGCACGGACCTCGGCGTTCGAGACATCGGACGCGCCCACGAACGAGCGGAACTCGGCGACGGCGGCGGCGCTGGCCCGGGCGCCGGCCTCGTGACCTCCCATGCCGTCGGCGACGATGAAGACGGGCGAGGCGGCGAGGTAGGAATCCTCGTTGGCGCGGCCGCGAAGGCCGGCGTGGGTCGCGGCGCCGTGGCCGACCTCGACGGCCGCGTCCGTCACCGGACGACCTCGATCACCACGGAACGGTCGCCCATCTCGAGCCGGTCGCCGCTGCGCAGCAGCGTCGCGACGCCCGGCACGACGGTGAGCCCGTCGCTTCCGCGGGTGACGACGACCCCGTTCGTCGATGCGCGATCGACGAGGGAGAGCCCGCCCGTGGCAGACGGGACGAGCTCGAAGTGCGTGCGCGAGAGCGTGAGCGTCTCGTCGCGCACGACGACGGCATCCGTCCCCGGCTCGCGCAGCGGATCGCGTCCGAACACCGTTCGGCCGTAGACCGCGGTGCGCGTGCCGTCGTCCCACGTGAGGAGTGCCCGCAGGCCGGTCCCCATCTCGGGTACCCCGGCGAGGGGCTCGGTGTCGAAGATCATGCTCACCTCGTCCCCCTCCGCCGCCGGCGTAGCAGAAGCGAGCGCAGGCTCAGCCGGGCGCGCAGGCGGCGCCAGATCGAGGCCCGCTCGCTCATGCCGACGACGATCGTGTCGACCTCGCGCCAGAACGCATCGACGTCGTCGGCGCTCGGCTCGCCCGGACCGAACACGCGCGCGTCGGCCGACGTCGCCAGCGACGTCACGTCGGGCTGTTCCATCGTGGTGGCCACGACGCGCGCCGTCTCCGTGCGCGTGGCTCCCCCCGCGACCGGGGCGTTCAGGTCGACCGCCCGGTCGATGAGCTCGTCCCACCCGCCCGAGATGCGATCGGCGGCGTTCTCCGCGTTGCGGCGCCGCGTGCGACGCGCGGTCTTGACCGCGCCCATCACGACGAACGGGGCGAACAGGACGGCGAGGATGCCGAGGCCGATTCCGGCCGGCACGACGATCGCGCCGATCCAGTCGAAGCCCGGCTCCTCCTCCTCCTTCTGGTCGCGGTCGTTCGCGATCGCCGGAGGCAGGTCGGCCGGCTCCTGCGCGGGCGGCGGCGGCTGCAGCACCTGGGGCTTGGGGTTCGCGCGCGGGGTGGTCGTCTGCTCGTTGGGCTCGTTGTCCTCGTCGGGGGTCGGGTCGAAGGGGACCCACCCGTAGCCGTCGAACGCGACCTCGACCCAGGCGTGCACGTTGTCGCCCGTCGCGACGAACTCACCGGTCGCCTCGCCCTCGTCGGGATGCCACCCCATGACGACACGCGCCGGGATGCCCAGCTGCGACGACAGCAGTGCCATCGCGACGGCGTACTGCTCGTCGTCCCCGATCATCTCGTCGCCGCCGAAGAAGCTCGTGATGCGGGCGGAACCGTGGCCCGACGGCGAGTACGGATCGTCCTCGAGCCCGTGGCTGAAGTAGCCGTCAGTCGAGAGCCAGCGCTGCAGCGCCCGCGCCTGGTCGATCGGCGTGTCGGCGTCGCCGACGGCCTCGCTCGCGACCTGCGACAGCCCCTCGGGGACCCCTTCCTGCTTCGGCATCTTCACGGGGGCGAAGGGCACGTCGGCGAGGGCCTCGTCGGTGGGGACGGCCGGGAAGACCGTGTCGACACGGTAGCTCGTGCCGGCGGCGACACCCGAGGTCACGGCGGCGGTGCCGGTGGCGTCGTTGTAGTGCGCGCTCCGGCGGAGGTCGTCCGCGCGGTCGCCGGTGAACTCGATCGACCGGACCGCTCCGGCGTCGGGCAGCCACACCCCGCGGAGCTCGTCGATCTCGAAGTCGAGCTCGGCAGGCGTGCCCGCGGCATCGGGCGACATGTTCGAGCGCAACGGCGTGAACGAGCTCGACGACCCGGCCCCCTCATCCGAGACGTTGACGACCATGCCGTTGTAGGCATCCATCGTCGCGAGCCGCACGCGGCCACCCTCCGGCAGACCGCGGACGGTGAACAGCGTGGTGTCGGCGTCGTCGCGGACGAGACCGCGGAACGACTGGAGCGGGCTGGCGTACTGCTTGACGTCGAACGGCGGGATCACGATGTCGCGCAGCACGTAGCGCGTCGTCGGGGGCGCCGCGACGGCGGCCGTCGTCACGCCGATCCCGACCGCGACGGCGACGACGGCTCCGCCCGAGACCAGCCGGCGGATGCGGGTGTGGCGCACGGTCGCGGCATCCGCCGCACCCGCCGCCTCGATGCGCACGGCGGCGGTGTCGGGGTCCCACGCCTGACGCAACGCGAGCCAGACGACCGCGACGACCGCGAACACGACGCCCTGGAGGATCGGCACCGCCGGCTCGGTCATGCCGAGCAGGATCTGTCCGACGAGGAAGGCCGTCACGGGGACGAGCGCCCACGCCGCCTGGCGAAGCCGCAGCGCGAGCGAGGCCGTGAGCACGGCGGCGACCAGGGTCAGCAGGAACGGCACGATGAGGTGGCCGTCGTAGGGGGCGACGGGCGCGACGGTGGTGAGCAGACGCTTCCACGACTGCACCGACCCGAACGCGAGCTGCGTCCAGGTGTCGAGCGTGGGGATGACCCCGATCACCGTGGTCTGCGGCAGGGCGAGCGCGCCACCGAAGAGGAAGTAGGCCGCGATCGTGAGGCCCGCCGTGGGCAGCACGCCCCAGCGTCGCCTCGCGCACAGCCACGCGATGCCCACGCCGAGGGCGATCGCGCCGAAGCCGGCGACGAGGTGCGCCCCGCCTTCGAAGGTGGGGCCGAAGCCGACGACGGCGACGGCGAGGAGGAGCACGACCGCGACGAGGTCGAGGACGAGTCGGCGGGTGGCGGCGGTCATCACGAGAGCACCTTCCGCAGGGCGGGCGGCAGCTGGTCGAGGGCGCTGATGGAGATGACGTCGGCATCTCCGACGCGTCGCAGCAGCGGGACGTCGGCGGACGAGTCGGCGACGATCGCGAGCGTCCGCACTCCCGAGGGGAGACGCGAGCAGGCCAGCCGCAGTTCGGCGGCGTCGGTGCCCGAGCCGCAGAACAGCACGACGATGGCGATGTCGTGCGCATCGGCCGCGATGGTGCCGGCGAGGGCCACGATGCCGCCGTCGCGCTGCCGGGAATGCTCGAGCGCGGCCAGGTCGTCGAGCAGCCGGCGCGGCCTGCGCGTGCGCAGCGGACCGCGCTGCGTGCTGGCGTCGAGCATGCGGGAGTCGCGCAGAGCCCGGAGCCCGATCGATCCGGCGGCGGAGATCGCGAGCTCGAACTCGGCGGCGTCGCGGTAGTCGCCCGCGTACGTGGAGAGGCCGAGCACGAAGTGCGAACGACGCGTCTCTTCGTACTGACGCATCATGAGCTCGCCGACCCGCGCCGTGGACTTCCAGTGGACGTGGCGCAGATCGTCGCCCGGCTGGTACTCGCGGAGCGCGTGGAACGAGACGTCGTCGCGCGCGAGATGCGACGACGGCAGACCCTCGAGGTCGCGGAGCCGTCCGAGCGACAGGCCCTCGAGCGGCACGGTTCGGGGATGGACGAAGAGGTCCACGGCCTGACGGCGGTCGCTGCTGCGCTCGAACAGCCCGAGCGGATCGCCCCGCAGGACGCTGACGGGGCCGACGGCGAGCACGCCGCGCGCGCTCGTCGGGATCGCGAAGAGCTCCTCGTGGGTCGCCTCGGGCGCGAGCCGGGGCACGTCGAACTCGCCGCGTCCCGAACCGACGGGGAGCACGACCCGCGACGGGAGGATCGACCGCGATGTGCCGTTGGCAAGGGTCAGCCCGCCGATCGCGCGCTCACCGACCACGACATGGGTGCGGGTGAGATCGAGCTCGACGTCGTACGCCGTGCCTCCGAAGAGGAAGGGGATGCTGATCACCACGATGGCGGTCAGGATCACCGCTGCGATGATCATCTCCTGCCACCCGAAGCCGAGCGCGACCGACCACAGCACGATCGTGCCGAGCACGACCACCCAGCCGAGCGGCCGCACGGTGCGCTGCACGGCGCGGACGGCGCGATACGCGATCGCCCACCACCGCTCGCCGCGCTCACGCCACACCTCGAGCCGCGACGGCGCCTCGGCGTTGATCGGGGCCGCGTCGGCAGACAGCGTCGTCGTCCCCACCCGCACCGTCGCGTCGGCGTCACGGGTCGTGCCGCCGACCGTCGCGGCGTCCGGCGCCTCGGGCGCGGCATCCGCTGCGTCGACGGCAGCCGTCCGACCCCGGCGCGCACGACGCGTCGGGGTCGGGGCGGCGGGGGGTGTCGTCATCAGGCCTCCGCCCGCGCGAGCGGAGCCTCGACATCGGCGAGAGCGTTCGTCATGACGGTCTCGGCCGTCGTGCCGGTGAACTCGGCCTCGGGATCGAGCACGAGGCGGTGGGCCCAGACCGGCACGGCGAGCAGCTTGATGTCGTCGGGCACGACGTAGTGGCGCCCCTGCGCGGCGGCGTAGACCTTCGCGATGCGGATCATCGCGATCGCGCCGCGCACCGAGACGCCGAGCCGCGTCGCGGAGGCCTCGCGGGTCGCCTCGACGATCTGGGCGGCGTACCGCGCGACGACGGGGTCGATATGAACCGTGGCGGCGAGGTCGCCCATCTCGCCGACGGCACGCGTCGTGATGACGGGCTTGAGGGTCGCCGACGGGTTGCGGTCGACTTCACCGACGAGGATGCGCTCCGACACGGCGAGGGTGGGATACCCGATCGAGGTCTTGATCATGAAGCGGTCGAGCTGAGCCTCGGGCAGTTTGTAGGTACCGGCCTGCTCGATGGGGTTCTGCGTCGCGATGACGAGGAACGGGCGGCCGACCTCGTGGGCGACGCCGTCGACGGTGACCCGCGACTCCTCCATCACCTCGAGCAGCGCCGACTGGGTCTTCGGCGAGGCACGGTTGATCTCGTCGGCCAGCACGATCGACGCGAACACCGGCCCGCGGTGGAACTCGAAGCGCTTGTTCTGCTGGTCGTAGATCGTGACGCCGGTGACATCCGAGGGCAGCAGGTCGGGCGTGAACTGGATGCGGTTGGACGTGCCCTGCACGCTCGCCGCGATCGCCTTCGCCAGGCTCGTCTTGCCCGTGCCGGGCGCATCCTCGAGGAGCACGTGGCCCTCGGCGATCATCGCCGACAGCACGAGGGCGACCACGTCGCGCTTGCCCAGGAGCGCCGCGTCGACGTTGTCGATCAGCCGCGTGAAGGTGTCACGGAACCACGCCGCCTGCTCGGGTGTCATGCTCATTCGTTCTCGTTCCTCGTGAGGGTGGATGCCGGGGTCGGATGCTGCGGCGCTACCAGCGCGTGTGTTCGGAGTCGCCCCAGCCCTTGATCCGGGCGAAGGCGTCGTACCCGTCCGCGCCGAGGTGGCAGGTGAGCTCGATCGCGCCGTCGGCGGGGACGTTGAACGGCCCGTCGTAGGTGTTGAACTTGCCGCCGTCGCGGTAGCAGTCGATGCGGTAGCTGCCGGCGGGGAAGTTCGACGTGTGCAGCCGGAAGTAGTAGCAGCCGTTGACGCAGCCGGACTTCGGCGAGCCCTTCTCGATCCACGCGCGCGGCTGCGGCGGAGGCGGCGGGTCGTCGGTGCGGGTCTCGGCCCGCGCCGTCGTCGGGTTGCTGCCCGGCGCGCTGGTGCGGACGTCGATCGTCTGCGTGCTGCTGTAGCCGACGTCCCGCGTATTCGACCCGGTCGCCTCGACGGCCTGCCAACCGCCGCCGTTGATGCTGATCTCGGTGGTGACGTCGCGGCCGTTTCGTCCCGGCGAGGCCCACGAGAGCGTGACGCGGTTGCCGTCCTTCGTCGCGCTGGCGCTGGGGTTGCCGATCTGCCCATAGGGCGAGACGGCGTTCGACTGCCCCGACGCATCGCCCTGATAGGTCGAGCCGTCCGCCCGCGCCACGGCGCGGACCTGGATCGTGTAGGTGCCGTTGTTGTTGACCTGGCCGTTGCCGATCGTGCCCGAGCCGCCGTTGCCGCCCGCGATCCAGTCCGAGCGCCAGCCGCCGCCACTGACGGAGTACTCGTAGCTGACCTCGCCGGGGTTCGCACCGTTGAGCGCGCCGGCCGTCCACGTCACGTCGACCCGGTTGTCTCCCTCGGACGCCGCGACACCGGTCGGAGCCCCCGGCGGGGTGAAGGCGCGTCGGGGCGCCGACGAAGCGCTCCACTCGCTCCAGCCGGCCTTGTTCCTCGACCGGACCACGAACGTGTAGTCGCTCGTGGAGGTGTCGACGGGCACGGCCTGCGACGTCGTTCCGGCGGCGACGTCGATGGTGTCGATCGCGTTTCCGCCGCGGCGCACCTGCAACTGGTACTGGGCGATGGCGTCGCCGTTCTCGTTCGGACGGTTCCACGACACCTCGATCTGGGTGCGCGATCCGACGGAGTCGAGGCGCCGGGTCTCGGGTGCGTTCGCCGCATCGGGGACGCCGGCGGGGATCATCGACTGCGACCACACGCTCCAGCTCGACGGCTCGGGGGCACGGTTGTGGGCCCGCACGCGCACCTGGTACTGCACGCCGTTCTGGAGCCCGTCCCACGTCACGTTCGTGCCCGTCACGTCGGTCTTCTCGGCGACGCCCGACGGCGGCGCGGGAGAGATCTGCAGGCTGTAGCTCTCGACCGGCGAACCCTCGGTGCGCGGAACGGACCACGAGACCTTGAGGCTGCGGTCGCCGAAGGCGAGGCTCGGCGGGTTGGGCGTGTCGGGACGCTGGTCGGGACGCGCCGTCTCGGACGGCAGCGATGCATCCGACTCACCGACGCGGTTGGTCGCGGTGACGAGGAAGTTGTACTCCACGTTGTTCGTCAGACCGTCGAGGGTGCACGTCGTCGAGCGGCATTCCTTGGTGTACCCGCCCGAGGTCGAGCGCACCGTGTAGTCGGTGATGGGGGCGCCGTTGTCGATCGGCGGCGACCACGACATCACGACGGTGCGGCTCTGGACGCTCGTGACCGTGGGCTTGCCCGGCGCGTCCGGTCGCCCCTGCACCGTGATGCGGATGTGACCCTCGACCTCGCGGTCGGCGTCGTTGGTGGCATCCCCGATGCGGTAGCGCACGACCGCCGTGCCGACGAAGTCGTCGCGGCTCGTGACCTCGACGCGGTCGCCCGCGACGACGGCGTCCGCGCCGGTCGTCTCGCTGAACGCGCCGACGACGCGCAGCGGCTCGCCGGGGAACGGGTTCACGTCGTTGTCGAGCACGGGCACCGAGATCGTGGCGCCCTGATCGGCTTGGCCGATGACGTCGTCGTTCGCCGTCGCCAGCGGGCGGCTGGACGCCGTGACGGTCACCGCGATCGACGCCGTGACCGGCTCGGTCTCGCCGTCGGTGACGCTGACGGGCACCGAGAGGGTCGTGCCCTTCTGCAGGGACGAGTCGGCGGCGACCGACAGCACCGAGCCGTCGACCGAGGCGGTCAGCCCGGCCGGCGCGGGGCCGGCGAGGGCGAACCGCAGGTTCTCCTGATCACCGGGATCGGGATCGGTCGCGAGGGGCCGCAGGTCGAGGGTGCGGGCGTCCTCGCCCTGAGCGACCTGGAGCTCGGCGCCGATCATGGTCGGCGGCCGGTTGTCGGGCGGCGTCACCGTGATGGGGATGCCGAGTGTGGCCTTGCGACCGTTCGGGTCGTCGGGGCCCGAGCCGTCGGTGACCTCGAAGGTGAGCGCGTCCTGGCCGAAGTACTCGGGCGCCGAGGTGTAGACGAGGGTCCGCTCGTCCTTGACGAGGGCGGCACCGTTGCTGTGCGCCGCACCGACCTTCTCGGCCTCGGTGATGACGACCTCACGGCCGCCGGAGGCGCGGACGTACTGCGCGAGCGGCAGTTCGACGGTCTCGCCGCTCTTCACGACGAGCGCCTCGGTCGAGATGAGGCTCGGCGGCAGCTCGGTCAGCGCCGGGACGTGGATGAACGCCGCGGCGGTGAGCCCGTCCTCGTCGGTGATGAAGTAGGTGATGAGCTGCCGCGCATCCGTCAGCTGCACCGAGACGTTGTTGTTCGGTCGGACCGTGGCGTTCTCGCCGCCCGCGCCGAGGGCGACGCTCAGCGCGGCGCGCGTGCCGTCGGGGTCGTCGTCGTTGTCGAGCACCGCGACCTCGGCGACGCCGTTCTCGTCGACGTCCTCGGCGCGTACGCGGTCGTCTCGCGCGATCGGACGCTGCAGCGGCACATCCTCCTCGACGGTGATCTGCACCGGAGCGGTCGCGGTCAGTCCGCGCGCGTCCTCGATCGTGTATTGGATGCTCGTGTTCATCGGCACGTCGGGTGCCGTGATGATCACCTGCTCACCCGAGATCTCGGCCTCGAGGCCGTCGACGTCGGGAACCTCGAGCGCGTTCTCGGCGAAGCCGAACAGGTCGCCGTCGGGGTCGGAGTCGTTCTCGAGCACCGAAACGGCCACCTGGCGGCCGGGACGCATGATGATGGAGTCCTTCACCGCGTAGGGCGCCTGGTTCGTGGTCTCGGGCGGAGCGATGCCGACCTGGACGCGGGCGGTGCCTTCCTTGCCGAGGCGGTCGCGCACGCGGTAGGTGAAGGAGTCCGAGCCGACGCTCGTGTCGAACGCCTCGTAGACGAAGGTGTTCGACCCGGTCTCGACGATGCGGCCCTTGCCCGGCGAGCTCGCGAGGCCGATGAGCTCGACGGAGTCGCCGTCCTCGTCGAGGCCGTCGAGAGGCACGGGGATCGTCACCTTCGAGCCGCTCAGGGTGCGTGCGGTGAGATCGCGCGGGCGGGGCGCGGCGTTCACGTCGTCCTGCAGCGGGAGGATCTGGATCGTCACGTACGCGCCCGCGCGCTGACCCGAGCTGTCGACGGCCTCGTAGGTCGCGTTGACGGTCTTGGGCTCGTCGCCGGCACGGAAGCGCAGCTTGTCCTCCGAGACGAAGACCTGACCGTCGGCCTCGTCGATGAGCGGCGGCACGAGGTCGGGCGAGACGTGGAGGGTGTCGCCGTTGGGGTGCGTGTCGTTGGCGAGCACGTCGATCGTCACGACGTCTCCCACGCGGACCACGGCGGAGTCGTTGTTCGCCACGGGCGGCCGCAGCCGGTCGGGGGCAGGCACGGGGATGACGACGATCTCTCCCGTCGCCGACTGCTCGCCGTTCGAGATCGTGTACGAGACGCGGGTCTGAGCGCCGAGCGAGCCCTGGTCGGTGATCCGGACGGTCTCGTGCCCGAGGACCGCCGCGGTCACGCCGCCCTCGGGATCGGCCGTCACCGACTGGACGACGAGGATGCCACCGGCCGGGTCGGAGTCGTTGCCGAGGACGTTCACGAGCACGTCGCCGCCGGTGGGGAGGAGCGCCACGTCGCGGACCGCGACCGGGGGGAGGTTCTTGTCGGCCGCGGGCAGCACGTCGACGCGCACGAGTCCAGGCACGCTGTTCGGCCCGGCCGAGACGAGATAGTCGACGTAGTACGTGTTGACCGCGTCGGAGGTGAACGTGAACGTTTGCTCGGTGAGGTTCGGCTCGATCGTGGCACCCTCGACGTCGTCGACGCGGGTGAGACGCAGCGGCTCGCGACCCGCGCTCGTGTCGTTCGCGAGCGGCGACACCGTCACAGACTGACCGACGCGCGTCACGACGTGGTCGGCGTTCGTGATCGGGACGGTCGTCCCGGGGGGACGCACGTCTATGCGCAGCACGCCGGCACCGTCGTCTGTTCCGTCCGAGACGACGATCGGTACGTCCTTGCGGCCCTGCACCGAACCGATCGCGCGGTAGGTGACCTGTCCGTCCGAGGTGAAGTCGACCTCGTCGCCGCCCTCGGGCTGGACCGACTTCAAGAAGATGTCGTCGCCGTCGGGATCGATCCACTCGGTGAGGACGTTGTACGACGTCGTCCCGCCGGCCTCGACCACCACCGGCGTGATGCGCTGCTGCACGGGCGGCGAGTTCTCGTTCTCTCCGCGCACCGCGAGCCGGACCGTCGCGGAGGCCTCGCCGCCGCGTCCGTCGTCCGCGGTGTAGGTGAACGACGTCGAGCCCGACGCGTCGTTCGGGACCGCGATCTGCAGCGCTCCACCGTTCTGGATCTGCGAGATCGTGCCGAAGGCGGGATCGCTCGTCGCCTCGGCGACGAGCACGTCGCCGTCGGCATCCGTGTCGTTGAAGAGGACGGGGAGCACCGTCGTGCGTCCGGGCCGGACGCCGAAGGAATCGTCAACGGCGATCGGCGGGGTGTTCTGATCCGTGCGCTCGGGCAACGTCGTCTCGACGGTCTCCTCCGTCGTCTCCTGCTCCTCGTCACCGGTGCCCTCGGGCGGGGTGATGTCGGTCCAGTTGTCGACGCGCTGCATGTTCTCGCTCGCGAGCCAGGCGGCGCCGCCGAAGACGTCGTTCAGCACGACCACGTCGCGGTTGACGCGGAACTCGAGCTTGGCCGTGGGGTCGATCCCCTCGATCTTCTGCACGACATCGTCGGCGTCATCGGCGCAGTCGCGGACGAAGATGCCGGAACCCGACCAGGCGCCGTACGCACAGCCGC
>JAQIJE010000039.1:0-65629 GCA_036946435.1 Microbacterium arborescens | reverse complement strand
GAGGTCGAGCGGGATGTCGGTGCCGTCCTCGTATCCGAAGGTCGCGGCGATCGAGTGGCCGGCGGTGGCGATCGCGCGCGTCTCGGGAAGGGCGAGGATCGCTTCGGCCGACACGACGTCCCACACGTTCACCACGCGCAGGATCTCGGGGGCGGCGTGCATGTCGGACAGGGTCTGGGCTCGCTCAGCGGGGGTGCTCATGCGGCCCACGCTAGTGCGTGGGCGACGGCGGCCGGCCACCCGTTGCCAGGATCGCCGCCGCATGGCAGGGGCCGCGGCATCGGGGCCGCCGATCAGCCCTGTCGCCCCTTGAACCGCGGGTTCAGCTTGTTGATCACGTACACGCGCCCACGGCGGCGGACCACCTGCGCGCCGGGCTGGTTCTTCAACGACTTGACGGATGCTCGGACCTTCATGGCGACCTCCTATTGATAACTCTTCTCAACAACAAGGTACGGTGGATCACCGATCGCCACAAACCGAGCACGGGAAGACCATCGTGACCTTTCACCTCGCCATCACCGGCGTCTGCAGCGCCGAACGCCGCCGCTACGCACGCCTGAGCGGCACCGCCGGACGCCACCGCGCACTGCGGATCGTCGACCTCGCCAGCGACGCCGACCCGGCCGTCGTCCACACGACCCTCCACGCGACGGCATCCCTCTGCGTCGTCGACGCCCGCCACGCGGTCGACGACCTGCGCGACGAGTCGCCGCTGCGCCGGGCCGTGCCCCACGGCGACGCGCGCGCCGACGTCGGCGCCCGGGCACGGCTCGCGGCTCAGCTCATCGAGGCCGCCAGCGCGGTGGTCCTCGTGAACTGGGAGCGGATGGCGACGGCCGACCTGTCGATCCTCATGGCCCTCGTGTCGCACCTGGCGCCGACGGCACGCGTCCGATTGAGCCGGGGCGTCGCCGACGACCTCGCCGCCCTCGGTTTCGGCGCCTCCGTGCCGCTTCGCGACGCCGGCGACCGGGCCGGATGGACGCGGATGCTCAACGGCGAGCACGATCCCTTCCTCACCGACCGGCGCGTCGTGACGATGCGCTACGACCAGCTGCGCCCCTTCCACCCCGGGCGCCTCGTACTCGCACTCGAGCTGCTCGACTCGGGGGCGTGCGGCCTCGTCCTGCGCTCGGTGGGCGTCTGCCGGCTCGCGACGCGGGCGAGCATCCCCGCCCGCTGGGAGCAGGCGGGATCGGCGATGTGGATCGATCCGATCGACGCGGGTCACGGTCTCGACGACGTCGGCCAGGACATCGCCCTGACCGGCATCGACATCAACCCGGCAGCCGTCCGACAGGCCCTCGATGCCGCCGTCCTCGACGACGCCGAGCTCGCGGCGGGTCCGGCCGCGTGGCGCGACCTGCCCGACCCGCTCCCGGCCTGGCACCTCGTCGTCGGCTCCGACGACGGCGCGGGCGCGTGACCCGCGCGGCGTCCGCCGCGAGCGGCCCCGCCGGCCCGACCGGCCGGACCGGCTCGGGGCCGGCATTCGGCATACTGCTGTCATGACCCGCCCCGCCGTCCTGTTCGTGTGCGTCCACAACGCGGGTCGGTCCCAGATGGCGGCGGGCTACCTCCGCTCGCTCGCCGGCGAGCGCGTCGACGTCCGCTCGGCAGGTTCCGAGCCGAAGGACGGCCTCAATCCCGTCGCGGTGACGGCCATGCTCGAGGAGGGCATCGACATCCGCGCAGCCGTCCCGGCCGTGCTCACCACCGACGACGTGCGCACCTCCGACGTCGTCATCACGATGGGGTGCGGCGACGCCTGCCCGATCTTCCCCGGCAAGCGGTACGAGGACTGGCAGCTCGACGACCCCGCGGGTCAGGACCTGGCGACCGTGCGCCGGATCCGCGACGACATCCGTCGACGCGTCGAAGCGCTCGTCGCCGAGCTCACCGGCTGATCAGCCGATCGGCGGGCGCGGCCGCATCCGTCGGCGCCACGCCCGCCGGTCCGTGCGCGCGCTCGCGGCGCTCGATGCCGAGGTTGACGATCCCGAGGACGAGCACGAGCACCCCCGCGAGCACCGGCAGTGCCATCGCGAGACGTACGTCTCCGGCCTCGGCGATCGCGCCGGTGACCGCCGAGGCGAGCGCCTGCGCGAGCGTGAGCGCCGAGCCGAGGATCGTCATGGTCGTGGCCGATCGTCCCTGCGGGCTGCGATGCCCGGCGATGCTGAACAACGTCACCAGAGTGGGACCGACGCCGAGCCCCATCAGCAGCAGCATGACGATCACGAGGCCGAGCGAGTCCGACGCGGCGTAGCCGCCCGCCGAGAGGGCGAGCACCGCGGCGAAGACGAGCCAGCGGTGCCGCAGCGCGAAGCCCGCGGGCAGCAGCACGACAGCGAGGGCGAGCGCAGCGGAACCGATTCCCATGAGGCCGTAGAGCAGCCCGGCCTCCACGCCCTCCCCCGCGGTCTGCGCGAAGGCGGTCAACGATGTCAGGGTCGCGCCGAAGAAGAGCCCGACGCCGAACGTGGCCGCGACGAGCACGAGGATGCGGCCGCGCAGCACCGTCCCGAGGGGAGCGCGCTGCTCGACCTCGCCGTGGGGCAGACTCGCCGCGATAGCACCGCTCGGATGCAGCGCGAACGCCGTCACGAAGACGAGGCTGAGGGCCGCGGCGATGGCGATCGGCGCCCAGGGGGCGATGAAGGCTGCGAGGATGCCGACGAGGAACGGCCCGATGACGAACGCCGTCTCATCGGCGGCGGACTCGTACGACATCACGCGCGAGAGCGTCGCCGGCTGACGCTGGGCGCTGAGGCGCACCCGGATGATGCCCATGAGCCTGCTGCGCGACATCGCCGCCGCCTGGGGTGCGGTGAGGCCGATGGCAGCACCCACCGCGAGCACCGCGGCATCGGGGAGCCCGGTGAGCACGACGAGGGGGAAGGCGCCCAGCAGCAGCCCGTTGAGGATCCCGAGCGGGACGAGCACGCGGCGCTGCCCGAACCGGTCGACCGCGTCGCCGATGACCGGGCCGGCGACGACGACGCCGATGCCGACCGCCGCGGAGGTGAGCCCGCCGAGCCCGACCGAGCCCCGCGCCGAGACGACGAGGGTCAGGACACCGACCACCATCATGGCGAACGGCAGCCGCGCGATGAACGCGATGGGGAAGAACCCCCATCCGGTGTGCTGGATCAGGGAACGGTCGTCTGCCGCCATGCTCGCCTCCGGGAGGTCAGCTCGTCGTCACGTGCCGCCTTGCTCCGTCAGCAGGTAGTTGCAGCGCTTACGTCCGGGCCGATGCCACGGACCCCTGCATTCTACCGGCGGAACAGCTCCTCGGCCACGAGCGCCAGATCGTGCAGGTCGGCGACGCCCGCGAGCTCGCGCGCCGAATGCATCGAGAGGATCGGGATGCCGACGTCGACGGTGCGGATGCCGAGCCTCGTCGCGGTGATCGGGCCGATCGTCGACCCGCAGGGCACACCGTTGTGCGAGACGAACTCCTGGCTGGTCACGCCGGCCGCCTCGCACCAGCCGTTCCAGGCCGCGGCGCCGACGCCGTCCGTGGCGTACCGCTGGTTCGCGTTGATCTTCAGGATCGGGCCGGATCCGAGCACGGGCTGCACCACCGGATCGTGCTTGTGCGCAAAGTTCGGGTGCACCGAGTGCCCCACGTCGCTCGAGACGCACCACGACGCGGCGAGCGCGCGCAGCCGCTCGTCGCGGCCCGCCCCGAGCCCGAGCTGGATGCGCTCGATGACGTCGGCCAGGAACGGCCCCGCGGCGCCCGACCGGGTCGCCGAGCCGACCTCCTCGTGGTCGAAGACGGCGAGCATCGCGACGTGGTCGCTATCGAAGCCGTCGGCGGCGCGCTCGAGCGCGACGACACCCGCGTGCACCGAAGCGAGATCGTCGAGCCGGCCCGAGGCGAAGAAGACGTCGCCCGCTCCGAAGACCGCGCCCCGCGCGGCATCCGCCGTCACCACGTCGTAGCCGCGGATGCGCGCGGCGTCGACGCCGGCCTCACGAGCGAGCTCGCCCAGCAGGTCGGCGGACTCGGGAGCGCCGAGCCCCCAGACCGGCTGGGTCTGGGTCTGCTTGTCGAGCGCGAGATGGTCGTTGGCCTCGCGGTCGAGGTGGATCGCCAGCTGCGGCAGCCGCAGCAGCGGTCCCGTCGCGGTGAGCACGGCGGTGCCGTCGTCGAGCACGAGTCGGCCGGCGAGGCGCAGCTCACGGTCGAGCCACGAGTTCAGCAGCGGACCGCCGTAGATCTCCACGCCCGCCTGCAGCCACCCGAGGCGCCCGGTCGTCGGGCGGGGCTTGAGCTTGAGAGCCGGCGAGTCGCTGTGCGCACCGAACACGCGCACGGGTGTGGTCGGACCCGCCGCGGCCGGGACGACCCAAGCGAGCACGGCGCCGTCGCGGACGACGAGGTGGCGTCCGCCCGGCTGCGCGGGCCATTCGTCGGCCTCGGAGAGCGCAGTGAAGCCGGCCTCGGTGAGACGGCGGGCGACCTCGGCGGCGGCGTGGAAGCTCGATGGCGACGCCGCGACGAAGTCTGCGAGGTCGTCGGCGTGGGCACGGGCTGCGGGGGTGACGGCGGTCACGTGAGCTCCTCGATCGAAACGGACGTCCCTCGATCGTAGGCGCACGCGGGTCGCCGGCCCCGACTCATCCGCTGGCATCGGTGCGCATCGGCGGACAGTCGCCGCCGGGCTCCGTCGCCAGCTCGAAGTGCCACGGCTCGTTGCCGTACGTCTGGCAGATGCCGTACTCCCAGCCGGAGGAGATGAGCCAGTACTGCGCGTCGACGGGCCCGATGTCGACCGCGTCGCCGCTGACATGGCGCGACTGATCCGGAGTCGCGACGTACGCACGGGCCACACTCTCCCCGTCGGCGGCGATGCGCGTGTCGAGCAGCCACTGCTGATACGCGAAGCTGCGCCACCCGCTCGTGACACCGAACCGGATGCCGTCGTCCGCGGCGTCCCGCTCGGCCAGACGCAGCGCCGCCCGCAGGTCGGGATCGAGCCGCGCGATCGCGGGCAGGTCGTCGTCGCCCAACGAGACCCGTTCGCCGTCGGCGATGAAGCCGTCGTCTGCGGTGGGCGAGAAGTGCTCGCCCAAGACGGGAGGGATGAACGGCGGGAGCGGCGCGACGGAGGGGCCCGCGACCCCCGCGAACGAGCTCATCGCCCCGATGACGACCGCCGTGACCCCCGTCGCGATGACGGCCGACAGGACGAGGCGGCGACGGCGCTCGCGGCGGGGCGAGCGCGAGCGGCGAGCACGCGGCGGGACGAAGGATGCACGCCGACCCGGCACGCCCGGCGCGACATGCAGCGGACGGGTCGGAGCCGGCGAGGAGGAGAAGGAGATCATGCTCCCAGTGCACGTCGTGGCGTGTTGCCGCGGCGTCGCGGAATCCGCATACACGCGCGATATGCGCCCCCGCCTATCCTGAGGCCCATGCGTGTGCTGATCGTCGAGGACGAGCTCTACCTCGCCGAGGCCATCCGGGACGGGCTGCGCCTCGAGGCCATCTCGGCCGACCTCGCCGGCGACGGCGACACGGCCCTCGAACAGCTCTCCCTCACGGCCTACGACGTCGTCGTGCTCGACCGCGACATCCCCGGTCCTCGCGGAGACGAGATCGCGCGCGAGCTGTCGTCGTGGCCCGACGCGCCGCGCATCCTCATGCTGACGGCCGCCGACCGCCTCGACGACAAGGAGAGCGGGTTCGAGTCCGGCGCCGACGACTACCTCACCAAGCCGTTCGCGATGCGCGAGCTCGTCCTGCGGCTGCGTGCGCTGGCGCGGCGGTCGGCGACCGCGGCTCCCCCGGTGCGCGAGTTCGGCGGCGTCCGCGTCGACCCCTTCCGCCGCGAGGTGTACCGCGACGACCGGTACGTCGCCCTCACCCGCAAGCAGTTCGCGGTGCTCGAGGTGCTCGTCGACGCCGCCGGCGGGGTCATCAGCGCCGAGACGCTGCTCGAGCGGGCGTGGGACGAGAACGCCGACCCGTTCACCAACGCCGTGCGCATCACGATCTCGACGCTGCGCAAGCGCCTCGGCGAGCCGTGGGTGATCGAGACGGTGCCGGGCGTGGGGTACCGGATGACGGTGCCACCGTCGTGATGCCCCGTCGCCGTGGGCTCTCGTTGCGCGTCACCCTCACCCTCAGCTACGCCGGGTTCCTCCTCCTGGCCGGGGCGGCGCTGTTCGCCGCCGGGCTGCTCGTGCTGCGGTACGTTCCGACCGGTGATCTGGTCAGCCGCGAGGGCAATTGGGCCCCGGGGTACGACGCGCTCCTCGACGTGTTCGTGAAGTACTCGTGGTGGGCGTTCGCAGCGCTCGTGGTCGTCGGGCTCGGCGGCGGCTGGCTGCTGTCGGGGTGGATGCTGGCGCCCGTCGGCCGCATCGCCGCGGTCGTCCGCCGCGCCGACGCCGGCACGTTGCATCGCCGCATCGCCCTCCCCGGACCCCGCAACGAGCTGACCGACCTGGCCGACGCGTTCGACGGCATGCTCGACCGCATCGAGCGCACCGTCGCCGAGGAGGGCCGCTTCGCGGCGAACGCCTCGCACGAGCTGCGCACCCCGCACGCGGTGATCCGCACGATCGTCGAGGTCGCTCAGGCGGATCCAACCGGCCGCGACATCGACACGGTGCTGGCCCGCATCGCGGCGACCAACGACCGCGCGATCACGACCACCGAGGCCCTGCTCTCGCTCGCCCGTGCCGGACGCTCCGGACTCGATCTCCGAGACGTCGAACTCGACGTGCTCGCGCGCGACGTGACCGCCGAGTTCGGCGACCCGGGTGACGACTCGGCCACCGAACCGCACCTGGTCGTCGAGCCGGGTGCCGTCACGGCGCGCGGCGATGCCGCGCTGCTGCGCCAGTTGCTGCGCAACCTGATCGCGAACGCTCGGACCTACAATCTGCCGGCCGGTGGCGAGGTCGTCGTCCGCACCTCGGCGACGCCCGGCGGGGCCGCGCTCATCGAGGTCTCCAACACCGGGCCGCGCGTCGACCCGGTGCTCGCGGGGACCCTGACCGAGCCGTTCGTCCGCGCGGCAGGCCGCACCCGCTCCGCCGACGACCGCGGCGTGGGGCTCGGCCTCACGATCGTCGCGACGATCGTCCGCAGTCATCGCGGCGAGCTCGAGATCGTCGCGCCCGAGACGGGCGGCCTGCACGTGCGCGTCTCGCTCCCGCGAGCCTCCGGCCCCGGCCGATGACCCGGCCCCTGCGCCGGCTGCGGCCCGCCGGTCAGGCGGTCTCGGCCCGGCTCTGACAGTCGATGCAGGCGGCCGCGTACGGCACCGCTTCGAGGCGGGCCGGCGCGATGGCGTTCCCGCAGCCGATGCAGTCGCCGTAGGTCCCCGCGCGGAGGCGCTCGATCGCGTCGCCGGCGAGGGTGATCACCGCTCGGTGCGACGCAGCCGTCTGAAAAGCCACCGGGTCGATCGAGGGCGACGCATGCGGCTCGATATCGCGCAGTGCCGAGCGCCGTTCTTCGAGCAATCCCGTCAATCGCATTTCGATGTCACGGGTCGCCTGCCCCTCGATTCGCGCCGTCTTCTCCATCGCCATGGCCTTTCCTCGCACACGAAAAAAGCGTCGCAGCTGCGACGCGTCAGATTTTTCGGAATCGGGAGGTCGGAACGACCTCTCGAGCTTCAGCCGTCGCGCGTTCGCCCCGGGGGCGTGCAGATCGGCGACGGCTTCATGGGACTCACCATAGCCACCGCCGGCGAAAAAGCAAACCCGCCGAAAAGCACGGGCAATGACCGCGCGGTCGCCCTCGAAAAGCACCCCGGGCCCGGCTTGACTTTCCCTCCGGCGTGGATATGGTCGATGGTCACACGCCAGCCAACGAGGGGAAGCGAGTTTTCCATGTCGGGAAAAACACCACAGACGCGCGGAGCCAGAAAAGCGCCGCAGCTCTCGATGAAAGAGAAGCGCGCCCAGAAGCGCGAGAAGCAGCAGGAGATCGGCTTCGTGAAGCCACGCAAGTCCGCCGCTCGGTGACGTGACACGGCCGGGGGCGAGGAACCCGGCCTGGCGGATCCCGAATCGATTCGATACAGTAGGTGACGGCGGTGCCTCGGCACCGCCGTTGTCGTGCCCGCTCGAACCCGAAAGCCTCCGCGATGTCCCGCACCCTCACCACCGGCAGCCCGTGGCGTGTCATCCTCGCGTTCTCCGTGCCGCTTCTCGTCGGCAACATCGTGCAGCAGATGTACCACTTCGCCGATGCGATCGTCGTCGGCCGCTGGCTGGGCGTCGACTCGCTGGCCGCCGTGGGGGCGACGGGATCGATGCTGTTCCTCCTCATCGGGTTCGCCTGGGGTCTCACCTCGGGGTTCGCCATCCCGACCGCGCAGGCCTTCGGAGCGGGCGACCCCGCCGCCGTGCGGCGCTCGGTCGCCGCCGGCACGACGCTCACCGCCGTCACGAGCATCGCCCTCACGGTCGTCGCGCCGTTCCTGTCGCGCCCGCTCCTCGAACTGCTCCAGACGCCGCCCGAACTGCTGGACGAGGCGACGACGTTCGCGGTCGTGAGCTTCCTCGGCGCCGGCGCGACGATGTTCTTCAACTACCTCGCCGCGATCATCCGCGCGATCGGCGACTCGCGCACGCCGCTCATCTTCCTCACCATCGCGTGCGTGTTCAACGTCGTCCTCGTCGTCCTCATGGTCGGTCCGCTGGGCTGGGGCGTCGGCGGCGCCGCGCTCGCGACGGTCGTGTCGCAGGCCCTGTCGGTGCTGCTGTGCCTCGACTACGTGCGCCGGCGCATCCCGGTGCTGCGGATGTCGCGCGGGGACTGGCGCGCGACCCGCGCAGACCTGGCCGTGCACCTGCGTCTGGGCCTGCCGATGGGATTCCAGGCCTCGATCATCGCGATCGGCACCCTGGCCGTGCAGGTTCGGCTCAACGAGCTCGGCGCCGAAGCGGTCGCGGCGTACACGACGGCCTCCCGCGTCGACGGGCTGGCCGTGGCGCTGCTGCAGTCGCTGGGGCTCGCGGTGTCGATGTTCGTCGCGCAGAACTACGGCGGCGGCCGGCCCGACCGCATCCGTCAGGGCGTCGCTCAGGCGACCTGGATGGCCGTCATCGGTGCGATCGGCCTGGGCATCGTACTTATCGCCTTCGGCGCCCCGCTCGTCCGGCTGTTCGTGGGAGACGGCGCCGACGAGGTCGTCTCGCTCGCCGCGCTCATGCTCGTCATCAACGGAGCGACCTACACCGCCCTCGGCGTGCTGTTCGTGCTGCGCGGGGCGCTGCAGGGACTCGGACACACCCTCGCCCCGACCGTCACGGGCATCGTCGAGCTTTTCATGCGGATGGGCGCCGCGGTCGTGCTCGGCGCCGTCATCGGGTTCGCTGGTGTCGCGTGGAGCAACCCGCTCGCGTGGCTCGGCGCCGTCGTCATCCTGGTGCCGGCTTACCTGCGCGCCCGCCGCGAGCTCGCGACGATGCCCATCGCCCGCGCCGACCACATCACGACCGCCACGACCCCGGTACCGGTCGTCGGACCCGCGAGCGGGTCGATGGTCGTCGACGCCGTCGTCACGCAGCCGGTCCCGGTCATTCCCACCCGCACGCGCGGCCGCCGGGCCCTCACTTCGGCGCTGCGTCGACGCGACCGGATCACCACCCGCTGAGCCCACCCGGCTGGTCGAGGCGCTACCTCGCATCGGATCGCCGGAGTCGCGGCACGCCGCGACGGGTGGCCCGCGACGTGGTCGGACTGGGCGATCCGAGGCGGATGCGGTCAGCTCGCGGCGGATCCGGGGCGCGAGGCCCGGCGCGGGGCCCGCTTCGCCCGGGCCGACGACGCGGCGGGCGCCTCCGTCGCCGCGGACGCGGTCTCGGGCGCCGACGACGTCGACTCGGGCGCCGAGGCGTCCGGCGCGGCAGCGTCGGCGGGCGGCGCGGAGGCGTCTGGTGCAGAAGTGTCGGCAGCGGAAGAGTCGGCAGCGGCCTTCTTGGGCGCGCGGCTGCGCGGCGCGCGCTTCGGACGCTGCGGCGCGGCAGTCTCCCCCGCGTCCGCCGACCCGGCCGAGTCGCTCGACCCGGCCGACTCGGTCGACTCGCTCGCCCCGGTCGGCTCTGCCGCGGCCGTCGGAGCGACCTCTTCGGGCACCGACGCCGCCGACGTCGTGGCGCGCGATCGCGGAGCGCGGGCGCGTGACGCGGGAGCATCGGCGGCCGTGCCTTCGCCGTCCGCCTTCGATGCCGTCCGGCGCTTCGACGACGACGTGCGAGCAGGGGTGCTCGCCGACTCCGCGGCACTCGCGGCGCCCGCGGCATCCGCTGTCCCGGCGTCCGCGCGCTCCGTCCCGTCGGCGGGCGCCGCGTCGTCCGCCGCGGTGTCCGTGCCGGCGGTCCGCGACGTCGCGCCCTTTCCGCGCGGAGCGCGCGTCTTCGTGCCCGCGGCCTTCTTCGTCCCGCGAGCCCCGGTCGATGCCGCGCGGGCCGATCCGGATGCGACATCCGCCTCGCCCGCGTCGCTCGCCTCACCGGCGCCCTCGGTCACCGGGGCGATCGCGTTCGCCGTGCCGGTCTCTCCGGCCGCCTCGGCGACGCCCGCGGCTGCGGTGACCGGGGCTGCGGTGACCGGGGCCGCGGCCGCATCCTCGGAAGCCACCGCCGGCTCGGACGCCTCGGCTGCCCCCGCTCCGCGCGCCGCACTCGAGACGGCGTCGAGCGCGGCGTCCAGCGCCGCCCCGAGCGTCATCTGCTCGATCATCGGCCGCCGTCCGCGACCCCCGCGGGCCCCGCGGGCCCCGGCCACCGTGCCGCCCTCCGACTGTGCCGCACCGTCCGCGGCCGCAGCGCCGCGCTCCGCCGAGCTCTGCTCGTCACGTGCTCCCGACGTCGAGCCCGAGCCGGTCGCCGTGTCGACGTCCGCGGCCGGGGCCTCGCCCCCCGCGGTCCCGACCGGCCCGCTCTGGGCGCGGGACGACTTGCGCCGCGGGCGGCCGCCCGTCGAGCCCGACTTGGCGGTGCCCGAATCGGTCTCGGCGTCGGACGAGCCGTCGGCGTCGCGCGCGCCGGCATCCGAGCCCCGTGCGCCCTTCTCCGCCTGGGGTCGCAACGACATCCCGCCCGGCTTCGACTCGATCGTGAAGAGCCCCACGGCCTTGAGCAGATCCGACAGCTTCGCGTAGCCCCAGTTGCGGGGGTCGAAGTCGGGCTGCTTCTTGCGCATCAGCTGGCCCACGTTGCCGAGATCGGACCACCCGTCATCCGACGACGCGGTCTCGACGGCGCTGCGCAGCAGCGACACCAGACGCGCATCCCCGCGCAACGCGGCGGTCGACCAGCGCCCCGAGGTCGTCGATCGCGCGGCATCCGGCTCGTCGACGACGCCCAGCACCTCGAGATAGGTGAACTGGTCGCACGCGTTGCGGAACGCCTCGGGGGTCTTGCGCTCCCCGAACCCGTAGACGGTCACGCCCTCCTCGCGGATGCGCGAGGCGAGACGGGTGAAGTCACTGTCGCTCGAGACGATGCAGAAGCCCTGGAACCGGCGCGTGTACAGCAGATCCATCGCGTCGATGATGAGCGCGCTGTCGGTGGCGTTCTTGCCGGTCGTGTTGTCGAACTGCTGCATCGGCTGGATGACGTGCTCGCTCGCGGCATCCTTCCACCCGCGCAGCTGCGACTTGGTCCAATCGCCGTAGACGCGTTTGACCGAGGCCGTGCCGTAGGTGGCGATCTCGGCGAGCACGCCGCCGATCCGCGACGGGGAGACGTTGTCGGCATCGACGAGGACGGCGAGGAGATCGCTCTGCTGAGGCATGGTCCCAGCATGTCACTGCCGGGGCCGGGCGGCGGTGTCAAGCGGTTCGTCCCGGTCGACGCCCGGTCGTACCGTGAAGGCGATGACCCTCGAGTTCCGGCCTCCGCTCCGCCGTCCGACCGTCTCGGTCGTGATCCCGGTGAAGGACGACGCGGTGCTGCTGCGCCGCTGCCTGCGGGCCCTCGCCGAGCAGACGGAGCCGGCCGATGAGATCGTCGTGGTCGACAACGCCTCGATCGACGACTCCGCGACGATCGCCCGGGCCGCCGGAGCGCATGTCGTCGTCTGCACGGCGGCGGGCATCCCGGCCGCGGCGGCCACCGGATACGACAACGCCACCGGCGACCTCGTGCTGCGCCTCGACGCCGACTCGCTGCCCTCCGCGACCTGGATCGCGGACCTCCGCCGCACCTTCGCGCGGCGGCCCGACGTCGCCGTACTCACCGGCGGAGCGCGCTTCGTCGACGGACCGCGGATGCTGCGGGCACCGCTGGCCGCGACGTACCTCGGCCTGTACGCGCTGCTGGGCTTCCTGGCGCTCGGGCACCTGCCGCTCTTCGGCTCGAACCTCGCCTTCCGCCGCACAGCCTGGCAGCACGTCAGCACCGAGGTCCACCGGGTCGATTCCGAGCTCCACGACGACTTCGACCTCGCCTTCCACCTGGGGGCCGATCACCGCATCCGCTACGCGCGCCGCACCGGCATGGGCATCTCGATGCGGCCGTTCGGCGACCGCCGCGCGTTCCACACACGTATCGCGCGGGGCTTGCGCACCGTGACCTCGCACTGGCCCGACGACCTCCCGCACCGACGCGTCGCCCGCCGGGTGCGTCGGGCGTGGGAGGCCGCCCGGGCCGGCCGCATCGAACGGCGGGCCGGGGGCCGACGGCAGCCCGCCGAGATCATCCCCCTCGTCCACCCCGCGCCGATCGAGGCCGCCTCGTGACGCGCCGCACGCCCGCGCGCAGCACCTCGACGCCCCGCGCCCTCTTCTCCGCGCCGCTCGACCCCGCCGATCTGCACATCGCGACCTGGAACATCCGCCGTCGCATCGACCCGACGTGGCCGCCGAACGACCGGTGGAAGGTGCGCGGGCCCCGGCTCGCAGCCGTCCTCCGCGCCGATCCGCCCGCGATCCTCGGCACCCAGGAGGCCATGCCCGACCAGGCCGAGGTCGTGCGGGCCGCCCTCGGGCCCACGTATCGGTTCGTGGGCCACGGGCGGGGCGCGGACGGCCAGGGTGAAGGGTGCCCCGTCTTCTTCGACACCGATCGCGTCGAGCTCACCGGCCACGCGCAGCTCGCCCTCTCGGACACCCCCGCCGTCCCCGGCTCGTCGTCGTGGGGAAATCCGGTACCCCGCGTCGTCGTGCGCGCGGTCTTCCGCGACCGCGTCACCGGGGCGACGATCACGGTGTTCAACACGCACCTCGACGTGTTCTCCGCCCGGGCTCGACTGCGTTCGGCGTGGATGCTCCGCGACCTCGCCGCCGAGGCGCCCGGCATCGTCGCCGTCATGGGCGACATGAACGCCGGTCCCGGATCGGCTCCGCTCGCCGCCCTCTTCAGCGGAGACCTCGTCGACGCCTGGCACGCCGCCGACCGACGCACCACGCCCCTGTGGGACACCTACGGCGGCTACCACGAGCCGCGCGTGCGCCGCGGGCCGATCGACTGGATCGGCATCACCCGCGGGGCGCGGGTCACCCGCGCCGCGATCGACGCCCGCACCGTCGACGGCGCGGCACCCTCGGACCACCTCGGCCTGCATCTGCTGCTGCGCCCCGACGAGGCGGTCTCGTGACGACCCGGCCCGCGATGGTGTCGAACTTCCTCCGCCCGCCGCGGACGGCGAGCGCGTGGGGCGCGGATGCGGTTCGGGTGGCGGGCCTGCTGAGCGTGATCGTCGCCGCCGTGTGGTTCGAACCGACGGATGCCGGCATCCTCGCCCTCGCCCTGCCGGCGCTCGTGGTGCCGCGCTTCATCGGGGTGCGACCCTCGTTCGACATCGTGTCGGGCATCACGGTGCTCGTGGCGGCGTGGAGCAACGTCGTCGACCTGTATCGCACCCTCGAGTGGTGGGACATCCCCATGCACCTCGTGTGCACGGCCGTGCTCGCCGCCCTCGCGTACCTCGCTGCGGCCGAGTTCGACGTCGTGCCGCGACCGGGAACCGCGGGCTTCCGCGCCCGCACCGGGATCGTCGTGACGACGGCCCTCGGCCTGGCCCTCAGCGCCGTCTGGGAGATGATCGAGTGGCTCGGCAAAGCGTTCGTCGACTCGATCTACGTCACCTACGACGACACGATCGGCGACATGGCCGTCGGCGGCATCGGGTCGCTGGTCGCGGGCATCGTCGTCGCCCGCGTGCGGCTCCTAGCGCGGGACGCCGCGCCCGCGGCATCCGCCGGTCGTGCTCCGGACGTCACGCCCGCCCGGTGAGGATCAGGTTCCAGTAGACCCACGGCAGCACGCGGCGGTCGAAGAACCACGACAGCCGACTCTCGCGGTACATGCGGCGGAAGAACGGGATGGTGGGCATCAGCTCACCCGAGGGTCCGAACTCGGCCCACACGACGCTCGAGCGCGAGACCGTCATGGGGCAGACGCCGTAGCCGTCGTAGCGGGCGGCCGGCTCGCGGCCCGCCAGCACCGCCGACAGGTTCTTCGCGAGCACCATCGTCTGCTTGCGCAGGGCTCCCCCGCTCTTCGAGTTCGTCGTCGCCGCGGCGTCCCCGAGCGCCCACACGTTCGCGTAGCGGGTGTGGCGCAGCGTCTCGGGATCGACGTCGACGAATCCGTCCGCGTCTCCGGCGGCCGCGAGCCCGGCCGCGGCGATCCACTCCGGTGCCGACTGCGGCGGCACGACGTTGATCAGGTCGTACGCGATGCGCTCGATGCCGGCGGGCGAGGCGACGACGGCCTCGGATGCCGCCGCATCGACCTCGATCAGGGCGCTGTCGGTGCGCAGCTCGATGCCGTAGCGGTCGATCGCCCGCCCGATCTCGCGATCGAACGCGGAGATGCCGAAGACCGTGTCCTCGGGCACGACGAGCACGACCCGGATGTCGTCGAGCACGCCGGTTCGCTGCCAGTAGTCGCACGCCTGGTACATCGGCTTCTGCGCGGCACCCGCGCACGATGACGGCCCGGCGGGCTGCGTGAACACGACGGTGCCGCTCCGCAGGTCGCGCAGCCGCAGCGACGTCCGCGCCGCGAGGTCGCCCTCGTAGTGCGTCGACACGTCACCGGTGCCGATGGACTCGGCGAGACCGGGAACGCTCGCCCAGTCCTTCGTCATCCCCGGGCTGAGCACGAGGTGGTCGTAGGCGACCGTCGTGCCCCCGGCCAGGGTGACGACCGAGCGCTCGGGGTCGATCGAGACGACGGCATCCTGGATCCACCTGACCCCGTCGGGGATGACGGACCGCTGCGGACGCATCGTCTCGCTGATGCGCGCCGTGCCGCCGGCGACGTGCGAGAACAGCGGCTTGTACTCGTGGGTGTCGCGCGGCTCGACGAGCGCGATGTCGTCGACACCCCGGCGCAGCAGCCGGGCCGCCGCGGAGATGCCGCCGTTGCCGCCGCCGACCACGAGCACGCGGTGATGCTCGAGGTGCCGTCGCGCGTCGCGCCGAGTGCCGCCCGTGTCTGCTGTCGCCATGCCGTCACGCTAGGCGGATGAACGGTCGGCATGCGCCCACTTGCGCCCGCGCGCCCGCAGGTCTACGGCGCCCGCAGGTCTCGGGCTCCCACGCATTTCGGTCGCACGCCGTCGTCGTGCCGTCGTCAGGATCAGCGGCGGTTTCGTCCACCAGAACCTCGCGGATGCAGCGCTGAGCCTGATGACGGCACGCGCCGCGGCCGACACACGCCACAGCCGCGACGGTCCCGACCCACAGCCGCGACGGCCCCGACCCATCGACGCGACGGCCCCGACCCACCGGCTCGCGCCGCGGCCCGGCCGTCACACGGCGAGACCGACCATCTGCGCGCTCCGCTCCCAGAGCTCGCGGGCGAGCGCGGCGTCGGTCGCATCACGGTGGCTGCGGGTGAGACGGTCGCGCTCGTAGTACCCGCCGGGTACCCAGTCCGTGCCGGGCGTGCCGTTCGCCAGGAACACCAGCCTCGCCCCGCCCTCGTCGGTCGTGGTGAGCAGACGCTTCGAGAGCGGGTTGTGGTACATCCACCGCATCGGTCCCGGGACGTTCGCCGCGAACTGCGTCGCGACGACCCCGGGGTGGAAGGCGGCGGCCGAGATGCCCCGGTCGCCCAGGCGCGTCTGCAGCTCGCGCGTGAAGAGGATATTGGCGAGCTTGGCGTTGCCGTACGCCCGACGGCCCGAGTAGCGCCGGGCACCGTTCAGGTCGGTGACGTCGAACCGCGAGAAGATCCGAGCCGCGACGCTCGCCGTCTGGATGACCGACGCACCGCTCTCGGCGAGGCGGTCAGCGAGCAGATTCGTCAGCAGGAACGCCGCGAGGTGGTTGACCTGGAACGTCTGCTCGAACCCGTCGGCGGTGAGCACGCGCTGCCCGAAGATGCCGCCCGCGTTGTTCGCGAGGACGTCGATGCGCGGGTAAGCGTCGGCCAGCTCGGCCGCGAGACGCCGCACCTGTGCCAGCTCGGCGTAGTCGGCGAGATGGAAGGGGGCCTGCAGCTCGGCGGCGAGGGCTCGGGTCTTCTCGGGCGAGCGTCCCACGAGGACGACTTGGTTCCCCTCGCGGCTGAGGCGACGCGCCGCCGCCGCTCCGATGCCGTCGCTTGCTCCCGTGATGACGATCGTGCGCATGGCGCGAGTCTGGCACGCGGGTCGACGGCGCCGAGAGCACTGGCGCACGAGACCGCAGTGTGTCAACGGGTTCGCATCGACGGATGCCGCGCATCAGGATCACGCACAAGCACCGGTCTACGAGAAGAGGAGACGCCGCCATGGCTCAGGGACTGTCGAAGGGCGACCGTGTCAGCTGGGACACGTCGCAGGGACGCACGCAGGGGACGATCGTGGAGAAGAAGGAGAAGGACTTCCAGTTCGACGGGCAGAAGTTCACGGCGTCGTCCGACGAGCCCGCCTTCATCGTCGAGTCCGAGAAGACCGGCAACCGGGCGGCGCACAAGGGATCGGCGCTCCGCAAGCTGAAGAGCTGATCCCCGCCCCCGACGCGAACGACGAGAGGCCCCTCCGATGGACGGAGGGGCCTCTGGTGTCTGCGGCTGCGGGCCGATCAGTTCTCGATGTCGCCGCGCCACTCGCCGGTCTCGTGACCGCGCGACTCGATGAACTCCTTGAACCGCGAGAGGTCCTTCTTCACGGCGTGGTCGTCGATGCCGATCGCGGCCCCCACCGACTCGACGAAGCCCTCGGGGGTCCAGTCGAGCTGCACCGTGACTCGCGTCTCGGAGTCGGCGAGCTTGTGGAAGGTCACGACGCCGGCGTGCTCGTCCTTGCCGTCGACGCTGTTCCACGCGACGCGCTCATCGGGGTGCTGCTCGGTGATCTTGGCGGTGAACTCGCGCTCGGCGCCGCCGATCTTGACCTTCCAGTGGGTCATGTCGTCGCCCGTCTGCGTGACCGACTCGACGAATCCCAGGAAGTGCGGGAACGACTCGAACTGCGTCCACTGGTTGTACGCGACCGAGACGGGCACGTCGACGTCGATCGTTTCGATGATGCGAGCCATGGGAGGCTCCTTTCGTTTCGATTTCGGGGCTGCTCCCATGCTTCGCGCCCGCCCTCGATGCGGCGACCGCCTTGCCGCCCGACGCCGCGGCTGATAGGCGGGACGCGTCAGTCGAGACCCCGGACCTCGACCCCGAGCCATCCCGCGAGATCGCGGATCTCGGCCTCGACCATGTCGCGTTCCTCCGTCTCCCACGGCACGAGCTCGTGCCTCGCCGTGACGACGAGGTTCTCCTTCGCCTTGTCGAGCGCGGCGTCGAGCAGGCCGATGAACCGGTCGCCGCAGAGGATCGGGTGCGCGAAGTAGCCGTACACCCGCTGCGCCTTCGGCACGAACTGCTCGAGCTTGTAGGTGAAGTCGAACGCCTCGATGAGTCTCGGCCGGTCGAACAGCATCCCGTCGTAGGGGTTGAGGATCGCGACGCGCCCGCCGGGGTCGTCGTCGATCGCGTCGAGCGCGCGCGGATCAATCCGCCACTTCCAGGCGCTCCCCTCGACCGTCGCCGGGTCGCCCGCGAGCCCGACGCCCGACCACGACGACTTCTGGCGCGCGAGCCCCGCCCCCTGCAGCCGGCGCTCGTCGAGCATCGCGGCGGCCTCGTCGCCACCGAGCCCCTCCGGGTACGGGCCCCGCGCGCGGTCGGCGACGTCCCATCGGCGGAGCCGGCCCGCCCGACCGACGACGGCGACCTCGCCGAGGCGCTCGAGCAGGTCGAGCATCCGCGGCACCTGGTTGTCGCTGTACCACCCGCTGTCGTTGTCCGCGGGCACGGCCGCGGTGTCGGGGATATCCGACGCCAGGAGCGGCCCCTCGGCCCGCAGGCGGGCGACGACGTCCGTCCGGAAGGCCGCGTTGGCGTCGAGCCAGGCCGCGGTGCTCTCGCGCACCGGCCGGTGCCGCATCCGCACCCGCATCGCCGGCAGCATGCTCGTCGGGTGGAACGAGCCCGCGTACTCGAACAGGTGCCCGTCGTCCTCGACCGCCTTGGTCAGCTGCCCCGGCTCGTATCCCCAGCCGATGCGCGCCCACGGGATGGCCTGCTCGCTCGGCGCGACCACCGCCGTCGGATCGATCTTGATCGACCCGAGCTGCTCGGCGACCTCGACGACGTCTCCGGGACGGTCGGCCTCGAGCAGCTGCGCCCGCACGATGACACGCCGAGCCTGCTCACGGGTGAGTCGATGCGGTTCCATGCGACGACGCTACCCGCGCCCGCCGACAACCGGTACGGGCCCGGGCAGCGCCGCGGACCGGATGCGATCAGAAGCGCGCCGCCCAGGCCGGCACCGTCGCGGTCGCCGGGCCCAGGACGACGTCGTCGAACAGTCGCGTGTCGTCGTGCGCGTCGAGGTTGAGCAGCGCCGTGCGCGCTCCGGCCTCGGCGGCGACGGCCACGAGCGAGGCCGCGGGCGTCACGGCCCCGGAGGTGCCGATGACCCAGAACTCCTCGCACACCGACACCGCGTCGAAGATCTCGTCGAGGGCGTACACCGCCTCGCCGAACCACACCACGTCGGGTCGCAGTGCCAGCGCCCCGCAGGCCGGACACCCCGGCATCCCCGACAGGTCGCCGTGCCACGGCATCCGCTCGCCGCACACCTCGCAGCGTGCGCGGTCCAGCTCGCCGTGGATATGCAGCACGCGCCGCGACCCCGCACGCTCGTGGAGGTCATCGATGTTCTGCGTCACGACGGCGACCTCACCCGGATGCCGCGCCTCGAGCTCGGCCAGGGCGACATGCGCCGCATTGGGACGGGCGGCGTGGGCCGCGCGCCGCCGCGCATCGTAGAACGCATGGACGCGCTCGGGGTCGGCCGCGTATCCCTCGGGCGTCGCGACGTCCTCGATCCGGTGGTCCTCCCACAGGCCGTCGGCGGCGCGGAAGGTGCGGATGCCGGACTCGGCCGAGATGCCGGCGCCGGTGAGCACGACGATGCGGGCCACGGTCACCGCCGAGCCGCGAGGTCGGGCGCGAGCGCCTCGCGCTCGTCGAAGACGAAGCACTCTCCGCTCCAGTGCGCCCCGCCCTCGTGCTCGAAGTAGCCGAGGATCCCGCCCTCGAGCTGATACGCGTCGATCCCCTCGTCGCGCAGGACGATCGCGGCCTTCTCGCAGCGGATGCCTCCGGTGCAGAAGCTCACGACGGTCTTGCCGGCGAGGTCGTCGCGATGGGCCGCCGCGGCGTCGGGGAACTGCGTGAACCGGTCGATACGCCAGTCGATGGCACCGTCGAAGGTGCCGTAGTCGACCTCGAAGGCGTTGCGGGTGTCGAGCAGCACGACCTCGCGTCCGGCGTCGTCGTGTCCGTGCTCGAGCCAGCGGCGCAGGTCCGCCGGCGTCACGGCGGGTGCACGCTCCGCCTCGGGACGGATCGCCGGCCGGTCCATCCGGATGATCTCGCGCTTGACCTTCACGAGCATCCGGCCGAACGGCTGATCGGTCGACCAGCTCTCCTTGGTCGTCAGGCGCGCGAACCGCGCGTCGAGGCGGAGCTCGTCGACGAAGCTGCGCACGGCATCTGCGCCACCGGCGAGGAAGAGGTTGATCCCCTCCTCGGCCAGCAGGATCGTGCCCTTGAGCCCCGCGGCATCCGCTCGCGGGCGCAGCAGGTCGCGCAGCGCCGCCGGATCGGCGATGTGCGTGAACAGGTACGCGGAGACGTTGAGGACGGATGCCACCCCCTCAGCCTACGAAAGCCGGTGGCACGCGCACGACGGGCGCAGTTCCCGACGTCGAACGCGCATCGAACTGCGCGCGACGCCCGGAACTGCGCCCGAAGCGGCTCGAGGTCAGTGGACCTCGGAGGGGTGCGCGCTCACGCGGCCCGAACCGTCGCCCGGGTCGAGAGCCGAGATGGCCTCGACCTGCGCGGTGGTCAGCTCGAAGTCGAACAGGTCGGCGTTCTCGACCATGCGCTCGCGGCTCACCGTCTTGGGGAACACGATGAAGCCGCGCTGCAGGTGCCAGCGCAGCACGACCTGCGCCGGGCTCTTGCCGTGGGCGGCGGCGGCCTCGGCGACCGGCTCGGCACCGAAGAGGTCGTACTTGCCCTGTCCGAGCGGACCCCACGACTCGATGCGCACGCCCTTCTCGGTCGCCCAGTCGACGACGTCCTTCTGCTGGTAGGCCGGGTGCAGTTCGATCTGGTTGACCGCGGGCAGGACGCCCGTCTCGGCGTGGATCTTCTCGAGGTGCTCGACGAGGTGGTTCGAGACGCCGATCGAGCGGGTGTGCCCGGCGTCGCGGAGCTCGACGAGCTTCTGCCAGGCATTAACGTAGGTGCCGTTGTCGGGGGCGGGCCAGTGCACGAGGTACAGGTCGACGTAGTCGAGGCCGAGCTTCTCGAGGCTCTCCGACAGCGCGGCACGCGGCTCGTCGCCGCCCTGCCGGTCGTTCCACAGTTTCGTGGTGATGAAAAGCTCGTCGCGCGGGATGCCGCTGGATGCGATCGCGCGACCGACACCCTCTTCGTTGCCGTAGATCGCGGCGGTGTCGATGTGGCGGTAGCCGACCTCGAACGCCTCGGAGACGAGGCGCTCGGTCTCGGCGGGATCGACCTTGAAGACGCCGTAGCCGAGCTGCGGGATCTCGAAGCCGGAGTTGAGGGACACGTTCGGTACGTGGATCTGATCTGCCATGCGACCAGCCTAGGAGCGGGCACCGACTCCCGACCCGGGGTTGACGGCGACCGCGGGCGCACCTACCCCGCGAGGGCGCGGAGAGGATCGCCACTCAGGCGCTGCGTGGTCCACTCGTCCATGGGGGCAGCGCCGATCGACCGGTAGAAGGCGATCGACGGGGCGTTCCAGTCCAGGACGGTCCACTCGAGACGCGAGTAGCCGCGCTCGACGCAGACGGCCGCGAGCGACGAGATCAGTGCCTTGCCGTAGCCGCGCCCGCGCTGGGCGTCGTCGACGTAGAGGTCTTCGAGCCAGATGCCGTGGCGTCCGGTCCAGGTGGAGTAGGTCAGGAACCAGATCGCGATGCCGACGATCTCGCCCTCGCGCTCGACGACATGGCAGAACGCGCGCGGCTCGGCGCCGAAGAACGTCTCGCTGAGGGCCTCGACGGTGTTCTCGACGGCGCCGGGCTCGCGCTCGTACACGGCGAGGGCGACGATGGCGGCGAGGATGCCGGGCTCGTCGCCGGGGCGGGCGGCGCGCAAGACGGCGCCGTCGGACAGTTCGCGCGGGGTCACCGGGCCAGCGTATCGGGGCGTGGGGCCGGGGTCAGTCGACGAGCGGGCCGCCGTGACGCCAGTAGCCGAGGAACGAGATGCGGTCCTTCGCGATGCCGACCTCGCGTGTCAGGAGGCGGCGGATGTCGGTCACGACGCCAGACTCCCCCGCGAGCCACACCGCGAGCCCGGTGTCGGTCGCGGCGTCGGCGCCGTGGTCGGCGACCCACGTCCGCACCGCCGCGGCGAGCGCGTCGTCGCCGGCGCCGTGCGGCACCCGCACGACGCGCGCGAGCCCCGCGAGGGCCGGGGTGACGAGGTCGTCGGCATCGTCGGATGCACCGATGATGACGTCGGGCCGGCTGCCGGGCGGGAGCGAGGCGACGATGTTCCGGAGCGCCGGATAGGCCGTCTCGTCGCCGACGAGCAGGAAGCGCTCCGCGTCGCCGGGGGTCCAGTGGATGCCGTACCCGGTCCACCCCATGCGCACATCGGGGCCCGTGATGACGAGCCGCTCACCCGGCCGCGCGGCGGCGGCCCACGCCGAGGCCGGACCGGCGGGCTCGTGCACGAAGAAGTCGACGTCGATCTCGCGCTCGGCCACCCGGATCGCCGACGGCGTGTACGTGCGCAGGACGTTGCGCGCATCCTCGTCGAGGGACCGCCAGCGCGCGTACCAATCGGACGGATGCGGGGTCGGCTCGTCGAGCAGGCCGAACTCGGCGACACCGGGGCCCGGGGCTCCCGCCATCGGCAGCACGACCTTGATGCGCTGGTCGAGGCCCCACGGAGCGAAGTGCTCGAGCGAATCGCCGCGCAGCGTGATGCGCACGAACCGTGGGCTCACCCGGGCGACGGCGGCGACCTCCACGACGAACGCGCTGTACGCCCAGGGACGGTCCGCGGTCATCCTCGGTCCTCTCCGATGTCAGCGACGGCGCGCCGTCCGCGCAGGGGGACCACGAGCGGGCCGCCCGTCACCGGATCGTCGACGACGACGTTCGCGAGCCCGAAGACCTCGTGCACCCGTTCGCTCGTGATGACCTCGGCCGGCGGCCCCTCGGCGAGGATCCGGCCCTCGCGCATCGCGATGATGCGGCTCGCGTAGCGCGCAGCGTGGTTCAGGTCGTGGAGCACCGCGACGACGGTGCGGCCGCGCTCGTTCAGCTCGGCGAACAGCTCCATGAGCTCGACCTGGTGCGCGACGTCGAGGAACGTCGTGGGCTCGTCGAGCAGCAGCAGCCCCGTCTCCTGCGCGAGCACCATCGCGACCCAGACCCGCTGTCGCTGGCCTCCCGACAGGGCGTCGACGGGCCGGCGCGCGAGCTCGGCGGTGCCGGTGGCTTCGAGCGCCTCGGCGACGGCCGCGTCGTCGGCCTCCGACCATTGCCGCAGCAGGTTCTGATGCGGGTAGCGTCCGCGCGCGACGAGCTCGCGGACGGTGATCCCCTCGGGCGCGATGGCCGACTGCGGCAGCAGGCCGAGCCGGCGTGCGACCTCCTTCGCGGGCAGCTCGGAGATCGCACGGCCGTCGAGCACGACGCGTCCGCGCGCCGGGGCGAGCAGGCGCGAGAGACCCCGCAGCAGGGTCGACTTGCCGCAGGCGTTCGGACCGATGATGACGGTGAACGATCCCGGCTCGATGCGCACCGACAGGTCGCGCACGATCTCGGCGCCGTCGTAGGCGAGGGTCACCGACTCCGCGGCGAGGGTCGACGCAGCGGGGGTCGACGCAGCGGCGACGCGCGGCGCGGCGGCATCCGGGTCGAGGGGGATGTCAGGCACGGCGGCGGACCTCCAGCACGATCATCAGGACGAGGTAGGCGCCGCCGATCGAGACGGTCACGACGCCGACGGGGAGCGGATGCGGCAGCACGTGCTGCGCGACGAGGTCGGAGGCCAGCAGCAGCACGGCTCCGACGAGGGCGGAGAGCCCGAGCGACAGGTGCGGCGTGCGGGCCAGGAGGCGTCCGAGCTGCGGGGCGGCGAGTGCGACGAAGGCAATCGGGCCGCCCACGGTGGTCGCCGCGGCGACGAGCACGACGCCCACCAGCAGGGCGAGGGTGCGGACGAGGTTCGGCCGTGCGCCCGTCGCGGCGGCGAGGTCGTCGCCGAGCTCAAGCTGGCGCAGACGCGGGGTCAGCGCGAACGCGGCGATCACGAACGGCAACGCGCACGCGAGGGCACCGGCCACGGGTGCCGCGGTGACGCCGTTGAGGCTTCCCGTCCCCCACGCCGAGGCGAACATCGCCGTCTCGAGCTCGATCTGCAGCAGCATCCAGGTATTGAGTGACGACAGCATCGCGGCGACTCCGATGCCCACGACGATCAGCCGGAAGCCCTGCAACCCGCCGCGCCACGCGAGCAGCCAGATGACCGCCGCCGTCGCGAGCGCTCCGACGAAGGATCCGGCGACGGGGGCGGGCCAGCTCGCCGAGACGGCGACGAGGGTGATGAGCATCCCGGTGAAGGCGCCGCTGGACAGACCGAGGACGTCGGGACTCGCGAGCGGGTTGCGGGTGACCGTCTGGAAGAGCGCGCCGGCGATGCCGAACAGCGCGCCGACGCCGAGGGCGGCGAGCGCGCGCGGCAGCCGCCATTCGCGCACGACCGTCTGCATCAGCGCATCGTCGTTCGCACCGATCAGCACCCCGACGACGTCGCCGGGCGCGACGGGGAAGGTGCCGACGCCGAGCGCGACGATCAGCAGCACCGCCCCCGTCACAGCGGCGGCGACCCCGACGACGAGGCTGCGCGTGCGCAGCATCCATCGGACCGGCCCCACGCGTCCGCGCATCACGCCGGTCACAGCGCGCTCGCCCGACGTCGGCGCGCGAGCGCGATGAGGATGGGGGCGCCGACGAACGCCGTGACGATGCCGACCGGCAGCTCGGCCGGGGCGATGAGCACACGCCCGAGCACGTCGGCTCCCAGGACGACGATCGGGGCCAGGACGGCGCTCACGAGGAGGATGACCCGCTGGTCGGCGCCGAACAGCCACCGGGCGATGTGGGGCACCATCAGGCCGACGAACGAGATCGGGCCCGCCAGTGCGGTCGCGGCGCCGGCGAGCAGGGTGACGGCGGCGATCACCCCGATCCGGATGCCGCGGAGGTTCGCCCCCTGTGCCCGGGCGACGTCGTCGCCGAGCGCGACGGCGTTGAGCCCGCGGGCGAGGACCGCGGCGAGCACCAGGCCGACGGCGATGAAGGGGGCGATCGGCACGATGACGTCCCAGCCGCGGCCGAGGAGCGACCCCGCGTTCCAGCTGCGCATCGCGTCGAAGGCGTCCGGGTCGCTCAGCACGATGCCCGTCGTGATGCCCGAGAGCACCGCCCCGAGGGCGACGCCCGCCAGGGTCAGCCGGAGGGGACCGGCGGGTCCGCGGCCGCCCGAGCCGATGAGGTACACCGCGACGGTGACGACGAGCGCGCCCGCGAAGGCGAACCAGACCGCGCCCGAGACGGCGCGGATGCCGAGCACCGACATCCCGAGGGCCACCGCGAGCGCCGCCCCCGCGTTGACGCCCAGGATGCCGGGGTCGGCCAGCGGATTGCGGGTGAAGGACTGCATGAGGGCGCCGGCCACGCCGAGCGCCGCACCCGCGAGCAGGCCGACGACGGTGCGCGGGATCCGCAGCTCGGCGACGACGAACGTCGCGTCGGGCGTGCCCTCGCCGCGCAGGACGGCGACGACGGTCTCGATCGGCACCGGGTTCGCGCCGATCGCGAGCGAGAGCCCGATGACGAGGGTGAGCGCGCCGGCGACCGCGAGGGCGGCGCCGGCACGCCGCAGGGCGCGGGTCACCGCTGGTCGAGGTACCGCTCGATATCGCCCAGCACGCTCTGCGCGCCGCGGGGACCGACGCCGGCCACCCAGGTGCTCGTGTCGACGAGGTTCACCGCCGGGAAGGCATCCGTGTTCTGGGCGATCGCCGCCGGGATCGCGGTCGTGTCGGCGACATCGGATGCCGTGACGAACACGGCGTCGGCGCGGGCGTCGAGGATGTTCTCGGGCGAGATGTCGGCCTGCAGGCCGTCGACCCACTCGTGCTCGGGCGTGGTGTAGCCGACGCATTCGAGCAGGCTGCCGGCGAACGAGACCGGGCCGTACAGGCTCAGGGTCGTCTCGTCGCGCGGACGGATGACCTGCGCGGTCTGTCCGTCGAGGCTGTGCTCCGCGGCGATCTCGGCGCACCGGTCGTCGACGGCGGCGACCTGCTCGGCGACCTCGTCCTCGCGGCCGAGCGCCTGGCCGATCAGCTGGGCGTTCTCGCGCCACGGGTCGGCCTGGGTCGCGATGAACACGGTCGGCGCGATCGCCGACAGCTGCTCGTAGAGCTTCGAGTGGCGCGACTCGGTGCCGAGGATCAGGTCGGGCTTGAGCGCCGCGATGGCCTCGAGGTCGGGTTCGGGCACCGTGCCGACGGGCGTGACGCCGTCGACGTCGAGGTAGGCCGGGATCCCCGCGACGTTGCTCGCGACCGCGGCGCCGACGGGGGTGATGCCGACGGCGACCGCGGTGTCGAGCTCGAGCGGCTCGAGCGTCACGACGCGCTGCGGGCTCTCGGGCACCTCCGTCGTCCCGCGGGCGTGCTCGACCGAACGCGGGGCCGAGCTCGCCTGCGGGGCAGCGTCGGCCGCGGGTTCGGCCGCGCACCCCGAGACGACGAACGCGGCGACGGTGACGGCGGCGGCAGCGCCGAGGGCGCGCCGAAGAGGACGTGACAGCATGAGGGGCCTTCCACAGGTCGAACTCGTGCGATCGCACGATTGAGGCAAGGCAACCCTAACAAACCTGATCAGTCGGCTGCGAGCGCCTCTGCGATGGGGGTCTCTCCCCCGGTGAACTCGATCATCCGACCGACCGTCGCGGGCTCGGCGAGCACAGCGGCGATGACGGCCGCGACGTCGCCGCGCGGCACGGACTTCTCGCCCGATCCGCCGACGGTGATCGTGCCGGTGGGCTCGTCGAGCGTCAGGGCGCTGGGGGCGACGATCGTCCAGTCGAGGTCGGTCTCGCGCAGGTGGGAGTCGGCGGCGGCCTTCGCCTCGGCGTAGGCGAAGAAGGAGTCGTCCTCGGGCACGCCGTGATCGGGTCCGGCGCCGAAGTACGACACCATCACGTACCGGCGGACCCCCGCCGCCACCGCGGCATCCATCGAACGGATCGCGGCGTCACGGTCGACGGCCCACGTGCGCGCCGCGTCGCCGCCGCCCGCTCCCGCGGTCCACACGACCGCGTCGTAGCCGTCGAGCAGACCGGTCATCGCGTCGAGGTCCGCCGACTCGACGTCGGCCACGAGCGCAGCCGCCCCGGTCGCGGCGACCTCGGCCTCGTGGTCGGCGTTGCGGATGACGGCGGTGACGTCGTCGCCGCGTTCGGCGAGGAGCGGCTCGAGCCGCAGGGCGACCTTGCCGTGTCCGCCGATGATGAGGATGCGGGACATGGGTGTTCCTTTCGTCGGGGTTCGGAGGCCGCGGCGGTCAGCCGCGGAAGTCGTCGGGGTCGATCTCGTCGAGGAACTCGCGGAACTCCGCCACGCGCTCCTCGGCGGCCTCGGGGGTCTCCGCGCCCTCGGGTGCCTCGCTGACCGTGTCGGGGATGCCCGCCTCCGCGAGCAGGTCGTCGGCGACGAAGATCGGGGCTCCGGCGCGAGACGCGAGCGCGATGGCGTCGGAGGGTCGAGCGTCGACGACGCGCGATCCGGTGAGCGCGGTCACGGTCACCTCGGCGTAGAAGGTGCCGTCGTCGACGCGCGTGACCTCGACGCGGTCGACCGTCGCGTCGGTCGCATCGAGCAGCCGGAGCATGAGGTCGTGGGCGAGCGGCCTGGGCGGGGCCACGCCTTCGACCGCGACGAGGATCGAGGTCGCCTCCTGCGCACCGATCCACACCGGGAGCACCCGGTCCGACAGCGCGTCGATCGGCTTGAGGAGGATGACGTGCTGCTGCGCGGGATCGAGCGCGACCCCGAGGACGCGGACCTGGACCATGACACCTCCCGGGGTCGATCCGCCCAGCCTACGCACGAGGGAATGCGCGAGGGCCGCCGGTCGTTGCCGCTTGACATGCAGCGTTTCGGCACTCTCTCGTTCGGTCACTACGGCCCCCTCGGCGGCGGCCGGGAGCTCACCGCGGGCGACTCGATGCTCCAGGCGATCGACCTCGCCCAGGGCATGGACGACCTCGGCGCCGTGGGCGTCTACTTCCGCGTCCACCACTTCGCCCGGCAGCAGGCGTCGCCCATGCCGCTCCTGTCGGCGATCGCCGCGACGACGAAGAACGTCGAGATCGGCACCGGCGTCATCGACATGCGGTACGAGAACCCCCTGTACCTCGCCGAGGAGGCCGCGGCGGTCGACCTCATCTCCGACGGCCGACTCGCGCTCGGCGTCAGCCGCGGTTCACCCGAGACGGTCGTCCGCGGCTACGAGGCGTTCGGCTACACGGGTTCGCAGGACCCTCGCGGCGCCGACCTCGCCCGCGAGCACTTCGACCTGTTCCTGCGGGCGATCGAGGGCGACGGCCTCGCCGAGCGCGACCCGAACAGCCCGTTCGGCGGCGGCACCGGTCGCCAGCGCATCGAGCCCCACTCCCCCGGGCTGCGCTCGCGCATCTGGTGGGGCGCCGGCAACAGCGACTCCGCCGAATGGGCCGGACGTATGGGCGTCAACCTCATGTCGTCGACGCTGCTCACCCAGGCCGACGGCACGCCGTTCGACATCCTGCAGGCGCAGCAGATCGAGGCGTTCCGCGCCGCGTGGCGCGAGGCCGACCACCCCGGCGAGCCGCGCACCTCGGTCAGCCGCTCGATCTTCCCGATCACGACCGCCGAGGACGAGCTGTACTTCGGTGGAAGCAACGAGCAGGACGGCATCGGCTACATCGACGGCATGCGCTCGACCTTCGGCAAGACCTACGCGGCAGCGCCCGACGTGCTCGTGGAGCAGCTGATGCAGGATGCCGCCGTGCAGACCGCCGACACCCTCATGCTGACGATTCCCTCGCAGCTGGGCGTCGAGTTCAACCTGCGCATCGTGGAGTCGTTCGCGAAGTACGTCGCACCGTCGCTGGGCTGGAAGAGCGAGGCGCTGCAGCCGCGATGATCGCGGCGGAGCATGGCTCGGGCATCCCGCTCATCGCGGTGCACGGGTTCGGCGTCGACCACCGCATCCTCCTCCCGCTGGAAGGCTGGGTGGCCGGCCATCCGTGGCGACGCGTGTATCTCGACCTCCCGTGGGCCGAGGGGGCGGCCGATCGAGGCTTGAGCACACCCCGGGAGGTCGCGGACGCAGTCCGCGACGAGGTCGAGGCGATCGCCGCCGGCGGACCGTTCGCCATCGTCGGCAACTCCTTCGGCGCGATGGTCGCGCGGCATGTCGCGCACGCGCTGCGCTCCCAGTGTCTGGGGCTCGCCACGCTGGCCGGGGTGTTCGAGCTCGACCACACCAGGCGACGGCTTCCGCCGCGCGAGGTCGTCGTCGCCGACAAGTCCGTGCTCGAGCGGGCCGGTTCATCTCGGGCCGACTTCGCCGAGATGGCGGTGCTGCAGACCACCGACGCCCTGGCCGCGTTCGAGAGGTTCGTCCTGCCCGGGCTCCGGGGCTCCGACCCGGGCGTCCTCGAGCGGATCAGCTCGTCGTACTCCGCCGGCTACCACCCGGAGAGCTCGGAGGGGGCGTTCACGGCGCCGAGTCTGCACGTCCTCGGGCGCCAGGACCACGTGGTCGGTTTCGAGGACGGACTCGGCGTCGCCGACCACTACGTCCGGGGGACCTTCGTCGTCCTCGACGGCGCAGGCCACAACGTGCATCTGGAACGCCCCGACGCCGTGGCCCCGCTCATCCGCGACTGGCTCCTGCGAGCCGAGCAGCACGCCCTCTGACCACGGTCGGCCGAGCCTCGGTCGATTAGCGTGGATCGCGTGCACGATGAAGACAAGCCCAGCCCCCCGGCATCCGGCGCCGCCCGTTCGGTCGGCACCGTCGATCTCGTCCGCATCGACCCGGCGGGCGCCGACCGCCAGGAACTGATCGCGTTCATGACCGGCGAGGTGTTCCCCTTCCACGTCGGCACGCGACCCACGCTCGAGCAGGTCGAGGACGGCATCGCCGCCGGGCGCTATCGCGACGAGGACAACGACTCGTTCTGGATCGACCACGTCGAGCACGGCCGCATCGGTTTCCTCCGGTTCGAGGAGATCAGCGACGGCGCGCCGTTGTTCGACCTGCGTCTCGCGTCGGCATGGCGCGGCCGCGGTCTCGCGAAACAGGTCCTGGTCCAGGCGGCGGAGCACGTGTTCACGACCATGCCCGACGTCGAGCGCTTCGAGGGCCAGACCCGCGAAGACAACCGCGCGATGCGCCGTGTGTTCGAGACCTCCGGCTGGGTGCAGGAGGCGTACTACCGCGAGGGTTGGCCGGTCGAGGGCGGCGAGCCGCTCGGGTCGGTGGCCTACAGCATCCTGCGGCGCGACTGGGAGACGGGCGAGGTCACCCCCCTCCGCTGGTCCTGACCCCCTGAACCGCGAGACCGCATCTGCGCCCCGAGACGTTGGGTTCACCCCACCGTCTCGGGGCGGGAGTGACGTCTCACGGTTCGAGGGGACGCGGGGCGATCGGACCGTTGACGCGACGGCCCGGAGGGCGGAGTGTGGGGCCATGACCCGCGTCCGCGTCGACCTCAACATCTCGCTCGACGGCTTCGCCGCCACGAGCGACCAGACCCCCGAGAACCCGTTCGGCGACGACTGGGGCCGGCTCGTGGCGGACTACACCGCGACACGCACGTTCCGCGCCCGCGTGCTCGGCGACACGACCGGCGCGGGCACGACCGGTGTCGACGATCGGTACGCCGAGCGGTACTTCGCGGACCTGGGCGCCGAGATCATGGGCGCCGGGATGTTCGGGCTGCATCAGAACCCCGACGACGCCGACTGGCGCGGGTGGTGGGGCGATGATCCGCCGTTCCACGTCCCGGTGTTCGTGCTGACGCACACGCCGCGGCCGTCGATCGAGATGGCGGGCGGGACGACTTTCCACTTCCTCGAGGCGTCACCGGGCGAGGCGCTGCGCATCGCGGTCGCCGCCGCGGGCGGTCGTGACGTGCGCGTCGGCGGCGGTGCGACGACTGCGCGGAGCTTCCTGCGGGCGGGACTCGTCGACGAATTGCACGTGGCCGTCGTGCCGATCCTGCTCGGTCGCGGCATCCGGTTGTGGGACGACCTGCGGGGACTGGAGTCCGGCTACGACGTCACCTCCGAGGCGGCCGAGAGCGGCGTGACCCACCTGACCTTCGCGCGCCCCTGACCCGCGAGACTGCACCTGCGCCCCGAGACGTTGGGTTCACCCCACCGTCTCGGGGCAGGAGTGACGTCTCGCGGTTCGAGGGGACGCGGTTCGAGGTGGCGCGGTCCGGCGGAATACGGGCGGGGGCGCGGGCGCTGAACCCACCATGAGCACGATCGGAAACAGCGACCTCTCCGTCTTCCCCCTCGCCCTCGGCGGCAATGTGTTCGGCTGGACAGCCGACCGCGACGCCTCGTTCGCGATCCTCGACGCCTTCGTCGAGGGCGGCGGCAACTTCGTCGACACCGCCGACTCGTACAGCGCGTGGGCCCCGGGCCACAGCGGTGGCGAGAGCGAGACGATCATCGGCGAATGGCTCGCGGCCCGCAGCCGGCCCGAGGTCGTCGTGGCGACGAAGGTCAGCCAGCACCCCGACTTCCGCGGGCTCGCCGCCTCGAACGTCCGCGCCGCGGCCGAAGCCTCGCTCAAGCGCCTCGGCGTCGACGCGATCGACCTCTACTACGCCCACTTCGACGACGAGGAGACCCCGCTCGAGGAGACGGTCGGCGCCTTCGGCCAGCTCGTCGCCGACGGTCTCGTGCGCTACGTCGCCGTGTCGAACTACACGCCCGAGCGCATCGCCGAGTGGCTGCGCATCGCCGATGAGACCGGCGTCGCGCGCCCCGTCGCCATCCAGCCGCACTACAACCTCGTGCACCGCAACGACGTCGAGGAGAACCTCGCGCCGCTCGCCGAGCGAGAGAACCTCAGCCTCGTGCCCTACTTCGCCCTGGCCAAGGGGTTCCTGACCGGCAAGTACCGGTCGACCGACACCGCGGGCCAGGACTCGCCGCGCGCCGAGGGTGCGGCCGTCTACGCGACGCCGCAGGGCCTGCGGATCATCGACACGCTCGAGCGCATCGGCGCCGCCCACGACGTCTCGATCGCCTCGACCGCCCTCGCGTGGCTCCGCGCCCAGCCGGCCGTCGCCGCTCCCATCGCGAGCGCCTCGCGTCTCGACCAGGTCCAGGGACTCCTCGACGGCGGCCGGGTCGAGCTGACCGCCGACGAGGTCGCCGAGCTCACCCGCGTCTCGACCTGGACGCCCGAGGGCTGAGCCCCGCGGCATCCGTCCGCCCCATCCGAGATCCGCAACCTCGGAGAATCACGCGAACCTCGGAGCCCTGCGCACGCAGGCTCCGAGGTTCGTCGCTTTCTCCGAGGGCGGTGACGCCGCGCCCGACCGCGCAGGCGGCGACGTCAGCGCGGCAGCAGCCAGCCCCGGTCCCCCGCGATCGAGACGTGGACGATGCTCATCGGCGCGAAGATCTCGTCGACGGACGGATCGGATGCCGACGCCGTGAGGTTTCCGGCCGCCGTCTCGATCTCGTACTCGACGTTCTCGCCGTGGAAGATCGTGTTGATGACGCGTCCGAAGTCGCCGTGCACCTCGGTCGCCGCCGCCGCCGGGGTCACCCTCACCGATTCCGGACGCACCATCAGCACGACATCGGCCGCCTCGGTGACGTCGGGGTGGGCGGCCACATCGATCGTGCGACCGAGCGCGACGACCTGAGCGCGGCCCGACCCCGGCGCGGCCACCACGGTCGCGTCGATGAAATTCGCTCGACCGATGAAGTCGGCGACGAAGGTCGACGACGGACGGCGATACACCTCGTCGGGCGTGCCGACCTGCTCGATGTGCCCGCGGTTCATCACCACGATCCGGTCGGAGAGGGTCATCGCCTCATCCTGATCGTGGGTGACGAAGATGCTCGTGATGCCCAGGCGCCGCTGCAGCCGACGGATCTCGTTGCGCATCTGGATGCGCAGCTTCGCGTCGAGGTTCGACAGCGGCTCGTCGAACAGCAGCACCTTGGGGCGCATCACCAGCGCCCGCGCGAGGGCGACGCGCTGCTGCTGACCGCCCGAGAGCTGATGAGGCGCTCGGTCTGCAAACGAGACGAGGTTCATGATCGTCAGGATCGTGTCGACCTCTTCGCGCAGGCGCGACGCAGGCGTGCGCTTGAGCTTGAGCCCGTACGCGATGTTCTCGCGCACCGACAGGTGCGGGAACAGCGCATAGGACTGGAACACCATCGCCATCGGCCGCTTGTTCGGCTCGATCCCGATCATGTCCTGCCCATCGACCTCGAGCACTCCGCTCGTCGGTGTCTCGAACCCCGCGATCATCCGCAGGGTCGAGGTCTTGCCGCATCCGGAGGGTCCGAGGAGGGTGAGGAACTCGCCCGGGTGGATGTCGATCGTGACGCCGTCCACCGCGAGCGGGTCGTTCGGCGAGGAACCGTACCTCTTGGTCAGGCGATCGAGGAGGATGCGTCCGCCCTGGGCGGCGGCATCGGGAAGCAGGGCGACGTCGTCAGCGACGGTGGGAGCGACCACGGAAGATCACCTTTCGAACGATGAGATTGATGAGCGAGATGAGCAGCAGCACGATGACGATGAGCACCGTGCAATAGGCGAAGGCGTTGCCGAACCGGCCGGCGTCGACCTCGGCGAGGATCTGCGAAGTCATCACCTTGATCTCCGGGGTCGTGAGGAACACGATCGGCGACAGCGTCGTCATGGACCGCGCGAACGCGAAGGTGAGGCCGGTGATGAGAGCCGACTGGATGAGCGGCAGCGTCACGGTGCGGAACGTCGTCGCCGAGTTCGCCCCGAGCGAGGTCGACGCCTCCTCGATCGCGGGATCGATCTGGTTGAGCGCCGCGATGCCCGCACGCTGTCCCGAGGGCAGCGAGCGCGCGACGTAGACCATGACGATCGCGATCGCGCCGCCGGCCGCCGCCGTGCCCCCGGCGAGAGCGGGGAGCAGCTGGATGCCGAACACCGTCGTCGGGGTGATGTAGGCCAGGGCGTAGCCGATGCCGAGCACTGTTCCGGGAACGGCGAGACCCATCATGCCGATGAAGTCGAAGAGCCCCGCGAATCGGCGGAGCTTGCGCACGACGAGCCACGCGATGAGCATGCCGAGGATGCCGGCCACGGGTGCGGCGACGAGCGCCATGAGCGCCGTGTCCGACATCGCCTGCGACCCGATGCCGGTCAGGACGAACCGGAAGTGGTCGAGGGTGAAGGCGTTGTTGACGCCGGGCACCTGCAGGAACCCGCCGACGAGGACGGTCGCATAGATCGTGAGGATGAGCGCGCTCAAGAACCCGACGATCGCCAGGACGGGGATGCGGATGCTCGCCGCGGAGATGGGCTGCGAGCGTCCGGCCGGCTTGCCCGTGACCGTCACGACGCTGCGCCGCGAGACCCAGTAGCGCTGGACGAGGAACACCAGGAGCGCGGGGAGCAGGATCGTGAGCGAGTAGGCGGCACCGGCGCTCGTGTTGAACTCCCCCGTGACCGCGAGATAGGCCCGGCTGGCGAGCACGGTGAAGTCTCCGCCGAGCACGAGCGGGTTGGCCAGGTCGGCGATCGCCTCGACGAACAGCAGCAGGAACGAACCGGCGAACCCGGGGATCAGCATCGGCAGCGTGACGGAGAGGAAGATGCGCAGCTTGCTTGCGCCGAGTCCCGAAGCCGCCTCGTCGAGCGAGGGATCGAGGCTCTCGAGCATCCCCTTGAAGTTCATGTACGCGACCGGGAAGAACGACAGCGACAGGACGAGGACGAGACCCGGCAACCCGTAGACGTCGCCCTGCACCCCGAACAGTCCGAAGGAGATCGCTCCGTTGCGGCCGAACAGGGTGATGACGGCGGTCGCGACGGCGAACGGCGGGGCGACGATCGGCGTCATCGCGAGCAGGTGCAGAGCGCGCTTGCCTCGGAACGCGATCCGCACCTGCGCATACGCGAACAGGAACCCGATGACGGTGCCGACGACTCCGACGATGACGCCGAGCAGCATCGTGTTGCCGATGATGCGGTGGTTCACCGGGTCGGTGGCGATCCGCCCGAGGGTCGCCAGGCCGTCGGGGCTGAAGGCGGCGCCGACGAGGCGAGCGACGGGGAAGGCCACGAGCAGCAGGAGCACGAGCGCGACGAGGGTCGCGAGGACGATCACGCCCGGGTCTCGGCTGCCGCGCCGCCGTTTCGCCGGCGGCGCCGCCACGAGCGGGGCGGCGGCCGCCGGGGAGTCCAGTACAGAGGTCATGTTCTCTCTCAGTCGCGCGGTGCGGGGGCGACGTCGGCGTCGAAGCGCGCGACGAGCTCGCTGCGGTGCTCGCCGGCCGTCGTGATGTCGGCGTGCACGAGGTTGAGGTCGTCGAAGTCGACCATGTCGTCGGTGATGGTGGCATCCGGGTTGGTCGGAACGCTGTAGCTGCCGACCGTGGCCCCGATGTTCTGGGCCTCGGCGGTGAGCGCCCAATCGATGAAAGCCTGGCCGCCCGCGCTGTTGCGCGCGTTCTTGATGAGCGAGACGGCGCCGACCTCGTAGCCCACGCCCTCCTCCGGGAACGTCGTCGTCAGGTTCGTGAACCCCTCGTTGATGAACTTCTGGCAGTCCTGCGCGAAGATCACACCGGTGGCGACCTCGCCGCGACCCGCCATCTGCCCCGGCGCGCTGCCGGTCTTGGCGTACTGGAGGATGTTCGGGTGCAGCTGGCGGAAGTAGTCCAGTGCGGCGTCCTCGTCGCCGTCGTTGAGCTCGACCTCGGTCCACAGCGCCTGATACGCGGTGCCCGAGGTGCCGGGGTGCGCCATCGCGACGTTGCTCTTGAACACCGGGTCGGCCAGCTCGGCCCACGATTCGGGCGCTTCGGCGCCGAGGCGGTCGAGGACGTCGGTGTTCGAGCAGAAGCTCAGGGCGCCGACGTAGATGCCGGTCCACAGGTTGTCGGGGTCGCGGTACTCGGGGGCGATCGTCTCGGCGTTGGGCGACTCGTACGCCTCGATGAACCCGGCTTCCGCCGCCGCGAGGTGCCCCTCGGCGCCGCCGCCGAACCAGGCGTCGAACTCGGGTGCGTCACCGGTGGAGCTCAATCGCGCCACGGTCTCGCCGCCGCTGAGACGCACGTAGTTCGCCGGGTACCCGGTCGACTCGGTGAACGCGGCGGCGACCGCCTGGCAGAACTCCTCCTGCGGGGTACAGATGAAGGTGACCCGCTCCTTGCCGTCACCCGCGCCGGGCGTCGCGGCGCATCCGCTGAGGATCAGGGCGCCGGCCGCGGCGACGACGGCGAATCGGGGCAGAGATGTGGACACGCGGAACTCCTTCGTTCGGTGCGGCATCGCGGCCGCTCGGGGTGGAACGTCGATCACACTATGGGCGGGCGCGCGGGCCCTCCGTCACGGGACGGTGACGGCTGGTGACGAAACCGTCACCGAACGGATGCGGTTACCGCACGCCGCGCAGGCTGTACCCGCGACCCCGGTCGCTCACGATCCGCGCTCCGGCGCCGTCGAGCGCCGCGTCGAGCTTGTGGCGCAACCGGTAGACGGCCGCCTTCAGCATGTCGCGCCCGCCGTGCGGCTCGACGGTTCCCCAGGCGGAGAGCAGCAGATGGGCGTAGGTCACCGTCTCGCCGCGCGCCGCGACGAGGGCGGCCACGATCGCGAATTCGGTGGTGGTCAACCGTGCCCGTGCCGCGCCGAGAACCGCCTCATTGACCCCCGGCTCGAGACGGATGCCGCCCCACTCGAGGTCGTCGTCCTGGCTCCGGGCCTGCCACCGGACGAGGCGCCGAGCTCGCAGGACGAGCTCGCGCGGGTGGAACGGCTTGCCGATGTAGTCGTCGGCGTCCGCCTCGAGCCCTTCGATGCGGTCCGCCGCCTCCGATCGCGCCGTGACGAGCATCACCGGCACCTTCCACGCGGCCTTGACTCGGCGGCAGAGCGTGATGCCCGATGCCCCGGGCAGCATGACGTCGACGACGAGCAGGTCGGGCAGCCGGGTCTGCAACTGCGACCACGCCTTCTCGGCCGAGCCGAACATCTCGGTGCGGAATCCGTGGGTCTCGAGCGCGAACGAGATGATGTCGCGCATGTCGGGCTCGTCGTCGATGACGAACGCGAGGGGCTCATCCCCCATGGCGACCTCCGTAGGGAAGGGTGAACATGACCGTGGTCCCCCGTCCGGTCAGCGTATCGACGAACAAGCGTCCGCCGTGCAGCTCGACGAGCTGCTGCGAGATGAAGAGGCCGATCCCGGTGCCGTTGCCGAGTGGCTGGCCGCTCGCGAATCGGGTGAACAGGCGGTCGCGCTGTTCGGCCGTCATGCCCGAGCCGCCGTCGCTGACCGCGATCACGGCGCCGTCGTCGATCCACCACAGCCGCACCTCGACGCGGCCGCCCTCGGTGTCGCTCCGGGCGGCGTTGGAGATCAGGTTGACCACGACCTGACGGATCGTCTCGGCGTCGACGTCGATGAGCGTGGGCACACCGCTCGTGTCGAGCACGATCTCGCGCCGGGTGAGCGGCGCGACGTCCTCGACGATGTCGCGCAGCAGACGGCGCAGATCGACGGGTGCCCGCGCGATCGAGAAGAGTCCGGCTTCGATACGAGCCCTGACCAGGAGCTGTTCGGCGAGGGAGCTGGTCCAGTGCGCGTTGTCGATGATCTTCCGAACGAACCGCGTCTGATGCTCGGTCAGCGCGCCCGCCGACTCGTCCGCGAGCAGCTCGGCCGACCCGCGGATGATGGCCAGCGGCGTGCGGATCTCGTGGCTGAGCGCCGACACCTGGTCGGCTCGTCGCAGCGCGAGCTCGTCCAGCTCGCGGATGCGCCGGCGTCGCGTGACGTTCGCGCGGGCGAGGAGGGCGACCGCGATGAGGGCGAGGACGAGCGCCGCCGAGGTCGCGACAGCGACGACGAGCGATTCGTTCACGACGTCGCCCCGGTTGCCGACGCCGCGGGCTGGCGTGGACGGGTGTGGTGCACACGGGGAGCATATACACGGCGCCGTCGTCGGCGGACCGTCCGGACTTGCACGTGCCCGGCGCGGGCGGGATGGGATTCGTCGTTTCCCGCGAACGTCGCACGCCTCCGCCGCCGTCCGTCGAGAGCAAACCGACAAATTTCACGGTGTGGTAAGACCACATCGGGATTTCCGTGTTTAATGGGTCTCATGAGCACCGCGACCGTCGGATACAGCGCCATCTCGAGCTACTCCCGCGTGGAGATCCTGCACCTCATCCAGGAGCAGCCGCGCCGGACCATCCTCGAGCTGCAGCAGGCGACGGACCTTCACCCGAACACCATCCGCGAGCACCTCGCCCGCCTGATCTCCGACGGCTTCATCGTCGCCGAGAAGGAGCACCGCACCACCCGCGGCCGCCCCCGCGTGCTCTACAGCGCGGCCGACGGCGACGCGATGCGCAGCGCCGTCCAGAAGCGCAAGGTGCGGGATGCCGCGCAGCGCGGCGACCTGATGCGCCGCGTCCTCACCCTCGATGTCCCCGACGTGCTCGAGACCACCGCCCTGCACCAGATCGACGCCCTCGTCGAGGAGCTCGAGGACGAAGGGTTCGACCCCGTCATCGACGAGACCGCCCTGACCGTCGACCTCACCCCGTGCGCGCACGCGACGGCTCAGGCCGACCACCGCGAGGTGCTCTGCAGCGTGCACCTGAGCCTCCTGCAGGGCGTCCTCACCGAGGCGGGTGGACCGCTCGCCGTCGACGGCATGCGGTCGTCGTGCGACCCGTCGGTCTGCATCATCCAGTTGCTGCACGCCGCGACGACGCACGACTGAGTCTCGGCGTCACGCTCGGGCGGCGGCGACGAGCACCTCGGCCGTCGTGCGGGCGGCGGCGACGAGCACCTCGGCCGTCGTGCGGGCGACGGATGCGTCGCGGTCGTCGCGCAGACGCATCGCGAGGTCGCCGCTGACGACGAGCAGCAGACGTTCCGCGAGCTCGGGCGCCCTTTCCTCGGCCACGGGACGAGCCAGCTCCGTCAGGCGCCGGCGCAGCCAGGCGGTGTCGGATGCGACCGCGGATGCCACCTCGGGCGGCGGGTCGGCGTACTCCGCGGCCGCACCGAGGAAGGCGCACCACCGTGACCCGCGGGTCTCGCTCCGGAAGTCCTCGAGCGCGTCGAACACGGCGAGCAGACGGTCGACGTCACCCGATGCGCGTGCGACGGCGGCGTCCCAGGTGTCGCGCCACGTGCGCTGCCGGCGGTCGAGCGCGGCGGCGAGCAGCAGCTCCTTGCTCGCATATCCGCGGTAGAGGGTCGCCGCCGACACCCCGGCTCGCGCGATGACGGCGTCGATGGGCGTCGCTGCGATCCCCCGCGTGAAGAAGAGGTCTTCCGCGGCATCGAGGATGCGCTCCTCGGTCGCCGCCCGCAGTCCCATGCCGACACTCTATGCTCGTCAATGTGAAACGATCGTTTTTGTTTCGGCCCTCGCTCGTCGTCGCAGCGGGAACCGCCCTCGTCGCGGCGACCTACGGGCTCGTCCGCCTGGCCTTCGGCCTCCACCTGCCCGAGATGAGCGCGGATCTGGGCGTCTCGACCGCGACGGCCGGTCTCATCTCGGCCGCCGGATCGCTCGTGTACGGAGCGGCGGCCCTCGTCGGGTTCCTGATCGGGCACGACCGCCCCCGGCTGCTCGTGATCGCCGCGATGGCCACGGCGGGCGGCGGTGCGGTGGGCATCGCCGCCGCATCCGAGCCGGGGGTGTTCGCCGTGTCGGCCGTCGTCAGCTCGGCGGGCGCGGGGCTGGCGTCGCCGGCGCTCGTCCGCATCGTCCAACGCGCCTTCGCGGACCGGGATGTCGCGGCCGCGCAAGCGGTGGTCAACGCCGGCACCGGCCCGGGCCTCGTCGCGGCGGGCCTGATCGCCCTCGCCCTCACGCCCGACTGGCGCCTGGCCTGGACGATCGGCGCCGCCGCGACGATGATCGCGGGCACCGTCGTACTGCTCGCCGACGCACCGGTCCGCGCGGCCGATCGCGATCGTCGCCAGGGCGGCGCGGGCGACGACTCCCCCGCCCCGCGTCCGACCGCGTCGCGCCTGCCGCCGCCGGCATGGTGGGGGGCGCACCGCATCCCGATCGCGGCGTCGGCACTGTTCGGCGTGGCCGCGGCGGCGGTGTGGAACTTCGGCCGCACCGTGCTCGTGCAGGCCGGCGCCTCCGACGAGCAGTCGGTGCTGGCGTGGGTGCTCCTCGGCTGCGGCGGCGGCGCCGTCATCGTCACCGCTCCCCTCGTCCGCCGCGTGTCGGCGCGCCGACTGTGGTCGATCGCCACCACGATCGCGGGAGCGGGCACCCTCGCGCTCGGATTCCTCCCGACCGACGCCGTGGCGGCCGCGGCCGCCTGCGCGCTCTTCGGCTGGGGCTACGTCGCCGCCACCGGTGCCCTCATCGGATGGACCTCGGGCATCGACGCCGATCGGGCCGCGGCCGGGACCGCGATGCTGTTCGTCGTGTTCATGATCGGCCAGGCCGTGGGCGCCGCCGCGTTGGGCGCGGCCCTGCCTGCATCCGGCGCGGCCCCGGCCTTCGCCCTCGCCGCCGCGGCGGCCCTCGCCGCCGGACTCCTCGCGCTCCTCGCCCACCCACGGCGCGACGGGCCGACCCGCGGTCGAGCCGTCCGCCTCGGCGCCGGTGCCGCGCCGGCGGCGTCACCCGCGCCGGCGCCGTAACCCGGCCGGGGCGCTCATCCGCCGATGGCGTTCATCCCCCGCGCCGGCTGGAGGAAGCCGGGGTCGTCGATCGCGTGACCGGCCTTCTTGCCCGCGACGCAGTTGCGGAGCACCCGGTCGACCTCGGGGGCGCGCTGCGCCGGGGTCGCGTCGGAGCGCAGCACCGGCAGCAGGTCGTATTCGTCGATCGAGAAGAGGCAGTTGCGCAGCTGCCCGTCGGCGGTCAGTCGCATCCGGTCGCACGCTCCGCAGAAAGGTGCGGTCACCGAGGCGATGACCCCGACGACGTGCGGGCCGCCGTCGAGGCGCCACTGCTCGGCGGGCGCACCGCCCCGGCCGGGAATCGGCTCGAGCGTCCATCGCTCCGACAGGGCCGCGAGGATCTCCTCGCGCGTGACCATGCTCTCGCGGTCCCAGGTGTGGCCGGCATCGAGCGGCATCTGCTCGATGAAGCGCATCTGCGCGTCGTGTGCGACGGCGAAGGCCACGAGGTCGGCGAGCTCGTCGTCGTTGACCCCCCGCATCGCGACGGCGTTGATCTTGAGCGGACGCAGCCCCGAGGCCTGGGCGGCGCGGATGCCGTCGAGGACGTCGTCGAGACGGTCGCGGCGGGTCAGCGCCCGGAACCGCTCACGATCGAGGGTGTCGAGCGAGATGTTGAGCCGGGCGAGTCCGGCGTCGACGAGCGCGGGCAGGACTTCGGGCAGACGGATGCCGTTCGTCGTCATGGCGACCTGCACCGGCCCGGCGGGTGATTCGAGCCGGGCGAGACGACGGACGATCTCGGGGAGATCGGTGCGCAGGAGCGGCTCGCCCCCGGTGAGCCGGAAGGTCGTGACGCCTGCCGCCGCGGCGATGGTGGCGACCTCGACGATCTCGTCGAGCGTGAGGATGCTCTGGCGCGCGAGCCATTCGTTGCCCTGCTCGGGCATGCAGTACGTGCACCGGAGCGAGCAGCGGTCGGTCAGCGAGATCCGCAGGTCGTGATGGACCCGGGCGAATCGGTCGACGAGCGGCTCCACCATCATCCGAGCGTAGACCGGGCAGAACCCCCCGAGGGCCGCCCGGGCGAGGTTCGAGGCATGCTGTGGTCTGACAGCGTCTTGATTTGTGGTCAGACCACGCTTACGATTATTCCCGGCCCTCCTCCGCTTCCGGGAGAAAGCCGCTCGATACCTTCAGCCTGACGAAACCCCTCGCCTCCCGAAAGGCACCGCACGATGGACTTCCTCGACCCGCTCCTGCTGGCACGCTGGCAGTTCGGTCTGACGACGCTCTACCACTACCTGTTCGTCCCACTGACGCTCGGGATGGCACTGGTCGTGGCGATCTTCCAGTCGGTGTGGCACCGCACGGGCAACGTGAAGTGGCTGCACCTGACCCGCCTGTTCGGCAAGATCTTCCTCATCAACTTCGCGATGGGCGTCGTGACCGGCATCGTGCAGGAGTTCCAGTTCGGCATGAACTGGTCGGCGTACTCCCGCTTCGTCGGCGACATCTTCGGTGCACCGCTCGCGTTCGAGGGCCTGCTCGCCTTCTTCTTCGAGGCGACGTTCATCGGCCTGTGGATCTTCGGCTGGGACAAGCTCCCGAAGGCCCTGCACCTGTTCTCGATCTGGATGGTCGTGCTCGGCTCCACCCTGTCGGCGTACTTCATCCTCGCCGCCAACGCGTTCATGCAGAACCCGGTCGGCTACCAGATGGCCGCCGACGGCGGACGCGCCGAGCTCATCGACTTCGGCGCGGTGCTGACGAACCCGATCGTGCTCGCGGCCTTCCCGCACACGATCTTCGCGGCCTGGATGTTCGCCGCCGCCGTCGTCATCGCCGTCTCGGCGTGGCATCTCTCCCGCGCCCAGCACGTCGAGACGATGCGCCCGGCGCTGCGGTTCGGCATGTGGGGCATGATCGTCTCGTTCATCGGCGTCGCGCTCTCGGGCGACCAGCTGAGCCTCGTCATGGTCGCCACCCAGCCGATGAAGATGGCCGCGGCCGAGGCGATGTTCAACAGCGCGTGCGGCGCGAACGCCTCGTTCTCGATCTTCTCCATCGGCACCCCGGACGGCTCGGAGGAGGTGTGGTCGCTGCGCGTGCCCTACCTGCTGTCGTTCCTGTCGACCCACAGCTTCGACGGCTGCGTCGAGGGGCTCAACGACTTGCAGGCCCAGTACACCGAGACGTTCGGCGCGGGCGTGGACTACCGCCCCATCGTGTGGGTCACGTACTGGTCGTTCCGCTGGATGATCGGCCTCGGCGGCATCGCGACCCTCATCTCGGTCGCGGGCCTGTGGTTCACCCGCAAGAACGCCAAGCGCCCCGTCGCGACCTGGATGTGGAAGATCGCGATCTGGTCGGCACCGCTCCCCCTGCTCGGCAGCCTCGTCGGCTGGGTCTTCACCGAGATGGGTCGACAGCCGTGGATCGTGTTCAGCCTCATGCTCACCGAAGACGGCGTCTCGCCCAATGTGCCCGGGTGGACGGTGCTGATCTCGCTCATCGCCTTCACCGCCGTCTACGCCTCGCTCGCCGTCGTGGAGTTCGGCCTGATCCGCAAGGCCGCGCAGAAGGGGCCCGATCCCCTGCCCGAGCCCGGCTCGCCCGAGGCCGACGACCCCGCGGCCGCCCACACCCACACCACCGTCTACTGAGGAGCACGACATGGATCTCGCATACGTCTGGTTCTTCATCGTCGGCGTCCTCTTCGTCGGCTACTTCGTCCTCGACGGGTTCGACTTCGGCGTCGGGATGTCGCTGCCGTTCCTCGGCAAGGACAATGTCTCGCGCCGGCAGATCATCAACACGATCGGCCCCGTCTGGGACCTCAACGAGACGTGGGTCATCGTCGCCGGAGCCTGCCTGTTCGCCGCGTTCCCCGAGTGGTACGCGACCCTGTTCAGCGGCTTCTACCTGCCCCTGCTCATCATCCTGATCGCCCTGATCCTGCGCGGAGTGTCGTTCGAGTACCGGCACCAGCGCGACGACCCGACCTGGCGCAAGCGTTTCGACCTCATGATCGTCGTCGGCTCCGCGCTGCCCGCGTTCCTGTGGGGCGTCGCGGTCGCCAACATCGTGCAGGGTGTGCCGATCGACGCCGACAAGGAGTTCACCGGCACCCTCTTCACCCTCCTGAACCCCTACGCCCTGCTGGGCGGCGTCGTGACCCTGCTGCTGTTCTTCACGCACGGGGTGTACTTCGTGGCACTGAAGACCGACGGCACGGTGCGCGAGCAGGCCCGCCGGCTCGCGACGAAGTCGGGGCTGCTGACGCTCGTCGCGGCCGCGGTGTTCCTCGCCTGGACGGTACTTTCGGCCGCGAACGCCGCAGCCCCCCTGCTGCCGCTCGTGATCGTGACCGCCGTCGTGGCAGCCGTCATGCTCGTCGCCGCGATCCTCGCCAACCTCCGGGGCCGCGAGGGCTGGGCGTTCGGGGCCGGAGCGGGCACCGTGATGTTCGCTGTGCTGACGCTGTGGCTCGCGCTGTTCCCCAACGTCATGCCCTCCTCGACCGATCCGGCGTGGAACCTCACGATCGAGAACGCGTCGTCGACCGACTACACGCTCACGATCATGACGTGGGCCGCGGTGATCTTCCTTCCGCTCGTGCTGCTCTACCAGGGCTGGACGTACTGGGTGTTCCGCAAGCGCGTCACCCGCTCGCGCATCGAAGAGGCCGAGCTCGTCGCCCATTGAGAACCGGATGCCTCGGGGCCGCGCGGACGCGCCGGCTCCGAGGCATCCGCTCGTCGAGGTAAGGCAGGATCGAAGGGTGAGCATGGACGAGCCCGAGGCGCCCGCGCGGTCGAACGGACGGCCCGTCGATCCGCGGCTGCTGCGCTACGCCCGCGCGTCGCGCCTGTTCTTCGTCGTCATCGGCGCGATCGGAGTCGCACAGACCCTCGTGATCGTGGCCTTCGCCTGGCTGCTGACGCGGGCGATCGTCGGCGCGGTCGAGGGCCTGCCGTGGTCCGAGCTCGCGCCCGTGCTGCTGGCGCTCGGCGGCGTCGTGGCCGCTCGGGCGGGGCTGCTCTGGGTGCGCGAGTCGATCTCGGCGCGGGCCGCCGCGCGGGTGCGCAGCGAACTGCGCGCCGCGCTGACCTCCGCGGTCGGACGACTCGGCCCGGGCTGGCTGTCGCGGCGCAACACGGCCCAGCTGTCGGTGACCGCCGGGCGCGGGCTGGACGCCCTCGACGCGTACTTCGGGCGGTACCTGCCGCAGCTCGTGCTGACCGCCGTCGCGACCCCGGTCCTGATCGCAGCGATCTGGTGGAACGACTGGATCTCGGGCCTCACGGTGCTGATCACGATGCCGCTCATCCCGGTGTTCATGATCCTCATCGGCCTCGCCACCCGCACGGTCCAGCGAGCGCAGTGGCAGACCCTCCGCCAGCTCGCGGCCCGCTTCGCCGACACCGTCCGCGGACTGTCGACACTGACGGTGTTCGGCCGTCAGCATCGAGCCGCCGACTCGATCGAGCGGGTCACCGAGAACTACCGCATCGAGACGATGCGCGTGCTGCGCGTGTCGTTCCTGTCGGGCTTCGCCCTCGAGTTCCTCGCGTCCATCTCGGTGGCCGTCGTGGCCGTGTCGATCGGCTTCCGCCTCATCGACGGGTCGCTCGCTCTCGGCGTCGGGCTGTTCGTACTGCTGCTGGCCCCCGAGGCGTACCTGCCGCTGCGCCAGGTCGGGGTGCAGTTCCACGCCGCGGCCGAGGGAGTCGCGGCGACCGACGACGTGTTCGAGGTCCTCGACGCCGCCCGAGCACTGCCGGACGACCGCCGCTCGGACGATCCCCCGGTCGCCGCGCGTGACGCAGCCTCCGGCGTCGTCGTGGCCCGAGACCTGCGCGTGCGTCGCGGCGACCTCGTGCTGGCCCCGGTGTCGTTCTCGGCCCGCCCCGGCACGGTGACACTGCTCGCCGGCCCGAGCGGCGCCGGCAAGTCCAGCGTCTTCGCCGCGCTGCGCGGAGTCGTCCCCGACGACGGACGGGTGACCCTCGACGGGGCTCCCCTGCCGCCGGCATCCGCTTGGCTGGCTTGGGCGGGTCAGGAGCCCGGCCTCATCGCCGGGACCGTCGCGGACAACGTGGCGCTCGGCGCGTCGCCCGCGCCGCTCGACGACGCCCGCACGGCCCGGACCGTCGAACGCGCCCTCGCCCTGGCCGAGGCCGGCGACATCGACCCCGCTCTCGAGCTCGGCGTCCGCGGCTCGGGGCTGTCGGGCGGCCAGGCGCAGCGGGTCGCCGTCGCGCGGGCGCTGTTCCGCCACCTGAGCGGGTCGGCCCCGGTCATCGCCCTCGACGAGCCGAGCGCCGCCCTCGACGCCGAGACCGAGGCGGCGCTGTGGCGGAATCTCCGGCGGATCGCGGACGACGGGGCGACCGTGCTCCTGATCTCGCACCGAGAGTCCGCCCGCACCATCGCCGACGCGCTCGTCCCCGTGCGCAGCCCCCAGGAGGTGGCGGCATGACGACGACGAGCGACGTCCTGCGGGGAGCGATGCCCGGGCCCCGGCGCTTCTGGCCCGCGCTGGCGACGGGATTCCTCACCGAGGCCTCGGCCGTCGCGCTCCTCGCGTGCAGCGCGTGGCTCATCGTGCGCGCCGGCGAACAGCCCCCCGTCATGTACGTCATGGCGGCGGTGGTCGGCGTCCGCGCCTTCGCGATCTCGCGCGCGGTGTTCCGCTATCTCGAACGACTGACGTCGCACGACGCCGCGCTCCGGCAGCTCGCCGCCACCCGCACCGACCTGGTGCGCCGGCTCATCCCGCTCGCACCCGACGGGCTGACCCGCATCCGCCGGGGCTCGGCGCTGTCGGCCCTCGTCGATGACGTGGACGACCTGCAGAACCTCCCGTTGCGCGTCGTCGAGCCGCTCGTCGCATCGGCGACGGTCGCCCTCGCCTCGGTCGTGTTCGTCGCCTCCATCTCGTGGCCCGCGGCCCTCACGCTGCTCGGCTGCATCGGCGTCGCGGCGCTCGCGGCGACGGGGTGGGGCTGGATCGCCGGTGCGCGCGCGGAGCGGACGATCGCACCGCTGCGCGCCCGCCTCGCCGACGCCGTCGCCGACCACCTCGGGAGCCTCGACGTGCTGCTGGCCTACGGTGCGGAGGCCGCGAGCCGGGCTCGCGTCGAGGAGGCGGACCGCGAGCTGCGCCGCGCGGTCGTCCGCCGTGCGGGAGCCCAGGCCAGCAGCGCCGCGATCGTCTCGCTCGCGGCCGGGGCCGCATCGATCCTCGCCGTGGCCGTGACCGCACCGCACGTCGCGGTGCTCGGGGGCCCGTGGCTCGCCGTCGTCGTCCTCGTCCCGATGGCGGTGTTCGAGGTGTTCCAGACGGTCCCCCTCGCCGCCGCGTCGTGGCGGCAGGTGCACGCCTCGGCCGCGCGCATCGCCGGCACCGTGCCCGATGCCGTGCCCGCGGGCCTCGTCGTCTCGCCCGTCGCCCCGACCGGCGAGGCTCCCGCGCTCGGCGACGGCATCCGGCTCCGCGGCGCCTCCGTGTCGTGGCCCGGGGCCGCGACACCGGCGTTGACGGACATCGACCTCGACGTGCGTCCCGGCGAGCGTCTGCTCGTGATCGGATCGAGCGGGGCCGGCAAGTCGACCCTCGCGCACGCGCTCGTGCGGTTCCTCGAGGTCGACGGCGAGTACCGCATCGGCGGCCGCGACGTGCGCGAGCTGTCGCCCGACGACGTGCGCCTGACGGTCGGGCTGTGCGAGCAGCAGCCGATGCTCTTCGACGAGGACATCCGGCAGAACCTGCTCTTCGCCCGCGACACGGCGACCGACGCCGAGCTCGAGGCCGTGCTCGAACGCGTGGGGCTCGGCCGGTGGCTGCGCGAGCGCGGCGGGCTCGACGCGCGGGTGGGCGAGCACGGCGCCCTCGTCTCCGGCGGTCAGGCCCAGCGGATCGCGCTGGCGCGGGCCCTTCTGCACGGCTTCCCCGTGCTCGTCCTCGACGAGCCGACGGCGGGTGTCGACGCGGCGGCGTCCGATGACCTCCTGCGCGATCTGCTCTCGGCCGTGGGCGAAGATCGGGCCGTCGTGCTCGTCTCGCACGTCCGCGTGCCCGGCGAGCTGGTCGACCGCACGGTGCGCATCGACGGCGGGCGGATCGCCGCCGCGTGATCGTCGGTCGTCGGTCCGGTCGGCAGCCGGTCCAGCCTCAGAGGTCCCTGCCGAACGCCTGCGCCCCCTCGGGCGAGGGCAGCCGCTCGAATCCCAGCCGGTCGTAGAAGGCGAGCGCCCCGGAGTTCGCCGCCGAGGCGACCAGGTGGAGCCGCCTCACCCCCGCGGCCCGCAGCTCGGCGAGTAGTCGATCGACGAGACGGCGACCCCACCCCTGACCCTGCGCCGCGGGCAGCAGGTCGATGTGAAGGTGCGCCGGATAGTCGCGCGCGAACGACTCGGCTCCGGGGCCCCGGCCGTACGCGTAGCGGAGCGTCCCCGCCTGTCGCGACTCGTCGCCGGCCGCGGGCTCGGGCCAGCGATCGGCGAACCGCGGCCACCACTCGTCGCGGAACCACGCCTCGAACGCCTCGGTGTCGGGGGGTCGCGACGACGTACCCGAGAGCGCGGTCGTCCTCTCCCGCCACGACGAAAGCGAACTCCGGATGCCGCTCGGCGTAGGGCAGCACGAAGACCGCAGCCCAGATGTCGTCGTCGTCGAACAGGCCGGTGGCGTCGCCCCCGTGGTCGGCGGTCCGCAGACAGATCTCGGCGAGCGCGGCGGCGTCGCCGGCGTGGACGGGTCGGAGGTGCAGCATCCCCTCATCGTGCCATCCGCGGCCGGTGGCGTCAGACCCGGGTGACGGCGTCGGTCGCGACCCCCAGCCGCACGCGCACCCCGGGGCGCAGGTCGACGGCGCGCTCGAGCGGGAGGTCGACGGCCACGAGCGGATCGCCGACGAACACGCGGACCCCCGCGACGGTGGGTTCGAGCCGGACGACCTCGGCCGTCCAGACGACCTCGTCGTCGCGCGAGCCGGGCCCAGGCGGGGCCTCGTCGTCTCGGACCGGACCGTCGAGGGGCTCGAGTCGGACGTCCGCGGGACGGAACAGCGCCGCGGACCGGTCCGCTTCGCCCTGCCCATCGGCGATCGTCATCGCCCCCGCCCGCCACGTCCCGTCGATGCGGTGCCCGACGACGCGGTTGAGCCCGGCCGCCGCGGCGCCGAACGCGGTGGCCGGTGCCCGCAGCACGTCGACGACACCTCCGATCTGGGTGACCTCGCCCGCTTCGACGACGGCCAGCCGGTCGGCGACCGCGGCGGCGTCGAGGGCGTCGTGCGTCGCGAAGACCGCGGTCGTGCCGCTCGAGCGCAGCTGCTCGGCCAGCATCGAGCGCAGCGCCGCGGCGGTCTCGGGGTCGAGCGCCGTGAGGGGTTCGTCGAGCAGGACGACGCGCGGTCGCGCCGCGAGAGCCCGCGCCAGGGCCACCCGTTGCTGCTGGCCGCCCGACAGCGCCGACGGCATCCGGTCGCCCCGGCCTTCGAGCCCGACCCGCGCGAGCCACGCGTCGGCGACGTCGCGGGCGCCCGCGGCCGGATGCCGCTGCGCCCGCAGGCCGAAGGCGACGTTCTCGCGGGCCGACAGGTGCGGAAAGAGGCACGGGTCCTGACGCAGCAGCACCGTGCCGCGCCGCTGCGCGGCGGTCTGGCGGCGGGGCGTCGCGACGGTGTCGGGGCCGATCCGGATCGCGCCCTCGTCGAGGGGCACGAGCCCCGCGACGGCCTCGAGGATCGTCGTCTTGCCGGCGCCGCTCGGCCCCATGAGGGCGAGGATGCCGCCCGCCGCGACGTCGAAGCGCGCCGAGACGACGGCGCCGCGGCGGTCGATGCGGATGTCGACCGACACGTCGGCGCTCATCGTGTCGTCCCCGGACGCCAGGCACGCACCAGGAGCAGCACGGCGATCGCCGTCACGAGCAGCAGCAGCGACAGCGCGACGGCGGTGCCCTGCGAGACCCCGGCGCCGTTGAACGCCGTGTAGATCGCGAGGGGCATGGTCTGGGTCGTCCCCGGAGCGTTGCCCGCGAACAGCGCCGTGGCCCCGAACTCGCCGAGCGCTCGCGCGAAGCACAGGACGACGCCGGCGACGAGACCGGGCGCCGCGAGCGGGAGCGTGACGCGCAGGAGGATCCGCCAGCGACCGGCGCCGAGCGCCGCAGCGGCCTGCTCGAACCTCACTCCCGTCGCGCGCAACGCGCCCTCGAGCGCCAGCACGAGGAAGGGCAGGGCGACGAAGGTCTGGGCGAGGACGACGGCGACGGTCGTGAACGGGATGCGGATGCCGGCTTCGGCCAGGAGCGGGCCGAGCCAGCCGTTGCGTCCGAAGAGGAACAGCAGCGCGACGCCGCCGACCATGGGCGGCAGCACCAGCGGCACGGTGACGACGGCACGGAGCACGGCGGCGACCCGGTCGTGCGCGCGCGCGATGACGAGCGCGAGCGGCACGCCCAGCACGAGGCACGCGGCCGTGGCGGCGAGCGCGGTCTGCACCGAGAGGCCGAGAGCGGCGAGCGCCTCGGGCGAGGTGACGTCGCCCCACACGGTCGCGGGGTCGATGCGCGCGACGAGGGCGCTCAGCGGGACGACGAGCAGCGCGAGGCCGAGGACGGCCGGCAGCACGAGCACGCGCGGCAGCTGACCCCCCGGAGCCGCGGGGGCACGCCGACGCGCCCCCGGGTGCCGGGCGAGGGTCACGGGGCCCCGAAGCCGTACGACTCCAGCACGGCCCGGCCGTCCTCCGAGAGGACGAACTCGATGAACGCGGCGGCGAGATCGGGGACGGCCGAATCCGACACGGTGGCGATCGGGTAGCGGTTGACGACGGCGTCGGAGCCCGCGGTGGTCACGGTCTCGACGTCGTCGGTGGTGGCGGCATCCGTCACGTAGACGAGGCCGGCGTCGGCCTCGCCGGTCGCGACCTTCGTCAGCACGGCCGTGACGTTCTGCTCGTAGCTGTCGACGCTCGCGGTGACGCCGGCCGCGTCGAGCAGACGCGTCGAGGCGGCGCCGCAGGGGACCTCGGCGGCGCACAGAACGATCGCCCGGTCGGGGTCGGCGAGGTCGGCGAGACCCGTGACACCGCCCGGGTTGCCGGCCGGCACGACGATCGTCAGGCGGTTCGTGGCGAACAGCTGCGGCGACGCGGCCCGCCCCGCGTCGACGACCTTCTGCATGTTGGCCTCGTCGGCCGAGGCGAAGACGTCGACGCGGGCGCCCTCGATGATCTGGGTGGCGAGGGTCGACGACCCGTCGTACCCGATCGGGGCGATCGAGACCGACGGGTGCTGCTGTTCGAAGCGCTCGGCGAGCTCGTCGAAGCTCGCCTTGAGCGAGGCGGCGGCCGAGATCGTGAGCTCGCCCGTGAGCTCGGGCCCGACGGGGGTCGACGCTTCGGGGTCGGCACTCGGGTCGAGGTCGACGGATGCCGTCCCGGCGGCGCACCCGCTCAGAGCGAGGACGGCGACGCCGAGGGCGGCGAGGAGGGATCGGCGGCGGGGCATGGGTCAGTCCTTCGGGGTCTCGACGACGACGGTGGTGGCTTTGACGACGGCGACGGCGAGCGATCCGGGCTCGAGGGCGAGCTCGCGCGCGGCCTCGGCCGACATGAGCGAGACCACGCGGTGCGGCCCCCGACTGCACGTCGACCTGCGCCATGACGCCGTCGATCTGTACGCGGGTGACGAGCCCGACGAACCGGTTGCGCGCGCTCGAGAGCCGGTCGGCGGGATCGGCGGCGGCGCGTGCGAGCTCGACGGCGTGCGCGGCGAGCGCGTCGCCGGGGATGCGGGCAGGGCTGTCGTCGGTGACCGGCAGGGTGCCGTGATCGATCCACCGACGAACCGTGTCATCGCTCACGCCGAGGAGTCGCGCCGCATCGGCGATCCGATAGGTCGTCATGACGCGAAGATACCCGCACCTGCGGACCCTTCGGGCCGTTTCGTCCGAATCCACGGATATCGGCTCGGCCCGCTGGTCTCCCGCCCCGACCACGTCTGCGCGCGTCTAGCCTGAAGCCATGCCATTCGCCCCGCTGGTCGCCCCCCGCGCCCTCCTTGTCCGCGCGCGAGAGCGAACGCACGGCCCGGCACAGCGTCCTCGCCGGTCTCGGCGAGCTCGGCCAGCGCCGGCTCGCCGCCACCCATGTCGGCGTCGTCGGCGCCGGCGGCCTCGGCTCGCCCGTGATCCTCGCCCTCGCCGCCGCGGGGGTCGGCGAGATCACGGTCATCGACGACGACGACGTCGAGTACGCCAACCTCCAGCGTCAGGTGATGCACCGGGTCGACGACGTCGGCACGCCCAAGGCCGATTCGGCCGTGCGGGCCGTCGCCGCGCTCTCGCCCGAGACGCGCGTGCACGTGCGCCGGGAACGCCTCGACACCGAGAACGCCGCTCGTCTGCTCGACGGATGCCACCTCGTGGTGGACGGGACCGACACCTTCGAGACCCGCACCGCCGTCGCCGCCGCGGCGGATCAGCTGGGGCTGCCGCTCGTGTGGGGCGTCGTCCAGGAGTTCCACGCCCAGGTCACGGTCTTCTGGGCCACTCCGCCCGCCGGCGCGAGCCCCGTCCGTCTCGCCGACCTCTACCCTCCCGGGAGCACGGGCGAGCTGCCCACGTGCGCCGAGGTCGGCGTGCTCGGTTCGCTCTGCATCACCGTCGGCGGCATGCTCGCCACCGAGGTCGTCAAGCTCGTCACGGGGATCGGCGAGCCGCTGCTCGGACGCATCGTGGTCGTCGACGCGCTCGCGGGGACGCAGCGCGAGGTCGCGCTCGGAGCCGCACGGCAGCGCTCGGAGCCGCCCGCCCCGCGGCCGCTCCCGAGGTGGATCTCGCGCAACTCCGCGCGGCGCAGGCGTCCGGTGCCGCCGTGCTCGACGTCCGCGAGCCCCACGAGACGGCGGGCGGGGCGCTGCCCGGCTCCCTGCTCATCCCTCTCGCCGAGGTCCTCGCCGACCCGGACCGGGTGGCGGCCGACCGCGTGGTCGTGGTGTGCGCTCGGGGGTTCCGCGCCCAGCGGGCCGCCGTCGCTTTGCGCGAGCGAGGTGTCGACGCCGTCGTGCTCGTCGGCGGACTGTCGGAGTGGCAGCGATGAGCGCGCCCGGCCGCGACCGCCTGCGCACGGTCGAGGAGCAGCTGGCCGACGTCCTCGGCGCGGTGCGGGCGCTTCCGACGCGCACGGTCGAACTCGCCGACGCGGACGGCGCGACGCTCCGCGAGCCCGCCGTGGCGCGCGACGGCATCCCGGCCTTCGACAACTCGGCGATGGACGGCTTCGCGGTGCGGTTCGCCGACGTCCGCGACGCCACGCCCGACACCCCCGTCGATCTCGAGGTCGTCGCGGACATCCCCGCCGGATCCCCCCTCGATCCGCCCCTCGGTCCCGGTCAGGCGGCGCGCATCATGACCGGATCGCCGGTCCCCCCGCGACGCCGACGCGATCGTGCCGTTCGAGGACACCGCCGGCGGCCTCGCCGACTCGCTCGAGACGGTCCGGGTGCGGGTCGCTCCGGCGCGCGCCGGGATCTATGTGCGTCGCGCGCACGACGACATCCGACCCGGCGAGACCGTCGTCGAGGCGGGCGTGCGGCTCGGCCCGCTCCAACTCGCGGCCGCGGCCGCCGCCGACATCCCCCGCCTGACCGTGTCGGAGCGCCCGCGGGTCGTCGTCGTCTCGACCGGCAGCGAGCTCGTCGCCCCCGGCTCCGAGCGGGAACGCGGACAGATCCCCGAGTCCAACGGCATCCTGCTGAGCGCCCTCGTCGGCACCACCGGCGGCGTGGTCGTGGCGCGCGAGCGAGTGGACGACGGCGGACCGGGTCTGCGGGACGTGATCGAGCGATGGACCGTCGGGGCGGACCGCGCCGATGTCGTCATCACGTCCGGCGGGGTGAGCGCGGGCGCCTACGAGGTCGTGAAGACCGAGCTCGCCGACGCCCTCGTCTTCTCGCGCGTGGCCATGCAGCCCGGCAAGCCACAGGCGTTCGGCGTGCTGCCCGCGGGGTCCCTCGTGTTCGGCTTGCCGGGCAACCCGGTGAGCGCCGCGGTCTCGTTCGAGGTGTTCGTGCGTCCGGCCCTGCTGGCGTTGCAGGGTCGGAGCGAGATCCACCGTCCCGCGCTGCGCCTGCCCGCGACCACGACCTGGCGCACGCCGCCGGGCCGGCGACAGTACCTCCCCGTCGTCATCGATCGCAGCGACCCCGTGCGCTGGGGCGTGCGCCCCGCGACGACCGGCGGGTCGGGCTCACATCTCGCCGGCGGGCTCGCCCAGGCCGAGGCGTATGCGATCGTCGCGGCCGACATCGAGACGGTGGAGCCGGGCGACCTCGTCGACGTGCTTCTGCTGGAAGGATGAGGGCATGACCTTCACGCACCTCGACGATGCCGGACACGCCCGCATGGTCGACGTCACGGCGAAGCAGCCGACCGTCCGCGCCGCCACCGCCCGTGGCCTCGTGCGCTGCTCGACGGAGGTCGTGGCCGCTCTCCGCGACGGCAGCGTGCCCAAGGGCGATGTGCTCGCCGTGGCTCGGATCGCCGGCATCCAGGCCGCCAAGCGCACCCCGGAGCTGCTGCCCCTCGCGCACGTGATCGGCGTGCACGGCGTCGTCGTCGACCTCGCCGTCACCTCCGAGGGGGTCGAGGTGCAGGCGACCGTGCGCACCGCCGACCGCACCGGCGTCGAGATGGAGGCCCTGACCGCGGTGTCGGTCGCGGCCCTCGCGGTCGTCGACATGGTGAAGGGCCTCGACAAGTCGACGTCGATCGAGGCGGTTCGCATCGTGGCGAAGACCGGCGGCAAGAGCGGCGACTGGCAGCGACCCGGCGAGGACGCCTGATGGCGACCGTCCGCTACTTCGCGGCGGCCGCCGAACGCGCGGGCACGACGCAGGAGCAGCGCAGCGAGCGCACCCTCGGCGATCTCCGCGCGGCCCTCTCCGGCGAACGGCCGGGCCTCGGCAGCATCCTGCCGCGGTGCGCCGTGCTCGTCGGCGGATCGCGCGTCGACGACGACACGGCGCTGGACCCCGACGCGACGGTCGACGTCCTGCCCCCGTTCGCGGGAGGGTGAGCGCTCGGCGCTAGCCGCCGATGCCCTTCCAGGCGGTCGTCCCGTCGCGCTCGATCTGCTGCTTCCAGATCGGCAGCTCGCGCTTGATGGTCTCGATGAGATCCCGGCAGACGTCGAACGCGTCGCCGCGGTGAGCCGTCCCGACGGCGATCACGACCGCGGCATCCCCGACATCCAGGTCGCCGATCCGGTGCGACACGGCGACGGCGCCCGCCCGGTCGCCCAGCGCGGCCTCGGCGATGCGTCGCAGCGTCGATTCGGCGTCGGGGTGCGCCTCGTAGTGCAGGGTCGCGACCTCGCCGGCGGCATCCGGATCGTGATCGCGGACGGTCCCGACGAAACTCGTCACGGCGCCCACCGACGCCGATCCGACGGCGGCGAGGTGCGCGGCGACGTCGAGGGGCTCACTCGTGATGCGCGCGATCTCGACGGAGCCCATCAGTGGTCGTGTCCGTCGAGCTGGTGGAGGACGTGGGCGGCGACCTCGAGGACGGCGGCGACACCGGATGCCACGGCGCGGGGCGATCCGGGCAGGTTGACGATCAACGCGTCGCCGGCGATCCCGGCGCGTCCGCGCGAGAGCACCGCCGTCGGCGTCTCGTCCGTGCCGCGGCGCCGCAGCTCCTCGGCGATGCCGGGCAGCTCGAGCTCGATGACCTCGGCGGTGCCCTCGGGCGTGCGGTCCCGCGGCGCGATCCCCGTGCCGCCCGTCGTGATGACGAGCCGCGACCCCGCGTCGAGCGCGGCGCGCAGCGCCTCGGCGACCGAGGCGGCGCCGTCGGGCACGACGGTCGCGTCGGCGCAGTCGTAGCCCGCGGCGCGCAGAGCCTCGACGGCGACCGGCCCGGCCGCGTCGGCGCGTTCGCCGCGCGCCGATCGGTCCGAGACGGTGACGACGGATGCGGATCGGGTCATGGCCTCCACCTTAGGTTCACGCTTCGATCGGCTCGTCGGCGTCCGCGTCGGCGAGCCCGGTGGGCGAGTCGGCGGCCGTGGCCGTCTCACCCTCGGCCATCTCGGTGATGCGGGTGGCCATCGAGGCGAAGATCAGCCCGTGGAACGGCAGCACGCCGAGCCAGTAGAGCCGGCCGGCGAGTCCCCGCGGGAAGAACACCGCGCGCTGCTCGTAGCGTGCGCCGCCGTCGCGGGGCACGGCCCGCAGCTCGAGCCACGCCTCGCCGGGCACCCGCATCTCGGCGCGCAGCCGCAGCAGACGCCCTTCCTCGACCGCCTCGACGCGCCAGAAGTCGATCGCGTCGCCCACGCGCACCTTGCCGCGGCTGCGTCGACCGCGGGCGAGCCCGATGCCGCCGATGAGCCGGTCCATCCATCCGCGGATCTCCCACAGGGCCCGCGCGGAGTACCACCCGTTCGTGCCGCCGATGCCCGCGATCACCGACCACAGCCGCTCGGGCGAAGCGGTCGTGTCCGCCGACCGCCGATCGGTGAAGACCGTCCGCCCCGCCCACTCGGGGTCGCTCGGCAGCGGGTCGCTCGGCGCCCCGAGCACGTCCGCGTCCTGCCAGCTCGTCTCGACCTCGTCGGCGTCGACGCGGTGCAGCGCGAGGTGGACCGCCCGACGATACGGCGTGAGACCGCCCTCGGGCGGCGGGATGATGCCGTCGATGTCGTGGTCGTCCATGACGCACTCGTTCTGCAGCGACGCGATGAGCGGCCGGGCGATCGACCGAGGCACGGGCGTGACGAGGTTCACCCAGTGCGAGGCGAGGCCGGGGGTCAGCACGGGCAGCGCCGCGATCGCCCGCTGCGGCAGCCCGGCCTCCACCGCGTAGCCGTTCATCATCTGCCCGTACCGCAGGACGTCGGGCCCGCCGATGTCGACGGCCCGGTCGAGGTCGGGGTCGACGCGGGCGGCGCCCAGGAGGTAGTGCAGCACGTCACGGACGGCGATCGGCTGGATGCGGTTGCGCACCCACTTCGGCGCGGGCATGTACGGCAGGACGTCGGTGAGGTGCCGCACCATCTCGAACGAGGCCGAGCCCGACCCGATCACCACGCCGGCCTGGAGCACGAGCGTCGGAACCGACGAGGCGAGCAGGATCTCCCCCACCTCGACACGCGAGCGCAGATGCGGTGACAGCGGGGCGTCGGAGGGGTGCAGGCCGCCGAGATACACGATGCGGCTCACGGATGCCGCCGCCGCGGCATCCGCCACGGTGTGCGCGGCCGCCTGGTCGGCCTTCTCGAAGCCCGCCCCCGCACCCATGGAGTGGATGAGGTAGTACAGCACGTCGACATCCGCGACCGCTTCGGCGACCGCATCGGCGTCGTCGGCCGAACCGCCGATCACCTCGACGTCGTCGCCCCACGGGAAGCTGGCGATGCGTTCGGGGGTGCGTGCGAGCACGCGCACGCGATACCCGGCGGCGACGAGGCGCGGCACCAGCCGTCCGCCGATGTAGCCGGTCGCCCCCAGCACGAGCGCGCGCGGCGCCGAGCCGTCGGGCAGGGGAACGGCCTGCAGTTCGGGTTCGCGTCCGGTGGGTGCGGTGAGCTCGCTCATGCTCCGACGGTAGGCCGCCGCGCCCGTTCGCGGAGACGGCTTGACACTCGCGGCAGACGCATGACGGTCCGCCGCCGGCACCGTCGATGACGAGCGCATAGTCCTCTCACCCGTGGCTGCGCAACTTCGGGCTCCGGCTTGCCGGGGCCCCGGCGGACGGGGCTACGATCCCGTGGTCGAAGGACAGTCGTCGAGCGACCCGAGCCGGCGACGCTGCCGGAGGAGAACCGAATATGTCACGTACGCGCACGAAGCGGCCCGCCCGCCGCCGTCTGGAAGTCGACGACGTCATCGTCGTCGAACGCAAGAAGGTCCGCACCGCGATCTCCGGGACGGTGGTCGGCAACTTCATGGAGTGGTTCGACTTCGGCATCTACGGCTACCTCGCGGTGACGCTCACCGTCGTCTTCGCAGAGGACATCCCCGAGCCGTGGGGCCTGCTGGTCACCCTCCTCGGCTTCGCCGTCTCGTTCCTCGTCCGCCCCATCGGCGGTCTCGTGCTGGGACCCCTCGGCGACAAGATCGGCCGCCAGCGCGTGCTCTTCCTGACGATGACGATGATGGCCGTCGCGACGGCGCTCATCGGCGTCCTCCCGACGTCGGCGCAGATCGGCATCTGGGCGGTCATCCCGCTGTACGTGCTGAAGATGGTGCAGGGCTTCTCGACCGGCGGCGAGTACGCCGGGGCGTCCACGTACGTCACCGAGTTCTCGCCCGACCGCTCCCGCGGCTTCTGGGCGTCGTGGCTCGACGTCGGGTCGTACGTCGGGTTCGCGGCCGGGGCGAGCGTCGTCGCCCTCACCACCGTGATCACCCAGGGCCTGTGGGGACCCGATGCGATGGTCGACGGAGGATGGCGCATCCCCTTCCTCGTCGCCATCCCCCTGGGCATCGTGGCGATCTGGTTCCGCCTGCGCATCCCCGAGACCCCGGCGTTCGAGCAGGAGGCCGAAGCGGCGACGTCCCTCGGCGACGACGATCCGATGGCGCGCCACGGCATCCGCGGCATCCTTCGCCACCACTGGCGCACCATCCTGATCGCGATGGCGGTCGTGGCAGCGGTCAACACGGCCGGATACGCGCTGACGAGCTACATGCCGACGTACCTCGAGAAGGAGGTCGGGCTGTCGAACCTCGACGCGGCGGTCGCGACCGTCCCGGTCCTCATCGCGATGTCGGCGACCCTGCCCTTCGTGGGGCGCCTGAGCGACCGGTTCGGCCGACGACGCGTCTACGTCTTCGCCGTCGCGGCCTCGCTCGTGCTGACCGTGCCGGCGTTCGCCGTCATGCAGGTGGGCGAGCTGTGGGCCGTCTACGTCGCTCTCGCGATCATCGCGATCCCCGTCGCGCTGTTCGTGGGCATCTCGACGAGCGCCCTTCCGGCCCTGTTCCCCACCGCGACGCGGTTCGGCGCGATGGCGATCGCCTACAACCTCGCCGTGTCGCTCTTCGGCGGCACGACGCCGCTGTTCAGCCAGGCGCTCATCGAGTGGACGGGCAACCCCTTCATGCCGGCGTTCTACATCATGTTCTTCTCGGCGATGGCCGGCCTCGCCCTCTTCGCCATGCGTGAGACGGCGCAGCGCCCCCTTCTCGGCTCGGTCCCCACGGTCGAGACACGCGAGGAGGCGGAGGAGATCGTGGCGCGGCAGGACGAGGACCCGCGCATCGACACCTCGACGATGCCGCTCGACGTCGTCCGGTCGTGACCTGCGGCCCGCCCGCGCTCCCCCGAGCCGGGCGGGCTCAGCGGCGTCCGGTGCCGAAGATGCCGCGGACGACGCCCGTGAGCACCTCCTGCGCGGCCTTCGAGCCGAGGATCTGCTCGGTGGGCGTCCGGCGGCGCGAGCGCGAGTTGGCCGTCATGCTGCGGAGCAGCTTGTCGTACTCGCGCTGCTCCTTCGCCTCGTCGGCGGCGGCCTGCTTGCGGATCGCGGCGAGCTGCTTGGCGTACTCCGCATCGGCCTTCGCGCGCAGCTTCGCCGCATCCTGCTCCGCCTTGCGCCGCGCGGCCTCCGCCTCGGCCGCGTCGAGGGCCGCCTGCGCCGCGTTCATGCGGGCGGTGAGGATCTCGCGAGCAGACTCGCGGTCGATCGCGGTCCCGTAGGCGGCCTGCAGCGGCGAGGCGGCGATGCGCGCCGTGACGAGAGCTGCCGGCGCCGGCCCCATCGACGCCTGCGGCGCCCGAAGGCGCGTCCAGGCGACCGGTGTCGGCGCACCTCGTTCGTTCATGACCGTCACGACGGCCTCGCCGGTGCCGAGCTCCTGCAGGGTGCGCTCCAGGTCGTAGCCCGATCGCGGGTATGTGCCGACGCTCGCGCGCAGCGCCTTCGCGTCGTCGGGGGTGAACGCCCGCAGCGCGTGCTGCACGCGAGAGCCGAGCTGCGCGAGGACGTCGCCGGGCACGTCCTTCGGGGTCTGGGTGACGAAGAACACCCCCACGCCCTTGGAGCGGATGAGCCGGACGGTCTGGACGACCGCAGCGAGGAAGTCCTTCGACGCGCCGCGGAACAGCAGGTGCGCCTCGTCGAAGAAGAACACCAGCCGCGGCTTGTCGAGGTCCCCCACTTCGGGCAGCACCTCGAAGAGCTCGGCGAGGAGGTACATCAGGAAGGTGGAGTACAGCACCGGCTGGTCGGCGACGCCCGGGACCTCGAGCAGGCTGATCACGCCCTCGCCGCTGTCGGCCGTGCGGAGGAAGTCGCGGACGTCGAACTCCGGCTCGCCGAAGAAGACGTCGGCACCGGCGTCGGCGAACGTGATGAGCTCGCGCAGGATGACGCCCGCCGTCGCCTTCGAGAGCCCGCCGAGCTCGCGCAGCTCCTCCTTTCCGTCGTCGCTCGTGAGATAGCCGAGCACGGCGCGGAGGTCGGAGAGGTCGACGAGGGCGAGGCCGTTGCGGTCGGCGTAGTGGAACACGAGTCCGAGGCTCGACTCCTGCGTCGCGTTCAATCCGAGCACGCGGCTGAGCAGCAGCGGGCCGAAGCCCGAGACCGTCGCCCGGACGGGGACGCCGGTGCCGATGCCGCCGAGGGCGAAGAACTCGGTGGCGAACGCCCGCGGCGTCCACTCCTGCCCGATCGCGGCGGTGCGCGCGAGCAGCTTGTCGCTCGTCTCCCCCGCCGCACCGAGCCCCGACAGGTCGCCCTTGATGTCCGCCGCGAAGACCGGCACCCCGTGGGCCGCGAGCTGTTCGACCAGCACCTGCAGCGTGCGCGTCTTGCCGGTTCCGGTCGCTCCCGCCACGAGCCCGTGCCGGTTCGTCATCGCCAGCGGGATGCGAACGGGCACCGAGGCGACCGGCTCGCCGTTCAGCAGGACACCGAGCTCGAGCGCGGCCTCGGCGAATTCGTACCCAGCACGGATCTTCTCGACCTCCTCGGCGTCGAGCGGGGCGGATGCCGGTGCGGTTGGGGTGGGCGCCGGTGCCGGTGCGTCGGTCGCGGGTGCCGCCGCGGTCTCGGGCTCGGCCTCGACCTCGGCCTGCGCCGCCGCCGTCGCGGTCTCAGCCTCGACCTGCGCCGCCGTCGTCGGCGCCTCCGGCGGTCCCCCGGCGCGAAGCGCTGCCGCCTCCGCCGCCGCCAGCGCGGCACGGGCCCGCGCCGCCGCGAGTGCCGCCTCTGCGGCATCCGCCTCGGCCCGCAGCCGCGCGAGCTCCGCGGCGGCGATCGCATCCGCGGTTGCCGCACCGTCGGACGAGGCGGGATCGGACGCTGCGGATGCCGGAGGCGGGACGCTCATGGTCGCGAGCCTATTCGCGGCGGATGCGTGCCGCACCCCTCTCGTTCTCGAGCTGCACCGTGAACATCGCCGCGACCAGCAGGGCTGCCCCCGCGCCGATGAGAGCCCCGCCGAGGGTGTCCGACGCCCAGTGGGCGTGCACCACCGTGCGGCTGAGCGCCATGAGCAGGGTCCAGGCGATTCCCGCGACGACCACCCACACCCGGGGGAAGACGATGAGGGCGATCACGGCGATCGTTGCCGCGTTCGCCGTGTGCCCGGACGGATACGACCCGGCGTCCGTCGTCACGAGGATGTCCTCGGGGCGGGCGCGGTCGACGAGGTTCTTCACGAGCTGGACGACGAGCGCGCTCCCGGCGGAAGCGACGAGGAAGTAGCCGGCCGCCCACGGCCGGCGGACGAGGACGAGCACGACGGCGACGGCGATCGGGATCGCGAAGACCCCCACCCATGTCCCGCCGATGCGGTTCATGACGAGTCCGAACACGAGCCCCGCCGTGCCGGGATCCGCCGGGAGCGCCTGGCTCCACCAGCGGTCGACGGCGAAGGGCTGACCCAGCTGCTCGAACAGCCACCAGCCGAGCAGGACGCCGGCCGCCAGCAGCGCTCCCCCGACGATCGCGCGGCGGGGCCACAGGCGGCGGGGGTCGGTCACGGGTTCGGCGTCCATCGGCCCATTCTGTCGAGCACGGCCCGTCCACCGCCGCCGCTTGCGTTCGCGCCCGCGATCAGGGAGAGAGCTGCGGGACGGTGCGCGGCCGCACGACGAACCACAGCGAGAGCACCGCGATGGCGCCGCACGCCGCCATGACCGAGGCCATCGTCGTCGCGGTGATCCCGGTCTCGCCCGAGATGACCGCGGCGAGCGGGGAGATGAGTCCGGCCACGCCGAAGTTCACCGCGCCGATGAGGGATGCCGCCGTGCCCGCGGCGCGACCGTGCCGATCGAGGGCCAGCACCTGCACGCACGGGAACGTGAACCCGCACGCGGTGATGAAGAAGAACAGCGGCACCACGGTGCCCCACAGGCCCAGTCCCAGCTGGTCGGTGACGACGATGGCCGATCCGGCGACGACGAGCACGGCGGTCGAGACGGCCATGACCCACTGGGGGCCGAAGCGCGCCGCCAGTCGCGACGACACCTGCACGCCGAGCACGACGCCGAGGGAGTTCACCGCGAAGAGGATGCCGTACTGCTGCGGGTCGAAGCCGTAGGTCTGCTGGAACAGGAACGACGACGACGACAGGTACGAGAACAGGCCGCTGAAGGTCATGCCGCCGATGATGAGCACGCCGATGAAGATGCGGTCGCTCAGCACGCTGCGGTAGCGCTGCCACACGGTCGCCGATCCACTGTCGGTCCGGCGGGCCTTCGGCAGGGTCTCGGGCACGAGGAACAGCGACGCGATGAGCATGACGGCGCCGTAGGCGGCGAGCACGACGAAGATCCCCCGCCAGGGCATCACGACCAGCAGGCCGGAGCCGATGAGCGGCGCGGCGACGGGCGCGACGCCCGACACGAGCGCGAGGCGGCTCAGCATGACGACGAGACGCCGTCCGCCGAAGAGGTCGCGCACGATCGCCATCGCCACGACACCGCCCGCCGCGGCGCCGATGCCCATGAAGACGCGGGCCGCGCTCAGCAGCTCGAGCGTCGGCGCGATCGCGGCCGCGGTGCTCGAGAGCACGTGCAGGGCGGTGACGCACAGCAGCGGCACCCGTCGACCGAGCTTGTCGCTCAAGGGTCCGACGATGAGCTGTCCGAGGGCGAAGCCGACCATCGTGCCGGTCAGGGTGAGCTGGATCGCGGCGGCGCTGGTCTGGAAGTCGGCTTCCAGCGCCGGGAAGGCCGGCAGGTACAGGTCGATCGTGAAGGGGCCGAGAGCGGTGAGGGCACCGAGCAGGATGATGTACACGATGCGGCGCGACGCCGGGATGGCGTCGCCGGGGTGCAGCATGATCGGCGCGGTCGCGGGATTCGGGCCGAGTGTGCGGATGGCGCCGGTCGAGGTGCGGGAGGAGGGAGGGGAGGGATGCGAGGGAGTTTCGGACACGTCTTCTTCGTTTCGTAGCAGCTGCGTGGAGAGATCGACCCGCCATCGTAACCCGGCACGTGTTCATCGATGTACCCGCTTCCCAGCCGATTCACCATTCACGCGCATAGGCTGACACGGCGCCGCGTGCGCGTCCCCTTGCCCCCGAACCGAGGTCACAGCAATGACTCCGTCCGCAGACAAGCGCACGAGCGGCAACCCCGCCGCCCAGGCCAAGATCAATCTCACCGTCAAGCAGCAGCGCGAGCAGCAGAAGCAGGCCAAGCTCGCCGAGTATCAGAAGCAGCTCGCGAAGCGCCGCCGGGGCAAGATCGTCTGGTGGGTCGTGGGATCGACGGCGGGGATCGCCGTCATCGCGCTCATCGCGGCATCCGTCGTCTTCGCACCCAAACAGGTCTCCTACGAGGCCGGCAGCACGACCGGCCGCGACATCCCCGGCGTCGAGACGTTCCAGAACACCACGACGCACGTCGAGGGCACGGTCGACTACCCGCAGACCCCGCCCGCCGGCGGCGAGCACAACCCGTACTGGCTGAACTGCGGCGTCTACACCGAGCCTCAGGCCAACGAGAACGCGGTGCACTCGATGGAGCACGGCGCCGTCTGGATCACCTACGACCCCGCCGTCGTCTCGGACGCGGATGTCGAGACCCTGAAGGGCTACATGCCCAGCACCTACGCGCTGCTCTCGCCGTACCCCGACATGGACACCCCGATCGCCGTGAGCGCGTGGAACAAGCAGCTCAAGGTCGACTCGGCCGACGACGAGCGCATCGGCGAGTTCTTCACCGAGTACTGGCGCAGCCAGAACGTCCCCGAGCCCAACGCGATCTGCTCGGGCGCGATCGACGGCCCCGGCAAGGCGTGACCTCCGCTCCCGACCTCGACGCGGCTCCCGGCGCTCCGGCGCGAGGGCTGCGCTGGTGGGCGGTGCTGCTGATCGTCGTCGCCGTGGCGGGAGCCGCCTTCGCGATCGGGCGGTTCACCGCCTTCGGCACCTCCCCCGCCGTCCCCGGCGATGCATCGCCCGAAGCAGGTTTCGCCCGCGACATGCAGGTGCACCACACCCAGGCGATCGAGATGGCGATGACCATCTACCGCAAGACGGACGACGAGGGCGTCCGCACGCTCGCGTTCGACATCGCCACGGCGCAGTCGGGCCAGCGCGGCGAGTTCTACGACTGGCTCGTGCAGTGGGGCCTGTCGCAGGGCTCGAGCGCGCCGCTCATGCAGTGGATGGCCGGCCACCCCGAGCACGGCCACGGCGCGACCGTCGAGCAGCCGAGCGACGCCGAGCTCCGCGACGAGATGGGCATGGCGACCCCCGCCCAGCTCGCCGAGCTCGACGCCGCGACGGGGACCGCCGCGGACTGCCGCTTCCTCGGCCTCATGATCCGCCACCATCAGGGCGCGATCCCGATGGCGCAGGCGCTCGTCGACCTCGGCAGCGATCCGCGCGCCGTTCAGGTCGCCGGCGGGATCATCCAGACGCAGAGCGCCGAGATCGACCTCATGCGCTCGCTGCAACAGCGACTGGGGTGCGAGGGCTGACACAGCCCCGCACCCCAGCGGCATCCGTCACCGGGCCCGGCCCGGCCGGTTCAGCCCTTCGTCGACCCCGCCAGCAGGCCGCGGACGAAGAAGCGCTGCAGGGCCAGGAACACGCCCAGCGGGATGACGATCGCGATGAACGCGCCCGCCGTGAGCAGGTACCAGTCCTGACCGCGGCTTCCGGTCATCTCGGCGAGGAGCTTGGTGATCGGTGCGACGTTGCCGTCGGCGAAGATCAACGCCACCAGCAGGTCGTTCCACACCCACAGGAACTGGAAGATCGCCACCGACGCGACCGCGGGCATCGTCAGCGGCAGGATGATGCGGAAGAAGATCTGCCCGTGCCCGGCGCCGTCGACGCGCGCCGCCTCGATGACGTCGCGCGGGATCTCCGACATGAAGTTGTGCAGCAGGAAGATCACCAGGGGCAGCGCGAAGATCGTGTGGGCGAGCCACACCTGCGCGTACCCGGCCTGCCCGATGCCCTGGATCACCGGCACCCCGAAGATCGATCCGCCCGAGAACAGCTGCAGGAGCGGGATGAGCGCCATCTGGATCGGCACGATCTGCAGCGCGAAGATCAGCACGAACAGGATGTTGCGACCGCGGAACTCCATCCACGCGAACGCGTAGGCGGCCAGCAGGGCGATCGAGATGGGGATGACCGTCGCCGGCAGCGTGATCGCGATGGAGTTCACGAACGCCCCGGCCATGTTCAGCTGGCTGTTGCCGGCCTGGAGAGCGGTCGCGTAGTTGTCGAGCGTCCACCCCCAGTTCGAGAACACCGTCCACCAACCGGTCGACTGGATGAGCTCCTGCGGGCGGAAGGACGAGATGAACAGACCGAAGGTGGGCAGCGTCCACATCACGGCGATGACGAGGGCGGCCAGGGTCGCCCACCGCGACGACAGGCGCCGCTTGGCACCCGAACTCACGCCGCGTTCGGCCTTGCGCTCGCCTCGGGTGAGGTCCTTGCGGGTCTCGGCGTCGACCGGGAGGTCGATCGGGGTCACGGAGCTCATCAGCGAACCTCCTGCTGCTTCTTCAGCTGAATCGCGTTGTAGACCACGAGCGGCAGCACGAGCACGAAGAGGACGACGGCGAACGCCGCGGCCCGTCCCTGCTCGAAGCTGCGCATCTGCGTGAACATCTCGTTCGCGATGACGGATGTGTTGGAGTTTCCGGCGGTCAT
>JAQIJE010000038.1:0-87239 GCA_036946435.1 Microbacterium arborescens | reverse complement strand
AGGCGTCCACCACGAGGTGGCTGCCTTTCGTGGGGCCGATGCGGCGGGGGTGATCGCCCTGGAGATCGAGGACCGCGTCGACCCAGGGGCCGGCGCAGTTGACGACGACCGGAGCGCGCAGAGTGCGCTCGAGGCCGTCTTCGCGGTCGAGGTATCGCACGCCGGTGATGCGGCCGCCCTCGCGAAGCAGAGCGGTGACGGGCGTGTGGGTCAGCACCGTCGCGCCGTGGTTCGCGGCGTCGATGGCGAGCTCGATGCCGAACCGCTCGGTCACCGGCACGTGCGCATCTTGGAACAGTCCGCCCCACCGCACTCCGCCGGCGGCCACCGAGGGCCAATCGCGCGAGAGGCGGCCGGAGAAGACGATGCGATTGCGCGGCAGCTTCTTGCCGAGGGACAGGATGTCGTGCAGCAGCAACCCGCACGAGAGGAGCCATCCGGGGCGCGAGGCGCCGCGGGAGAAGGGGATCAGCATGGGGTAGGGGCGCACGAGGTGCGGGGCGGTGCGCAGCAGGATGTCGCGCTCGCGGATCGACTCGAGCACGAGCGGGATCTCCACCCGCTCGAGGTACTTCAAGCCGCCGTGGATGAGGCGCGTCGAGATCGCCGACGTGCGGGCGGCGATGTCGTCGCGGTCGATGACGACGACGTGGAGGCCGCGGGTGGCGGCCTCGCGGGCGATGGCGAGGCCGTTGATCCCCGGCGCCGATGACCACGACGTCGGCCGAGGCGGGCTCGGCGTGGGTGCGAAGCGAGGGCATGCTGCATCCTTCCGGTCTCGGGGCGCCCGAGGGCGCCCCGAGCGGGTTCAGTGGGAGAGGGTCTGGAACAGGTCGAACGCGTCGTCCGCGCTGAGGCCGTCGTGCACGACGCCGCGGACGGCCGCGAGCATGGCGGCGGGGTGCTCCGACTGGAAGACATTGCGCCCCCATGTCGACGCCCGCGGCGCCTTCGGCGATGGCGCGGGACGCCACGCGAAGGGCCTCGCGCTCCTCGACCTTCTTGCCGCCGGCGATGACGATCGGGACCGGGCACGCGCTCGTGATCGTCTCGAACCCGTCCTCGACGTAGTAAGGTCTTCACGAACGCGGCGCCGAGCTCGGCGCTGATACGCGTGGCGAGACGGAAGTACCGGGCATCCCGCACCATGTCGCGACCGACGGCCGTGACGGCCAGCACCGGGATGCCGGTCGCCTGCCCCGCGTCGACGAGCGTGGTCATGTTACGCACCGACTTCGTCTCGTTGTCGCCGCCGATGAACACCTGGACGGCGAGAGCGGCCGCGTCCAGTCGAACGGCATCGTCGATGGATACGGCGACCCTCTTCGTCCGAAAGCTCCTTCAGGACGCTCGGCCCGCCCGATGCTCGCAGGACGATGCCCTTCGCCGAGTGCGGCGGGATGGTCCGTGCGCAGGGCGCCGCGCGTGCACATGAGGGCGTCCGCCTGCGGTACCAGCGGGAGGATCGAGCGGTCGAGTCGTTCGAGCCCCGAGGTCGGGCCCTGGAAGTAGCCGTGATCGAATGCGAGCATCACGGTCTTGCCGTCGCGGGGGTCGAACACGCGCGACATCCGTGCGCGCATCCCCCAGTCCTGGCCTGCTTGGCCCTTGATGGGGTAGCCGGTGCCGGCCGCGGCGGGGCCGGAGTAGTCGGATCCCTCACGCAGGTCGTCGAGGGTCAGCCATGGATGTTCTCCTTGTTCTTCGGGATGGGGTCCGTCGCGGCGCGTGCCGCCGTCGGTTCGGGGGTGGGGCGGTGCAGGCTCGCGCGCAGCCGGGTCAGCGAGCTCCGGCCGGTGCCGGTCGCGGCCGACGCGATCACCACGACGAGCACGACGAGCACGCCCTTGAGGACGTTCTGGGCGCCGACCGACCAGCCCACGAGGTTCAGCAGACCCGACAGCAGCACGAAGAAGAGCGCGCCCGTCCACGCACCCGCGGGCACGGGGCGACCGCCCGAGATGAGGCGTGCCGCCGATGACCACGACGGCGATCGAGTCGAGCATGTAGGAACTGCCCAGCACGGTGCTGGGCGAGATGAAGGCCGCGAGCAGGCCGCCGACGAGTCCCGCCAGGCCGGCGGACACGACGTAGGCGGTGACGGTGACGCCCGCCACCGGCAGCCCCGCCCGCTCGGCCGCGCGCACGCTCTGACCGACGGCGATGACGGCCACACCGACACGGGTCCCGCGTGAGGGCGAGCCAGACGACCACGGTGAGGGCTGCGACGACGATCGCGATGATCGGGATGCCGAAGGCCTTCGCCGTGACGAAGGCACGCAGGCCGGGGTCGGCGCCGCCGCGCGCGGCATCCGCCAGCAGGAGGGTCGCGGAGGTCACGATGAGGCTGGTGGCCAGCGTCGCGATGATCGGCGGGACCCGCAGCAGCAGGATCGCGGTGACGCTGAGCATGCCGGCGGCCAGTCCCGAGCCGACGCCGGCGGCGAGTCCGAGCACCGGCCCCGCGGTGGCGCCCACGGCGACCGACACGTAGGAGGCCATCGAGATGACGGTGCCGACGGAGACGTCGATGTTGCCGGGGCCGAGCGTGATGACCAGCATCTGGCCGAGGGCGACGAGTACGAGGAACGGCGCGAGAGAGAGCGCCTGGGCCATCGGGTCGAGGGGCGAGCCGGGCCGCACGGCGACGATGACCGCCCACACCGCGAGCACGCCGAGCAGCGACCACCCCCAGGCGGGCCATGCCGGGCCGCGGCGGAGGGGCGGGAGGGGGATGGAGGCGGAGGTCATCGCGCGATCCTCTCGGTGATCATGCGACCTGCGAGCACGGCGATGACGATCACGCCTTGTGCGGCCGACTGCAGGGCGGAGGGGAGGTTGATGAGGCTGAGCAGGACGGTGATGAGGCCGAGGGTGATGGCGCCGAGCGTGGTGCCGATCGGCAGGGCTCGACCGCCCGAGAAGGTGCCGCCGCCGAGGATCACCGCCGCGATCGTCATGAGGGTGTATTCGCCGGCGGCATTGATGTCACCGGACCAGGTCTGCGATGCCAGCAGGAGCCCCGAGACGACGAGCAGCGCGGCCGCTGCGACGTAGGCGGTCATGCGTGTCGCCACGAGCGAGGCGCCGGTCTTCTCGAGCGTCGCGGCCTGCGACCCGAGTGCTCGCATGCGCGCTCCGGCGAGCGAGCGTCGCGTGATCCACCACCCCAGCAGCGTCGCGGCCGCGATGAAGATGAGCGGAGCCGGGAACCAGGTGGGTCTCCAGGTCGACAGGGCCGACAACCAGTCGGGGGTCTGACCGCCGGGCGTGGGCCGGATCTGCAGCCCGATGCCCAACCACACGAACGACATGCCCAGTGTCAGGATGATCGACGGCACCCCGCGTCGCTGAACCACCCACGCCAGCAGCGCGTAGACGCCGAAGATGCCGGCCACCATCGCGAACGCGAGGACGGGGGCGTCGCGGAGGAGCGTGGCGGCGATGACCGTGATGAGACCCACGAGGTAGCCGACGCTCAGGTCGATGTCGCCGACCGCCATCATGATCATCTGCGCCTGCGCCGCGAGCACCAGCGGGACGGACGACATCAGCATGAGAGTGAGCCCGGGGACGCTGAGGATGCCCGGCTGCAGGACGGCGGTGAGAGAGAAGATCGCGATGAGGGCCACGAGCGCGAGGAGCGCCGGGGAGCCGTTGGCCGCCGAGGCCCGCAGCCGCTGCGGTGTCGTGGGCGCGGCGAGTACGTCGGTGGTCATCGGTCCTCCCGGACTGTCTCGGGGTCGGCTCCGAAGGAGTCGACGATGATGCGCTCGTCGGTGATGTCATCGCCCACGAGCTCGCTGACGATGCGGCCGGCGCGGAAGACGTAGACCCGATCGCAGTGCGCCATCTCGCCGTTCTCGGTGGAGTACCAGACGATGGAGCGGCCGCGGGCCGCCTCGACCCGCATCAGCGCGTACAGCTCGTTCTTGGTGGTGACGTCGACCCCGCGGAAGGGGTCGTCCAGCAGCACGAGCGGAGCGTCGGTCGCGAATGCCCGCGCGACGATGACCTTCTGCTGGTTCCCGCCCGAGAGCGACGTGATCGGCGCCCGCGCACCCCCTTTGACGTTGAGGCGCTGCACCCATTCCTCGGCGAGTCGTCGCCGTCGGGATGGCGGGATGATGCCGGCGGATGCCAGATGGCGTGTCGCCGAGACGGTGAGATTGTCGGCGACGTTCCAGAGCGAGAAGATTCCGCTCGTCTGGCGATCGCCGGGAACGTAGGCGCGTCCGCGCACGACGCGGACCCCGCGCGCGTTGCCCCACAGTCGATGCAGAAGCTCGTCCTGACCATGACCGGCGAGCCCGGCGAGCCCGACGATCTCGCCGGGGGACACCGAGAACGGCACGTCTCCGCCGTCGATGCGGGCGACGGTGCCGCGTGTCTCGATCTCGGGTGGCGCGCTCGACGCGCTCACCCGGCGGACGGTGGCGGTGTCGGCGTGCACTTCGCCGCCCATGGCCGCCAGGAGAGCGTCCTCGTCGGTCTCGGCGGCCGAGACCATCTCGACCACGCGGCCGTCCTTCATGACGGCGATGCGGTCGGCGTGGGCCAGCACCTCCTGCATCCGGTGCGAGATGAGCACCATGCCCACGCCCTGAGCGGCGAGATCGCGGAGGGCCGCGTAGAGCTGACGGGTCGCGTTGATGCTGAGCGACTCCGTCGGCTCGTCGAGGATGAGGAGCGAGAGCGCGGGCGTGCACAGGGCGCGGACGATCTCGACCATCTGGCGCTGCGCCATGGTGAGATCCCCGGCGCGGCGCAGAGCCGAGACGCCATGGCCGGGGAAGACCTGATCGAGCTTGCGCGCCACCCGCCGTTCGGCGCGACGGTTCCAGCGCGGCCCGTCGATGCCCGCATCGGACAGCGCGATGTTCTCCGCCACGGTCAGGTCGGGGCAGAGCGCGAGCTCCTGGTAGATCATCCGGACGCCGGGATGCTCGGAACCCGGCTTCGACGTCCGCGGGCCGGTCTGCCACCGGATGCTGCCGGAATCGGGCCGTTCGCGCCCGGCGAGCACCCGCATGAGGGTGCTCTTGCCGGCACCGTTGTGGCCGACCAGCCCGAGGATCTCTCCCGCCGAGACCGAGATGTCGATCCCGGCCAGAGCCGTCGTGTTTCCGTACCGTTTGGCGACGCCTTCCGCCGCGACGAGTGACACGTCGGTGGCGGCGGTCGCGGGGGTGTGCGACAGGGTTGTCATCGGGTCTCCTGGTTCGAACTGGTCGGCCACGGTGTCACCTGGGTGGCTCAGGGCAGCGCGGGCGTCGCGACGTCTTCGCCGGCGAGCAATGCCGAGATGGCGGCGTCGGTGGTCGCCTCATCCCACGCGTTGGCGGCGTACTCGTCGGTGCCGAGGGTCTCGACCCAGTAGTCGAGGTTGTCCTGGGTGACTTGCACGAGGGGGAGCACCACATCGCCCGGCACCTCGTCGCCGCGCAGCTTCGCGATCGCGGTGTAGAGGGCGGCGACGATCTGGCCCGGGTCGGTCAGCGCGGCGAACGATCCGTTGTCGATTCCGCTCTCCTTCCAGAACGACAGGGACTTGCCGTCGGTGTCGAAGACGACCACCGGGATGTCGCGTCCGGCCGACTGGAACGCCTGCACGACGCCCATGCCGCCGATGCAGCCGGGAACGGCGGCGATCGGCGGCATCGAGCCGAGGATCGCGACGATCTCCTTCTGCGCCGTCGCGGCGTCGCAGAAGCCGTTCACCTCGGCGGCGACCTTCACGTCGGGGTAGCCGGCGAGGATCTCCTGCTGGCGCGCGTAGAACGCCTCGTCCGGCTGAGAGCCGATGACGCCGCGGTTGAGGATGATGTCGCCCTTCCCGCCGATCGCGTCCAGTGCGGGCTGCAGCGAGTCCGCACCCCACTGGCCGTAGTCGTTGCGGACGACGACGCCGCAGCTCGTGTCCATGTCGGCGTCGACGATCACGACCGTGATGCCGGCGGAGCAGGCCTCCTCGACGACGGGAACGAGTGCCGTCGACGACGCGGGGATGATCATGAGCACGTCGGGGTTCTGCAGCATGAGGCTGCGGATCTGCGACGCCTGCTCGGTGGCGCTGTTCTCGCCGGGAGCGTTCACGACGCTGTAGTCCGAGACGACGCCGCTCTGCTTGAGCTTCTCGGCCTCGGTCTCGAACTTGTCGATGAGGGTCAGGCGCCATCCGTTGACGAACCCGTTCGACAGGGCGACCTTGACGCCCTGGGGTTCGCCGCCGGGTGCGGCGCCTTCTGTCGGGCTGCCGGCGCAGCCGGCGAGGACGAGCGCTGCGGCAGCGGTCGCGGCCGCAGCGGCGAGCATGCGGCGAGTGGTCGGGAACGTCATCGTTGTGCCTCCTGGTGTCGCATCGTTGCGAGGTGCCTGATGTCACGGGGCGGGCGGGTCGCCAACTCGTAACAACCAACCTGTCATGACAAGTTGGTGATGACTAAGATAGGGAGCAGGCTGGCGGGTGTCAACACGGCGGCAGATGCGCTCGCCGTGACGCCCCGACGAAGGAGGCCCTCATGACAGCAGCGTCGACCCTCGATCGCTCCTCAGATCTCCCGCTGTGGCAACAGCTCTCCCTCGCCCTGCGAGGTGAGATCGAGGCCGGGCGTCTCCGCCCCGACCAGGCGCTGCCGTCCGAGTCGGAGCTCATCGACCGCTTCGGCGTGTCGCGCACGGTCGTGCGAGAGGCGCTGGCCGACATGGTGCGTGCCGGACTGATCTACAAGGTGCGGGCGCGGGGATCGTTCGTCTCGCCGCAGCGGCCGGATCTTCGATTCGTCGGCTCGATGGCCGGGTCGTCGGATGATCTCGCGGGCACCGGGCGAGCGGTCACGACGCGGGTGCTGGACTTCGGCGTCGGCACCGCGGACGAGGCCGACGCTGCGGCACTCCGCCTCACCGTCGGCGATCCGGTTGTCCGATTGCGCCGTCTGCGACGAGTCGACGAGACGCCCTGGCTTCTGGTGGACACCGTGCTGCCGCACGAGAGGTTCGCCACACTCGCCCGCGCGAACCTCGAGAACCGATCCCTGTACGAGCACCTGCGGCGCAACTTCGGGGTGCAGCCCAGCGGCGCGGATCGCTGGCTCGGGGCCATCGTCCCCGAGCCCGCCGACGCCGAGCTCCTCGAGCTCGCGCCGGGGCAGCCGGTCCTGTCCATCGAGTCGATCGCGTGGGACGCGGACGGCCGACCCTTCGAGCGATACCTCGCGCTTCATCGCAGCGACGAGTCCCGCTTCTACGTGGGGATTCGCTGATCGTCACGCATCGCCGTCACGAGAACGATTATCAGTAACGTATGATCGACGGTATGACCCGTCGACTTCTCCCCGCCGTCGCGCTCGTCGCCGCGGCATCCCTCACCCTCGCAGGATGCGCCGGAAGCGCCGACCCGGGAGCGAGCGGCTCGTCGGACGACGGCCGCATCTCCGTCGTCGCCTCGACGAACGTCTACGGCTCGCTCGCGGCGGAGGTGGGAGGCGATGCGGTCGACGTCACCTCGATCATCACCTCGCTCTCGCAGGACCCGCACTCGTACGAGGCGTCGGCCCGCGATCAGCTGACGGTCTCGCAGGCCGACCTGATCATCCAGAACGGCGGCGGCTACGACTCCTTCCTCGAAGGGCTCGTCTCGGCCAGCGGCTCGACCGCTCCCGTGCTGACGGCCGTGGAGTTCTCGCACGACTACCCGGGCACCGACGGCCACGACCACGCCGACGACGCCCACGCGGACGACGACCATGCCGACGAGACGCCCGCCGCCTCGGCGTCCGCCGACGAGGCCGCGACGGACGACCACGCCGAGGGCGACGGTCACGACCACGACGGTCACGACCACATCGAGGGCTTCAACGAGCACGTCTGGTACGACCCCCACACCGTCGCGCACCTCGTCGAGGACATCGCCCACGAGCTCGGCGAGCTCGACGCGGCGCAGGCGTCGACGTTCGAGGCGAACGCCGCAGCCCTCATCGAGCGGATCGACGGTCTGGAGACCTCGCTCGACGCGATCTCGGCGGCCCACGCCGGGCAGAAGATCTTCGTGACCGAGCCGGTGCCGCTCTACCTCGCCGCGGCGGCGGGCCTCGACAACGCCACCCCCGACGCCTTCAGCGAGGCCGTCGAAGAGGGACAGGACGTGCCCCCGGCGACACTGCTCGAGGCGCAGCAGATCCTGCGCTCCGGTGAGGTGCGCATCGTGATCGTCAACGCCCAGACGGGCGGCGCCGAGACCACGGCGATCACCGACCTCGCGGGCGAGCTGAACATCCCGGTGCTCGAGTTCACCGAGCTGATGCCCGACGGCGTCGACTACGTGCAGTGGATGCAGCAGAACATCGACGAGATATCGGGTGCGCTCGCCGGCTGACCTCCCGCACTTCCGCGTCGGCGCGAGCGCCGCACGAAAACCCTCAGTCCGCCGTCGGGGCCTCGCCCTGGCGGCGGACGAGTGCGTTCAGGAGGGCCTGCTGCTCGTCGGCCGACGAGCGGGCCGCCGAGACATTCTCGCTCTCGACCGCAGCGACGATCTCGGCGCGCTGGATGCGGGTCTCGCGCGGAGCCTGGATGCCCAGACGGATGCTGTCTCCCTTGACCTCGAGCACGGTGAGCTCGATGTCGTCGCCGATGAGCACACGCTCACCCACCCGTCTCGTCAACACCAGCATTCGATCACCCTACTTTCCGCCGACGCCGATCGGGCACGGCATCCGTCCGCGCGCTCGTCACGCCGGGTCGATCGCGTGCAGGTCGTCGACCGCGTCGCGCACGACCCCGACCGTGTCGATCGCGAGCCCCCCGGCCGTCGCCTCGGTGTACGACAGCACCGGCAGGCCGTCGGTCTGCGACGAGATCAGGCGTCGCACGGCGGGCCGCAGCGACGGGGCGCACACCAGCACGGGCTCGCCGCCCGGTCCCGCCGCCGCGAGCGCGGACTTCGTCGACGAGACGACCGCTTCGAGGCGCCGCGGGTCGAGCGCGATGTGCAGACCGTCCTCGCTCGGACGCGCCGCCTCGAGCATCGACTGCTCGAGCAGCGGGTCGATCATGACGATGCGCAGCCGGCCGTGCTCGGCGAACCGGTTCGCGACGGCGGGTCCGAGCGCGGCGCGCGCCGCCTCGATCAGGCCCTCGGGGTCGGGCGACACCTTCGCGCGCAGCGCGAGCGCCTCGTAGATGCGCACGAGGTCGTTGATGGGGATGCGCTCGGCGAGGAGGCCCTGCAGCACGCGCTGCACCTCGGCGAGCGAGAGCAGAGCGGGGGTCAGCTCCTCGACCGCGGCGGGGCTGACCTGGCGCAGCGCCTCGGTGAGCTGACGGACGTCCTCGCGGCTGAGCAGGCGCGCGGCATGGGTCTGGATGACCGCGGACAGATGCGTGATGATGACGCTCGCACGGTCGACCACGGTGGCTCCCGCGAGCTCGGCGCTGTGGCGCATCTCGAAGGGCACCCACTTGCCCTCGATGCCGAACACCGGGTCGGGTGAGGCGTGGCCGGGCAGGGCGTCGATGCCCGCGCCGAGCGCGAGGACGGACCCGCGCGGTGCGACGCCCCGGCCGGCCTCGATGCCCGCGACGCGGATGACGTACGTCGCCGCCGGCAGCTCGATGCTGTCGCGCGTGCGCACCGGCGGCACGACGAGCCCGAGCTCGGTCGCGGTCTTCCGGCGGAGCGAGCGCACGCGCCCGAGCAGGTCGTCGGGCCCGCCCGTGACGAGGTCGACCACGTCGGGGGCGAGGAGGATCTCGAGCGCGTGCACCCGCATCCGCTCGGCCAGCTCCTCGGGCGAATCGGGTCCGCGCGCCTCGAGGGCCGGAGCGTCGTCGGGTGAGGGCTCCGGCGTGCGCGCCCCGACCCGCTGGGCGATGAGGAGCAGGGTCGCGCCGATCACGAGGAACGGCAGCATCGGCATCCCCGGGATGAACGACATCACGATGGCCGCGCCGCCGGCGATCGAGAGGGCGTTGCGCGACTGCGTCAGCTGCGCCGCCGCCGCGGTGCCCATGTCGGACTCGGCACCCGAGCGCGTCACGATCATGCCCGTCGCGACCGCCATCAGCAGCGCCGGGATCTGCGTGACGAGACCGTCGCCGATCGTGAGGAGCGCGTAGGTGTTCAGCGCCTCGCCGATCTCCATGCCCTTCGAGAGCAGACCGATCGCGATCCCGCCGACGAGGTTGATGACGATGATGACGAGGCCGGCGATCGCGTCGCCCTTGACGAACTTCGACGCACCGTCCATCGCCCCGTAGAAGTCGGCCTCGGCGGCGATCTCGGCACGTCGCGTGCGCGCCTCGGAGTCGGTGATGAGCCCCGCGTTGAGGTCGGCGTCGATCGCCATCTGCTTGCCGGGCATCGCATCGAGGGTGAACCGCGCGCCGACCTCGGCGACGCGCTCGGCGCCCTTGGTCACCACGACGAACTGGATGACGATGAGGATCAGGAACACGACGATGCCGATGACGAGCGAGCCGCCCACCGCGATCGCGGCGAACGCGTCGATGACCTGACCGGCATGCGCCTCACCGAGCACGAGCTTCGTCGAGGCGACGTTGAGCCCGAGCCGGAACAGCGTCGCCACGAGCAGGAGCGACGGGAACACGGCGAAGTCGAGCGGCCGCTTCACGAACATCGCCGTCAGCAGGATGAGCAGCGCGAACAGGATGTTGGTGATGATGAGCACATCGAGCACGGGCGGCGGCACCGGCACCACCAGCAGCATGATGATGCCCACCACCCCCACCGGGATCAGCGACCTCTTGAGGACGTTCATGGGGTGTCCTTCCTGTGCGGAACGGTGTGCACGCCGCGCGCGGCGCCGCGGCGCCTGAGCCCGTCGACGAAGACGAGCACGCGGGCGACGGCGGTGTACAGGTCACCGGGGATCTCGTGGCCGAGCTCGCACGCGGCATGGAGGGCGCGCGCCAGCGGGATGTCGCGCACGAGCGGCACGCCCGCCTCGTGCGCCCGGTCGCGGATGCGCTCGGCGATGATGCCCTGACCCTTCGCGACGACGCGCGGAGCCGACTTGCCCGGCTCGTAGCGCAGCGCCACGGCGATGTGGGTCGGGTTCACGACCACGACGTCGGCGTCGGCGACGGCGGCGATCATGCGATTGCGGCTCATCGCCATCTGGCGTGCGCGACGCTGACCGCGGATGTGGGGGTCGCCCTCCGAGCTCTTGTGCTCGTCGCGCGCCTCCTTCTTCGTCATCCGCGTGTGCTTGCGGTTGCGGCGCATCACGACGAGCACGTCGATCGCGGCCAGCAGCACCCCGACGGCGACCGCGGTCGCGAGCAGCGACGCCACGACGGTCGCGGCGACGTCGAGCAGGCGGGCGATCGGGTGGGCGCCGCTCATCATCAGCAGCGGCATGAGGCCCGAGACGACGAACCACAGCGCGAGGCCGATGGCCGCGGTCTTCAGCAGCGCCTTCGCGCCCTCCCACAGGGCCTGCATGCCGAAGAGGCGCTTGACGCCCGCGACGATGTCGAACTGCTGGTAGCGGGCGGGAACGCCGCGCAGGTGGATGCCGCCCTGCGCCACCGAGCCGACGAGGGCGACCGCGGCGACCGCGGCGAGGGTCGTCCCGAGGATCGCGGGGATGCCGGCGAGGGCCGAGCCGAGCACGCCGACGACGTGCTCGGCGTCGGGACGACGGATGACGGCGCCCACCTCGACGAACTGCGCTCGACCCGCGTCGGCGCCCGCGGCGACCACCGACGGCAGGAGGAGGGCGACGGTGCCGATCGCGAGCCACGCCGAGAGGTCCTGGCTGCGTCCGATCTGCCCCTTGCGGCGGGCCTCGCGCAACCGCCGGCGCGAGGCCTTCTCGGTGCGCTCGCCGGTGTCGTCGCTCATCCGGCACTCCCGATCAGCAGGCGCGCGGCCTGATCCGTGAGGGCGGCGACGACGGCGGGAAGGGCGAGGATGACGCTGCCCGCCAGCAGGAAGGTCAGGATGATCTTCAGTGGGAACCCGAGGGCGAAGGCGTTCAGCGCCGGGGCGACACGGCTGACCAGGCCCAGGGCGATGTCGGCGAGCACGAGCACGAGCAGCAGCGGTCCCGCGATCTGCAGGGCGGCGACGAGCAGCTGCGACGCCGTGTCGACGAGCAGGTCGACCGGGCGCGCCAGATCGAGTACCCCGTCGACCGGGATCGCGGTGAAGCTGCGCGCGAGCCCGGCGAGGATGAGCTGATACCCGTTCGATGCGAACAGCAGCGCGAGCGCGATCATCTGGAACAGCCGCGTGAACTGCGCGCCGTTGACGTTCATCTGCGGGTCGAACGCCTGCGCGAGCTGGAAGCCCCCGAAGACGTCGATGAGACCGCCCGCGGACTGGACCGCCGCGAAGCACGCGAGCACGAGGAACCCGAGCGCGGCCCCCGCGACCACCTGCATCGTCAGCGCGAGGAAGAAGTCGCCCGTGCCGAGGCTGACGTAGCCGGGGGCGACGGTGCCGCTGAGGGCGAGTGCGACGCCGAGCGCGACCATCGCCTTGATGCGCGCGGGAAAGGCCCCGTACGAGAACGGCGGGGCGACGAACACGAACGCCGTGGTGCGCGCGGCCGCGAGACCGGTGGCCTCGATCCAGGCGAAGTCGAGCGGGATCTGCACGTCAGCCCCCCGAGAGCAGGGCGGGGATGCGCGCGAACAGCGTGTCGGTGAACGTGACGGCCTCGGCGATCATCCAGTGGCCGCACACCACGAGCGCGACCGCGACGGCGACGGCCTTCGGGACGAATGAGAGCGTGACCTCCTGGATCTGCGTGATCGACTGCAGGAGCGAGATCGCGAAGCCGACGACGAGGGCCGTGATCAGCAGGGGTGCGGCGAGCTTCGCGGCGAGCACGACGCCCTCGAGCCCGATGTCGAGGACGGCCTCGGGCGTCACGGGCGGGCCCCGCTCATCCGCCCGCTCCGTAGCTCTCCATGAGCGTCCGCAGGATCAGCCCCCAGCCGTCGACGAGGACGAACAACAGGATCTTGAACGGCAGCGAGATCATCACCGGCGGCAGCATCATCATGCCCATCGACATGAGCGCGGCCGCGACGACGAGGTCGATCACGAGGAAGGGCACGAAGATGACGAAGCCGATGATGAACGCGGCGCGCAGCTCGGAGATCATGAACGCCGGGATCAGGGTGATCATCGGCACGCTCGCGGGGTCCTGCGGGTTCTCGGCGCTCGCGAACCGGGTCATCAGCGCGAGGTCCTCCTCGCGCGTGAAGGTCAGCATCCACGTGCGGAGCGGATCGGAGCCCGCGCCGACGGCATCCGTGAACGTCATCGTGCCGTCGACGTACGGCTGGACGGCGACCGTGTTGATCTCGGTCAGGACGGGCCACATGATGAACAGCGTCAGGAACAGCGCGAGACCGGCGAGCACCTGATTCGGCGGGATCGTCGGCAGCGAGACGGCGTTCCGGGTCATCGCCAGGACGACGAAGATCTTCGTGAACGACGACATCATCAGCAGGACGGCGGGCGCGACCGAGAGCAGCGTGATCCCGAGCAGGGTGAGGATCGACGACGACGGCGTGCCGTCGATGCCGTTGATGTCGACCGAGATCCCCCCGCCCGGCGGCGGCGTCGAGACGGCGACGAGCGCGAGCGCCTCGATCGCTCCGCCGGCGATCACGCGCCCAGGGCCCGGCGCAGCACGTGGGCGGCGTCGCGGGCGGTCATCGCCGCGGGGCGCGATTCGTTCGGCGTGCGGATGCCGCCGGCCCGGCGATCGGGCCGGGTGGCGGTGCGCCGCAGCGGCAGGGGTGCGGCCGGTGCGGCATCCTCGGGGCGGCGTTCATCGCCGGGCTCGCGGTCGGCGTTCGTGCGGACGACGGCGCGGGGGATGTCGCCGGCGTGCGACGCGAGCACGTCGTCGAACGCCGGGACCTCGGCGGGCGCGAGCTCGACGCGGTCGAGCATCGACACCCCGCCCTCGGTGATGCCGAGCACGTAGCGGGATCCGCCGATCTCGACGACGGCGACCTGCGCCTTCGGGCCGATGCCGCGCTTGGCGACGACCGTGATGTCATCGCCGCCGCGCGCGCGACGTCCGCTGCGGGCGCCGAGGGGCACCCGGGCGCCGGAGCCGCGCGAGAACCGCCGCTGCAGCAGCCAGACCACCGCGAGCACGACGCCGAGCGAGACGACGACGCGCAGCGCGAGCAGCAGATCGTCGATGTCAGGCCTCCGCGTTCTCGATGATGCGGGTGATGCGCACGGCGTAGTCCTGATCGACGACGACGATCTCGCCGTGGGCGATGAGGCGCCCGTTGAGCTTGACGTCGGCGGGGGCGCCGGCCGAACGGTCGAGCTCGATGATGCGGCCGGGCTCGAGCTCGAGCACGTCGCGCACCGTCATCCGGGTGCGGCCGACCTCGACCGTCAGCTCCATCTCGACGCCCGCGATGCGCTGCAGCCGGCGCGGGGACGCGGCGGAGGGACGCGAGACCCGCACGGCCAGGCGGCCGATCGTGCGCCCCGACTCCTCGACGAGGTCGAACACCTGCGCCGCCGGATGCGCGAAGAGAGACGAGGCGTCGCCGATCGACGGCTCGCCCAGCACGCTCGGCCCGAACGCGGCGGCCGCGGCGTCGAGCGCGTCGCGCAGACGCTCGCTCAGCGGCAGCGCGGCATCCGCCCCCACGAGCGCGGACTCGTCGAGCACCACGACGGCGAGGGCGGCGCTGGTGTCGCCGACGGACGACACGATCACGGCGTCACCCGTCTCGCCCGAGCCGCTCGAGGGGCGGGCCGTGATGCGCAGGGCCGTCGGGAGCCGGTCGGCGAACGCGGCGGCGGCCGCGGCCTCGTGGGTGGTCGTGCTGCTCATGTCGACTCCTCGGACAGAGAGGGGGAGAGATCGGATGCCGTGACGACGCAGGCCAAGCGCGCGCCCGAGGCGCCGACGGCGGCGGAGGCGACGAGGTGGTCGTCGACCGTGAGCTCGAGGGGACGGTCGGACCCGTGCGCGAGGGAGAGGATGTCGCCCACCGCGAGGTCGAGCACGTCGTCGGGGAGGACGGAGCGGGGCCGCAGCCGCAGCGTGACCTCGACCGGGGTGGCCTCGACGTGCCCGCGGACGACGCCCGGGTCGGCCGCGGCGCGCGGCGCCGACGCCGTGTCGGACAGGCGTTCGAGGAGCAGCGTCGCCGGGAGGGCGATCGTCGCGGTCTCGGTGCGGTCGGAGAGGCGCATCGAGAAGCGGGCGACGACCATGAGGTCCTGTGCTCCGGCCACCTGCGCGAACGCCGCGTTGTACTGAACGGCGCCGACCGACAGCTCGCGCGGGAGCAGCGAGCCGAGCGCCGAGCGCAGGTGGACGAGGGTCTCGTCGACGAGCGAGCGCACGAGCGCCTGCTCGATCGCCGTGAGCGCCCGCGCGTCCGGACGCTGCGTGCCGTCGCCGCCGAGCATCTTGACGATCCACGACAGGGCGAGCGGCAGCGGGAACTCCACGATCGCGCGGTCGTCCGAGCTCGCGTCGGAGCAGAGCACCAGGGTCGTCGTCGCCGGGATCGTCGCGACGTACTCGTCGTAGGTCTCGAGGCTCACGCGTTCGAGCGCGATGTGCGCGCGGACGCGGGCCTTCGCCGCGAGCTGCATCGCCCACTGCCGGGCGAACGCGTCGAAGGCCGCTGCGAGGGCGCGGGTGTGCTCGCGCGAGAGGGCCGCGGGTCGACCGAAGTCGTAGCGTTCCGGGGCCGCCGCTGCGGCATCCCCGGCTCGCTCGCTCGGGTCGGTCCGCACGGTCTGCACGGCGGGGACTATCGGCCGCGGGGTGGTGCGCGTTAGGCGGTGGGTTGGTCGGGGTGGCGTTGGGTTGGCGCGTGGGGCCGCTTCGGGCGCGGGGACGGGGCTGCGAGTGCCAGGTGAAGCGGGGGTGAGGAGCTTGGGGGTGGGTTGGGTTGGCGCGTGGTGCCCACTCGCGGGTGGGCAGGGGGCTGGAAGTGCCAGGTGGCCCGGGGCGAGGAGTTGGGGGTGGGTTGGGTTGGCACGTGGTGCCCACTCGCGGGTGGGGTGGGGGCTCCAGGTGCCAGGTGAAGGCGCGTCGAGCGGGGCGGAGCGGGTGGGCGGGGCGGGAGCGGGGCGCGGGTGGGCTAGTCGGCGTCGGCGGCGGCGAGGCCCGCTAGCTCGCCGCGCACGTGCGCGTCGGCGTCCGAGAGCACGACGAGGTCGACGCGGCGGTTCTGTGCGAGGGCCTCGGCGCTCGAGCCCTCCGCGAGGGGCCGCGACGAACCGAAGCCCACCGAGCTGATGCGTTCGCGGGCGACGCCGCGCGCGTCGACGAGGTAGCCGAGCACGCCGTTGGCGCGCGCGGTGGAGAGCTCCCAGTTGTCGGCGAAGGGCGCGACCGCGGGCCGGGCGTCGGCGTGCCCCTCGACCGAGATGAGGTGCGCGTCGGCGGCGAGAACCGACCCCGCGGCATCCAGCACCGCCCGGGCGCGGTCGCTCAGGTCGGTGCTGTTGGTGTCGAAGAACGTTTCGGCGCTGACGAGACCGATCGTGAGGCCGCGGTCGTCGATCGTGAACGTCGCGGCATCGCCGAGGCCCTGCTCGCCCAGAGCGCCCTCCAGCCGCGAGCGCAGATCGTCGAGCGAGCTGTACTCCTGCTCGGCGGGCGTCGGTCCGGTCGGGGTGACCACGAAGCCCTCGCCCTGCTCGTCGACGAGCTCGGGCGGCACGACGACGCCCTCCGAGACATCCCGGGTCTCGGAGATCTCGGAACCGAAACCGGTCGCGAGCGACGCCCGCAGCTGCTCGAACTTCTCCTGGTCGACGTTGGACATCGCGAACATGACGATGAACATGCACATCATGACCGTGATCATGTCGAGGTACGACGCCATCCAGCGCTCGTCCGGGCCCTCGTGAGAGGACTCCATGACGCGGCGGCGCCGCGGCGCGCTCATGCCCCGACGTCCGCGGAATCGCCGGCCGCCGCGGCCTTGCCGCGACCGCGACCCGGCTTCGACTCCGGCGCGAGGGCGCGCAGCCGCTCGGCGACGAGCATCGGCGGGTTGCCGGCCTGGACGGCGAGCATCCCCTCGGTGACGAGCGTCATGCGGTCGACCTCGATCTCGGCGAGGCGCTGCAGCCGGGTGCCGATCGGCAGCCAGATGAAGTTCGCCGACAGCAGGCCCCACAGCGTCGCGACGAACGCCGCCGCGATGAGCGGACCGAGCTGGTCGGGCTTGTCGAGGTACTCGAGCACGTGGGTCAGCGAGACGACGGTTCCCACGATGCCGACCGTCGGCGCGTACCCGCCGAGGGCCGAGAAGAACCGCGACGCGGTACGGCGCTCGGCGGCCACGGTCGCGACCCGGTCTTCGAGCACGACGCGCAGGTCTTCGGCATCCGTGCCGTCGGCGATGCTCTGCAGGGCATGGCGCAGCAGCGGGTCCTTCTCGTCTTCGACGGCGCTCTCGAGCGCCAGCAGCCCCTCGGCGCGGGCCTTCTCGGCGTAGCCCACGACGGTGTCGATGAGCGCGTCGGTCGAGCCCTTGATCCCGACGAACGCGCGGGGGGAGGGCGCGCACGGCGCCCGCGGCATCCCGCAGCGTGCCGCCGGCGATGCCGATCGCGATCGTCGCGCCGAACACGAGCACCATCGGTGCCGGCAGCAGCAGGGCGTTCAGGCTCGCGCCCTCGAGCTGGATCATCGCCCACAGCCCGCCGAAGGCGAGCAGGATGCCGATCAGCAGGGACGGATCCATCAGCGGTCGCTTTCGGGTGAGGCGGATGCCGCGGGGGCGGGTGCCGCAGGGGCGGGTGCCGGTGCGCGGGTGTGGTCGAGCGCGGTGGCCAGCACGCGCGCACGGAACTCGACGATGCTCTGGATGACGGCGTCCATCGTCTCGGCGACGACGAAGGTGGCGCCGTCGACGAGGGTGAGCGTCGTGTCGGGGCTCGCCTGGATGCGTTCGACGAGGTCGGGGTTCACGGCGAACCGGTGACGGTTCAATCGTGTGAGAACGATCATGTCGCCCCTCTCGTCGGTGGTCGCCGCGCGCCCGTCGGTCGGCGCCTCGCGCGAGGCGGGGCGAGGCGGGGCGCCGCAGCGAACGCCCCGAGGAGACTGTCGGCAGGTCGTGGCGGTCGGTTAGCGGCACGGGCCGTGCGCGACTCCTGCGGAACCGGGGCGAGGCCGGGGGATCCGAGCCTGCCGGGCCCCGCGCCCGCCGATTCGCAGGAGTCGCGCGCCGGGCCGATCAGCGCTTGAGGTTCGTCAGCTCCTGCAGCACCTCGTCGCTCGTCGTGATGATGCGGGCGTTGGCCTGGAAGCCGCGCTGGGCGACGATGAGGTTCGTGAACTCCTGCGAAAGGTCGACGTTCGACATCTCCAGCGCGCCGCTGACGAGGTCGCCGCGGTCGTCGGTGCCGGCGACGCCGACGGCCGCGGCACCGGCGTTCGCGCCCGCCCGGTACTGCGACGATCCCGCCTTCTCGAGGCCCTCGGGGTTGTCGAACGAGGCGACCGCGATCTGGGCCAGCACCGAGGTGGCGCCGTTGCTGAACGCGCCGACGAGGCTGCCGTCGGCCGACAGCGTGTACGACACGAGGCTTCCGGGAGCGCGGCCGTCCTGTCCGCCGAGCTTGACGGTGCTGAGGTCGGCGTAGCCGGTGATCGCCGACAGGTCGACGTTCACGCCGCCCGACGTGATGGCCGCGGGGCCGGTGAGGCGACCGTCGGTGAAGGCGAGCGCGGTCGTCGCGGTGCCGTCGGTGACGTTCCACCCGGTCGCGGTGCGCGAGAAGGTGAGGGCGAGCTGGCGTCCCTCGCCCTGCGCGTCGTAGACGGTGACGTCGCGGACGAGCTGTGCGCCCACCGCCGCGTCGGACGGGAGGTTGCCGGTCACGCTCGCGTTCGCGGTGGCGCGGCCGGGCGAGGTCGCACCGACGGGCAGCGAGATGTTGCCGACCGGTCCGCCGGTCGCGACGGCGCCGTCGACGGCCGTCCAGCCCTGGACGAGAGCCCCGTCCTTGGTCGTCAGGCGGCCGGTGGAGTCGAACCCGAACGAGCCGTTGCGCGTGTACAGGGTCTCGGCGCCGTTGCGCACGACGAAGAAGCCCTCGCCCGCGATCATCAGATCGGTCGGTACGCCGGTGGCCTGCTGCGAACCCTGCGTGAAGTTCGTGCGGACGGCGGCGACCTGCGTGCCGAGACCGACCTGGGCGGCGTTCGTGCCCCCGGCGCCGGCCTGCGCGGCGCGGGAGTTCTGCACGATCTGCGAGAGCGTGTCCTGGAACTGGACCGAGCCGGCCTTGAACCCGACGGTGTTGACGTTGGCGATGTTGTTGCCCGTGACGTCGAGCATGGTCTGGTGCGAGCGGAGGCCGGAGATGCCGGCGTAGAGCGAGCGGAGCATGAGGAGTCCTTCGAGGTGGGATTCGGTGGGTGCGGTGGCTGTGGGTGCGTTGGGGGCTGTGGGTGCTGTGGGTGCGGTCGCGGTCAGGAGGCGGGGGCCGCCGAGTCGGATGCCGAGATGCCCGAGACGACGTCGAGCGGCACGGCGGTGCCGCCGATCGTGACGAGCGGCACGCCCTTCTCGAACGAGACCTGGGTGACGCGGCCCGAGCGGGTCGTGCCGTCGGCGTCGACGTACGACGCCTGCTGGCCGATGAGGGCGGTCGCGGTCTGACGCATCGTCAGCGCGAAGTGCTCGGACGACGTCGTCGACAGCGAGACGAGCTGCTCCATCATGGCCAGCTGCGTCGTCTGGGCCATCATCTCGTTGGTGTCGAGGGGCGAGCTCGGGTCCTGGTTCTTCATCTGGGCGACCAGCAGCTGCAGGAAGACCTCGGAGTCGAGCGTTTGCTTGGGAGCTGCGGGAGGGGCGGATGCCGCGGTGGCGGCGCCGACGAGGCCGACGGGTTCGATCGTGGTCATGGCGTGTCTCCGGGTCGGTCGTCGGGGCGGGTCGGGGGAGGGGGAACGAGGGTCGGATGCCGCGGCATCAGGCGTACACGTCGATGCGGCCGGCGATGAGCGGGCCGGCAGGGGGCGGGGAGAGGCCGGGTGAGTCGCCGCCGCCCGGATCGTCGACGTCGCGTGCGGGACGGGTGGGAGTGCCGGCGTCGCCGCCGCGGGGACGGCCCGGGTCGTGCGCGTCGCCGGGAGTGTGCGGCATCCCGCCCGCGGTCTGTGCGGCGCCGCCGGTGAGCGCGTGCGGGGGTCGCGGACGCCGACGGGTGCGGGGTGCCGGGAGCCGCGGCGGCGTTCGTGTCGCCGGCGGCGCCGAGCGAGACGGACGAGAACGGGGCGAGGGCGGCGAGGGTCGCGGCGCAGATCGGCGAGCACCGCTTGGACGGCCTCGCGGCCGGCCGCGGTCGACGTCGAGAGTTCGACGGTGATGGCGGAGCCGGAGATGTGCGCCGTGACGGTGACCGGGCCGATGCTCTCGGGGGACACGCGCAGCACCATCGTGTGTCGCCCGGTGTCGGCGCCGACGAGGGAGAGGACCGGGGTGCGCAGCTGAGGTGCGAGCGACGGCGACGCCTCGGGGGGACGCGGCGGCGTGGGTGCGGTGGCCGCGCTCGGGGCGGGGACGGGGGCCGAGGCGGGTGCTGGTGCGTGGGCGGCGAGGGGGGCGGATGCCGGCACGGCGGCGGACGCGGGCGCGGGGAGGGAGTCGGAATCCGACGCGCGGGTCGCCGCGGCGCTTGCTGCCGCGCTTGCTGTGGGCGTCGGCCGGGCCGATGCGTCGACGGCCTCCCGCGGCGAGCCGGGAACCTGCGCCGTGTCGGAGGATGCGGCTTCACCCGTCGCGGGTGTCGTCGGCGCCGCGGGGGGCATCGTCCGTTCCGGTCCCGTCGCTTGCGCACCCGCCTCGGCAGACGCGTCCGCGCCGGTCGCCACCGGGGCCGTCGGGGCGCCGAAGGGAGGCAGGGACGCTGCGCCGGTCGGACTGTCCGTTCCCGCACCGGGCGTTGCCGGACGGGGCTTCGGTTGCGGTGCCGTCATCAGGCTGGGGCTTGCTGTGGGGGCCGTTTCGCGTCCGGTGGGGATGTCTGTCCTGATGGCGGGACGCGGCGCAGTGGTTTCGCCGATTGCAGCGATGGTCGCTGCGCCGGTCGGACTGTCGGTTGCTGCGCCGGTCGGACTGTCGGTTGCCGCGCCGGGCTTTGCCGGACTGGGCGTGGGTTGCGGTGCCGTCATCAGGCTGGGGCTTGCTGAGGCGGCCGTTTCGCGTGCGGTGGGGGTGTCTGTCCTGATAGCGGGACGCGGCGCGGTGGCTTCGTCGGTCGCCGCGATGGTCGTCGTACCGGTCGGTCCGTCGGTTGCCGCGCCGGCCGGACTGTCGGTCGCCGTGCCGGCCGTTGCCGGACGGGGCGTGGGTTGCGGTGCCGTCGTCAGGCTGGGGCTTGCTGTGGGGGCTGTTTCGCGTTCGGTGGAGGTGTCTGTCCTGATGGCGGGACGCGGCGTGGTGGCTTCGCCGGCCGCCGCGATGGTTGCAGCGTCGGTCGGTCCGTCGGTCGCCGTGCCGGCCGCTGCCGGAATGAGCGCGGGTCGCGGTGCCGTCGTCAGGTTGATGCTTGCTGTGGGGGCTGTTTCGCGTGCGGTGGGGGTGTTTGTCCTGATGGCGGGACGCGGCGGGGTGGCTTCGCCGGTCGCCGAGGTGGCCGCTGCGCCGGCCGCGGCGGTTGTGGCCGCGCCGGTCGGCCCGACGGTTCCCGTGCCGGGCGTTACTGTGCCGTCCGTTCCCGCGTCGGGGGTTGCCGGAGTGGGCGCGTGTCGCGGTGCCGTCATCAGGCTGAGGCTCGCTGTGGCGGCTGTTTCGCGTTCGGCGGGGGCGTCTGTCCTGATGGCGGGACACGGCGGGGTGGCTTCGTCGGTCGCGCCGGGCGTCGGCCCGAAGGGTTCCGCCTCCACGGATCGGAGCGTCGCGCCGAAGACTGCCGACGCGATCGACGCATCCTCGCTCCCCGCGGCGGCACTCCGCGGACGCGTCGGGGTGGGCGCGATGCTGGGCGCGCCGGAGCCGGCGGACGCGGTCCACGGGATCACGACGCGTCCCCCGGCCCTCGGGTCCCGACATCGGGCGCGGAGTCGTGCGCGAGGCGATCCCCTGCATCCGCTCCCGAGTCAACCGCCCCTGCATCCGGCGCCGCCGTGCGCAGGGCGATCTCGTCGAGCGCGGCCTGTTCGACCGCGTCGCGGCGAAGGCGCTCGCGCTCGGCGAAGCCCGCGGCGAGTCGTTCGATGCCCCGCTCGGCCCGGCGGGCGTCGGCGTGCCGCATCCGGGCGGATTCGACCTCGGCGGACTGGGCCTGCCGGAGCGTCGCCAGATCGCTGAGCACGCTTCTGGCGGCGACGCGGCTCGCCGCCAGCGCCGCGAGGGTGCGGACGTCGCCGGGGGTGTCGGCCGAAGCCGTCAGGGCGGCCCGCACCTGCCGGTCGCGCGCCTCGGTGCGCTGCTCCTCGATGGCGGCGCGGGAGAGGTGGGCGGCGGCGGCGCGCTGCTGGATGCCGCGGATGCGGAGGAGACCCGCGAGCGGGAAACCGCGCTTCATGAGACGTCTCCGAACGATGCGACGAGTTCGCCCAGTCGCCGCCACGACTCGGGGGCTGCGGAGCGCTCGTCGAGGTCTTGACGGAGGAACGCGTCGATCGCGCGCTCGGACGCCACGGCCGCGTCGACGCGCGCGTCGGCTCCCGAGCGGTAGGCGCCGACCGACAGCAGGTCGCGGGCCTCGGCGCGCGCGGCGAGCACCGATCGCAGCGTCGTCGCGAGACGGCGCTGATCGCCGGTGGAGACCTTGCCTGCGAGGCGGGAGACCGATCCGAGCACGTCGATCGCGGGGTGGTGTCCGGTGACGGCGAGGGCGCGGTCGAGCACGAGGTGTCCGTCGAGGATCGAGCGGACGGTGTCGGCGACGGGCTCGTTGTGGTCGTCGCCCTCGACGAGCACGGTGTAGATGCCCGTGATCGACCCGCGCCGGTCGGTTCCCGCGCGTTCGAGCAGACGCGCCAGCACCGGGAACGTCGACGGCGGGTAGCCGCGGGTGGCGGGCGGCTCGCCGGCGGCGAGACCGATCTCGCGCTGGGCCATCGCGACGCGGGTGAGCGAGTCCATCATGAGCACGACGTGGTCGCCGTCGTCGCGGAACGCCTCGGCGATGCGGGTCGCCGTCGAGGCCGCTCGCAGGCGCGCCATCGCCGGCTGGTCGGATGTCGACACGACGACGACCGACCGGGCCAGGCCCTCGGGCCCCAGGTCGTCCTCGAGGAACTCGCGCACTTCGCGTCCGCGCTCGCCGACGAGGGCGATGACGTTCGCCGTCGCCGACGACCCCCGGGCGATCATCGACAGCAGGGACGACTTGCCCACCCCCGACCCGGCGAACAGGCCCATGCGCTGCCCGCGTCCGAGGGGCGTGAGCGTGTCGATCGCGCGGATGCCGGTGAGGAGCGGCTCCGCGATGCGTTCGCGCCCCATCGCGGACGGCGGCTCATGGTCGAGGGGCACGCGGGGCCCCTCGACGGGGCCGCGTCCGTCGATCGGGCGCCCGAGGCCGTCGAGGACCCGGCCGAGCACGCCCGGCCCCGTCGGGACCCGCAGGCGGCCCGACAGCGAGGCGACCGCGTCGCCGACCCGCAGGCCGTCGATCACGCCGAGCGGCATGCAGCGGAGCGTGTCGCGCTCGGCGGCCACCACCTCGGCGGCGACCCCTCCCGCGGCTCGTCCGTGTCCGAGTGTCATGAGGTCGCCGACCGCGCCGTCGACGCCGCGCACGTCGACGCCGAGTCCGACGATCCGCGACACGACGCCCGTCCGGACGGGGCGGGCCGCCTCGAGAGCGCGTGCCCAGGACGTCATCCGCCCGCCTCCGTCAGCGCGGCCCGGGCGCGCGCGAGCGCCGCCGTCACGCGCAGGTCGACGGCGCCGTCGGTGACGCGGACGATCGCGTCGCCGCGGGCGAGGGCGGGGTCGGTCTCGACCCGAATCCCCGCGGGCAGGGCGCCGAGCTCCGCGAGCGTCTCGGCGTCGAGGGGCGCCAGGACGGCGACGGGTCCGGGGGCGCCGTCCGCTGCGCGCTCGACGCGGGCGGCGACCGAGACGGCGGCGCGCACCTCGTCGGACAGCTCGTGCCCGAGGATCGCCTCGGCGAGCTCGACGGCCAGCGCGTGCACCCGCTCGACGATCCCGGCGGTCAGCTCGTGGGCGCGTGCCTCGAGCTCGACGACGGCCGCGTCGAGGGCGGCCCGCCCCGTCGCCGCGCGGGAGCGGTGCTCGGCGAGGACGTCGGCGTCGTGCGCGGCGCGGCGGGCGGCCTCACGCTCGGCGTCGGCGCGGGCGAGTCGCATCCCTTCGGCGTAGCCGGCCGCGTGGCCGCGCATCCGGGCACGCTCGCGTTCGTCGTCGTCGCGGCGACCCGAGAGCCGCGGGATGTCGAGGCGGGTGAAGGCGTCAGACGACATACTCCTCCTCGACCCGCTGCACCCGGATGTCGCCCGCGGCCTCGAGCTCGCGGATGGTGCGGACGATCGCGGCGCGCGCCTCCTCGACCTGCGAGACGCGCACGGTGCCGAGCAGGCGGCCCTCCTCTTGCAGGGCCTCGCGGTTGCGCTCGGTCATGTTGCGCAGGATCACGTCGGCGACCGGCCCCGACGAGCCCTTGAGTGCGAGCGCGAGCACGCGGACGTCGATGCCCCGCAGCACCCGCTGCGCATCGCGGTCGTCGAGCACGACGATGTCGGCGAAGGTGAACATGCGCGAGCGGATGTCTTCGGCCAGGGCGCTGTCGCGGGCCTCGATGCTCGCCAGCAACGCCTTCTCGACGGCGGCATCCGAACGGTTGATGATGTCGACGAGGGGCTGGACGCCGCCGAGGGTGTCGCGCGCATCGCGGGTGGTCAGGGCTCCCGAGCGTGCCCGCAGCGCCGTCGCGACCACGGCGACGGCATCCTGCGAGGCGGTGCCCATCGTCGCGATCGCCTGGGCGACGTCGGTGCGCGCGGGGTCGGCGATCTCGGCGAGCACGGCGGCCGCGCGGTCGACCGGCAGGTGCGCGATGACGAGGGCGACCGTCTGCGGCAGCTCGCCGTCGAGGATGCTCGCGACCTGCGCCGGCTCGACCGCGGTCAGGAACTCGAACGATGCGCTCGTCATCGACGACGACACCTTCGTGAGCACGCCCGCGGCGCGCTCGGGGCCGAGCGACGCTTCGAGCAGTCCCGTCGCGAGATCGCGTCCGCCGCGCACCGGCGGCAGGTGTCCGCGGACGACCCGCTGGAAGTCGGTGAGCGCGTCGCGGGTCGTCTCGAGGTCGAGGCTGCGCAGACGGATGATCTCCGCGGCGATCGCCTCGGCCTCGTCGTCGGACAGGTGCCTGAGCACTTCGACCGCCTGCGCGTGGTCGAGGTTCATGATGACGACGGCGGCCGTCTGGGTTCCGGTCAGCGCGGTCATGCGTCGGTCGAGTCCCGGACGAGGCGCCGCAGCAGGTCGGCGGTGCGGGCGGGGTCGCGTCGGGCGAAGTCGCCGATCTCGGCGCGGCGCCGGTCGAGGGCGACCTGCACGGGTTCGGGGTCGGGCTCCGGGTCGAGCTCGACGGCGGGCAGCGGCACGGTGGGCGCTTCGGAAAGCAGCGGGGTCGCGAGCCCGCGCGTGAGGGCGTCGAAACGGTCGATCGGCTCGTCGACCGCGGTCAGGGTCATGACGGGCTCCTCGGCCGCGGCGCTCCGCCGACGGCGGACGATCACGATCCCGGCCACGGTGGCTGCGACGAGGCCGAGGACGACGGCGACCGCGACGATCGACGTGCGCAGGGTCTCGGCCGTCTGGCGGGCCTGTTCCTCTTCGCGTGCCGCGTCGAGGGCGGCCTGCGCCGCCTGGGCGCCCTGATCGCTGAATGCGACGAGCTCGACGGTGACCTGGTCTCCGCGGGCGCGGTCGATGCCGGCGGCCGAGGTCACGAGCGCTTCGAGCTGGTCGACGTCGACGACATCCGTGCCGTCCGCGTTCACGGCGACCGCCACGGTCTGGCGGGCCACCGATCCGGCGGGCGTCGAGACGCTCTCGACGGTCTTGTTGACGACGTTCGACCGGTTGGTCTGGGTGGACTCGTAGGTTCCGGCCCCGCCGGCGCCGGCCGCGGGAATCTCGGTCCCGAGCACGCCGGGCTGGCCGCCGGTGCCGGTGTAGGTCTCGGAGCTGGTCTCCTCCGTCGCGGGGAGCGCCCCCTCGACGGGTGTGTACGTCTCGTCGACGCGTTCGCTCGTGGCCTGCTGCATCTCGGCGGCGACCGAGACGGTGGCGTTGCCGGTGCCCAGCACGGTGTCGAGCATCTGCTGCACGCTCGCGGCGGTGCGGGTCTCGTAGGCGCCCGCCTGCTGGTCGGTGCCGCGGGCGCCGGTGCCGCCGATCGCCGAGAGGGTGCGGCCGGTCGCGTCGACGACGGCGACGTTCTCGGGCTTCATGCCGCTGACCGACGCAGACGTGAGGTGCACGATCGCCTCGACCTGCTCGGCGGGGAGGGCGGCGCCGCGAGCGGTCTCGATGAAGACGGATGCCGTGGGCTCGACGCGCTGCGAGACGAAGACGCTCTCTTCGGGGATGGCGAGCTGCACCGAGGCGGCCGTGACGTTCTCGAGCGAGCCGATGGTGCGGGCCAGCTCGCCTTCGATGGCGCGCTTGTAGGTGACCGACTGCTGGAACTCCGAGCTCGTCACCCCCATCGTGTCGAAGAGCGAGTATCCGGTCGACTCGCCGCTCGGAAGGCCCGCTGCGGCGGCCGCGAGGCGCTGCTCGTAGACGGCGTTCTCGGGGACGAGCACCGTCGACCCACCGTCGGTCAGCTCGTAGGGCACCGAGGCCGAGCGCAGCTGCTCGACGACGGCGCTGGCGTCGGCGGCTTTGAGGCCCGAGAACAACGGTGTGAGGGTCGGCCGCGAAAGCCAGCTGGCGAGGGCGAAGACGCCCATGACGAGAACGGCGACGCCGATGATCGCGATCGTGCGCTGCGCGAGCGTGAAGCCCCCGACGGTGGCGCGCAGCCGGGTCCACAGCGACGAGACGGCGGCGGGCATCAGGCCTGCATCCGCATGATCTCGTTGAACGCCTCGACGCCCTTGTTGCGTACGGCGGCGACGAGCTCGAGCGTGACCGACGCGCGGGCCGACGCGATCATGGCCGCGTGGATGTCGTCGAGGTCGCCGGTGACCGCCGAGACGGCGAGGGCGTTGGACTCGGACTGCATGCCGCGCAGCTCGTCGACCGCGCCGGCGAGGCTCGCGCCGAACCCGGCTCCGTCGGTCTCGGCTGCGGGGCGCAGCGGCGCGGCCGGCGCGACCCCCGCCCAGGGCCCCGAGCGCGTCGACGCCCGACAGCGGCGGCATCAGCGGCGCCCGATCTGCAGGGCCGCCTCGTAGGTGGTCTTCGCGCGGTCGACGACGGCCGCGTTGGCCTGGTATCCGCGCTGGGCGAGGATCAGGTGGCTCATCTGCTCGCCGAGATCGATGTCGGGGTAGCGGACGTAGCCGTCGGCGTCGGCGAGGGGATTGTTCGGCTCGTGGACGAGTCGGCCCTCGGTGCCGCCCCAGACGGCTCCCGCGACGCGCACGCCGCCCCCGTCGGCGGACTGCACCGAGATGTACCGCTGCCGGAAGGCGTCGTCGCCGGGGGCCACGGCCGTGTTGATGTTGGCGATGTTGTCGCTGAGGGCGTCGAGCCAGGTGCGGTGGGCGGCCAGCCCCGAGCCGGCGATGCCGATGGCATCGAACGTCATGACGTCCTCATCGCGGTCTGCATCGAGCTGAAGGTGCCGCCGATCGCCTGAGCGGCGAACTGGTAGCGCAGCACCGCCTCGATGTTGGCGAGCGTCTCGGTGCCGAGGTCGACGTTGTTGCCGTTGAGCCGCGTCGGTGCGGTCGACGTGCGCACCGACGCCTCGACCTCGCCGTCGCCCCGCTCGACCGAGCGGCGCAGTGCGCTCTCGAAGTCGACGACCTTGGCGACGTACCCGGACGTGTTGACGTTGGCGATGTTGTCGGCGATGGCGCGCTGGCGCTGCGAGAGGCCCGTCAGGGCGCTCGCGAGCGCGGTGGTGGTCACAGATTCGAGCACGAAAGCGTCTTCCGTCGGATGACGTGGCCGATCCCTGGCCGGTGGATGAGCGATCCGTGCTCACGACCCCCTATCGGCCGGCCGTCGGCGGACGTTAGGAACGGATGCGGGTCAGCCGTCGAGGTCGAGGTAGACCGCGTCGTCGCCGCTCCCGCTCGGGATGCGCGCGAGCGCGTCGAGCTGGGTGCGGAGTGCGGCGAGCTCGCCGCCGAGGCGCTCGGCGCGTGCGGCTTGGGCGGCCGCGATGATGCGCGCTCGGGGGGCGAGCGATGCGGGCAGGGGCCCCGCGTCGAGCGGCGGATGCCACGCGGTGCCGGTGCCGGTGCCGGTGCCGGTGCCGGTGGCGGCGATGGCGAGCTCGTCCTCGAAGCGTTCGAGGAGCCGGGCCCAGGCGGCCTCGCTCACGCGGGGGCCGCGCCGGCCGCGGTGTGCCACGCGTCGCGCAGCGGGGCGACCAGCTCGAGGCATTCGCGCGTGCGCTCGGGGTCGCGGCCGATGTTCGCCCCGACGAGTGTGCGCGCGAGGTAGTCGTAGATCGCGCGGAGCGACGCCGAGCCCGACCAGTCGTCGGTGAGCGAACCCGACAGCTCCGCGACGATGCGCTGCGCGTGCTGCAGCTCGGTGTTGGCGGCCTCCCACCGTGCGTCGCGCTGCGCCGCCTCGCCGCGTTCGATGTCGAGCATGAGCCGGTCGAACAGCAGGGTGACGAGCCGGGCGGGGCTCGCCGAGAGGATGGTCTCCTCGCGGTAGCGCTGCTGGGCGCGGAGGGCGGCGTTCATTTCTTCCCCGATCCGGACAGGGCGCTGAGCTGCGACTCGAGGTACGACGACTGCGCCTGCAGTCGCGAGAGCATCGTCTCCATCGAGGCGTAGGTGCGCTCGAGCGTCGCGCGGCGCTGGACGAGGCGCAGGTCCCAGCGTTCGAGCTGCTCGCCGAGCATCTTGACCTCGGACTCCTGACCGCGCACGCGCGAGGTGAGGAGCCCGTCGTACTTGTCGGAGTACCGGGTGGCGACCTCCTGCGCGCGCTCGGCGACCCCGGCGAAGAGGCGTTGCACGACGGCGGGGTCATCGGCGAGGGCCTGGGTGAAGGTCTCCTCGTCGAAGGTGAGCACGCCGAGGCGGTCGACGGCGATGCCGATCGTCGAGGGCGAGACGCCGTCGAGCGGCATCTGCACGGCCGCCGTCAGCGCCTGGTGGAGGCCCCGGACGGTGCCGTCGCCCGTGAACACGCCGAGCTGCGTCTGGCCGCCGGGGGAGGTGGCGGCGGTCGCGCTCGAGCCGCGGGCGATCCCGGCCAGCAGGGTGCCGATCTGGGTGACGAACGCCTTGGCGGCGGCCGTGCTGCCGGCGGCGTCGGCCACGACGGCCAGCGACACGGGCGTCGCGGAGACCCGCGACACGGTCACGTCGACCCCCGTCGAACAGGCTCGTGAACGTGTTGCCGGCCGAGGTCACGCTCTGCTCGGCTGCCGTGCCCGCCCACAGGCGCACCTGCGCGTCCGCGCCGGTCGTCACGACGGCCGCTCCCGGCTGCGCGGCGAGGTCGGTCGCCGTGCCCGCCGCGACCGACGCCGCGTCGCCGCGGAACACCTGGAACGCGGCATCCGTGCCGGTCTCGGTCGCCGTCACCTGCATCCGCCAGACCGGGGCACCGTCGGTGCCGGTGCCGGCCGAGACCGCCGACGCGGTCAGGCGGGCGCCGGCGGTCGTGAGGGCGTGGGCGATGTCGGCCGGAGACCCCGAGGCGGGGCGGACCTCGACGGGGTCGGCACCCGGGCGCACGACGGTCAGCACGAGCGGCTCGTCGTCGAACGCGGCGAACGGGGCGGTGACGATGCTGTGCGCCGTCGCGACGCGGTCGACGACGATGTCGGTCCGCACGACGGGCGCGCCGTCGGCCGCGGTGATGCGCACCGACTCGTCCGAGCTCGTCGCGGTCCGCTGCAGCAGGGCGGTCGGTCCGGCGGCATCCTTCGCGCGGGTCGCGAGCGACTGCAGGGCCGTGTTCAGCGCCTGCAGCTGGCTGATGACCGCCTTGCGATCGTCGGCCTTGGCGCTCAGGAGGGTGCGCGGGATGCGCTCGACGTTCATGAGGGCGTCGATGATCGCCTTCGTGTCGAGCTTCGAGGCGAGGCCGTCGATCGAGATCGCCATGTGCCCGTCCTGTCGTCGTCGTCCGGCGGGTGTGCGCCGTCGGCGACGTCTATCGGCAGGTCGACGCCCGCCGTTAGTCGTCGAGGGCCGGAGGAACGGGACGGCGCGGGTCAGAACGCGATGGAGGCCGCCGGCGGAGCGGGGGACCCCCGCCGGGGCGCCAGTGCGGTGATGCGGGCGAAGTAGGCCTCGCGGGTCTCGACCGACACGCGCGAGACCGGTTCGGCCTGCTCCTCGGCCGAGAAGCGTTCGAGCGCGTCGCGCAGCAGGCGGATCGCCTCGGCGCGCTGCTGCGATACGGCGGAGTGCGAGACGCCGAGTTCGGCGGCGATGTCTTTGACGGGGCGCTCGTCGATGTAGACGGCGCGCACGATCGCGCCCATGCGCGGGGGCAGGGCGGCGACGGCACGTTCGAGCACGTCGCGCCGTTCGCGCAGCACCGCCGACTCGTCGGGGAGCGTCATGGCGCTCGGCACCTCGAGCACCGACGCGTCGTCGAGGCTCGTCACGGTGCGAGCCGCGTCGTCGAGTGCTTCGACGACGGCCGCGCGAGGCAGGCCCATCGTCGCGGCGATCTCATCGGCCGTGGCCGTCCGGCCGAGGCGCGCCGTCAGCGTCTCGCGGATCGCGGTGGTCTCTTTGATGCGTTTGCGGATGCCGCGCGAGGCCCAGTCCATCGACCGCATCTCGTCGGCGAAGGCGCCGAGGATGCGCCGGCGCGCGTAGGCGCCGAAAGGGACGCCGAGCGACGGGTCGAACGCGTCAGCGGCGGTGACGAGGGCGAGAGCGCCGACCGAGGCGAGCTCCTCGAGGGCGACGTGCGTCGCCCGGGAGTGCAGCTCGCGTGCGAGATAGCCCACCAGGGGGAGGTTCTCTTCGATGAGTCGATTGCGTTCGGCGTGGCCGAGGGTGTGCAATGAGGGCCTCTTTCGTGGTGTGCGCTCACCCCCGCGGCCCGAATTCGCGGGAGCCGTCACACCGGCTGGTTGCCATCATAAGCAAAATGAGAAAGATCTCATACGGAATTCCTCAGTCGCGTAACCGAACGTGAGATCCGGCCGATAGACGAGGAAGATCGCTTCTGAACGGATTCGTGGACTGAGCGAGCCGTTCGTCGCGGTCCAATCGGGGCCGCCTGGGGGAGGGGGACACCGTGGGAGCAAACGAGCTGTCGATGCAGCTGTGGCGCGAGCGCGAGCTGCTGGAGCTGCTGATCTTCAAGCTGGAGGAGCAGCGTCTGCTGCTCGATGCGGGGAACACGCGCTTCATCCACCTCGCGTCGCGCGAGATCGAGCGGGTGCTCGAGCAGCTCCGCGAGTCGGGGCTGGGCCGTGATGTCGAGGTCGCGGCGGTCGCGCGGGAGTGGGGCATGCCCGATGCCACGACTCTCGCGCAACTGCTCGACGCGTCGCCGACGGGCACCTGGCGCGACGTGTTCGCGGAGCATCGCGTCGCGCTCACCGAGCGTATGGGCGAGATCGCCCAGCTCAAGGACGCGAACGAGACGCATCTGCGCGCGGCCAGCCGTGCGGTGGACGAGACTCTCGCGGGTCTCGCGGCCAGCACGGGCGAGTACACCACCGGCGGGGAGCGCGTGCGCGAGGACACCGCGCGCATCGTCGATCGGGAGATCTGAGAGGACCGGATGTCGACATTCAGCGGGTTGGGAGTGGCCGCGAGCGCGCTGGCGGCGGCTCGGCGGGGCATGGACATCGCCGGGCAGAACGTCGCCAATCAGCTGACGCCCGGCTACACCCGGCAGCGCGTCGAGACATCCGCCGTCGCGGGCGTGTCGACCCCCGGACGGGTGTCGATCGGTCAAGGCGTGTCGGTCGACGGGGTGTCGCGGCTCGGCGACGCCGTGCTCGATGCGCGTGTGCGCGACACGCTCGCGGCATCCGGCTACTGGTCGACCCGCGCCGCTGCCACCGCGACGGCCGAGGCGTCGCTCGCCGAGCCGACGAAGAACGGCGCGGCGTTCCAGCTGACGCAGTTCTGGGCGGCGTGGCAGGACCTGTCGAACGCGCCCGACTCGACCGCTGCGGCCGCCGCCGTGATCACACGCGGCGAGACGCTCGTGGCGCGGATCGGGGACGGATACCGTGCCGTCACGGATCAGTGGGCGGCGGTGCGCGCGGGGGCCGACCGGACGGTCGACCAGGTCAACGCGGCGGCCGCGGAGATCGCGGAGCTCAACGACGCCATCCGTCGCGGCGCCGTGTCGGGTTCGCCGGTCAATGAGCTCGTCGATCGGCGCAACCTGCTCGCTCAGACCGTCGCGCGCCTGGCGGGGGCCGTCGGCACGGTCGAGTCCGACGGCACGATGACGATGCGCATCGACGGCAACGCCCTGGTCTCGGGTTCGCAGGCGCGGATGCTCGAGGTCTCGGGACCGACCGCCCTCGGCGCGGCCGGCACCGTGAGCGTCGCATGGCGGCCGGCGGGGGGCCCGCCCGTCGGCGTCGGCGGCGGTGAGCTGGCGGGCGCGCTCGCCCTGCTCGCGCCCGCTGACGCCGGGGGGCCGCTCGCGGGGCTCGCGGCGTCGTACGACGAGCTCGCGGCCTCGCTCGCCGAGACCGTCAACGCGCAGCATGCGGCGGGGGTGACGTCGGCCGGTGCCCCCGCGGGGGACTTCTTCGCGCTCGACGCCGGGCTGCCGGCGGCTCTCGCCCTGCGGGTCGTGCCCACGGGGCGAGAGCAGTTGGCGATCGGGCGGCCCGGTGCGGGCGTGCTCGACGGCGGGAACGCCGACCTGCTCTCGGGCATCGGCTCGCGATCGGACGGTCCCGATGCGCTGTGGGGCGACGTGGTGTCGCGTCTCGCGGTCGCGACGGGAGCCGAGACGAGTCGTGCGGCGCGAGCCGAGACCGCCGCCGTCGCGGCCGCCGCTGCGCAGCAGTCGGTCGCGGGGGTCGACAACGACGAGGAGACCCTGAGCCTGCTCACGTACCAGACCGCCTACCAGGCGGCAGCCCGTGTCCTGACCGCCGTCGACGAGGCACTCGACGTGCTCATCAACCGCACCGGCCTGGTCGGCCGCTGACCCCGGGAGAGCCATGATCACCCGCGTGACCTCGCAGACCCTCGTCAACACCTCGCTGCGCAATCTGCAGTCGGGGCTGAACGATCTCGCGCGCCTGCAGGACAAGGCCACGTCGCAGCGGGCGTTCGCCGCGCCGTCGGACGATCCCGCTGCCGCGGCGGCCGCGCTGGGGCTGCATGCTGCGCAGAGCCGCAACGCGCAGTACGCCCGCAACATCGACGACGGGCTCACGTGGGTGACGGCGGTCGACAGCGCGATCTCGTCGTCGACGTCGCTGCTCGGGCGTGCGCGCGACCTCACGGTGCGCGGTGCGAACTCGGGGGCGCTCGGGCCGTCTGCCCGCGAGGCGATCGCCGTCGAGCTGGACGTGATCGCCGACGAGCTCCTCGCGCAGGCCAACACGACCGTGCTGGGACGTTCGGTCTTCGCCGGCACGTCGTCCGGCAGCGCCTTCGCCGCCGATTTCACGTTCACGGGCGTCGCGGGCTCGGAGGTGCGCCGCCGCGTGTCGGAGGGTGAGACCGTGCGCGTCGATGCCGACGGCGCCGCGGTGTTCGGGTCGGGGTCCGACTCGGTGTTCGCGCTGATCGGCGCGATCGCGGCGGATCTTCGGGCCGGTGTCGACGTGGGTTCGCGTCTCACGGCCCTCGACGAGCGCCGTGACGACATGCTGGGGGTGCAGGGCACGGTGGGTGCGAGGCAGAATCAGATCATGCGAGCCAGAGAGACGACCTCCGACGCCACGGTGTCGCTCGAGGCGCAGCGCGCGGCCGTCGAGGATGTCGACACCGTCGAGGTGCTCGTGGCGTTGAAATCGCAGGAGCTCGTGTATCAGTCGGCGTTGGCCGTGACGGCGCGCGTGCTTCAGCCCACGTTGATGGACTTCCTGCGATGAGCGCGGTGGCAGCGGTCGAGTCGCTCGACTTCGTCGTCTCGCCCCCCGGGCTCTCGCCGCACACGGTGTTTTTCCTCGAGACGGTCGATCAGGCGGGCGGGCTGTTCGCGATGACCGCGCGGGATGATGCCGAGGTGCGACTCTTCCTCGTCGATCCGGCGGCTGTGGTCGCGGACTACGCGCCGGTCATCTCGGATGAGCAGGTCGACGCGCTGGACCTCGCGGGCCCGGAGGAGGCGCGCGTTCTCGTGGTCGCGCGCATGACCGAGGACGGCGTCGGCGTGAACCTGCTGGCTCCCGTCGTGGTCAACCGACGGTCCGGCGCCGCCGCGCAGGTGATCCTCGAGGGGCAGGATCTGCCCGTCCGCCGACTGCTCGCCTAGGGCATGTTGCCGAAGGCTGAGTTCGGTTCCCACCTGGAGGGTGGGGCAGGATCGAGGACGTGAGTGTCTCGCTTCGCTCGTGGAACAGCGGCGATGCGTCGGCGCTGAGCGAGGCATCTCAGAGCACTCCCGACTTGGCGATTCAGTTCGGTGGTGCCGACCTGTCGGCTCGGACGGCCGCTGAGGCGTTCATCGCTCAGTCGCTGCGATTCGGTGAGCACGTGAAGAACTGGGCTGTCGTCGAGGACGGTGTTGCGATCGGCAACGTCGGAGCGTCTGCGATCGAGTTCCGGCACGAGACCGCGTGGATGTTCTACTGGCTTGCAGCCGGAGCGCGCGGGAAGGGATACGCGACAGGTGCGCTCATCGCGGTGAGCGATTGGGCCTTCGAGAACGGGCTGTACCGGCTCGAGCTCGGGCACCGGGTGAACAATCCCGCGTCATGTCGAGTGGCGACCGCGGCGGGGTTGCGGGCGGAGGGGATCGAGCGGGAAAAACTCCGCTACGGCGGTTCTCGCTACGACGTCGAGACGCATGCGCGACTGGCGAGCGACCCCGCCCCTGCGACGGGTCTCGTGCTGTCGATCGCGAACTGAGCGACGACACCGCTGCTGAGGCGTCGACACCGTCACGGCCAGCAACACCTGGGCCGTTCGAAGCGCGCGCGGGCGAAGGTTCGCCGAGCTGAGGACCCGCGGTCGACAGCTCCGCGGAAGCGGGCGTCAGAAGGGTGGCGATTCGGGTGGCCCGCCGGTGCCGGTGCGTGGTGGGGGTGGGCTGGTGGTGTCGATGGTGAAGCACACCGCCGGGACCGGCAGGTCTTCCCGGTAGACCCGTCCGAGGGGTGAGGTCCATTCCAGGATCCCGCCGCCGACCTGCCGGACTTGCCAGTGGGTGAATTGCTTCATGGAGTGGTGGCGTTGGCAGAGGTGGGCGAGGTTGTAGATGTGGGTGTGTCCGCCGAGGGCGTGGTCGATGGTGTGGTCGATTTCGCACCGGATGGCGGCTCTGCGGCATCCGGGGAAGCGGCAGTGCTGGTCTCGGGCTTTGAGGAGCCGTGCCATGGCGGCGGTGGGCCGGTAGGTGTCGATCTCGACGGGGGTGCGGGTGACGGGGTCGATGAACAACCGATCCCACGACGACGCCTGCCCCGCAAGTTTGCGCACGGTGTTGGCGTCCACGAGCGCAGCGCCCACCGCTTCGGCGGGGTGCTCGTCCTTGCCGGTCAATGTGTCGGCGGTGATGACGACCTGCACGCGTGCCCGGATCGCACCCAACGCACCAGCCCCGTCGCGTCCATAGGTCGGGTCGACGACCGGCGCCCCGCCGAGCACGAGGTCCGCGAGGACGTCCGCCCGGATCTGATCCATCGTCCGCACGTCGGGCTCGAGGGCGTCGCCGTCGACCGCGCCTTGGCGCGCCGCGGCACCGAATGCCGCGCCGTCTCCGGGGCTCGCACCGTCGCCCGCCCCCGCAGCATCCGCTCCCGCGGCATCCGCCCGCCCAGCGCCCGCCTGCGTGGCATCCGCTCGCGCGTCCTTAATGGTCTGCCCCATCTGGGTGAGCCGGTCCATCACCCCGACGGCGATGGTCGTGGGCAGCTCCGCGGTCACCGTCGACATCCCGTCCGGCCCGTGCAGCATCCGCACGCACCGGCCCGCGGCGGCCTCCCGGTGCCGTTGGGTGAACGGCTTCTCGTGCAGCTTCTCCGCGAGCGCCCGCAACGGCTCCCGTACGCGCGTGTGAATGTCTCGCTCGCACAGCACGATCGCCGCTGCTTCGTACTCGGGCCGCAAATCCTCGGGAACCCCGGCACCCATCTTCACCACGACATCCACGTGGTCCCGGGTGATTCGCCGGCTCTCCCACGCCGCGAACACGGCGGGGTAATCGTCGACGACGGTCATCGCGTGGTCGATCTCACCCTGCAGCCGTCGGTCGGACTGCCGGGCCATACCGGCGGCCTCCGCGGCGACGGACCGCAGCTCCATGTCGGACGCCATCCCGCGGATCCCGTCGCGCCGGGCCTCGCTTAACGCCGAACGACCCAACCGGGCCAGCGCGCGCACCGACGCGACCTGCGCCGCATTCAGTGCGGCGAAAGCGTCACCGAACTCCGCGAACGCCGCGAGATGCGGCGAGTCGGGGCCGCTCTCCTGCCGGGCATCCGTTTCCATGTAGCAATTATCGAACAGACCTCCGACATTCGCCCCGAACGAGCAGGCTTCCGGGGACAACTCCTCAGCTCACCGCCCTGTGGAGAAATCGCCCTCACCGCGACCCGCGCCGCACCCCCGCTACGCGCGCCGCACCGCCGCGCCGCACCCCCGCGTCAGGCGCGCGCACCCTCACTCACCGGCATCCCCCGAACAGCGCCGCCGGCCGCACCGGCCGCACCCGCCGCATCCGCCGCACCCGCCGCATCGATCGCAGCGAGATAGCGCGCCTTGTGGCCGGTGCGGATGCCGGTGGCACTGGGCTTGTTCTCGTAGACGCCGGCGGCCCAGTTGCCCTCGACGAGCACGGGACCGGTCGGGGTGACGGCGATGTCCCATCCGACGTACCGCACCTCGGGGACGACCCGCGCGGCGCGGTCGACGAGGCGCAGCACGTCCTCGAGCAGGGGAAGACGGAAGTCGGCGATGCGGATGCCGCTGTCGGGATGCTCCGCGTACACGCGATCGTTCGAGTCGTACCCGTCGCCGGTCGCGCGTCCGTCGTCGTCGAGCATCGCGTAGAAACCGCCGAAGGCGTTTTGGTCGCTGACGGCCCCGCGACCGAACTTCTGCGCCATGGCCAGCACGTGCGTCTCGCGGCCGTCGAAGTAGGTGGTCACGCGGGTCGTGTTGACGGTGCCCGCGCACAGGGCGGCGAGGGCGTCGTGCTGGCGGATCACCTCTTCGACGAGCGTCTCGCCGCGCTCGATCAGCCCGCGGTGGAAGAGGTCCCAGTCGGTGACGTCGGCGGCGCGGTAGCGGTGGACGCCGAGTCCGGCGCGGCCGAGCGGCTCCTTCGTGACGATGGTGCCGTGGTGCTCGGCGAAGGCCCGCAGCTCGGCGACCCCGCGGGGGGTGACCGTCATCCACGCGCGGCCGAGGTGCTCGGCGAACGCGCCGTTGAAGGCGATCTTGTCGTGGAAGAGGTGGCGATGGGCGGGATCGTCGAACCGCAGCGCGAGCCGGTGCGAGACGGGGCTCGTCATGTACGTCGCGCGCTCGGCTGCGGTGAGCATCGCGAAGTCGTAGTCGATGTAGTCCTGGAAGCCGACGCTGCGGAACGCCGCCTGGCACAGCATGTCGGCGACGACCCCGGGGGTGGTCCGTCCGTGCCTCGCGGCGGTGCGGCGGGCACGGGCGACGAGCGAGCCCACGTCGACGCGACGTGCGCGCTCCCAGAGGAACGAGAGTCCTGGCGCGAGCTCGTGGGGGGTTGTCATCGGGGTCCTCGTGGTCTCTTCTCGGCGTGGTCCCCAGGCCGCCGCGACGGCGATGGGCCCCGCGTCCGCAGACGCGAGACCCACCGTCGCGAGCATCAGCGCAGGAGCTGAAGCACGCCCTGGTTCGCCTGGTTGGCCTGCGCGAGCATCGCGGTGCCGGCCTGCGACAGGATGTTCGACGCGGTGTACTTGACCATCTCGGCCGCCATGTCGGTGTCGCGGATGCGGCTGTTGGCCGCCGACAGGTTCTCCGCCGACACGTTGAGCGTGTTGATGGCCGACTCGAAACGGTTCTGCGATGCACCGAGGCTCGACCGGGCGGTCGAGATCGCGGTGATGGCGGCGTCGATCGTGTCGACGGTGCCACGTGCGGTCTCGTTGTCGGTGATGACGAAGCCGGCGCCGACCGCGGTGCCGTCGGCCGAGGCCAGCGTGCCCACAGCGGTGGCGACGTCGGCCAGGTCGATCGTGATGGCGTCGTTCTCGGTGCCGCCCGAGCCGACCTGGAACGTCAGCGTGCCGCCCTTGAGCAGGTCGATGCTGTTGAAGTTCGTCGACTCGGCGATGCGGCGCAGCTCGAGGCTGAGCTCGCCGGCTTCCTTCGTGATGGCGTCACGCGAGTTGCCGTTGTTCGAGCCGTTGCCGCCCTGGACGGCGAGGTCGCGCATGCGCTGGAGGATCGAGTGGACCTCCGTCAGGGCGCCTTCTGCGGTCTGGATGACCGAGATGCCGTCCTGGGCGTTGCGCGAGGCGACGTTCAGCCCGTTGACCTGCGACTTCAGGCCCTCCGAGATGGCGAGGCCGGCGGCGTCGTCCGCGGCGCGGTTGATGCGCATGCCGCTCGAGAGCTTCTCGAGGGACTTCGACACATCGTTCTGCGTGTTGGACAGGTTGCGGTAGGCGTTGAGCGCGCCCACGTTGGTGGCGATCTGCATTCCCATGGTGTGTTCCTCCGTGATTGGGATGAGCGAGAGCCCGTCCTGGGCTCCCGGAGTCCGTCCGTGGACTCCTGGATGCCTCTATCGACCGCTCGTGACGATCGGTTAGGCGATCGAGCGGATGCCGTGTCCCGGGCGGGTACGCTGACCCGGTGAGCCTGCTCGAGATCCGTGGTGCCGCCCTGCGCCGGTCCGGTCGCGAGCTGTGGAGCGGGCTCGACCTGACCGTCGAGCCGGGTGAGCTCGTCGCCGTGCTCGGCCCGAGCGGATCGGGCAAGACGACGCTGCTGCGCGCGATCCTGGGTCTCGAGCCGCTCAGCGAGGGCTCGATCACCGCGCTCGGCCGCCCCGTCAAGCGCAAGGGCAACCGTTCGATCGGCTACCTGCCCCAGGCTCGGCCGCTCCCGCGCGACACGGCGCTGCGGGCCCGCGATCTCGTCGCCCTCGGCGTCGACGGTCATCGGTTCGGGCTGCCGCTGCACCACCGCGGCGATCGCGAGCGCATCGACCGGCTGCTCGCCGGCGTCGGGGCCACGGCGTTCGCCGACCGCCCCGTGGGCGTCCTGTCGGGCGGTGAGCAGCAGCGTCTGCGCGTGGGGCAGGCCCTCGCCGACGACCCGAAGCTGCTCCTGTGCGACGAGCCGCTCACGAGCCTCGACCTCGCCAATCAGCAGGCCGTCGTGCGTCTCATCGACGACCATCGGCGCACGGGGGCCGCGGTGCTCCTCGTCACGCATGACATCAATCCGGTGCTCGGCAAGGTCGACCGCATCCTCTACATCGCGAACGGCCGGTTCACCCTCGGCACCCCGAAAGAGGTCTTGACCTCTCCCGTGCTCACCGACCTGTACGGCGCTCCCGTCTTCGTGCTGCGCGCGGGCGACCGGCTCGTCGTCGTCGGCGCGCCCGACGCCGACGCGTCTCATCACCACCACGATCACAGCGACCATCAATGAGCGGGGACCACGCATGAACTGGGCGGATGTCGGCGACGCGATGTTCGGCGGGCTGCCCGTGTACGGCGACATCCTCGCGCTCGTGCAGAACTCGGTGTGGGCCGGAGCCGTCCTCGGTCTCGTCGGGGGCCTGATCGGCGTCTTCGTCCTGCAGCGCGACATGGCCTTCGCCGTCCACGGCATCAGCGAGCTGTCGTTCGCCGGCGCGGCCGCGGCGCTCCTGATCGGCGTCGACGTCGTCACGGGATCGATCGTGGGATCGATGATCGCGGCGGCACTCATCGGATGGCTCGGCTCGCGGGCCCGCGATCGCAACTCGATCATCGGCGTGCTGATGCCCTTCGGACTCGGCCTCGGCATCCTGTTCCTCTCGCTCTACGACGGCCGCAGCGCCAACCGGTTCAGCCTGCTGACCGGCCAGATCGTGTCGGTGCAGTCGGGGCAGCTCACCTGGCTCATCGGCATCGGCGCGTTCGTGCTGATCGCCCTGCTGCTCATCTGGCGCCCGCTGCGCTTCGACTCGCTCGACCCCCAGTCGGCCGCGGCGCGGGGCGTGCCGACCGTCGCGGTGTCGCTCGGATTCATGCTGCTGCTCGGTCTCATCGTCGCGGTCGCGGTGCACATCATCGGGGCCCTGCTCGTCATGGCCCTGCTCGTGACGCCCGCCGCCGCGGCCGTCCGCGTCGCCACCGGCCCGCTGACGGTGCCCCTGCTGGCGGCGCTGTTCGGCGTGGTCTCGGCCGTCGGCGGCATCCTGCTCGCGGTCGCCGGTACCCTGCCGGTCAGCCCCTACATCACCACCATCTCGTTCGCGATCTACCTGGTGTGCCGGGTCGTCGGGGCCCGTCGCGGACGGGTGCTCCGTACCCAGCCGATGCCGAGGACCGCCGAGTAGACTCGCGGCCATGGCCCAGCGGAACACCTGGCAGCGCGAGCGCGTGCGCACGGCGTTGTCCGACGCCCGCGGGTTCGTGTCGGCGCAGGACCTCCACGCATCGCTGCGCGACGACAACACCGGCATCGGCCTGGCGACCGTCTATCGCGCACTCGCGACCCTCGCCGCATCGGGCGAGGCCGACCAGCTGCAGAGCCCCGACGGCGAGGCGATCTACCGCGCCTGCTCGAGCGAGGGTCACCATCATCACCTCATCTGCCGGTCGTGCGGGCTGACGGTCGAGATCCAGGCGTCCGACGTCGAGGAGTGGGCCCACCGCACCGCCGCAGCCAACGGCTTCACCCGCGCCGAGCATGTCGTCGACATCTTCGGCCTGTGCGCGGCGTGCTCCGCGGCCGGTGCCGAGGGGGCGCCCACGGCGGCCGAGGCCGTCGGCGACGTCCGAGCCGAAGACGAGCGTGGCGGCGCCTAAGACCGCACGGCTCGCGCCCACGGCAGCGACGCGCACCACCGTCGCACTGGGGATCGGCGCGGTCGTGATCGCCGCGCTCGTCGTGGTCGCCGCGCTCACGCCGGGACCGCCGCTTCCCACGCGTGCGCAGGACGGCGTCACGCTCGGGCTCAGCGTGCTCATCGAGTCGCTCCCGTTCGTGTTGCTGGGCGTCGCGCTGTCGATCATCGTGCAGGTGTGGGTGCCGCCGGGGGCGATCGAACGGTGGATGCCGCGGCGGGCCTGGGCGCGTCGCGCGGTGCTGTCGCTGCTCGGCATGCTGATCCCGGTGTGCGAGTGCGGAAACCTGCCGTTCGCGCGCGGCCTCATGATCCGCGGGTTCTCGGTGCCCGAGACGATGACGTTCCTCATCGCCGCGCCGATCGTCAACCCCATCGTCATCATCACGACGCATCAGGCCTTCGGCTTCGACGACGGCATCCTCATCGCGCGCCTGGTCGGCGGCTACGTCGTGGCGAACCTCATCGGCTGGCTCTACTCGCGGCATCCGGACCCCGACGCGCTGTTGACCGAGCGCTTTCTGGCCGCGTGCGAGCTCGCCGCCGAGGACCCGGGCGGCAAGGGGCGACGCAGCCTCGTGCAGTTCGTCGTCGAGCTGCGGGCCGTCATGCCCGCGCTCATCCTCGGCTCGGCCGTTGCGGGCGCCGTGCAGGTGCTCGTGCCGCGCGACACGCTGCTCGCGATCGGATCGAACCCGGCGCTGTCGATCCTCGCGATGATCCTGCTGGCGATGATCGTGTCGATCTGCTCCAACGTCGACTCGTTCTTCGCGCTGTCGTTCGCCTCGACGTTCACTCCGGGGTCGATCGTCGCGTTCCTGCTCGTCGGCCCGCTCGTCGACGTCAAGATGCTCGCCCTCATGCGGACGACCTTCCGCTCGCGCGTGCTCGTCGGGCTCGTCGTGATCGTGGTGCTGTTCGCGATCGCCGTCGGGGGGATGGTGAACCTCCTTGCCTAGATCCTCCGCCGTCGTGAACCGCCTGTTCGGGGTGGGCCTGGCCGCTGCGCTCGCGGCAATCACGGTCACGCTCGCGCTGACCGGACGCATCGGTCTGTACATCAATCCCGAGTCGGCGTGGTTCGCGGTCGGGATGTCGGTGCTCGGCCTGATCGGCGCGGTGGTGAGCTTCGCGCTGCCGCTCGGGGCCGAGGCCGACCACGGGCACGACCACGGTCACGCGCACGGCGGAGCGACCGACCGCGGTGCCCGTCCCGCCGACCACGACCGCCATCACGACCACGACCATGACCACGGCCGCGAGCCCGTTCACGCGCAGGCCTCGCCGGGCGCGACGCTCGACGCACCCCTGACGCGACGCGCGGCGCGCGCGGCCGCGCCGATCGCCGAGCCCGTCCGGGCGGAGCCCGCGTCGGAACCGGCGCCGCGCGAGCCGCGGGTTGTGCCGTGGCGGGTCGCGTGGGGGTCCGTCGCCGCCGGGACCGGCGGGCTGCTCGCGACGGGCATCGTCGCCGTCGTCCTCGTGACGCCCCCCGCGACGCTCTCGGCCGAGCTGGCGATGTCGCGCGACACCGGCACGCCGCCGCTGTTCCAGGGCGCCGACACCGTCGCCCTCGCCACGACCGGCGACACCGATTCGTTCGGCGTCGGCGAATGGGCGAGCGTCTTCGCGACCGCGACGAACCCCGAGGCGTTCGAGGGTGACGAGATCAGCCTGTCGGGCTTCGTCACGCCGTCGAGCACGGGCGGGTTCGGGCTCACGCGGCTCGTCATCACGCACTGCGTCATCGACGCGCAGCCCGCGAGCATCCCGATCGGCCGCGCCGACGACGTGCCCGCGACGGGCGAGTGGGTGACGGTGACGGGAGTCATCCGCGACCGCGACGGCGCCCTCGTCGTCGAGGCGACCGGCGTGCAGAAGATCGAGGAGCCCGAGGATCCGTATGAGTACTGACGAGCGGGTCGGCGGATCGCGCCGCGGGCGCACTCACCGTGCGCGGTCGCGGCGTTTCGTCGTCGCCATGACCGCGGTCGTCGGCGCGCTCGCGCTCGTGGGCGGCGCGAGCGGCGTGCTCACGACCGTGCAGGGCCCGCGCGCGACGTCGGTGAGCGTCGACCCGCAGGCGGGCATCGAGTCCGCGGGCTCGCGGCTCATCGTCACGACGACCCAGTCGCTCGTCGACATCGACCCGGCGCAGGTGCACATCGAGCCGGCGGCGGACTTCACCGTCGACACGTCGGGCCGCCAGGTCGGCATCCGCTTCACGCTCCCGTTGCGGGATGCGACGGACTACACCGTGCGCATCGACGGGGTCACGGGTCTCGGCGGCGGCCCGGCGGCGACGATCGAGGAGACCTTCACCACGCCCGCGCTCGAGACCTACCTGCTGCAGCGCGGCGGTGACGAGGACACGATCTTCCGCACCACGCTCGACGGCCGCGACGCCGTGCCGGTGTTCACGCACCCGCACATCGAGGACTTCCGAGCCACGTCGACGCACCTCGCGATCGTCTCGGCCGGAGACGACGGCGTGTCGTCGATCATCGTCACCGACCGCGACGGTCGGAACTCCCGCGAGCTCCCGCTCCCGGGTCGCGGGGTCGTCACCAACCTGCAGAGCGCCGACCGCGGCGACCTCATCGGGTACACCTACACCGACGCCGCGATCGGCGCCGGCGGCGGTTTCGAGAGCGCGCTGTTCACGGCGTCGCTCGCGGATGCGCGCGCCGACGACGAGCCCGCGCAGCTGCAGTTCCAGGGCGGGGACCCGCGCGTGGACGACTGGCGCTTCGTACCGGGGACCGACACCGTGCTGCTGCTCGGGTTCGACAGCGCGCTGACGCTCGTCTCCGCCTCGGGCGGTGCTCCCGTGTCGCTCGGCAACGCGATCACGATCGACGGCATCGCCCGCGGCTCGACCGAGGCCATCATCCAGCGGCCGACCGGGCTGGTCGCCATCGACCTCGCGACCGCGCAGGAGCGCGTGCTGACCGCCACCGACCCCGCCGCAGGCGAGACGCAGGCGGTGTCGGCCCTGCCGGGGAACGCCGACGAGACGCTGCGGGTGCTCTCGCGGCTCGACGGGTTCACGGTGCTGTCGACGTCGGTCGCCGTCGTGGGAGCCGACGGGACCACGCGCGACGTCTTCTCCGTCGCGCCCGACGACCTGCTCATCCACACGTGCGTCTCGCCCAGCAGCCGGTACGCCGCGTTCCTCGTCGCGCCCGACGCGGTGTCGAACCCGTACGACGCGTATCTGCTGCCGCTTCCCGAACGCGTGCAGACGCACATCGTCGACCTCGGCACCGGCGAAGAGGTGTCGGCGCTCAGCGGATTCGACATCTCGTGGTGCCAGAGCGCGCCGCGGCCATGAGCGCCTACTCGACGGCGATCCCGCACGGCTTCCACGCCGCCTCGCGCCGAGAACTGTCGGCGCTGCCGGTCGTGGTGGCGCCGCTCCTGCTCGGCGCACGACTCGAGGTCGAGGTCGGCGGCGAGCTCGTCGCGGCCCGCTTGACCGAGGTCGAGGCCTATCACGGCCGCGACACCGGCGATCAGCCCGACCCCGGTTCGCACGCGCGCATGGGACGCACCGCCCGCAACGCGACGATGTGGGGCGAGCCCGGTCACCTGTACGTCTACCTCAGCCACGGCATCCACTCGTGCGTCAACGTCGTCTGCGGCCCCGCGGGCACCGCCGGCGGTGTGCTGCTGCGGGCAGCGGAGATCCTCGACGGCGCCGCGATCGCGCACGCACGGCGCCGGGCCGCACGGTCGATGCGCGACCTGGCCCGCGGTCCGGGCCGGCTCGGCGAAGCGCTCGGGTTGCGGCATCCGGCGCACGACGGCATCGACGCCGTCGCGGGCGGGGAGCCCGCGGGCGCCCGGGCGCGACTGCTCCTGCGCGACGAACCGGAGCCCGACGTGGCGACGGGGCCGCGCGTCGGTGTCGCCGGCGTGGCGGGGACGGACGCGTTCCCGTGGCGCTTCTGGGTCGCGGGCGACCCGACGGTGTCGCCGTTCCGATGGGGCCGAGGGGCCGCGGATGCCGCCGCCGAGGCCGCAGCCGGGCGACGGTAGCCGCCGCCGGGCTCGCGTCGTGCCGTCTGTCGGCCCCTCCGGCCGACCCGGTCAGTCCCAGCGTTCGATGACGGCGAGGTCGCCGTCGACGGCTCCGCCGCGTCGCGCCTCGGCGAGCAGCGCCAGCGACTCGGGGCGGTCGACGAAGTGCAGCACGCACGGGCCGATCATGCGTTCCCAGTCCGCGGCGAATGCGCGCAGCCGCGCCGACGCCATCCCGAATGCCGCGGGCACCGCGAGGAACTGCGGCCGGCCGCCGCCTCCCGCGCGCCGGAGCACCCAGCGGACGAGGGTCGAGGCCCCGCCGGCGTCCACCTGCAGGAGGAACCGCGGGGTGCGAACGGGGCCGAGGAGCTCTGCCATCGCCCCCGCGAACACCCGCTGCTCCTCGAGCGAAGCGTTCGCCAGGCGGACGTCGATGCGCTGGATTCCACCCGCCTCGAGCGCCGCGTCCGCCCCGAGGGCCGCGTCCGCCCCGACGGCCGCGCCCGCTTCGCCGCCGGTCGCGCCGTCCGCAGCGACGACCACGTCAGGCAGCGCTTCGCCGCCGATCCGGCCCGAACGCCGGAGGGCGGCCACGACGATGAGCCCGATGCGGCGGTAGAGCTCGGGAGCGTCGGCATGGGCCCGGCGGGACCGCAGCCACGTGCGGGCGACCGGGCCGCCGAGCGTCGCGGCACCCGCGAGCGCGACGGATCCCGCGACGAGCCCCGCCGCGCCGAACGCACCCGCGGCGCCCGCGATCAGCAGCGCGACGGCCCCGACGGCGAGAGCGAGCGCCGCGGCCGCCATGCCGCCCAGCGCGGCATCCGCCCGCCGACGCGTGCGGAACATCGGCTCGGCGACCCGGCGCACGACGAGCGAGCCCACCGACTCGCGGTCGAGATACTCCTCGCCGACCCGCCACAGCGCGCGCGTCCGCTCGCGCGGATCGACGACGGTCCGGGCGTTGAGCGCCTCCGCATCCGGCGGCTCGCCCGACGTCGTCGCGCGCCGCTGATCCGCCGCCAGCACCCCGGGCAGACCCCGCACGATGCGGCTCGGATCGTCGCGGTGCAGGCCCCACAGTCGCTCGTGCTTGCGCCGCAGGCGAGACAGGTCGGGGTCGGCGTCGAGCGGCGACGCGGCCGGCAGCAGCGACGTGACCGTCCAGATGTGGGCGACCTTCTCCGGCCAGGCGGGGTCGAGGCGCAGCGCGCGGCCGCGGAGCTGCTGCGTCGCCGGCGGGGTGGCCACCGACGTCAGGTCGACGAGCGTGTTGACGGCGGGGCAGTCCCATCCCTCACCGAACAGCCCGCGCGTGCCGACCACCACGTCGAGCTCGCCGTTCGTCAGCAGAGCAGAAGCCGCGCGCACGAACGCGGCGGCCCCCGCGCCCGGCACCGAGACCTCCGACAGCCCCGGCTCGTCCGGCACCGCGGATGTCACGACATCGACCCCCAGCGCCGCCGACCAGGCCCGGGCCAGGGGCTCCGCATGACGCGTCGCCACCCATGTCCGGGTCCCGGTCACGAGAGCGGCGCGCAGATCGGCCGTCGCGGCGTCGCGCGCGAGCACCGCGAACGTCCGCATGGCGCCGGCCCGCCCGACGAGCCCGCCGTGGCGATTGCCGTGCTCGCTGAAGTCGGCGAGGACGAGAGCGCGCAGGCGCGGGCCCACGAGGTCGCGCTCGAGACGGAGGATGTCGCACGCGGCGCGATCCTTCGACAGCGACGAGGCCAGCATGGTGTCGATGGGATCGCGCGTGCGCCGCAGCCCCCGATCCGTGAGCGAGAGGCCGAAATCGGCCAGGGTCGAGCGGATGCGCTCCCACCGCTCGCGCTCCGCCGCGTCGGGCAGGACCCGGTCGAGGGCGAAGCGACCCAGCAGGCGCAACGACTCGTCGGTCGTCGGCGGACGCCGCGCGAGGGCCGGCAGGTGCGCGACGAGCGGATGCTCGGGGTGGACGGTCGCGAGCATCGCGGCCGCGGCCTCGGCGCCCGCGAAGTCGGCGGCGAACGCGAGCGACAGACGGATGTCGGCGTCGGACGCCATCGCGCCGGTTGCGGGTGCCGCCGGTGGGGGAGGAGTGAGGTCCGCGGCCTCCGCTTGCGCCTGCGGCTCGTCCCGGTCGCCGGCATCGGGCAGCGGGGGCTGCAGCATCGCGACCAGGTGGGCGGCGCCGTCGCCGTGCGCGAACGTCGAACGGATGAGCACCGCGAGACCCACGGCGGCACCCGAGAGGAAGGCGAGCTCGTCGGCGGTCGGCTCGACGAACCGGACGTACTCGCGGTAAGGGGCGAGGTTGCCCTCGCGGACGACCGCGGGAACGGGCACCTCGTGATCGACGTCGCCGAGGAGCGAGGTGTAGTTGTCGTAGGCGGCGCCGTCGTCGGGCGACGGGAGGGTCGCCGTGAGACCGATCACGAGAGGAGAGCGCCCCGCCGCCCGCAGCCGTCCGACGAGCGCGGCGACCACGAGCGCCCAGTGGTCGAGCAGGTGATGGCACTCGTCGAGCACGATCGTGTCGACGCCGTGCGCGACGAGACGGTCGATCAGCGCCCGCGCGTTGGGATGCAGCGCCCGCGCGAGCGCATCGGGGTCCTCCTGGGCGATGCGCCGCCGCAGGGTCCGCGAGCGCCGGGAGATGCCCGCGGCGTAGGCGCGCCGGTTGCCGTCGCGCAGCGCGTCGAGCCATGCGGATGCCGCATCCGTCGATCGTCCGTCCGCCTCGAGCTCTCGCTGCCATCGCTCGCGGGCGAGGGCGGCGAGCGGGTTGTCGGCGTCGAGTACGCTCAGCGCCTGGTAGGTCAGCACCGTCAGCTCGGCCGGGCGAGCGCCGTCGACCGACACCGCGGCGGAATCGTCGGCGAGACGCGTCGCCGCCTCGGCCCACTGGTCGCGGATCGTGATCGTCGGCGCGAGGACGAGCGCGCGCGTGCCGCGGCGCGCCGCCAGCAGCAGGCCCAGCAGCGTCTTGCCCGAGCCCGGAGGTGCGACGATGTGCAGCGGATCGCCGCGGGTGACGTCGACCCGGTCGAGGACGTCCGCCTGATAGTGACGCAAGCGGCCGGTGAAACGCCATCGCCGCAGAGGCGCCCCGACCTCCGGCGACATAGCGGCAGTATGGCAGACCGCGTGCGCGCAGCATCCCGTGCCGCCATCGCCATCGCCGGTCAAGGCGACACGCCGCCCCGTGCTAGACTGACTGTTTGTCTGCGCGCACTCCAGCACGCAGTACGTACCCGATCCCCATCCACAGGCCCGAAACGGCCGGGTGAGGCGCGGGTGCAGACAAGGGATCTTGGGTGGCACCGTCCGGTGTCACGGTACTAAGGAGAATCACTATGGCAGCAGTGTGCCAGGTGACCGGAGCAGTTCCCGGCTTCGGTCACAACATCTCGCACTCGCACCGCCGGACGAAGCGCCGCTTCGACCCGAACGTGCAGAAGAAGACCTACTACGTTCCTTCGCTTGGTCGCAAGATCACGCTGAACGTCTCGGCTAAAGGCATCAAGGTCATCGACGCCCGCGGCATCGAGTCGGTCGTGAAGGACCTCATCGCGAAGGGTGTGAAGCTCTAATGGCGAAGAAGGCTCAGGACGTCCGTCCGATCATCAAGCTCCGTTCGACCGCCGGCACGGGCTACACGTACGTGACGCGTAAGAACCGTCGCAACAACCCCGACCGCATCGTGCTCAAGAAGTACGACCCGGTGGTCCGCAAGCACGTCGAATTCCGAGAGGAGCGCTGATCTCATGGCTAAGAAGAGCAAGATCGCGCGCAACAACCAGCGTGAAGAGGTCGTCGCCCGCTACGCCGAGAAGCGTGCCGAGCTGAAGAAGACCCTCGTCGACCCGAACGCGACCGACGAGGCCCGCGAGGCCGCCCGCGTCGGCCTGCAGAAGCTGCCGCGCAACGCGTCGCCCGTGCGCGTCCGCAAGCGCGACGCCATCGACGGTCGCCCCCGTGGCCACCTCTCGAAGTTCGGCATCTCCCGCGTTCGCTTCCGCGACATGGCGCACAAGGGCGAGCTGCCCGGTGTGACCAAGTCCAGCTGGTAAGCGGCCTGCAACACAGCACCCGAAGCCCCCGTCCCGATCTCCCGGGGCGGGGGCTTCGCTGTTGCCACCGTCGCGGTGCCGGCCCGCCGCCGGCCCGTCGGGGGCTCGTCGCGGTGCCGTCGTCAGGATGAGAGCCCTCTCGGCCCCGGCTCCCGCATCATCTGCATGGACTCAGCCTGATCGCGGGACGAACCCGCCGCGCACCGTCTACGGTCGAGGGATGGATATCGCGTCGATGATCATGGGTGGGTCCATCGCGTCGGTCATGTGGATCGCCTTCGTGCCGTGGTCCAAGCTCCGACGGCTCCGCGAGCTGGAACGCGACGCGGCCGAGCCCACGGACGGCTGACCGTGCCCCTCGACCCCTTCTTCGCCGAGCGGCTGCGCACGCACCGCCGCTACCTGCTGCGTCAGGCGTGGACGTCGGTGACCACGAAGGTCGCTGCGCGGATGCCGCGGATGCCGCGGACCGGCTCGCCCGCCGCGGACGGCGTGCCGGGCACGACCTCACCCGCCCCCGACCCGTCCGCCGCCGCCCCGTCCGCCGCCGCGTCCGCCCCCGCCCCGTCCGCGGCCGCGCCCGCACCGGCCGATCCGCCGAAGCACACTCCCACCCCGCGCGAGCGGCATCGCCGGGCCGCCCTCTCGTGGGACCGGCAAGAGCTGCGCACCGTCGGCACTCCGGGCCCGCCGATCGCCACGACCGAGCACGTCGTGCCCGTGCCGGGCTACCCCGACGTGCGGGTGCGCGTCTACCGTCCCAGCACGCTCGTCGAGGGCGAGCCCGCGCCCGCGTGCCCCGTGCTCGGCGGGGGAGCGTTCCGTATCGGGGGCATCGACTATCCGACGGCGGATGCCGCCTGCCGGCGTCGCGCCGAGGCGTCCGGGGTCATCCTCGTCGCCGTCGACTACGCCCTCGCCCCCGAGCACCGGTACCCGACGCAGATCGAACAGGTGCACGCCGCTTGGGAATGGTTGCATGACGAAGCGGACGCGCTCGGCATCGACGCGGCGCGCGTCGGGATCTCGGGATCGTCCGCGGGCGGCAACCTCGCCGCCGTGCTCACGCTGATGAACCGCGACCGTGCGCGCCACCCCGTGACGGTGCAGATCCTCGAGGTGCCGGTCACCGACCTCACGGGGCGCTGGATCGACCTCCGCGCGACCTACGCGCTCGGCATCCCGGCGTTCATCGCGCTGCGCGAGCTCGTCTCGGTCGCGCGCACGTATCTCGGCGACCGGTCCCGGGCGCACGAGTCGTATGCGTCGCCGATGCGCGCCGACTCGCTCGCGGACCTGCCGCCGGCGGTGATCCTCACCGCCGAGTACGACCCGTTGCGCGGCGACGGCGCCGCGTACGCCGCCCGGCTCCGCCGCGCGGGCGTCGAGGCCAGCGCGACGCGCTATCTCGGCGTCACGCACGACACTCCGATCTACGTCGGAGCGCTGCCGGCCGCCCGCCGCTGGGAGGCCGAGGTCGTCGCGGCGCTGCGCCGGATCTGACCCGTTTCGGCGTCACATCCGTCTCATGCGTCCCGAAAACGGGCGACACGCCGGGTGAAAGCGGCCGCCGATGCCGGCAAATCCGCGAAATTCCGCGGAATCCGCGTATATTCGGGACCGGTCGAACGACCAACCGGGGTGACGCGAGTCCCCCGGGAACCACCCAAGCTGTCGGCGGCGCGTCCGTCGTCCGCCGTCTGGAGGACAACCCTATGGCTGACAAGTCCATCACCAAGACCGAGCTCGTCGCGAGCATCGCCAGCGCCACCGGTCAGAGCCAGGCCGCCGTCTCGGGCGTGCTCGACTCGCTCTTCACGACCGTCTCCGAGGCCGTCGCCAAGGGCAGCAAGGTCTCGATCCCGGGCTGGATCGCCTTCGAGCAGGTCGACACCGCCGCTCGCACCGGCCGCAACCCGCAGACCGGCGAAGAGATCAAGATCGCCGCGGGCAAGCGCGTCAAGGTGACCGCCGGCTCGAAGCTGAAGGCCGCCGTCAAGTAATCGACGACGATTCACCGGAGGGGGATGCCGTAACGGCATCCCCCTCCGTCGTTCCCCGCCCGGCCCCGCATCTCCGCGGCCGGGCGCGCCGTAGGCTTGTCGGGTGGACTCCCGAGCGCGGCGCTTCGCCGGTCCGGCGATCCTCGCCGTCTCGGCGGTCATCGTCGTCCTGATCGGGCTGGCGGCGGGCGGCGGCGCCGCGCCGGTGCAGCTGCTCGATCCCGGGCCGGTGGTCCGCTGGGGGCTGCCGATCGTCAAGCTCCTCGTGAACCTGTCGGCCGCGGGCATGATCGGCTCGCTCGTGGTCGGGCTGTTCGCCCTCCGGTCGGGGGAGCGCCCCTTCGACCTCGCACTCGACACCGCCTCGATCTCCGCCGCCGTGTTCACGGTGACCAGCGCGGTGACCACCTTCTTCACCTTCTTGAACCTCCTGGGCGTCGCCCCGAGCGCGGGTGCCGAGTTCGGCCAGCAGCTCGGCCGGTTCCTGGTCGAGACCGAGGGCGGCCGGGCGTGGATGCTCACGACGATCGCCGGGGCCGTGCTCACGGTGCTCACCTTCGCCGTGCGCGGGTGGACGTCGACGCTGATCGTCGCCGTCCTCGCCGCCGCATCCCTCATCCCGATGGCGACCCAGGGCCACTCGGGCGACGACGCGAACCACAACGCCGCTGTCGTGGCCCTCGCGCTCCACATCGTCGCCGCCGCGGTCTGGCTGGGCGGACTGCTGCTGCTCGTCGTCATCCGCCCGGTCGTCGACCGCGCCGCGATGGTCGACGTCGTGTCGCGGTACTCCAGCATCGCGCTCGCCGCGTTCGTGGTCGTCGCCGTCTCGGGCAGCGTGCGGGCTGCGGTCGGGATCGTCTCGCCCGAGAACCTCCTCTCGCCGTACGGCGCGCTGCTGCTCGTGAAGGTCGTCGCCCTCATCGGCATGGGCGTCCTCGGGGCGTTCTACCGGCGGCGACTCATCGCCCGTCTCGCCGCGGCCGGCGCCGCGCGCATCTTCTGGCTACTCGTCACCGTCGAGGTCGTCTTCATGGGAGTCGCCAGCGGGGCCGCCGCGGCGCTCGCGCGCACGCCCCCGCCGGTCGACACGTCGCTTCCGACCGAGCAGACGCCCGCGCAGATCCTGACGGGGGCGCTGCTGCCGCCCGAGCTCACGATGGAACGCTGGTTCACCGCGTGGGACGTCGACCTGCTGGGGGTCTTCGTCGTCGGCTTCGGCCTGTTCTTCTACCTGGCCGGCGTGTGGCGCCTGCGCCGCCGCGGCGACCGCTGGCCGATCTACCGCACCGCGCTGTGGGTGTTCGGTCTGCTCCTGCTGCTGTGGGTGACGTGCGGTCCGATCAACGCCTACCAGGACTACCTGTTCAGCTTGCACATGGTCGGGCACATGCTGCTGTCGATGGCCATCCCGCTCTGCCTCGTGGCCGGGGCGCCCGTCACCCTCGCGGCGCGCGCGATCCGCAAGCGCGACGACGGCACGCGCGGCGGGCGCGAGTGGATCCTGTGGGCCGTCCACACCCCGTTCTCTCGCGTCGTGACGCATCCCGCGTTCGCGTCGATCATGTTCATCGGCTCCCTCTGGGTCTTCTACTACACCGACCTGTTCCGGTGGTCGCTCTACGACCACATCGGGCACGAGTGGATGGTCGTCCACTTCCTCATCTCGGGGTACCTCTTCGTCCTGTCGCTCATCGGCATCGACCCGGTGCCCTACCGGCTGCCCTACCCGTTCCGTCTGCTCACGCTCATCGCCGTCATGGCCATGCACGCGTTCTTCGGCATCGCGATCATGATGTCGTCGGGCCTCTTCGCCGCCGAATGGTTCGGTGCGATGGGACGCACGTGGGGGGTCACGCCGCTCGAGGACCAGTACGTCGGCGGCGGTGTCGCCTGGTCGGTCGGCGAGATCCCGACCCTCATCCTCGCGATCACGGTGGCGATCCAGTGGAGTCGTTCCGACGACCGGATGCAGCGACGCCGCGACCGGCAGGTCGACCGCTCCGGCGACGCCGAGCTCGACGCGTACAACGAGCGCCTCGCCGCACTCGCACGCCGCGACGCGGCCCGCAGCGGCTGACCGACGGCCGCGCTACCCCTGGTCGGCGGAGACCTGGATCGACGCGGTGCCGTCGGGAAGGATCGTGATCTTGCCGGTGAGGGAGAACTCGACGTCCTCCGACACCTCGTTCACCCGACCGTCGAACAGCGAGCGGATCTCGACGTCGATGTGGGCGACGGCGCGCGTGGCCGGGATGGCCCACTGGGCGCCGTCGGGGACGACGCTGATCTCCGGGTTCTGCGTCATCGACCACTGCGGGGCCCCTTCGACGCGGTTGCGCACGAAGAAGCCGAACGGGCAGCCGGTCGGCTGCAGCACCTGCTGCGTCGCGCACGAGGCGAGGAACTCGTCGACCCGCTCCTGCACGACGTCGATGAACTCCTGCGTCGGCTCGGTCTGCAGATCGACCGGCACCGACTTCTGCGGAGCGTCCGACAGCACCGCCACGCCCGGCGTCTTCGCCGTCGCCGTGTCGACCGAGATCGAGTAGGCGCCCGGCGAGAAGACGAGCATCGACACGGGCACGAGAGGATCGGCCTCGACGCCCTGCGGCGAGACCTGACGGGTGTCGAGCTCGAACCCGTTGACGCTGAACCGCGTGGCACCGCGCACCGTGAGGTCGATCGCCGACAGCGGGCTGCGGGCGAACCGCCAGGCCGGGGCGACACCGATCCAGCCGTCCTGCTCGACGGCGAACTGCGTGCGCCCGCGGTGACCGTTCGCGACGTAGCCGACCGTGACCTCGGTCGTCTCGCCGTCGACGCGCTCGCCGATGATCTCGACATCCGACAGCGGTGCGAGCGCCGCGCGGCGCAGCAGCACCTCCGACGCGTTGGCGGGCAGGTCGGCCTCGGTCAGGTCGGGGGAGTCCATCGCCACGCCGGGAAGACGCAGGGCGTCGGCCGCGCTGCCGCTGCTGAGGAGCGCGAGGTAGCGCTCGACGAACGCGGCGGGACTGTACAGTGCGCGGTAGACGGCGAAACCGCCCGCGCCGAGGCCCGCGAACACGACGGCTCCCGCGACCGCGAGCGCCGTCAGGTCGATCGCGAGGCTGCGTCCGCGCTCGCGACGCCGCGCCTGCCGGCGGCCGCGCGCGGAGGTCTGCGGCTCGACGACCGTCGGGTCGTCACCCGCGGTCTCCGCCGTCGTCTGCGCCTCGTGCACAGCACAAGTCTAGGAAGCCGCGCCTGTGGCTACCATGAATCGGTGACCTTGCCTCCTCTCTCCGCCGAGCAGGAGGCCCTGTTCCGTCGGATCGAGAGCACGCGCGACCACGTCTTCGTGACGGGGCGCGCCGGCACCGGCAAGTCCACTCTGCTGCAGCATCTCGCGTGGAACACCGACAAGCAGATCGCGATCTGCGCACCGACGGGCGTCGCGGCGCTGAACGTCGAGGGGCAGACGATCCACTCGCTGTTCCGGCTGCCGATCGGCCTGGTCGCCGACAGCGAGCTCGAGCAGTCCGAGCCCACCCGCCGCATCCTCAACGCGATCGACACGCTCATCATCGACGAGATCTCGATGGTCAACGCCGACGTCATGGACGCGATCGACCGCTCGTTGCGGCAGGCCCGCCGTCGCCGTTCGGAGGCGTTCGGCGGGGTCCAGGTCGTGATGTTCGGCGACCCGTACCAGCTGTCGCCGGTGCCGCCGCGCGGCGACGAGCTCAAGTACATCCGCGACCACTACCGCTCGTTCTGGTTCTTCGATGCGCAGGTGTGGGCGGGGCCGCGTGCGGATGCCGGTGCCATCCGCTCCGACGGTCTGCTCGACCTCGGCCGGGTGGGGGCGCCCCTGCACATCGCCGAGCTCGGCGAGATCCACCGCCAGTCGGATGCCGCGTTCAAAGACATGCTGAACGCGGTGCGCTACGGCGTCGTCACAGCCGACATCGCCGCGGCGCTCAACGCCGCCGGTGCGCGCACACCGCCGCCCCCGACGGGCGACGAGCCGCCGGTGATCACGCTCGCGACGCGCAATGACGCCGTCAACCGCATCAACCAGCGGCACCTCGACGCGCTCACCGGCCCCGTGCAGACCGCGAAGGCCGATGTGAGCGGCGACTTCGGGCGCGGCGAGACCTCGTACCCGGCCGACCCCGAGCTGCAGCTCAAGGTGGGCGCTCAGGTGATGTTCCTGCGCAACGACGTCGCCGGGTACGCCGGCGACGGACCGCGCTGGGTGAACGGATCGATCGGAACCGTCACCCGCATCGCCGGATCGTCGGTGCGGGTCGAGCTCGACGGCGAGGAGCACGACGTCGAGCCTGCGGTGTGGGAGAGGTTCCGGTACGCGTACGATCCCGGCTCGCGCAAGCTGACCCGCGAGATCGTCGCCGAGTTCACGCAGTTCCCCCTGCGCCTGGCCTGGGCCGTGACGATCCACAAGTCGCAGGGCAAGACCTACGACCGGGCGGTGGTCGATCTCGGCAGCGGTGCGTTCGCGCCCGGCCAGACCTACGTCGCGCTGTCGCGCCTCACGTCGCTCGACGGCTTGTACCTGTCACGGCCGCTGCGCCCCAGCGACATCCTCGTCGACCACGACGTCCGTCGCTTCATGGCCGCCGTGCGCGCCGCCGGCATGTGACCCGCGCGCGAACCCACCCGTCGTGCGTGAGCCCACCCGTCGTGCGTGAGCCCACCCGTCGTGCGCGAGCCCACCCGTCGTGCGCGAGCCCACCCGTCGTGTGCGAGCCCACCCGCAATCTCCGAACCCACCCCTCATGCGCGGCGCGGGAGGGGTGGGCTCGGCGATGACGGGTGGGCTCGGCGGGGTGGCGCGGCTAGGCGACGACGGATGCCGCCTTCGCGGCGGCCAGGTCGGTGAAGAGGTCGGTGTTGAACTGGTACGCGACCAGCACTTCGTCGATGACCCGCTGCTGTTCGGCCTCGTCCCACGGCGCCGCGTCGAGCTGGGCGCGGTAGCGGTCCTTGAACTCCGCCGGGTCGGCGATGTCGCCGAAGATGTAGAACCCGATGCCGTTCGTCTCGAACCCGAACCGGCGGGCCATGAGCTTCCCGATGAAGAGCCCGCCCGACAGGTCGCCGAGGTAGCGCGTGTAGTGGTGTGCGACGAAACCGCCGGGCCAGGTCGCCCCGACCTCGCGGATGCGGGCGACGTAGCGCCGGGTGGTCGGCAGCGGGGTGATCCGCTCGCGCCAGTCGGTGCCGATCAGGAACTCGAGGTCGGCCTCCAGCGCGGGCAGCCGCGTGAGCTTGTCGCTGATGAACGTCCGGGCGACCGGATCGGCGGCCATGCGCGACGCCGTGTCCTCGAGGGCCTCGTAGATGAACCAGTGCTGGGCGACCAGGGCTACGTAGTCGTCGCGGGTGCCTTCGCCGCGCATCAGGTCGGACATGAAGCCGGCGCCTTCGCTGCCGGAGTGGGCGCCGCTCGAGCGCTCGCGCAGGGCGGTGGAGAACGGGATCGGTTCGGGCATGCGCCGACAGTAGCACTTAGGTACAGCTAAACTGAAGGTTTTTCTGCGAGCTCATCGGGAACGCTGAGGTACGTCGGAGTCGCGGTCGTCGTGCTCGTCGTCTCAGCGTTCGTCGCGGATCCGAGCGAGCGAGTACTCGCGCGTCGCGTAGGGTCCGCCCTGCAACTCGTCGGGGTCCATCGGAAGGATGCTGCCGAACGCAGCGGCATCGTCGACGGGGTGGTATCCCACCGCCTCGCCGTCGCCGGCATCCCACCACCGCTCGCGGTTCGCCGACACCGCATAGAAGACGGCGGCCCGCACGTCGGTCGTCATCGCCGCGACGAACGCGCGCTCGGCGTCATCCGGGCTCAGCCAGGTGCGCTGTTCGCGCGGGGATCCGGGGCGCTGTTCGTAGCTCCCGATCCGCACGGCGACGGAGGCGACGTCGAACTTGTCGTCGTACAGCCGGCACAGGGCCTCGGCGGCGACCTTCGAGACGCCGTAGAAGCCGTCGGGCCGCGGTGGCGTGGCAGCCGAGACGGTCCTCGAGGCGGGATGCATCCCGGTTAGGCGGTTGCTGCTGGCGTAGACCACGCGCGGCACGCCCGCGCGACGCGCGGCCTCGAGCACGTGATAGGTCCCGACGATGTTGACGTCGGCGAGATCGTGGAAGTCGGCCTCGTCGGGAATGCCGCCGAGATGCACGACGCCGTCGGCGCCGCCGAAGAGGCGCGTCAGGCCGTCGAGGTCGGCGACGTCGCAGATCTCGACCGTGTCGCGACGACCCGCGGGCTCGGCCCGTCGGATGTCTATCGAGACGAGCTCGACACCGCGGTCGTGCAGGCGTCGGCGCAGGTCGGAGCCGATCGTGCCGGCCGCGACCGTGATGATCCAACGGCCGGCGAGAGAGCGTGTCATGGTCGGATCATAGGTCGCGGCTCCGACGCCGCTGCCGGTCCACCGCCGGCGACCCGCAGGAGCGCGCCGGGGTCAGTCGTGGGGGCGCGGCTCGAGGCCGAGGCGTGCGCAGGCTGCGTCGTAGAGCGCGACGATCTCGCGGCGCACCTCGCGGCGTTCCGTGATCGTGCCGCCGGGCCAGGGGACCCGGACGTCGTGCACCGCACCGTCGGCGAGCGTCGCCTGCCAGTCGCCGCCGTCGCCGTCGAACGCGGTCATCGTCGCGGCGGTCGCGTCGGGGTGCCCGAACGCCCGGACGATGAGGAGGTTGTCGTCGCGATGGTCGTCGTTCATGTGGCCCAGCACGCCCGACAGGGCGGCCTCCTCGAAACGGTGCGTCATGCGCCCAGCCTAGGTTCGCAGGATCGGCGGCGGCGGTGTGATTCACTTGAGGAACACATCAGGGGGTGGCTGAGGAATGCGTGGTAGTCGACGACGTCTGGGCGCCGGTATCGCCGTAGCGGTCTCGTTCGCTCTCGCCCTGTCGGCCTGCGCCCCCGCAGACGTCGGTCGCGTCGACTCGCCACCGCAGGTCGACGCCGCGCTCGGCGACGACACCCAGGCCCAGCTCACCGCCGCCGTCGAGCGTGCGATGGCGTCGACTGGTTCCGCCGGAGCGATCGCCGGGGTGTGGGTGCCCTGGTCGGGCGAATGGGTGCAGGCGTTCGGCGCCAACCCCGACGGCAGCGCCGTCACCGTCGACGACAGCTTCAAGGCCGGCCCGGTCACGCGCGCCATGACGTGCGACGCGCTGTACGGTCTCGTCGCCGACGGCACGGTCAAGCTCGACGATCCGGTCACGAAGTGGATCGTCGGCTTTCCCGCGACCCCGGTGGTGACCCTCGAGCAGCTGTGCGACAGCACGTCGGGCCTCGGCTCGTACCAGCCCAAGCTCCAGGGGCGGTGGGAAGCGAACCCCACCCGTCCGTGGGCGCCCCACGAGCTCCTCGCCTACGGGCTCGCGGCGGCCGCTCCCGCCGGTGCGGGCACGTTCGCGAACTCGGATGCCGGTTACGTGCTGCTCGGCATGGCGCTCGAGCGCGCCTCCGGTCAGACGGCCGCCGAGCTGTTCCAGCGGTACGTGTTCGAGCCCCTCGGCATGAGCGGCTCGTCGCTTCCGGGCAGGTCCGTCGACATCGGCCTGCACGGCACGCAGTCGACGCTGACCCCGGAGGGCGCCGTCGACTGCGCCACCGCGGTCGACCTGACCTCGCTGTCGCCGACGGCCGGTTTCACGTCGTCCGGTGCCGTCACGACGGCCGACGACCTCGGTCGTTACGCGCGTGCCCTCGCGACGCAGTTGCGGCCGTTCGACACCGACGAGCGCTTCGCGGCGCCGCTGCCCGTCGACCCCAACGCCCCCACCTGGTACACGGTCGACGGTGGCACGTATCAGGCCGGTTCGCTCATCGGCCAGTACGGCTCGGTGCCCGGCTACCAGACCGTCGCGTTCGCCGACCGCACGTCGGGGCTCACCGTCGTGGCCGTCCTGAACAACTCGCGCGCGTCGGCCGAGGCCATCCGGGTGCTCGGCTGGCAGCTCGCGGCGATCGCGTCGAAGGCGCCCGCTGCGTCCGGTGAGACGGCGGAGCCCTCGGGCCTGCCGTGGACGGCCGAGCAGATGGACGGCGACCTCGCATCCGTCGCGATCTGCCCCCTTCCCTGACCCGACCCGCCTGAATCGGTCGACTCGCCACGTTCGGTGGATGCCGGAGCTGCCGCATCCGCCGATCGTGGCGAGTCGATGCCCTGGGGCGGAGCGTGTTTCGCGCACGTGAACAATCGGGCCCGGCCGTGACGATCGTGTCACGAGGCCGATCTCGGCGACGCTGATGCCTTACAACGGATACAGCGTGATCGTGCAATTGCACATTGCACCGTGATGTTGTTTCATGGACAGCACTCGACGCAATGAAGCAGAGAAAGGGAAGGTCCTCGGATGACCACCAGCAGGAGAATCGGCGGCATGCTCGCCGCGGGAACGGCCGTGGCGCTCGCCCTCACCGCGTGCGCCGCCGGGGGCGGCTCGCCACAGCAGAGCGGCGGCGCGGACCAGCCGCAGGCCGGCGGCACCGTCCACATGCTCCAGAACGCCGACTTCTCCTACCTCGACCCGGCACGCGGCTGGGACGGCGGCGTCAACGCGTTCTACCGCCTGCTCTACCGGGGCCTCACGATGCAGGCCGCCGGTGACGCCGACGACCCGAACGCCATCGTGCCCGACCTCGCGACGGGCCTCGGCCAGGTCTCCGACGACGGCCTGACCTGGACCTACACGCTCAAGGACGACCTCTTCTTCGACAACGGCGACCCGATCACCTCCGCCGAGATGGAGTTCGGCATCTCCCGCGCATGGGACCCGCAGATCGGCATCGGGTCGCCGTACCTCAAGAGCGTCATCGACGCCCCCGAGGGCTACGAGGGTCCCTACGTCTCGGGTGACCAGCCGATGATCGAGACGCCCGACGCGAAGACGATCGTCTTCCACCTCAAGGCCCCGTTCCCCGAGTTCGACAACGTGCTGGCCCAGCCCAACGCCGTGCCCTTCCCCGTCGGCTCGGGCGGCGGCGACGAGTTCCTCAACGACGTCGTCGCGTCGGGCCCGTACACACTCGACGCCTACACGCCGGGCAGCACGATCAAGCTCGTGCGCAACGAGCACTGGGATGCCGCCACCGACGACGTGCGCAAGGCGTACCCCGACCAGTGGCAGTTCGACATCGGCATCGACGGCGCGACGATCGACGAGCGCATGATCGCCGGACAGGGCGCCGACCAGAACGCCGTCGCCGGCAAGATCGCCGGGGCCACCCTGCCGCGCATCCAGACGCCGCAGCTGAAGGAGCGCGCCATCACCGCGCCCGCCTACTGCACGACCTACATGTCGATGAACACGACGAAGCCGCCCTTCGACGACGTCCGCGTGCGTCAGGCCGTCAACTGGGCGCTCGACCGTACGAGCATCCAGAACGCCTCGGGCGGCAACCAGCTCGCGGACGTCGCGACGACGATCATCCCGCCGGCCGTGAACGGCCACCTCGACTTCGACCTGTACCCCTCCGAGGGCAACGCGGGCGACGTCGAGAAGGCGAAGGCGCTGCTGGCCGAGGCGGGTCTGGCCGACGGGTTCGACTTCACCCTCGACATCCGCACGACGCCGATGGCGCAGGCGCAGGCCGAGGCCGTGCAGCAGGGTCTCGAGCGCATCGGGGCGAACGTCAAGCTCAACGTCATCGACACCTCGATCTACTACGAGACGATCGCCACGCCGTCGCAGCAGAACAACGCCGCGATCACCGGCTGGTGCCCCGACTGGGCCTCGAGCGCGAGCACGTTCATCCCGCCGCTGTTCGACGGGGCCGCGATCACCGAGAAGGGCAACCAGAACCTCGCGCAGCTGAACGACCCCGCCGTCAACAGCCGCATCGCCGAGATCCGCGCGATGACGGACGTCGACGCGGCGAACGAGGCGTGGGGCGAGCTCGACGAGCAGATCATGGGCCTCGCCCCGATCGCCCCGATGGTGTTCGAGAACGGCATCTTCCTGCCGGGAGAGAACATCGCCGGCTACATCCCCAACACCAACATGACCGACCTCACCATCGTCGGTCTGAAGGACTCCTCGAAGGGCTGACATGATCTTCAGCTCGGCCCCCCTCGAGGTCGAGGCCACGCCGGGCGGCGACTCCACGATCGAAGGATCGACGGAATCCCGCCCGGCGTCCGGCCGGAGACTGCTCCGAGGCTTCGTCACCGATGTGCCCGCGATGCTGTCGGTCGCCTACATCGTGATCGTCCTGCTCATGGCGGTCTTCGCCCCGCTCATCGTCCAGATCAGCGGCTGGTCGCCCTACGCGTTCGACCAGACCGCGATCGACCCGAACATGGGCGCCATCCCGATCGGGCCGCTCGGCGGCATCAGCGCAGAGCACTGGTTCGGCGTCGAGCCGGGCAACGGCCGCGACATCTTCGCCCGCATCGTCTACGGCGCGCAGGTGTCGATGACGGTCGCCCTCTCGGCGACGCTGCTGACCACCGTCATGGGCGTCGTGTTCGGTATGCTCGCGGGCTACCTCGGCGGGTGGGTCGACACCGTCATCTCGCGGGTCATGGAGTTCCTCATGGCCTTCCCGGCGCTCATCTTCATGATCGCGATCCTCTCGGCGCTGCCGGCCGACAACCGCGTGCTGCTGCTCGTCGTGGTCATCTCGCTGTTCGGCTGGCCCTACCTCGCCCGCATCGTGCGTTCGCAGACCCTCTCGCTCAAGGAGCGCGAGTTCGTCGAGTCGGCGCGCGCGTCGGGCGCCTCGAGCGTGCAGATCATCTTCCGCGAGATCCTCCCGAACCTCTCGTCGACGATCATCGTCATGGCGACCCTCGCGGTGCCCGGCTACGTCGGCACCGAGGCGGGGCTGTCGTTCCTGGGCGTGGGCGTCGTGCCGCCGACGCCCAGCTGGGGACAGATGATCGCATCGGCCGCTCCCTGGTACGCCGTCGACCCGATGTACTTCCTCATCCCGGGCGCCTTCCTGTTCTTGCTGGTGCTCTCGTTCACGACGCTCGGTGATCGCATCCGTGCGCTCGCCGGCAGCGCGGAGGTGCGCGCGTGACCCGCTTCGTCCTGTCCCGCGCGACCGGGATGATCGTCGTGCTGTTCCTGGTGACCTTGTTCACCTTCGTGATCTTCTTCGTGCTCTCGCCCGATCCGGCGGTGCAGATCTGCGGCAAGAACTGCACGCCCGAGCGCATCGACCAGATCCGCGCGAACCTCGGACTCGACCAGCCCTTCTTCACGCAGTTCTTCACGTACCTGTCGGGCCTGTTCGTCGGACGCGAGTACGAGATCGCGGGAGCCACCGTCTCGTGCGGCGCTCCCTGCCTCGGCTACTCGTTCCAGACCGGCCAGCTCGTCGGCGACATGATCGTGCAGCGCCTGCCCGTCTCGGCGACGATCGCCATCGGCGCCGCGGTGCTGTGGCTCGTCGGCGGCGTCGTGGGCGGTGTGCTGAGCGCCGTGCGCGAGGGACGCTTCGCCGACCGGTTCGTCGCGGGTCTGACGCTCGGCTCGATGTCGATCCCCAACTACGTGCTCGCCCTCGCGCTGCAGTTCGTGCTCGTGGTCTCGCTCGGCTGGCTGCCGTTTCCGCAGGCGGTGCCGTTCGGCGACGATCCGGTGCGGTGGTTCCTCAACTTCCTCATGCCGTGGATCGTGCTCGCCGTCGGCTACGCCGCGGTGTACACGCGCCTCACCCGCGCGAACGTGATCGACACCCTGCAGGAGAACTTCGTCCGCACCGCCCACGCGAAGGGCCTGCGTCCCTCGCTCGTCTGGCGTCGCCACGCGCTGCGACCGGCGCTCACCCCGATCGTCACGATCTTCGGGATGGATGTCGCGGGGCTCCTCGGCGGCGCCGTCATCACCGAGACCGTGTTCGGCCTCAACGGCGTCGGCAAGCTCACCGCCGACTCGATCTCCTCCAACGACCAGCCCGTCATCATGGCGGTCACGTTGCTGTCGGCCTTCTTCGTGATCGTCGGCAACCTCGTGGTCGATCTGCTCTACGCCGCGATCGACCCGCGCGTGCGGACGGCGGCGCGCGCATGACCGGCGAAGGGATGCCCATGCCCACTCCATCCGCCGCCCCCGTCCCGTCTGCCCGCGCCGCGGCATCCGACGACCTGCTGAGCGTCGACGACCTCACCGTGCGGTTCCGCACCGCGGGCGGCGCGGTCAGCGTCGTCGACGGCCTGAGCTTCGCCGTCCCCCGCGGCGGCGCGCTCGGAATCGTGGGCGAGTCGGGGTCGGGCAAGTCGATGACGAGCCTGGCGATCATGGGGCTGCTGCCGAAGGGGGGATCGGCCTCGGGCCGCGTCGAGTTCGACGGGCGCGATCTGCTGACGCTGCCCGGACGCGAGATGCGGCACGTGCGCGGCGACCGGATCGCGATGATCTTCCAGGACCCGCTGTCGTCGCTGAACCCGTACTACACCGTGGGCACGCAGATCGCCGAGGCGTACCGGTCGCACCGTTCCGGGGTCTCGCGGCACGAGGCGCGGCGGGTGGCGATCGAGGCGATGGACCGGGTGCACATCCGGGATGCCGCGAAGCGCGTCGACCACTACCCGCACCAGTTCTCAGGCGGGATGCGCCAGCGCATCATGATCGCGATGGCGCTCAGCATGGAGCCCGAGCTGATCATCGCCGACGAGCCGACGACGGCGCTCGATGTCACCGTGCAGGCCCAGATCCTCGACCTGCTCGCCGAGATCCGCCGCGACACCGGGGCCGGGCTGATCCTCATCACCCACGACCTCGCCGTCGTCAGCGAGGTGACCGAGCAGATCGTCGTGATGCGCGGCGGTCGCCTCGTCGAACGGGGAAGGGTCGAAGACGTCTTCAGCGATCCGCAGGAGGAGTACACGCGCCGGCTGCTGGACGCCGTGCCGCGCATCGACGACGCGATCGGCGAGCTGCGCACGACCGACATCGCGGTCGTCGCGGGCGACGTCGACGAGGAGGAGACACGATGAGCGATCACACCGAGCCGCTGTGCCGCGCACGCGGACTCGTGAAGGAGTTCGCGAGCCCGGGCGCCACGCTGCTCTCGCGCAGCAGCACCTTCCGCGCGGTCGACGGGGTCGATCTCGACATCCGTCGCGGTGAGACGCTCGCGCTCGTCGGCGAATCGGGGTCGGGCAAGTCGACCGCCGCCCGGCTGGTCGCCCGCCTCATGGACGCGACCGCGGGCACCGTCGAGTTCGAGGGGCGCGACGTCACGCACCTGCGGGGTCGCGACCTGCACACCTTCCGCAGCGACGTGCAGGTGGTCTTCCAGGACCCGTACTCGTCGCTGAACCCCAAGCACACCGTCGAGCGGCTCGTGACGGCGCCGCTGCGATACCAGCGACGCACGATCCCCGGCGGCGCCCGCGCGTTCACCCGCTCGCTCATGGAGCGGGTGGGCCTGAATCCCGACCACTCCGACCGGTACCCCTCGCAGTTCTCGGGCGGGCAGGCCCAGCGCATCGGCATCGCCCGCGCGCTCGCCGTCGGCCCCAAGCTCGTCGTCTGCGACGAGGCGGTGTCGGCCCTCGACGTGTCGGTGCAGGCCCAGGTCATCAACCTGCTTACGTCGCTGCAGCGCGACGAGGGGTTCGCCTACCTCTTCATCGCCCACGATCTCGCCGTGGTGCGCCAGATCGCGACGCGGATCGCGGTCATGAGCCGCGGTTCGATCGTCGAGACGGGCGATCGTGACCGTATCTTCGAGAGTCCGCAGCACGAGTACACGAGAACGCTGCTGGCGGCCGTGCCGCGCATCGACCCCGAGTGGGATCGGCGTCGGCGGGCCGCAGAGAAGGCGCGTCGGGCCGCCGCGGCGGCAGGTCGCGCATCGGACGACACCCGCACGGAGGCATCATGACGACCGACTATCACCTGCCCGGCATCCGGGTCTCCGAGCGGCGCATCGAGGTCCCCCTCGACTGGAGCGCGGTGGCCGCGGGCGGGACGATCGAGCTGCTCGTGCGCGAGCTCGTCGATCCCGAACGCGCACGCGACGACCTGCCGCTGCTCGCCTTCCTCCAGGGCGGTCCCGGCGGGGCGAATCCGCGTCCGCTGCGCCGGGACGGCTGGATCGACGAGGCGCTGCGCGACTACCGGGTCGTGCTGGTCGATCAGCGCGGAACCGGCGGCAGCACCCCGCTCGAGGCGGCCGACGTCGCGCGGCTCGGCGCCGAGGCGGGGGCCGACCTCCTCGCGATGCACCGCGCCGACTCGATCGTCCGCGATCTCGAGCACGTCCGTGCGTCGCTCTACGGCGGACGCCGCTGGGCGACGCTCGGGCAGAGCTACGGCGGCTTCCTCACCCTCACCTACCTCTCGCTCGCGGCGGAGGCGCTGACGGCCTGCTACGTCTGCGGCGGCATCCCGGGCACGCCCCCGCGGGCCGCCGAGGTCTACGCCCGCACCTTCGACCGCGTCGCGGCGAAGACCGCGGAGCTGTACCGCCGGTTCCCGGGCGACGCCGACGCCGTCGCCCGCATCGCCGACCGCATCGCCCTCGGCGACGTGACGCTGCCCGACGGCGACGTCCTGACGGTGCGCCGGTTCCAGTCGCTCGGCATCGACCTCGGCATGAAGCCCGGCCACGAGCGGCTGCACTGGCTCGTCGAGAAGGCGTTCGCGCGCCCCGGCCGCTTGTCGGAGGGCTTCCTCCACGACGTCATGAGCCTCAGCTCGAGCGCCGGCAACCCGCTGTTCTGGACGCTGCAGGAGTCGATCTACGCCGACCCCGACAGCGGCGCGACGGCCTGGGCCGCGCAGGCCGAGCGCGACCGCCGGCCCGAGTTCGACGAGGATCGGCGGCCGCTGCTCTTCACGGGCGAGATGGCCTTCCCCTGGATGTTCGACGAGGTGCGACTGCTGCGCGGGTTCCGGGATGCCGTGCACGCGCTCGCCGCGCGCACCGAGGCGACCCCGCTCTACGACCCCGCGCGCCTCGCGGCCAACGACGTGCCGCTCGCCGCGGCGGTGTACTTCGACGACATGTACGTCGACTCCGGACTGCAGCTCGACACGCTCGCGCGGGTCGGCAACGCCCAGGCCTGGGTCACGAACGAGTTCGAGCACGACGGCATCGCGTCCGGCCGCACCTTCACGCGGCTACGCGAACTCGTGCGCGACCGAGGAGGAGAGAAGCGATGACCGTCCCCGATGCCGCCCGCCCGCCGTACGCGGGAACGCGCTACCCGCGCCTCGCGCAGGTGCCGGCCTTCACCGAGTTCGTCTCGCGCGGCTGGGCCGACGTGCGCACCGAGCCGTCGCTGCCCGCGGGGGCCGCTGGTGCGGCATCCGCTCATCGCGCCCGGCTGAGCGCCGCCCTTCCCGGACGCGTCATCGTCGCCGCGGCCGGGCACGCGCCGGTGCGCAACGACGACGCGAACTACGGCTTCCGCGCCGACAGCAGTTTCGTGTGGCTGACGGGATGTCAGGTCGAGGGCGCCGTGCTCGTGCTGTGGCCCACCGCGGGCGGTCACGACGCGGTGCTCTACCTGCCCCCGCCCTTCCGGCCCGGCGACGCGGGGTTCTTCTCCGACGCCAATCACGGCGAGCTGTGGGTCGGGCCGTCGGCGGGGCTCGCGGAATGGACCGAGGCGCTCGCCATCACGGTCGAGCCGCTCGCCGCCCTCGACCGCCGTCACGGCGAGCTGCGGGGCGCGCTCGCCGCCCGGTCGGCGGGCGCGCTGGCCGCCGAGGTCGGAGCCGAGGTGTCGGCCGAGCTCGAGCGGACCCTCTCGCGCCTGCGGATGGTCAAGGACGCGTGGGAGATCGGCCAGCTGCGCGAGGCGATCGACGCGACCGTCGCGGGCTTCGCCGCCGTCGTCGCCGAGGTGCCGCGCGCGATCGCCGACGGCCTCGGCGAGCGGTGGCTGCAGGGCACGTTCGATCGGCATGCGCGCACCTTCGGCAACGGGCCGGGCTACTCCACGATCGTGGGGTCGGGCGTGCACGCGCCGATCCTGCACTGGGTGCGCTGCGACGGCGAGATCGTGCCGGATGCCGCGCTGCTGCTCGACATGGGGGTCGAGGCGCACTCGCTCTACACCGCCGACGTCACGCGCACCGTCCCGGCGAACGGCACGTTCTCGGCCGCCCAGCGCGACGTGCACGACCTGGTCGAGAAGGCCCACCGCGCGGGCCTGGACCGCATCCGTCCCGGCGTGGAGTACCTCGACTTCCACTTCGCGGCGATGGAGGTCGTCGCGCAGGGGCTGCACGACTGGGGCCTGTTGCCGGTCTCGGTCGATGAGGCGCTCTCGCCCGACGGGCAGCAGCACCGCCGCTACCTCGCGTGCGGCATCGGTCACCACCTCGGTCTCGACGTGCACGACTGCAGCCAGGCGCACTACGAGGACTACATGGGCGCGGCGCTCGAGCCGGGGGTCGTCATGACGGTGGAGCCGGGACTGTACTTCCACGCGCACGACCTGACGCTGCCTCCCGAGCTGCGCGGCATCGGCGTGCGCCTCGAGGACGACGTGCTGGTCACCCCCACCGGATCCGAGGTGCTGTCCGACGCCCTCCCGATCGCGGCGGCCGAGGTCGAGACGTGGACCCGCACGCATCGGGGTGTCGGCCGATGACGGATGCCGTGGAACGCACGGTTCCGGTCTCGCCGCGGGCCCGGCCGTTCGAGGCCGGCGCGGTCCGGCTGACGGGCACGAGCCCCTTCGCCCGCACGCGCGATCGGATGCTGCACCTCGCGCGGGTCTATCCGGTCGACCGACTGCTCGCGGTGTTCCGTGCCAACTCGGGGCTCGACACCCGCGGCGCCCGGCCGCCCGGCTCGTGGGAGGACTTCGGCCACCCCGCCGAGCGGGCCTGGAGTGCGTCGGACTACCCGGGGCGTGAGGTCGCGCAGACGGCGAACCTGTTGCGCGGGCACTACGCGGGCCACTTCCTGTCGATGCTCGCGCTCGCCGCCGCGACCACCGACGACCCGCTCCTGCGCGCGAAGGTCGACGAGATGGTGTCGGGCCTCGGCGAGGTGCAGGCCGCGCTCGCGGCCACCGGACGTTTCTCGCATCCGGGTTTTCTCGCCGCGTACGGCGAATGGCAGTTCTCCCGACTCGAGGACTTCGCGCCGTACGGCGAGATCTGGGCGCCGTACTACACGTGCCACAAGATCATGGCGGGACTCCTCGACGCCCACGAGCTCACCGGCAGTCCCCGGGCCCTCGAGATCGTCACGGGCATGGCGCACTGGGTGTCGTCGCGGCTCGAACGCCTCGACGACGATCACCGGCAGCGCATGTGGTCGCTCTACATCGCGGGCGAGTTCGGCGGCATGAACGAGACGCTGACGCGGCTCAGCGCCGTGGCGGACGAGCCGCGTTTCCTCGCCGCGGCGCGTTGCTTCGACCAGCGGGATCTGCTCGAGGCGGGCGCCGCGAGGCGCGACATCCTCGACGGCATGCACGCGAATCAGCATCTGCCGCAGCTCGTCGGTTACGTCGACGAGTTCGAGCAGACGGGCGAGCGCCGCTACCTCGACGCTGCTATCGGAATCTTCGACCAAGTCGTGCCCGGACGAATGTACGCCCACGGCGGCACCGGCGAGAGCGAGCTGTGGGGCCCGCCCGGGGCTGTCGCCGCCGACATCGGTCGCCGCAACGCCGAGACGTGCGCGACTTACAACCTGGTGAAGCTCACCCGCCGGCTCTTCGCGCACACGCTCGAGCCGCGCTTCCTCGACTACGCGGAACGGGCGGCGCTCAACCACATCCTGGGGTCGCGCCGCGACGCCGACTCCGACGTGAGCCCCGAGGTGACGTACATGTTCCCGGTCGACCCGGGGGCGGTGCCCGAGTACGACAACGTCGGCACCTGCTGCGGCGGCACGGGGCTCGAGAACCACGTCGGCCACCACGAGGGGATCTTCCTGCGCGGCGCCGAGGCTCGCGCCGAGCTGTGGATCGGTCGCTACGTCCCGGCCGAGCTGCGCTGGGGGGAGCGCGGCCTGCGGGTGGAGATCGAGCAGCGGCATCCGTTCGCCGACCGCGTCGTCATCCGGGTGCACGTCGCGGACCCGGACCCGGCCCCGCTGGCCCTGCACCTGCGCATCCCGACCTGGGTCGCCGGCGCGGTGCGCGTCGAGGTCGACGGCGAGCCGGTCGCGGCGGACGTCGCGCCGGGCGGCTTCGTCACGGTCGAGAGGTTCTGGGCCGGCGGTGAGACGGTCGAGCTGACGCTGCCGATGTCGCTGCGGTCCGAGGCCGCGATCGACGACGCGTCGCTGCGCAGCCTCGCCTTCGGCCCGCATGTCCTGGTGGCGCGCGACGACGGGAGGACCACGATCGAGCGGTCCTGGGACGCGCGACGGATGCCGGGCGGCGCCGTGCGCGCCGACATCGACGACCCGGCGGGTTCGCTCGCGGCGGAGGGGGAGGTACGCGTCGCGGGGCTCCGCTTCGAGCCGGTGTGGAACGGGTCGGACGAGCGATACCACTTGTACACGCGCGCCGTCGATCGCACGATCGGGTTCGCCGGAATCGACACGGGCGTACCGGTGCGGCGCCGCGCCGACGGCTCGACCCTCGCGGGGGATCTGTGGCGCGAGCCCGCGCCCCGGCACGCGGCGGAGCTCGTCGAACGCGTCGTCTCGCTCTGCCGCGACGGCATCGACGACGCGATCGTGACCGCCGGCGAGGCGCGGACCATCGTCGCCGCCGCGATCGCCGCCGCGGAGGACACGGCGACCACCGCAGACCCGGTCGGTTCGATGCGCGACGCCGTCGACCGGGCGCGGACGTTCTCCGACGGGCTCCGGCACGGGACGGATGCCGTGATGCCACCGTCGGTCGAGATCACGGTGCACCCGGCGCCCGGGGCGTCGGGCTGGTTCACGGTGCCCCCGACGGTCACCGCCGCCTCGTCGGACGGGGCCGCGGTCGAGATCCGGGTCGGCGACGGTCCGTGGTCGCCATTCTCGGCGCCCGTCGTCGTCGGCAGGGAGGGCGTGGTCGTCGTCGAGGCGCGCGCGTTCGGGCCGGACGGTCGCGCCACGACGATCGAGCGGGAGCTGTCGATCGACACGGCCCCGCCACGCAGCGAGGCGCGGGTCCGCGACCTCGGCTCGGCCGTCGAGATCACCCTCGTCGCGGCCGACGACGTCTCGGGCGTCGACGCGATCCGCTGGGAGGGCGACGGCACGTTCTGGGCGACCTTCCACGAGGCGTTCGTCCGGGCGCTGACCGATCGCGCGCAGGTCATCGAGTTCGCCGCTGTCGACCGCGCCGGCAATGAGGAACCGCGGCAGCGACTCGTCCTCCCGCCCGCATCGAAAACAGATACCATTGCAATTGCACTGACACCGGCGCCTGACATCGCCAGATCGGAGACCGACTCATGACCGACCGCAAGCCCTGGCACGGCGTCAACCTCGCGACGACGCTGCCGTTCCGCGACGACCTCTCGGTCGACTACGACGCGTACGCCGAACTCGTCGCGTACACGACCGGCAACGGCGTGACCGGCATCATCCCCAACGGCTCTCTCGGCGAGTACCAGACCCTCACCGAGGAGGAGCGCAAGCGCGTGTTCCTCACGGCCGTCGAGGCGGCTCCCGGTGCCGCCGTCATCCCCGGCGTCGGCGCGTACGGCGCGCTCGAGAGCGTGCGCTTCGCCGAGCACGCCGCCGAGAACGGCGCGCCCGCCGTCATGCTGCTGCCCCCCCAACGCCTACCGTGCGAGCGACGACGAGGTCGTCGACCACTACCGCCGCGTCGCCGCCGTGGGTCTGCCGATCCTCGCGTACAACAACCCCATCGACACCAAGGTCGACCTGCGGCCCGACCTGCTCGCGCGCCTGTTCGACGAGGGCCTGATCGTCTCGGTCAAGGAGTTCTCGGGCGACGTGCGTCACGCGTACGAGATCCGCGAGCTCGCCCCCGGCCTCGACATCTCGATCGGATCGGACGACGTCGTGTTCGAGCTCGGGCTCAACGGTGCCGTCGGCTGGGTCGCGGGATACCCCAACGCGATCCCTGCCGCGACGGTCGAGCTCTACACGCTGTCGACCTCGGATGACCCGCAGGACTGGGTCCGCGCGCGCGAGATCTACCGCGACCTGCACCCGCTGCTGCGCTGGGACTCGAAGACCTGGTTCGTCCAGGCGATCAAGCTGTCGCAGCAGGTGGCGGGCGTGCTCGCGAACACCACGACGCGTCCGCCCCGCCTCGCCCTGCCCGACGACGTCGCCGCGCGTATCATCGCCGACACCGAGGCCGTGCTCGCCAAGGGCTACCGCTGATCGGCGCACGCCGCCGCTGACCGCCGCCGACGACCGAGAGGATCCCCATGCGCTCGACCCGCGTCTTCCATGCCGTCGACTCCCACACCGAGGGGATGCCGACCCGCGTCATCGTCGGAGGCGTCGGCGTGCTGCCGGGCGCGACCATGGAGGAGCGGCGGCAGCGATTCATGGCCGAGAGCGACGGGCTCCGCCGGCTGCTCATGAACGAGCCGCGCGGGCACAGTGCGATGAGCGGGGCGATCCTGCAACCGCCCACCCGGCCCGACGCCGACGTCGGCGTGCTGTACATCGAGGTCTCGGGGTGCCTGCCGATGTGCGGGCACGGGACGATCGGCGTCGCCACGGTGCTCGTCGAGACCGGCATGGTGCCCGTCGTCGAGCCCGTCACCACGATCCGCCTCGACACCCCCGCGGGCCTCGTGATCGCCGACGTCGCCGTCACCGACGGTCACGCCGAACGCGTCACGATCCGCAACGTGCCCTCGTTCGTGGTCGGGCTCGGTCGCACCGTCGAGGTGCCCGGCTTCGGCACGGTGCCCTACGACCTCGCCTTCGGCGGCAACTTCTACGCGATCGTGCGGCTCGACGACCTCGGTCTGCCGTTCGAGCGGTCGCGCAAGGACGACCTGCTGCGCGCGGGCCTGGCGATCATGGCGGCCGTCGACGAGGCCGACGCCCCCGTGCATCCGGTCGACGGCACGATCCGCGGCTGCCACCCACGTCTACCTCGAGGCTCCGGGGTCGACCGCTCGGCATTCACGTCACGCGATGGCGATCCACCCCGGCTGGTTCGACCGGTCGCCGTGCGGCACCGGCACGAGCGCGCGGATGGCGCAGCTGCACGCCCGCGGCGAGCTGGCGCTCGACACCGACTTCGTCAACGAGTCGTACATCGGCACCGCGTTCACGGGCCGTCTGGTCGAGGAGACCGAGGTCGCCGGCATCCCCGCCGTCATCCCGACCATCACCGGCCGGGCCTGGGTCACCGGCACCGCGCAGTACATGCTCGACCCCTCCGACCCGTTCCCCGAGGGGTTCGTCCTATGACGGCATCCGCGGCACCCGTCGGCATCCCGGTCATCTCGGCGGCCGAGATCGAGCGAGCCATGACGCCCGCCGACGCCGTCGCGGCGGTCGAGGCCGCGCTGCGGTCGGGACTCGACGTCGAGGCCGACCACGAGCGCATCTTCGCGCCGCTCGCCGCCGGCGACTTCCTGCTCATGCCCTCCGAGTCGCCGGATGCCGCGGGCATCAAGGTCGCCACGATCGCCCCCGGCAACACCGGGCTGGGCCTGCCGAAGATCAGCGCCTGGTACCTGCTGTTCGACGCGCAGACGCTGCAGCCGGCGGCGATCGTGGACGGCACCCGGCTCACGACGCTCCGCACGCCCGCCGTCACCGCGGTCGCGGTGCGGGCTCTGCTCGCCGCCGACCCGCGAGGAGCGCGGGACGCGATCGACCGGCTCGTCGTCGTCGGGTCGGGGCCGCAGGCCGTCGAGCACGCGGTGACCCTCGCGGCGATCCTCCCGGTCGGCGAGGTGTCGATCGTCGGGCGCACCGCCGCGCGCGTCGAGGACGCCGTCGCGCAGCTTCGGCAGCGCGGGCTCGACGCCGGCGTCGGCGGGCACGACGACATCCGCCGGGCCGACGTCGTCGTCACCGCGACCTCGTCGAGCGAACCCGTTCTCGACCTCGACGACCTCGCGGCGGATGCCGTCGTCGCCGGGATCGGCGCCCACGGGCTCGACCATCGCGAGCTCGGGGCCGCACTCGTGCGCGCCGCCGACCTGGTCGTCGAAGCGCGGGCGTCGGCGGATCGCGAGAGCGGCGCCCTCGCGGCGGCGCGAGCGGAGGCGGGGGCCGCCGGCGCATCGCTCGCGGCGCCCGCGAACCTCGTCGAACTGGTGCGCGGCGACGTCTCACGGCGGCCGGGCGCGCCCGCCGTGTACACGGGGGTCGGCATGGCCTGGGAGGACCTGGCGGTCGTGCAGGGGATCATGGATGTCGTGCGGCGGGGACCCGCGCCGGAGGAGACGACATGAGCACGCCCGAGATCCGAAACGTGGTGCGGCTGAACAAGCAGCCGAGCATCCGATCGACCGTCACGCGCGCATTGCGCGCCGCCGTCATCAGCGGCGAGCTGCAACCGGGCCGCGTGTACTCGGCCCCGAGCCTCGGCGAGCAGTTCGGCGTCTCGGCGACGCCAATCCGCGAGGCCATGCTCGACCTCGCCCGCGAGGGCCTCGTCGTGACGATCCCCAACCGCGGCTTCCAGATCACCGAGGTGTCGGAGAGCGATCTGCGCGAGGTGACCGAGCTGCGGCTGCTGCTCGAGCCGCCCGCCGTCGAGCGCGCAACCCCGCTGGTGCCGGTCTCGGCCTTGCCGGACCTGCGTCGCAAAGCGGCCGACATCGTCGCGGGCGCGGCGTCCGGCGATCTCGTCGAGTACCTGGCCGCCGACAGCGACTTCCACCTTGCGCTGCTCCAGTACGCCGGCAACGCGCGGCTCGTCGAGCTCGTCGCGGGTCTGCGCTCGCAGACGCGGCTGTTCGGTCTCGCGAACCTGCACCAGCAGGGGCGTCTGGTCGCCTCGGCGCACGAGCACGACCTCATGCTCGACGCGATCGAGGTCGGCGACGCCGCCGGCGCCCGCGCGCTCGTGCACCGTCACATCGAGCACGTCCTCACCGACTGGTCGGGCGAAGCCCCGCAACCGGGCGACGCGGCGCCGTCGGAAGCCGGCGTCGGCACGTGAGCCTCCGCACCGGGAATCCCGACGTCCTCGTCGTCGGCGCCGGCATCGTCGGTGCTGCCGTCGCGCACTTCGCCGCCGCGGCCGGGTTCTCGGTGGCCGTCGTCGAACGCGGCACCATCGCCGGCGGCACGACGAGCCGGTGCGAGGGCAACCTCCTGGTCAGCGACAAGGAGGTCGGGCCCGAGCTCGAGCTCGCCCTGCACTCTCAGCGAATCTGGCGAGGCGAGCTCGCCGAGCATGCGTCGAGCTGGGAGTTCGAGGCGAAGGGCGGCCTCGTGGTCGCCGCGAGCGCAGTGGGCAAGACCGCGCTCGACGCGCTCGCCGACCACCAGCGCGGGCTCGGCATCCGTGCCGAGGACGTGCCCGACATCGCCGGACTGCACGCGATCGAGCCGTACCTCAGCCCCGCGATGGCCGGCGGGGTGTTCTACCCCGACGACGCTCAGGTGCAGCCCGTGCTCGCCGCGCACCATCTCCTGCGACTCGCCCGACGGAACGGGGCGCGGCTCGTGACCGGCGTCGGCGTCACCGGCATCCGCACGCGCGCCGGCCGGGCGATCGGCGTCGACACGACCGCGGGGGCGTTCGACGCCGGCACCGTGATCAACTGCGCCGGGCCGTGGGCCGGCGAGATCGCCGCGCTCGCGGGCCTCGAGCTGCCGGTGCTGCCACGCCGCGGGTTCGTGCTCGTGACGGAGCCCGTGCCCCTCACGGTGCATCACAAGGTCTACGCGGCCGAGTACGTGCAGAACGTCGCGTCGTCGGATGCCGGCCTGCAGGTGTCGTCCGTCGTCGAGGGCACGCCCAGCGGAACCGTGCTCATGGGCGCCAGCCGCGAGCGGGTCGGCTTCGACGCGACCTTCTCGGCGGCGGCCGTGGGCCGCGTCGCCCGGGCCGGCGCGGAGCTGTTCCCCGCGCTCGCCGACGTCCAGATCCAGCGCACCTACTCGGGCTTCCGCCCCTACTGCCCCGATCACCTGCCGGTCATCGGCCCCGACGCCCGGATGCCGGGGCTGTGGCACGCGGCCGGACACGAGGGTGCGGGCATCGGGCTGTCGGTCGGCACCGCGACCCTCCTCGTGCAGGCGCTGCGCGGCGAGCCCACCGACCTGCCGCTCCACGCCTTCCGGCCCGAGCGCTTCGACGAGAGGGATGCCGCATGAGCGCACCCGCCGCCCGCGACGACGGCTTCACCTTCGACGGCGCCCCCGTGCCCTTCCGCCCGGGGCAGACCGTCGGCGGCGCCCTCACGGCGGCGGGCGTCACGTCGTGGCGCACGACCCGCCGCGGCGGTGAGCCGCGGGGCCTGTTCTGCGGCATCGGGGTCTGCTACGACTGCCTGCTGAACGTCGACGGCCTGCGCTCGCAGCGTGCCTGCGTCACCCCCGGCACGCGCGGGCCTGCGCGTGTGCAGCGACGATCCCGCCGAGCCGCTGCCCCGGGCCGTCGAGGGCGACGCATGAACGCCGCAGCGGACGTCGCCGCCTTCGATGTCGCGGTCGTCGGCGCGGGACCCGCGGGTCTCTCGGCGACGGTCTCGGCCGCCGAGAGCGGCCTGCGCGTCGTGCTCGTCGATGCGGGCGCGCAGACCGGGGGGCAGTACTGGCGGCATCCCGACGAGCGTCATCTCGACGCGTTCGCCGAGCCCGAAGACACGGGTCACCACCACTGGGATCACTACCGCGGGCTCCGCGACCGGCTGCGCGGGCAGATCGCCGACGGCCGGGTCGTCCATCGGGCCGCGCGTCAGGTCTGGCGGATCGACCGGGCTCTTGATGCTGCGGGGTTCGTCGTGCGCACCACCGCCGTCTCCGGCGTCGACGCGCTCACCCCGGCGGAGCGGACGATCGCGGCGCGCCGGATCGTGCTCGCCCCGGGCGCGTACGACCGGCAGCTCCCGGTGCCGGGCTGGACGCTTCCGGGCGTCATGGCGGCGGGCGGCGTGCAGGCGATGCTCAAGGCCAACCAGGTCGTCGCCGGGCGGCGTGCGGTCGTCGCGGGCACGGGCCCGTTCCTGCTCTCCGTCGCCGCGGGTCTGGCCCGCGCGGGCGTCGAGGTCGTCGCGGTGTGCGAAGCCAACGCCCTGTCGCGGTGGGCGGCGACGCCGCTGCGGGCCGTGCAGGAGCCGGGCAAGCTGCTCGAGGGCGTCGGGTACGCCTCGACGTTCGTCCGCAGCCGCATCCCGTTGCGCACGCGCACGGTCGTCACCGAGGTGATCGGCCAGGACCGCGTCGCCGCCGTCGAGATCGCGGGGGTGGATGCCGCGGGCCGGGTCCGGCCGGGCACGACGCGGCGCGCCGACGTCGACCTCGTCGCCTTCGGCTGGGGGTTCACGCCGCAGCTCGAGCTCGTCGTGGGCATCGGCGCCGACACCCGGGTCGATGTCGACGGATCGCTCGTCGCGATCGTCGACGGCGATCAGCGCACGAGCGTGCCGGGCGTCTACGCCGCGGGCGAGGCGACCGGGGTCGGCGGCGCCGTGCAGTCGTGCGCCGAGGGCGAGCTCGCCGGGCTCGCCGCCGCCGTCGACGCCGGTCGTGCCGTGTCCGCGGCATCCGCCCGGCGCCTGCGACGGCGCATCGCGCGCGGCCGCCGGTTCGCCGTCGGCATGCATCGGGCGAGCCCCGTTCCCGAGCGATGGTCGTCGTGGCTGCACGACGACACGCTCGTGTGCCGGTGCGAGGAGGTCGACGTCGCGGCGGTGCGCAGCACCGTGACCGACCTCGCCGCCGACGACGCCCGCGACGTCCGCGTGACCGCGCGACCGGGAATGGGCATGTGCCAGGGGCGCGTGTGCGGCTTCGCGCTGTCGTGCCTCGTGGCCGAGCAGACCGGTCGGCCGGCGGGCCCCGCCGAGATGGAGCCGCTCGTGCGCCGCCCCCTCGGCACCCCCATCCGCGTCGCCGATCTCGCCGATCTGGCCGATCTCGCCGACCCGGCCGAGCTCCGCGACCCGGCCGACCCGACCGACCCCGATGACCGGCACGCCGCCGCAGCCGTGCACCCGCCCGCTTCGAAGGAGACCGCATGACCGCCACCGAGAATCCCGTCGCCGACGCCCCCGTCGCCGACACCCCTGCCGCCGAGGTCGACGCGTTCGTCCGGCTGGCCGGCTCCGCCTCGACCGCGTGGCGGCACGCGACGATCGCCGAGCGGGGCGAGGCGCTGCGGGCGGTGGCCGACGGGCTCGACGCCCGCGCTGACGACCTCGTGCTCCTCGCCGGTCGCGAGACCCATCTCGCCGAGGCGCGTCTGCGCGGCGAGTTGAAGCGCACGACGTTCCAGCTGCGCCTGTTCGCCGACGTCCTCGCCGAGGGGTCGTGGCTCGACGCGCGCATCGACCACGCCGACCCGGACTACCCGATGGGTGCGCCGCGCCCCGACCTCCGCCGGCAGCTCGAGGGCATCGGAACCGTGCTCGTCTTCGCCGCCAGCAACTTCCCCTTCGCCTTCTCGGTCGCGGGCGGCGACACCGCGAGTGCTCTCGCCGCGGGCAACGCCGTCGTGCTCAAGGCGCATCCCGGGCACCCCCGGCTGTCGGCGCTGACCGGTGAGATCGTCGCTGCCGCGCTGTCGGCCGCGGGAGCGCCGGCCGGCGTCTTCACCGTGATCCACGGGACGGATGCCGGTGTGCACGCGCTGCGGCATCCCGCGATCCGCGCGGCGGCGTTCACCGGATCGATCGCCGGCGGCCGCGCCCTGTTCGACATCGCGGCCTCGCGCCCCGAGCCGATCCCGTTCTACGGCGAGCTCGGCAGCGTCAACCCCGCGTTCGTGACGCGACGTGCCGCCGACGAACGCGCCGCCGAGATCGCCGAGCAGTTCGTCGCGTCGGTCACCGGCAGCGCGGGGCAGCTGTGCACCAAGCCGGGTCTGCTGCTCGTGCCGGCGGGGTCGGCGATCGTGGACGCGCTGGCCTCGACCGTGCTGCCGGCGCCCGTCCCGCTCCTGAACGACGCGATCGCGTCGGGCTTCCGCCGCTCGCTCGACGCCACCGCGTCGCACGAGCACGTCGAGATCCTGGCCGGCGTCCCGGGGGGTGCGGGCGACGACCCCGCGCCCGCCCTGCTGCGGACGACCGCGGCTGCGCTCGTCGCCGATCCCGAGTCCCTCGTCTCGGAGATGTTCGGCCCCCGCGGCTCTCATCGCCGAGTACGACGACGAGGCCGAGCCCGTCCGCGTCGCGGAACTGCTCGACGGCCAGCTCACCGCGACGCTGGTCGCAGACGAGGGGCGATGCGGTGGCCGCCGAGCTCCTGCCCGTGCTCGCGGACAAGGCGGGCCGGGTGCTGTGGAACCAGTGGCCGACGGGCGTCTCGGTGACGTGGGCGCAGCAGCACGGTGGCCCGTACCCCGCCACGACGGCGGTCGGGACGACGTCGGTCGGCGCCGACGCGATCTCCCGCTTCCTGCGACCGGTCGCCTACCAGAACGTCCCCGACGCGCTCCTGCCGCCGGCGCTGCGCGACGCCAACCCCCTCGGCATCCGCCGCCGGGTCGACGGCGTGCTCGAGGGCTGACCCGGTATCGCACCCGGTCGACTCGCCAGAATCTGCGGATGCCGGAGCCCCCGCATCCGCATGATCTGGCGAGTCGACGGACGCGAGAGTTATACATGAGGCATGCGCATCACCCTCGCACAGGTCGTCTCCGGGCCCGACCCCGATGAGAAACCTCGCCGTCATCGAACGGGAGGCCGCTCGCGCGGCAGCGGCCGGCGCCGCGCTCGTGGTGTTCCCCGAGGCGATGATGTGCCGCTTCGCCGGACCCCTCGCTGGCGGAGGTCGCCGAACCGCTCGACGGTCCGTGGGCGCAGGCGGTGCGCTCGATCGCGGACCGGAATGGGGTGGCGATCATCGCCGGCATGTTCACGCCCGCGGGCGCCGGCGACCGGGTGCGGAACACCCTGCTGGTGGCGGGGGCGGACGCCGGAGCGACGGGCTACGACAAGATCCACCTCTACGACGCCTTCGGCTACCGCGAGTCCGAGGCCGTCGAGCCGGGCGACCGTCCGGTGGTCGTCGAGATCGGCGGCATCCGGATCGGACTCGCCACCTGCTACGACGTGCGCTTCCCCGAGCTGTTCCGCGCGCTCGCCGACGACGGCGCGGAGCTCATCGTCGTCTGCGCCTCGTGGGGCTCCGGGCCGGGCAAGAGCGACCAGTGGCAGCTGCTGACGCGCGCGCGGGCTCTCGACGCGACCGCGGTGGTCGTGGCCGTGGGTCAGGCCGATCCGCTCTCGATCGGTCGCGAAGACGGCGTGGGTGCCCCGACGGGAGTCGGTTACAGCGGGGTCATCGCGGCCGACGGCGTCGAGCTGCGCCGCCTCGGCGCGGACGTCGAGACCGCGACGGTCGATGTGACGGATGCCGTCGCCGCCGTCCCCGGCATCCGCTCGACCCTGCCCGTGCTGGCCAACCGCCGCCTGCGCTGACCCGCCGAGCGCAGCCGGCCCGCCCGCCCGCCCCGCCCGCCTGCCGGGAGCCCCGGTCGAGTCGCCAAGTTCTGCGGATGTCCGGGGTGCGGGATCCGCATTTCGTGGCGAGTCGACGGGCTGCGGGGCGGCGGGGCGGGAGGCTCAGCCGTGTGCGCGCCGGGCTGCCCGCCCGCCCGCCTGGCCGGTCCGGCCCTGCCCGGCCTGGGGCCTGCCCGGCGGCCGCCCCGGTCGAGTCGCCAAGTTCTGCGGATGTCGGGGGTGCGGGATCCGCGTTCTGTGGCGAGTCGACGAGCCGTGGTGCCCCCCGCCGCGCCCACCGGGGCTGCACCGGCGGCCGCCCCGGTCGAGTCGCCAAGTTCTGCGGATGTCGGGGGTGCGGGATCCGCGTTCTGTGGCGAGTCGACGAGCCGTGGTGCGCCCGCCGCGCGCACGGGGCTGAACCGGCGGGAGCCCGGTCGAGTCGCCAGGTTGTGCGGATGTCGGGGGTGCGGGGTCCGCGTTTTGTGGCGAGTCGACGGGGGATGGGCAGGTGGGACGGCCCGGCAGGCCGACAGCCGTGCCGCCGGGCCGGGCGAGGCGGGCCAGGCAGGCGGACGGGCGGGCGCGCGTCAGCGCAGGTGCTGGGCGCCGACGGCCGCGCGCGTCGCACTGAGAGCGGCGTCGAGGTCGGGATAGCGCAGCTGCGCGACGCGGATGAAGACGATGTCGGCGACGACGAGCTGCGCCATCCGACTCGCCAGGGCCGCCGCCCGCAGGGTCGCCTCGCGCGCCGGTGTGCGCAGGGTCGCCGTCGCCCCCTCCGCGAGCGGCGAGTCGGGGTCTCCCGTGATCGCGACGGTGAAGGCCCCGGCGCGCCCGGCGACCTGCAGCGCATTGAGCACGTCGATCGTGCCGCCGCTGAACGAGAAGCCGATCGCGGTGGTGCGCTCGTCGGCCAGGGCTGCGTGGACGAGTTGCACGTGGGTGTCGTGCGAGCTCAGGCACATGATGCCGATGCGCTGCAGCTTCTGCGCGAGATCGGCCGCCGCCAATCCCGAGGCCCCGACCCCGAAGGTGACGACCCGGTCGCTCCGGGCGATCGCGTGCGCGACGCGTTCGAGGGCGTCGAGGTCGAGCATGCGTCCGGTCTGCTCGATCGTCCGGGCCTCGTGGAAGGCCACCTTCGCGACCATCTCGGCCGGCGAATCCGACGGATTGAGCTCGCCCTCGGCGATGTTCGATCGCTCGAGCTCGACCGCCCGGCGAGACACGTCGCGCGCGAGCTCGACCCGGAACGGCGGGTAGCCGGCGAAGCCGAGGCTCTTGGCGAACCGCACGACGGACGCCTGCGACACGGCGGCGCGTTCCGCGAGCGTCGTGACGGTCGCCGACACCGCGAACGGCGGGTCGTCGAGCACCGCCTGGGCGACCAGGGCCTCGGCCGGACGCAGGCGGGGGATGATCGCGCGGATCGCTTCGAGGACGTCGCCGTCCATGTGCCTCCTCGGAAAGTCGGTTCAGTCTCGCACAGATCTTGACAAAAGATGCCGCGCCGTACACCCTGTGTGAAAGAAAGTGCCACAACTCGACGAGGAGCGCGTTCGTGACCCAGATCCACCCCACGCCGGCGACCGAGACGGCGAACCCGCTGACCGGTGCGCTCGACGCGATGAGCGTGACCGAGATCCTGCGGGTGATGAACGACGAGGATGCCGCCGTCGCCGGCGCGGTCGCGGCGCAGATCCCCGGCATCGCGCGCGCCGTCGAGCTCGCCGTGACGGCGCTCTCGACCGGCGGGCGTCTCATCTACCAGGGCGCGGGCACGAGCGGACGCCTCGGCGTGCTCGATGCCGCCGAGTGCCCGCCGACCTTCGGAACCGACCCGGGCCAGGTCGTCGGACTGCTCGCGGGAGGCCCGGACGCCATGTTCCGCGCCGCCGAGGGAGCCGAGGACTCCGCTCGTCTCGGGGCCGACGACCTCGACGCGATCGGCCTGACGGACCGCGACGTCGTCGTCGGCCTCGCGGCATCCGGTCGCACCCCGTACGTCATCGGCGGGCTCGACCGCGCCCGCGAGCGGGGCGCCGCGACCGTCGCGATCTCGTGCACGCCGCACGCTCTCGTCAGCGGCCACGCCGACGTCGCGATCGAGCTCGACAACGGCCCCGAGGTGCTCACGGGCTCCACGCGGCTGAAGGCCGGGACGAGCCAGAAGCTCGCGCTCAACATGATCTCGACCGCGACGATGGTGCGCCTCGGCAAGGTGTACGGCAACCTCATGGTCGACGTCCGCCCGAGCAACGAGAAGCTCGTCGACCGCGCGGTCCGGATCGTCCAGGCCGCGACCGACTGCGACGCCGAGACCGCGAGCCGGGCGCTCGCCGACGCCGACGGGCACGCCAAGACCGCGATCGTCGCGATCCTGTGCGGCGTCGACACCGCGACCGCACGCGAGCGGCTCGACGACGGCGCGGGCTTCATCCGCCGCGCCGTCGTATCCGAGCGCTGACCCCGAGCACCCTCGCCCACCCGACACCAGAACCCGTCCACCGGAAGGAAATCACCGTGGATTACCCTCAGCTCAGCAAGGAGATCCTGCCGCTCGTCGGCGGATCCGAGAACATCGCCTCGTACACGAACTGCATGACCCGGCTGCGGGTCAACCTGCGCGATCCCTCGAAGGCGGATGCCGCGGCCATCAAGCAGCTGCCCGGCGTCCTGGGCGTCGTCGACGGGGCGCAGCTGCAGGTCGTCGTCGGACCCGGCCACGCGCAGCGCCTGCGCGACGCGTTCGCCGAGGTCGCCGACGCCCCCCGCCGATGCGCCGGTCGACGACCCGGAGGACGAGGTCGCCGACATCGCGGCATCCGTCGCCTCCGAGCGCGCGTCGGCGGCCGGCGGCTCCGTCGATGCCGCGGCCGACCTGCGCACGCTGCAGCAGGAGAACACCCGCAAGGTGAAGTCGCGGCACACATCACGGCTGCACGGGATGTTCCGGCACATCGCGAACATCTTCGTGCCGATCATCCCGGGGTTCATCGCCTGCGGACTCGTCGTCGCGATCGGCAACATCTGGAAGCTCATCGACCCGAGCGTCACGGCGAACCCGTGGTTCCTCGTGTTCGCCGCGCTCGGCACCATCGTCGTGGCCTCGCTCAACCTCATCGTCGGGCTCAACACCGCCAAGGAGTTCGGCGGCACCCCCGTGCTCGGCCTCATCGCGGGAGCGATCTCGTACCTGCCAGCCCTCGCCGGCATCGCCGCGACGACGGCGGCCGACGGCACCGTGACGCCCGCTCAGCCGCTCACCCTGCCGCTGTTCGGCGAACTCAAGCCGGCCCTCGGCGGCATCATCGGCGTCATGGTCACGGCGTGGCTGTTCACCGTGATCGAGAAGTGGGTCCGCAAGCGCGTGCCCGCCTGGGCCGACCTCTTCGTCGTACCGGTCGTGACACTCCTCATCGGCGCCCTCGTCTGCATCTTCGTCATCATGCCGATCTCGGGGCTGCTCATGCAGGGCATCAACTGGCTGCTGATCGACTTCGCCCTCGAGCGCGGCGGCGTGATCGGCGGCTACCTGCTGTCGTCGCTCTTCCTCCCGCTCGTCATGCTCGGCATCCACCAGGGGCTCACCCCGATCCACGCGCAGCTCATCACCGACCACGGCTTCACCGAGCTGCTGCCCGTGCTCGCGATGGCCGGTGCCGGCGAGGTCGGCATGGCGATCGCGATCTTCCTGAAGACCAAGAGCACCCGGCTGAAGAACATCATCCGCGCGGCCCTGCCGATCGGCGTGCTCGGGGTGGGGGAGCCCCTCATCTACGGCGTCTCGCTGCCGCTGTTCTACCCCCTCATCACCGCGTGCCTCGGCGGCGGCTTCGGCGGCGCTTTCGTCGCGTACGGCATCCAGGCCACGGGCGGGTTCGGGGCCGGCGCGCTGGGGCTCTCGGGCGTGCTGATGACAGCCGTCATCACCAATGGCGCCTGGCTCTGGTACGTCGGGGGTCTCGTCATCTCGTACATCATGGGCTTCGTCCTGACCTGGTTCTTCGGGTTCAAGGAGCACATGGTCGAGCGTCTGGGCTGAGGCGGAGGAGCACGGATGCTGTTCTCGATCTACCCCACCGACAGCGACGAGACCCGGCGCTGCGTCGTCGACCAGGCGGTCGCGACCGCCCCGGGCGACGGCGAGCGGATGCTGTTCACCTCGCTGCACATGGTCGAGACCGACGCGCTCGCGCGCTTCGGCGACGTCCTCCGGGCGTTCCACGACGGCGATGGCGTGGCGTTCTGCGCCGACGTCTCGCCCGCCGTGCTCGAGCACATCGCCCAGACCGATGACGGGTGGGGGTGGCTCGCGACGCGCGGCATCAAGATGCTGCGCCTGGACTACGGCTTCGACGCGGGCGAGATCCGGCGCATCGCGGAACTCTCCGGGTGCCGCATCGCCGTAAACGCGAGCACGGTGGACGGAGCCTTCCTCGACGCTCTCGACGGCGTGCCGGTGGCCGGATGGCACAACTACTACCCGCGCCCCGAGACCGGGCTGACCCACGATTTCGCCGTCTCGCAGTCCGGACTGTTCTCCGCTCGCGGCCTGCCGATGTTCGTGTTCGTGCCGGGCGAGCGCGAGTTCCGCGCGCCGCTTCATCTCGGGCTCCCGACCCTCGAGACGCAGCGGCACCGCCCGGTGTGGCGCAACCTCGTTGAGCTGCGCCGTGTGCTGCCGGAGGCCGAGATCGTGTGCGCCGAGGGGCCGATCGCCGCCGATCACGTGTCGTGGATCGCCGAGTACGCGCGTTCGGGCGTCGTGACGCTTCCGGTCGTCGGGCTCGACGAAGCGGCGGCCGAGCTTCTCGAGCGACCGTGGCAGCTGCGCGTCGAGAGTGCAGCCGCGTCGTTCCGGCTCGACGCCTCGCGCGGCGGCATCCGCCCCGTGCGGCTCCGCAACGCCGACCTCCGCGAGCGCGGGAGCCTGCAGGTCGATCTCGAGGCGTACGGGCGGTACCGCGGCGAGGTCCACCTCATGCGCACCGATCGTCCGCTCGATGCGGGACAGGCCCGCATCGGCGACGTCGCCGCCCCGTACCGCGGCATCGTCGACGATCTGCTGCCCGGCACGATCGTGCGCTTCGCGCCCTTCGGAGCCTGACCGCTCGGCGCGCACCGTCATAGGCTCGGACGGTGGACGAGGTCGAGGAGCTCACGGGCGGGAACGCCGGTGGCCGCGTCGTACGCATCGGCGACACCGTGCGCAAAGCGTGGGCGGCGTCTACCCCGTCGGTGGTCGCGTTCGTCGAGCGCCCTGCGCGAGAGCGGCGTCGACGCGCCCGCCCCGCTCGGCCGGGATGAGAGCGGACGCCAGGTGCAGGAGTTCGTGCCCGGCCCGCTCGCGATGCAATGCGGCCCCGCTCACCTCTGCCGAGCTCGCCCGGGTCGGCGCGATGGTCCGGTCCATCCACGATGCCGCGGCCGGATACGTCGCGCCGTCCGACGCGATCTGGCAGACGGCGATCCCCGCGCCCGGCTCCGAGCTCGTCTGCCACAACGACCTCGCGCCGTGGAACCTCGTCGTCGGGGAGCGCTGGGTGTTCATCGACTGGGATGCCGCAGCGCCCAGCACCCGCCTGTGGGACTTCGCCTACGCGGCTCAGGCGTTCGCGCTGAACGACGCCGACGAGGCGCCCGCCGTCGCCGCCCGCCGCCTGCGTGCGTTCGTCGACGGTTACGACGCCGACGCGGACCTGCGCGCGGCGCTGCCGCAGGCGATGTCCGAGCGCACCGCGGCGATGCACGCTCTTCTGTCGGACGCGCACCGGGTCGGGCGCGAGCCCTGGGCGTCGATGTTCACCTCGGGACACGGCGCGCACTGGGCTGCCGTCCATGCCTTCGTCGCCGGGAACGCCGGCCGCTGGCTCGACGCCCTCGCCGGCCCTCGGGTCTAGGTCGTCGCGCTCGGGGCGAGCTCGGGCTCCGACGCCTCGACCGCCTCGCGCACGCGATCGAGGAACGCGACGATGATCGCCGCCTGCGCGTCGTCGACGCTCGCCAGAGGTCGCGCGAGGCGCTCGCGGGCCGCCTGCCGTGCGGAGAGGATGTTCCGCGCGGCCTCGTCGCTCGGCTCGACGAACACACGACGACGATCCGTGGGGTGCGGCACGCGGGTGATGTGTCCGCGCTTCTCGAGCCGGTCCAGGATCGCCGTCGTGCTCGCCGACGAAGTGGCGAGGCTGCGCGTCACGTCGACCGGCGACACCTGCCGCCCTCGAGCGTGGGCGTTGCTCAAGAACTCCAGGGCCGCGAGGTCGTTCGGGCCGAGTCCCGTCTCGGTGCGATAGCGCAGACGCGCCGCCACGTTCGCGGCGTCGAGCGCCTCGAGGCACTCCCACATCTCCTCCGCGGTCCGCTGAGACTCCGCCACCACGCACCTCTCTCCGCGTCAGCTCTCGAACCTACATTCTCTGCGATCCGAGGCGCGAGGGCTGTCCCGTGAGCTCTTCTTCATGTAGGTCAGGGCCCCGCAGGAACCGCCGGCCGGGTAGTGCGAGCCCGGGCGGACGTCACGCCGCGGGGGTGCCGGCTCGCCGCGGGGGCGAGAGGTCTTCGAGGAGCAGTTCGTCGAAGCATGCGCGCAGCTCGTCGGCCATGTCGACGCTCGACGCGTCGAGCAGCCACTGGATCTGCAGCCCGTCCCACACGGCGATCGCACGCGCGGCGGCGCTGCGGATGTCGACCTCCGGGTGCAGGCCGCCCTCCTCCTGGATCGCGACGAGAGCGTCCGAGACGATCTGCCTGCTGTTGACGTAACGGTCGCGGAAGTACTCGTGGGCCGGGTGGTCGGGGCTCGTCGACTCGGCGGCGAGGGTGCAGAACAGTGCGATGACCCCGGGAATGGTCGAGTTGTAGTCCGCGAGGGCGACGAGGTCCTCGAGCACGTGTCGTCCGGAGTGGGCGTCGAACTCGAACCGGGTCCGCGCGATTCCGTCTCGATGCTCCAGCACCGCCATCAACAGGTCGGCCTTGTTGCGGAAGTGGTGCAGCAGCCCCGCCTCGCTCATCTCGACGATCTCCGCGATCTCGCGCAACGAGCCGCTGCGGTAACCCGAGCTGGAGAACACGTCGAACGCCGCGTCGAGGATCCGCTCGCGTCGGCGCGCGCTCTTCGCATACGGGCCGCGGACGCCACCGCGTGATGTCGGGGGTGCGCTCGGCATGGAGTCATCCTGACGCGAACGCCGCGCGCGTGTCGACTTCTTGCGCAAACGGACGTGCCGAGCATCCGCGCGCGATCATCGTCGTCAGCCGCCTCCCGCGATGGGCAGCGGTTCGTCCGCTCGCGGGGGCTGAGCGACGAGCCGCGCGGCGACATCCCGTTCCACGTGCTCGGGGAAGGTGAATCTCGAGAATCGACCGTCGGGATCCTCGGGGG
>JAQIJE010000037.1:0-102043 GCA_036946435.1 Microbacterium arborescens | reverse complement strand
GTCATGCGCGAACCCACCCGTTGTCACCGAGCCCACCCGTAAGTCACGGCTCACATGGGGTGGGCACGGTAACAAGGGGTGGGCTCGGCAACAAAGGGTGGGGTCGGCGACGCGGGGCGGGGTCACGAAGAGCCACAGTGCAGGCTCGTGGCCCGGCGCGAGCGCGCACCCGCACCCTCCGGTCATGCGCGAGCCCCCCCACGTTGCCGAACCCACCCGTAGTCGTCGAGCCCACCCGTGAGTCACGGCACACATGGGGTGGGCTCGGCAATGTGGGGTGGGGTCGGCGGCGCGAGGGGCGAGCGAAGCGAGGGGCGACCGCGCGGTCAGCGGCGGGCGAGCAATGCGCCCGCGGCGTGCAGCCAGCGGCGGGATCGGCGAGCGAGGACTCGGGGCTGCTCCGGCGAGATCGGTGAGCGAGACGGATGCCGCGAACGCGGCGGTGTCGGCGTCGGCGGCGATGCGTCCGGCGACGAGGGCCACCGCGACGCCTCCCGCCGCTGCGAGACCGGCGACGTACGCCGGGACCTTGCCCGCCGCGGACTGACCGTCGAACGATCCCTCGCCGGTGACGACGAGATCAGCGCCGGTGATCGCGTCGTCGAGGCCGATGAGCGAGGCCACCTCGCGTGCACCCGGGCGAGGCGCGCCCCCACACGAGCAGCCCGAAGCCGGTTCCGCCCGCGGCGCCGGCTCCCGGCGTTGCGGCATGCGCGTCGCCCTCCGGCACGAGGTCGGCGAGCCGGCTCAGCGCCGCATCGGCCGCGGCGACCTGCGCCTCGTCGAGGCCCTTCTGCGGACCGAACACCGCCGCCGCGCCGGTCGCACCCAGCAGCGGGTTCGACACGTCGCTCAGAACGTCGACGCCACCGGCCGGCATCGGCCGCAGGCCGGAGAGGTCGACGTGCGCGATGTCGGCGAGACCGCGCGCGCCCGGGACGACATCGCGCCCGTCGGCATCGGTGAACCGCGCGCCGAGCGCTCTGAGCATCCCGACGCCCCCATCGGTCGACGAGCTCGAGCCGATGCCGAGCACGAGCCGGTCGACGCCCGCGTCGAGGGCCGCGGCGATCGCCTCACCGAACCCGGTCGTGTCGGCGTCCAGGCCGCGGCGCCGCTCCCCCAGCAGCTCGATGCCCGACGTCGACGCGAGCTCGACCACGCCGACCACGCCGACCACGCCGACCCCGCTCGCCGAGGCCGTCGAGCCGACGCGGCATCCGGGTCTCCCGGCAGCATCAGCCAGGATGCCTCGACCGGCGTGCCCTCGGGCCCGGTCACGGTCACGCTCCGGCGGCGCGCGTCCGCGACGGCCGTATCGAACGCGTCGAGCGTGCCCTCGCCGCCGTCGGCCATGGGACGCAGCTCGACGATCGCGCCGGGATCGACCGACGCCCACCCGCGGGCGATCGCACGGGCCGCGTCGGCGGCCGAGATCGACCCCCTTGAAGCTGTCGACCGCGACGACGACGCGCGCGCCCGGCGAGGCTCCCGCCGCACGCGGGTGGATGTCGCTCACGCGCGCGCCGGCGTGCTGTCGCGCACGAGGACCTCGAGCGGCAACGACGCGGTGTCGAGGTCGCCCGCGCCGTCGACCGCGGCGCGCAGGGCGCGGTAGCCCACGTCGTGGAGCGGCACACGCACCGTCGTCAGCGTCGGTGTGACGTCGCGTCCCGTGGGGATGTCGTCGAACCCTGCGAGCGCGATGTCGGCGCCGGGCTCGCGTCCGGCCGCGCGCACCGCGGTCAGCGCCCCGATCGCGACGACGTCGCTGATGCCGAAGACGACCGTGTCCGGCTCGACGCCGTCGGCAAGCGCGGCCGCCATCGACTCCGCTCCAGACTCGCGGCTGAAGCCGCCGCGGTACACGCGCGGCTCGGACCCGCCGGCGGCGGTGAACCCCTCGGCGAAGCCGGCGAGACGGTCGTCGCTGGTGACGACGCCGGACGCCGCGGCCAGCACGATCGCCGAACGGTACCCGCGGGCGGCGAGCGCGGCACCGAGCTCGCGGGCACCGCCGCGGTTGTCGATCTCGACGCTGCGCATGCCCGGCGCGCCCGGTCCGAGGGCGACGACCGTGCCGCCGCCGGCGGAGATCAGGTCGAGCTCGGCCGACATCTCGGCCGACAGCTCGCGCGACGTGCGCGACGCGGCGAGGATGATGCCGCGCGGGCGCTGTCCGCGCAGCGCGCGAACGAGTCGCAGCTCCCGTGCAGGGTCGCGTTCGGTGATCGCGACGGTCACGACGAGGCCCGCCTCGTCGGCTCCCCGCGCGACGCCGGCCGCGAGCTGGCCGAAGTACGGGTCGGCGATGTCGGCGACGAGCAGCGCGATGATGGCGGAGGTCCCCCGTGCGGTGGCCTGGGCCGAGAGGTTGGCGGTGTACCCGAGCCGCGCGGCCGCTTGTTCGACGCGTTCGCGGTAGGCGTCCGCGACCTTGCGGCTCGACCCGTTCAGCGCCCGGGAGGCCGTCGCGAGCGATACGCCGGCCTCTCGCGCCACATCGTGCAGCGTGGCCGAACCACGCGGCGACATCCCCGTCTGTCCCACGAGCCGAGTCTATGCGGTGGCGGCGCGCGCAGCCGGGAGGTGCGGTGCGACCGCCTCGCCGAACGCCTGGGCCGTGCGACGCACTACGTCTGCGGCATCCGCGGCCCAGATGTCGGCGTTGAAGATCTCGACCTCGATGTCGCGGTCGTAGCCGGTGGCGACGACGGCGCGCGTCAGCGAGGCGAAGTCGATCACGCCGTCGCCCGGGTAGTGCCGACTGAGCAGCACGTCGGCGGGCAGCGGGGTCTTCCAGTCGCAGACCTGGTAGGTGGCGATGCGGCCCTCGCGTCCGGCTCGCTCGATCGCGGGAAGCGCGTCGGGGTCCCAGAAGATGTGGAACGTGTCGACCGTGGCGCCGACGACGGCGGGATCGAAGTCCGCGGCGATGTCGAGCGCCTGTCCCAGGGTCGACACGACGCAGCGGTCCGACGCGAACATCGGATGCAGCGGCTCGAGCGCCAGCGTCACCCCGGCCGCCTGGGCGTACGGTGCGAGCTCGCCGATCGCGTCGCGCACCCGCTCGCGCGCTCCCGCGAGGTCTCGCGAGCCCTCGGGCAGACCGCCGGCGACGAGCACGAGGATCGCGGTCGATCCGGGAGCACCGGCGGCGGCGAGAGCGGCGGCCTCGTCGATCGCGACGCGGTTGTCGTCGATCGAGGAGCGCCGGGCGGGACCCTCCGGCATCGTGAAGAAGCCCGCCCGGCAGTGCGTGGTGAACCGCAGGCCCGAGTCCGTCAGCATGGCGGCCGCCGTGGCGAGACCGACCTCCTGCACGGGCTCGCGCCACAGTCCGATGGCCTCGATCCCGGCGTCCGCGGTGACCTTCAGCGCGGTCGCGAGGTCGGCGTGCTTGATCGTGGCCTGGTTGATCGACAGGCGCGGGTCGACGCTCATGCGCCCACCCCGTTGAGGCGGAGCATGCGGTGCCAGCGCGAGGCCGCGAGGCCGGGATCCTCCAGCGCACCGGAGGCGTTGGCGAGCTCGACGATGCGCGAGAGGTGCGGCAGGCTGCGGGCGGCGTGGAGCCCTCCGACCATCTGGAACGCGCTCTGGTGTCCGTTGAGCCACGACAGGAACGCCACCCCGGTCTTGTAGTAGAAGGTCGGCGCCGCGAACACCTGGCGGCTGAGCTCCTCGGTGGGGCCGAGGATCGCGAGGTAGCGCTCCGCGTCGCCCTCGTCGAGCGCCTGGATGGCCGCCGAGGCGACGGGCGTGATCGCGGCGAAGGCGCCGAGCAGCGCGTCGGAGTGCTGCCGCGACGACGACGCGTCGCGCTCGGGCTGGTGCGCCTCGGGCACGTCGGCGCCGCCGATGAGGCCGACGTAGTTGAAGTCGTCGCCGGTGAACATGCGCACGCCCTCGGGCAGGCGCTCGCGCACCGAGACCTCGGAGGCCGCGTCGAGCAGGCTCATCTTCACGCCCGCGACCTTGTCGACGTTCTCGCCGATGATCTCGACGAGGACGTCGGCGGCCGCCCGCCAGTCGGCCGGGGCGTCCGCGCCGGCCTCGGACGGCGCGAAGTAACCCGCGAGCACGGGGTCGAAGGCCGTGCCGAGCCAGTGCAGGACGACGGGGCCGGATGCCGCGGACAGCACCTCGCGGTACACGCGGCGGTAGTCCTCGGACGAGCGCGCAGCCCGTGCGAGGTGACGGGAGGCCATGAGGACGGGGCCGGCGCCCTGCTCCTCGGTGAACGCGAGCTGGCTCTTGTAGGCGTCGATCACCGCGTCGAGGGAGATGAGCTCGTCCTCGACGTGATCGGTGTTGACGCCGACGACGACCGAGCCGCCCTCTTCGCGGGCCACCTGCGCCGACCGCGCGATGAGCTCCCGCGTCGCGGCCGCGTCGAGCCCCATGTTCCGCTGCGCGGTGTCCATGGCGTCGGCGACGCCGAGACCCCACGAGTACACCGAGCGGCGGAAGCCGAGGGTCGCGTCCCAGTCGATCTGCGCGGGCTGGCCCGGGGTGTTGTCGGCCGAGGTGACGGGGACGACGTGCGCCGCGGCGTACGCGACGCGGCTGCGCAGCGGCGCGGTCGGCCGGACGAAGGCGGGCGCATCGTTCAGCGCTGCGGAGGTGACGGCGCCGTCGGCGCCGAGGAGGGTGAGATCGGTCATCGTGCGGCGCTCAGATGCTCAGGGTGGGCAGGGCGACCTTGCGGCCCTCGCGGCTCGACTGCAGGCCCGCCTCAGCGAGCTGGACGCCCCGGGCGCCGGCGAGCAGGTCGAACTCGTAGGGGGTCTCGGTGACGTACGACGTGAGGAACTCCTCCCACTGCTGACGGAACCCGTTGAGGAACACGTCGTTGGTGGGGACGCTCTGCCAGTCGGCGTCGTAGTCGTGGCCGTCCTCAAGGTCGGGGTTCCAGACCGGCTTCGGCGTGGCGTTGCGGGGCTGGATCTTGGCTCCGAAGAGCCCCACGACGGCCGAGCCGTGCGTGCCGTCGACGTGGAACTCGACGAGCTCGTCGCGGTTCACGCGCACCGTCCACGAGGAGTTGATCTGCGCGACGATGGGCTCGCCGTCGTCGCCGGTGATCTCGAAGACGCCGTAGGCGGCGTCCTCGGCGGTCGCGGTGTAGTGCTCGCCGTTCTCGTCCCAGCGGTCGGCGATGTGCACGGCCGCCTGGGCGTAGACCGTCTCGACCTGGCCGAACAGGTTCTCGAGCACGTAGTTCCAGTGCGGGAACATGTCGACGATGATGCCGCCGCCGTCCTCGGCGCGGTAGTTCCAGCTGGGACGCTGCGCGGGCTGCCAGTCGCCCTCGAACACCCAGTAGCCGAACTCGCCGCGCACCGAGAGGATGCGGCCGAAGAACCCCGAGTCGATGAGGCGCTTGAGCTTCTGCAGACCGGGGAGGTACAGCTTGTCGTGGACGACGCCGGTCTTGACCCCGGCCTCGGCGGCGAGCTTGGCGAGCTCGAGCGCCTCGTCGACCGATTCGGCGGTGGGCTTTTCGGTGTAGATGGTCTTGCCGGCAGCGATCGCCTTGCGCAGCGCCGTGGCGCGCGCCTTGGTGACGAGGAAGTCGGCGTAGATCTCCCAGCGGGGATCGGCGAGCGCGGCGTCGAGGTCGGTCGTGTAGTCCTCGATGCCGTGCTTGGCGGCGAGCTCGGCGAGCTTGGCCTCGCTGCGTCCGACGAGCAGGGGCTTGACGGTGACCTTCGTGCCGTCGGGCAGCTCGATGCCGCCCTGCTCGCGGATCGCGAGGATCGAGCGTACGAGGTGCTGGCGGTAGCCCATGCGGCCCGAGACGCCGTTCATGATGATGCCGATCTCGCGCACGCGGGGGGCGGAGGAGGATGCGGCGGCGCTGGGCGCGGAGGCCGCGATGGTCGTCTCTGACACGGTGGGTCCTGTTCTGTCCGGGCGCGTGCCCGCTTCGGCGGGCAAGCGCTTTCCAACGCGATCAGTGTGACATGGGAATGCGCTTTCCGCAAACGGTTCCGCGCCCGGGACGAAGACTGAGCGACGCGGGACGCGCGTGGGGGAACGGCCGGGTCAGGACCCGGCGATGGCGAGGTCGGTCCACCGCTCGAGGCGCAGGTCGACGCGCTCCAGCCCGTCCGGGTACGACACCGTCCGCTCCCCCACGGCCGCCGCGGTCCGGGCCCGCATCCTCGCCGACACGAGCCGGGGCCGCCCCTCGTCGACGCGCCACGCGAGGTCCACCTCGATGCCCGGTCTCGCGCGCAGTCCGCGCACGCTCCCGCCGCCGAACGACGCCGGGAGGGCGGGCAGCAGGCGCAGCGCTCCGGCGTGCGAGTGCAGCAGGAACTCCGCGACGGCCGCGGTGTACCCGAGGTTGCCGTCGATCTGGAACGGCGGATGCGCCGCGAGCAGAGACGAGTACAGCCCGCCCGCCTCGGCGTGACGAGCCAGCGACAGGTCCCGGAAGACCAGGCGCAGGAGCGCGTCGACCCGGTCGGGCTCGCGCAGGCGCGCCCGCAGCGCGAGCTTCCACGCGAGCGACCAACCGGTCGCGTCGTCACCCCGCAGGTCGAGGAACCGCGACGCGGCCGCCCGCATCGCGGCATCCGGCTCGCCCACTCCGGGGTAGACGAACGCGAGGGGCGACACGTGCCGGTGGTGCGGGTCGACGGCGTCGGGCTCGCCGCCCCATTCCGCGATACTCCCCTCGCCCGTGATGCGGACGGGCGCGAGGGCGTCGAGCACGCGCTGGGCACGCACCACGTCGTCGTCGCGCGCGCCGACGTCGTCCGCGAGATCGATGAAGGCCCGCAGGTGTGCGCGCAGCAGCACGAGGTCGAGCGTCGCACCGGTCGTGACGGCCGCCCGGACGCCGCCGGTGGTGACGTAGTCGTTCTCGGGAGAGGTCGACAGGAGCGTCGAGAACGTGCCGTCGGGTTGCTCGTCGACCCAGTCGAGGGCGAACAGCGCGGCCGAGCGGATGATGCGGAGGGAACGCGCCCGCTCTTCGGCGTCGTCGACGCCGAAGCGTTGGCGGTCGACGAGGTGCAGGCACAGCCACAGCGGGGCGAGCGGCCAGAACGCCCACTGCGGGTCGTGCTCACCGCCGCCGACGGGCTGCGTGTACGCCCAGGCGTCGGTGTTGTGATGCGCGACCCAGCCCCGCGCGCCGTAGAGCCGGCGTGCGGTCGCCTCGCCGCGCTCGGACAGCGCGTCGATCAGGTCGACGAGCGGCTGCTCGGTCTCGCTGAGCGCCGTCGTGTGCGCGGCCCAGTAGTTCATCTGGACGTTGATGTTCGTCGTGTAGTTCGAGCTCCACTCCGGCCGCGGGTCGGCGTTCCAGATGCCCTGCAGCGTCGCCGGGAGGCCGCCGGGGCGCGACGAGCTGATGAGCAGGTACCGCCCGTAGTGGAACAGCAGCGCGAGGAGTCCGGCGTCGCGGGCGGGATCGGCCTCGTCGCCGTCGGCGAGGGCGCGCAGACGCAGGTCGGTCGCGAGCGGCGAAGCGGGGGCGTCGAGGACGAGCTCGACCCGGTCGTAGAGCCGCGTGTGGTCGGCACGCTGCTCGCGACGGACGACGTCGATGCCGTCGGCGAGGGCGCGCTCGACGCGGGCGTCGGCGCGTCGGCGTGCGTCCGCTGCACTCCCCGCGGGGGCCGTGCCCATCCGATCGAAGGTCGTCTCGATGGCGACCACGACGACGATGCGACGCGCGCCGTGCACGCGGAGGCCGTCGCGCTCGCCGTCGGTGACGACGCCGACCGAGATCGCCCCCTCGACCACCGGGGCGTCGTCGTCGAAACGCACGGGCTCGGCCACATTGTCGTGCGGCGGGGCGACGTCGGCGGGAAGCCGGAACGCCCGCCCGGAGAAGGCACCGGGACCCTCGGGCTCGATCACCTGCAGACCCGTCGCGACGGCGATGTCGACGTCGACGTCGACATCGACGGATGCGGTGATCTCGTGCACCAGCACGCGGTGCGGGGCGCTCACCCAGGTCTCGTGCACGGTCGGCGTATCGGGCGGACCGCTGCGGACGGTGTGGGTCGCCGTCCGCAGATCGAGGCTCCGGGAGTACTCCCCCGCGTGGTGCCCCCGGCCATCCGCCGGACGGACGGCCACGCGGAGGGTGCCGACCGGGAGGAACGCCTGGGTGTGGCGGTGCTGAAGGCGACGCACGGCCGCGTCGGCGAGGTCGAAGCGACCCCGCCGTGCCGCGGCGCGGGCCTCGGACAGGGCCGCGGCGGCTTCCTCGGCGGAGACGACCGGCGCGACGCCCTCGCTGAACACGCCGCCCGACCACGCCGTCTCCTCGTTGAGCTCGAAGACGGCCTCGTCCGCGTCGCCGAAGCACATCGCGCCGAGAGCCCCGTTGCCGATCGGCAACGCGTCGGTCCACGTCGCCGCGGGCGTGGCGTAGCGGAGGACGTGTTCGCTCATGCCGGTACTCCACCCGGTGCGGCGCGTCGCTCGACGTCGGGCGCGGCGTGCAACCGGTCGAGCTCGGCCCACAGCGCATCGGGGATCGGATCGTCGTCGCCGAGGGCGTCGGCGACGTGGGAGGGGTCGCCGATTCCGAGCGCCACCGCGACGACGGCGGGATGCCGCAGCGCGAACGCGCGCGCGGCCCGGGGCAGGTCGACACCGTGGGCGGCGCACACCCGTGCCAGGCTGCGCGCGCGCTCGACGATCGCCGGCGACGCGGGCGCGTAGTCGTAACGACCGCCGGGTTCGGGGTCCGCGGTGGCGAGGATGCCGGAGTTGTAGACGCCGGCCGCGACGACCGCGACTCCTCCCGCGAGTGCCGCCGGCAGCAGGCGCTCCGACGCCGAACGGTCGAGCAGCGTGTACCGGCCCGCGATCATGACGACGTCCGCGAGTCCGGTCTCGACGATCGCCGTCGCCGTATCGGCACTGTTGGTCCCCACCCCGACCGCCGAGACGAGGCCGGCGTCGCGCATCTCGGCCAGCGCGGGCAGCCCCTCACCGATCGCCGTGTCGAGGTGGTCGTCGGGGTCGTGGAGGTAGAGGACGTCGACCGCGTCCAGGCGCAGCCGGTCGAGCGAACGCTGCCACGACTCGCGGACGCCCGCGGCGGAGAAGTCCTGGCGCCGCACGACGTCGGCGGGCACGTCGAAACCCTCGGTGTCGCGCTGCGCCGCTCCCCCCGGGTTGGGCACGAGCAGCCGCCCCACCTTGGTCGACACGACGTAGTCATCGCGCGGACGCTCGCGCAGCGCGTCGCCGAGACGGCGCTCCGACAGCCCTAGTCCGTAGTGCGGCGCGGTGTCGAAGTACCGCACGCCGCGGTCCCAGGCGGCGTCGACGATGTCTCGCGCACAGCGGTCGTCGATCGCGGTGAAGAGGTTGCCGAGCGGGCCCGTGCCGAGACCCCGACGCCCCATGCGCGCGCGGATGCCGGGGTTCACCGGGCGCTCCGCGATCCGCCGGTGGCCGGCCGGACGAAGGCGGCGGAAGAGGTCGATCGGGCGCGGCGCACGGCGGCTCCTGGAGGCGGGGGCGGGATCGGAAGGACGTCGTAGCCTTTTTTATCACTGCGAGATATATTCTGCAATGGTCGCCGACGAACGGAACGAGGAACGCCATGTCGCACGAGGAGTCACCCCCGAACCGGGCGACGGCCACCACGCGCACCGTGACGCTCATCAACCAGACCGCGATCCTCGACGCGCTGCAGACGCGGGGGCCGCTCAACCGCGTCGAGCTCGTCGAGGCGACCGGCCTCGCCACCGCGACCGTGCACCGACTGTGCACGCGACTGCTCGAAGACGGGGCGATCGCCGTCGAGCGCGACCTCGGCGGCGCGATCGGCCGGCCGAGCCACCGCTACCGGTTCGCCGGCGAGACGCGGAGCGTCGTCGCGGTCGACGTCACCGACGACACCGTCCGCGGGGCGCTCGTCGACCTCAACGGCGACATCCGCCACACCGAGGACCGCTCGCTGCGGCGCGAGGACGGCGTCCTCGACCCCGACTCGCGTCTGGCCGGCACCCTCGCGCTCATCGACGCGCTCGTCGACGCGGCCCTCTCGCGCGGGACCCCCGCGCACGGGGTCGGCGTCGCCGTCCCCGGAGTCGTCGCCCCGACGGGCCGCGTCGGCGACTCCGTCGAGCTCGGCTGGGTCGACGTACCGCTGCGCGACCTGATCGCCGAGCGGACGGGCCTGCCCGCCGTGGTCGAGAACGATGCCAACGCGGTGGCCGTGGGCGAGTGGTCGCACGGCGCCGGACGCGGCAGCGAGAACATGGCCGCGTTCCTGCTCGGCGTCGGACTCGGCGCCGGCATCGTCGCCGACGGCCGGCTGCTCCGCGGCAACCGGTCGGCCGCCGGCGAGATCGGCCACCTGATCGCCGACCGCTCCGGTTTCACGCGCGCCCCCGCCGCGGCCGGCGACCTCGAGAGCCGCATCCTCTCGCTCGGGGCGGCGCACGCGCCCGCTGCCCGCCGCGAGTCGGCGATCGGCATCCTCGACCAGTACGCCGCGGGTGCGGCATCCGCCGACGACGGCGCGACCGAGCTGCTCGACTACCTCGCGATGTCGGTGGCCGCCCTCGCCGTCGTGCTCGACTGCGCCGAGGTCATCCTCGCCGGACGACTGCCCGCGCGCGCCGATGTGCTCGTGCGCGAGATCGAGCGCCGTCTCACCGGCCGCATCCCCGCGCCGCCGCGCATCCTCCCGGGCGAGCTCGGCGAGCAGGCCGCCGTCATCGGCGTCGGTCATCTCGCGATCGACCGCGTGAAAGGAGCCCTCTACCTTGCCTGACCCGAATCCCGAGGCGGCGCACACCGCCGGCCCCGTCGTCGGTGTCGACGTCGGCGGCACGAAGACCCATATCGTCGCCTCGAACGGCGCGACGAGCATCGACGTCGTCATCCCGAGCCCGACCTGGCGGCACGGCTCGCTCTTCGACGACGTCGCCAACTTCGACCGCCTGAGCGCGGCGGTGACCCGTGCCGTCGGCGCCCCGCCCCGCGCCACGGTCGTCGGGGCGCACGGGGTCGACAACGCCGAGCAGCGCGTCCGCGCGACCGCGCTGCTCGGCGAGCGCCTCGCCGGGTCCGTCGAGGTCGTGAACGACGCCGTGCTCCTGGCGCCGGCGATGGGCCGCGACAGCGCGATCTGCGTCATCGCCGGGACCGGTTCGATCGTCGTGGGCGTCGGCGCCTCGGGCGAGCCCATCGCCGCCGACGGCCACGGCTGGCTGATCGCCGACGACGCCAGCGCCCCCGGGCTCGCGCGCGGCGCGGTGCTGGCCGTCCTCCGCGCGGTCGACCGCGGCGGACCCGCCGCCCTCGCCGACCCCCTCGCGCGCACGCTCCTCGATGCCGTCGGGGCGAGCGACCACGTCGAGCTCGCCCTGCGCTTCCAGGCCGGTGCGAGCGAGGAGAGCTGGGGCTCGCTCGCGCCGCGCCTCTTCGAGGCGGTCGCCGCGGGATCGCCGCTCGCCCGCACGGTCGTCGAGCGAGCGGCCGCGCACCTGGCCGACCTCGTCGTCGCCGTCCGCGAGCGCGGCGCACGCGGCAGCGACGTCATCGCCGCGGGCGGCGTGATGACCGCCCAGCCCGCCCTCGCGACGGGACTGCGCACGGCGCTGGCCGAACGCGACGGCTCGCTGAGCGTCAGCGTGCTCGACACCGCCCCCGCGTGGGGCGCGCTCGAGCTCGCGCGCCGCCTCGCGGACTCGGCGACTCCCTCTTCTGCACCGACCCGACCCGTCTCGAAAGGAACCCCGTGAGGATCTCCGTCTCCCCCGACCCCGTCGCCACCGGCGCCGCCGCCGCCGATCTCGTGGCCACCGCGGCGGACCACCGGCCGGGTCTCGTGCTCGGCGTCGCGACCGGCTCGTCGCCGCAGCCGCTCTACCGGTCGCTGGCGATCCTCGTGCGAGCCGGTCTCGACCTCTCGTCGGCCACGGCGTTCGCGCTCGACGAGTACGTCGGCCTCGACCCCGACCACCCCGAGAGCTACCACACGGTCATCGCGCGCGAGGTCACCGCGCCCCTCGGCCTCGACCCGGCCCGCGTGCACGTCCCCGCCGGGTCCGCCGCCGACGTCGAGGCCGCCGCCCGGGTGTACGAGCGGTCGATCGCGGCGGCGGGCGGCGTCGACCTGCAGATCCTCGGCATCGGCACGAACGGGCACATCGGCTTCAACGAGCCGGGCTCGTCCGATCGGTCGCGCACGCGGGTCGTCGACCTCGCCCCGCAGACGATCGCCGACAACTCCCGCTTCTTCCCCGACCCCGCCCGCCCCGTGCCGACACGGGCGCTCACGCAGGGCGTCGGCACGATCCTCGAGGCCCGGCGCATCGTCCTCGTCGCGACGGGCGCGCACAAGGCCGACGCCGTGGCGCGGGCCGTGGCGGGACCCGTCGGCGCGGACGTGCCGGCGTCGTTCCTCCAGCGGCACCCCGACGTCACCCTGGTCCTCGACGAGGCGGCCGCCTCGCGGCTGACCTCCGCCGACACGGCCCGGACGGTCCTCGCGTGACCGGCCCGGTCTTCGACATCGCGCGCATCGGCCCGGGCGACGGCGCCCTGCCGCCGCGCACGCGTCTGCGCTCCGACGCACCCGCGCAGTGCCTGGACGGCACGTGGGACTTCCGGCTCAGCGCGTCGATCCTCGACCTGCCCGACGACGACGGTCTCGACGGCGCCGGTCTCGACGGTGCCGGGCTCGGCGGCGGCGAAGACGCCGGAGGGTGGTCGCCGCTCGCCGTCCCCGGCCACTGGAACCTCAACGGGTTCGGCCTGCCCGCCTACTCCAACGTCCAGTTCCCGTTCCCGATCGACCCGCCGCATCCGCCGGACGACAACCCGATCGGCGAGTACCGGCGCCGCTTCGACCTGTCCGGAGCGCTCGCCTCCGCCCACGCTGCCCCCGGCTCGCGCATCGTGCTGCGCTTCGACGGCGTCGAGTCGGCGTCCGACGTCTTCCTCAACGGCACACGTCTGGGCTCCACCCGGGGCAGCCGCCTGACGCACGAGTTCGACGTCACCGGGGTCGTCCGCCCCGCCGGCAACGTCCTCGGCGTCCGAGTGGCGAAGTTCTCCGACGCGACCTACCTCGAGAACCAGGACATGTGGTGGCTGCCGGGCATCTTCCGCAGTGTCGCCCTGCTCTCCCGCCCGGCCGGCGGCATCGACGACGCGTTCGTCGTGGCCGACGTCGATCCCACCTCCGGCCACGGCGAGCTCGCCGTGCGCGTCGCCGCGGCGGGCGACGTGCGCGTGCGCATCGACGAGCTGGGGGTCGACGTCGTCGTGCCCGGAAGCGGACCGGGCGTCGTCGACACCGCCCGCTCTCCCGCGCGGATCGCGGTGGGCCCCGTGTCGCCGTGGTCGGCCGAGACGCCCCGCCTGTACGACGCGACGCTGTCGACGGATGCCGAGACCGTCACGCTCCGCGTCGGCTTCCGGCGCGTCGCCTCGCAGGACGGCGTCCTCACCGTCAACGGCCGGCCGGTCGTGCTCCGGGGCGTCAACCGGCACGAGCACGACCCCGAGCACGGCCGGGTGCACTCCGAGGCCCTCGCCCGACGCGACATCGAGCTGATGAAGCGGCACAACATCAACGCCGTGCGCACGTCGCACTACCCGCCGCATCCCGACTTCCTCGACCTGGCCGACGAGTACGGGCTCTACCTGATCGATGAGTGCGATCTCGAGACCCATGAGTACGAGTACGTCGAGTGGCGGGGCAACCCCAGCGGAGACCCCGCGTGGCGCGAGGCGTTCCTGGACCGCATCCGTCGCACCGTCGCACGCGACCGCAATCATGCCAGCGTCATCCTCTGGTCTCTCGGCAACGAGTCCGGCGCCGGATCGAACATCACCGCGATGGCCGACTGGGTACGCCGGCACGACCCGTCGCGCCTCATCCACTACGAGGGCGACTGGTCCAGCCGCGACGTCGACGTGTACTCGCGGATGTATCCGTCGCACGAGGAGGTCCGCGCCATCGGCGAGGAGTCGCTGCGCCCGGTCGCGTTCGAGGCGACGGCCGACGAGGCACGGCGGCGGGGCCTGCCGTTCATCCTGTGCGAGTTCGGCCACGCGATGGGCAACAGCCCCGGCGGGGTGAAGGAGTACTGGGAGCTCGTCGAGCGGTACCCCCCGCATCGCGGGGGCCTTCATCTGGGAGTGGGTCGAGCACGGCATCGCGGTCCGCGACGCCGACGGCCGGCGACTGATCCGCTACGGTGGCGATTTCGGCGAGTCGGTGCACGACCACAACTTCGTCATCGACGGCCTCGTCAGCGCCGACCGCGAGATCCGCCCGGGCCTCGTCGACTACGCCGCGATCATCGCCCCCGTCGTCTTCGAGGTCGCGGCCGACCGCACGCGGGTGATCGTCTCGAACCGGTACGACCACCTCGACCTCTCGCACCTGCGCGTGCGGTGGCGTCGCGAGCGCGACGGCGCGGTGGTGGCCGAGGGCGAGCTGGAGGTCGCCGCACCACCGCACGGACAGGTGGTCGCGGGGCTTCCGCCCGAGGCCCGCGACGACGGATGCTCCCCCGACGGTGCCGACGTCCTCACCGTCGAGGCCGCGCTCGCCGACGACACCCCGTGGGCGGGCGCGGGACACGTCGTCGCCCGAGGGCAGCACCTCCGTGCCGGCGCGCCGTCGCGCGAGGCCGCCGTCGCACCCGCCGACGCGGCGTTCGACCGCCGCGCCCGGCCGCTCGTGCTCGGGGGCCTCCGCGTCGTCGAGCCCCCTCGGCTGGGGATCTGGCGCGCACCGACCGACAACGATCGCGCGCCCGGGTGGGACGAGCCGGACCTGCCGCCGTACGCGGAGCGCTGGGCGACCGCTCGGATGGACCGGCTGCAGACGCGCCTGCGACGCGTGTCGCGCGATGAGGCGTCGCTCACGGCCTGGACCCGCGACGGCACGCCGTCGTTCGACGCGGCGATCGACGGCGTCTGGTCGTGGCGCGCCGTGGAGGACGGCCTGCTGCTGCACCTCGACATCGAGCCGCACGGCCCGTGGGAGGTCGAGTGGGCGCGCCTGGGGATCGACCTCGCGCTCGAGGGGGCACCGCTGGGCCTCGATTTCGCGGGCCTCGGCCCCGGCCCCAGCTACCCCGACACGGCGTCGGGAGTCCACTTCGGGTGGCACCGGGTGTCGGCCGACGACCTGGTCACGCCGCACGTGCGTCCGCAGGAGAGCGGGTCCCGTCGAGGTGTGCGTGACGCGACCGTGCGCACCGAGGCGGGGGCGCTGCGTCTGCGCGTGCTGCAGGGCCGCAGCTCGGATGCCGGCGTGGCCGTGACGGTCTCGCCGTGGGACCGCCGCACCCTGGCCGAGACGACGCACGCCTCGCTGCTGCCGACGCCGACGACGACGCACCTGTCGATCGACATCGCGCAGTCGGGCGTCGGCACGGCCACGTGCGGCCCGGGCGTCCTCCCCCGCTACCGCGTCCCGGCCTTCGCGGCGTCGGTGCGCCTGCTGTTCAGCCCGGCGTGAGGGTGCGGGGCCGCTCGGCGGCGGCCCCGCACCCACGGATGTCACGACAGCAGCAGGGCCGCCCAGCTGACGGGCGGCAGCGGGACCTCGAGGATGCCGTCGCGGACGACGGCGCCGTCGATCGGGGCCACGCCGACGCGCTCGGGGTCGGCGAGGGTGTTCGCGGCGTAGATGTCGTCGTCGTGGAGCAGGTGCGACTCGGCGATGCGCGGCTCGCGTCCGAGCTCGGCCGTCAGCGCCGAGACGTCCAGGCGCAGTGTCGCGGCCTCGCCGACGGAGCGGTTGACCACGAACACGCTCGTCCCGCTCTCGCCGACCGTCGCGACGGCGTTGAGCGCGGGCACCTCGCCGAACCGCGAGCTCGTCACGGTGCCGGCCTGGAGGGGCAGGCGCACGACGCGGTCACCGGTGAGGCGGGACGTGAGCGAGAAGGGGAAGAAGGTCGTCTGGCGCCAGGCCGGTCCGCCCGGCTCGGTCATGATCGGCGCGATGACGTTGACCAGCTGCGCCAGCGAGGCGGAGCGCACGCGGTCGGCGTGCTGCAGCAGGGTGATCAGGAGGTCTCCGAAGACGACCGCGTCGAGGGCGTGGTACCGGTCCTCGAGCAGGCGGGGGGCCACCGGCCACCCGGCCTCGGCGGGCTTGTCGTCCTGCTCGCCGTTCTCGTCGAAGAGGTACCAGACGTTCCACTCGTCGAACGAGATCATGATGCGCTTGTCGCTGCGCTTGGTGGCCGCGACGGAGTCGGCGATGGCCACGACGGACTCGATGAAACGCGCCATGTCGACGCCCGAGGCGAGGAACTCCTGCGCGTCGCCGCCGCGCTCCTGGTAGTAGGAGTGGCACGAGATGAAGTCGACGTCGTCGAACGTGTGCTCGAGCACGGTGCGCTCCCACGAGCCGAAGGTGGGCATGCCGCTCCCCGACGACCCGCAGACGACGAGCTCGAGGTCGGGCTGCAGCATCCGCATGCCCTTCGCCGTGCGCGACGCGAGCTTCCCGTAGTCGTCGGCGTTGCGGTGGCCGAGCTGCCAGGGTCCGTCCATCTCGTTGCCGAGACACCACATCGTCACCCCGAACGGCTCGGCCCGGCCGTGCTCGACCCGCTGACGGGTCCAGGCGGTGTCTGCGTCGGCGTTGGCGTACTCGAGCAGGTCGATGGCCTCCTGCGTCCCGCGGGTGCCGAGGTTCACGGCGAGCATGAGGTCGCTGCCGACCAGGTCGAGCCAGTCCGAGAACTCGTGGAGTCCGACCTCGTTGGTCTCGGTGGAGTGCCAGGCGAGATCGAGGCGACGCGGGCGCTGCTCACGCGGTCCGACCCCGTCCTCCCAGCGATAGCCGGAGACGAAGTTGCCGCCGGGGTAGCGGATGGTCGAGACGCCCAGCTCGCGCACGAGGTCGACGACGTCGCGACGGAAGCCGTCGGGACCGGCGGTGGGGTGCGCGGGCTCGTGGATGCCGTCGTAGATGTGGCGTCCGAGGTGCTCGACGAACCCCCCGAAGATGCGACGATCGACGTTGGTGAGGACGGCGTGGGGATCGAGGGACCCGTGGGTGCTCATGAGGGCCTTTCCGGCGTTGGCGAAGGACGTTCGCGGGAAACGTTACCGGTAACATTCGTCCCCCGCTCAGCTTTTCCACCTCGGAAGCGGGAAGCGCTTGCCGGATGGGCGGCGGGGAGCTACCGTATGTTTCACCCACATTGTCATGACATGCCGACAATTGCACCACGGCCTGACGCGACACGAACGAGCGCTCACCGCAGAGCGCGTGTGAAGGAGAAGCAGTGAAGAGTTCCCGCACCATTCGCACCACCGTCCTCGTCGGAGCAGCGATCGGCGCGCTCACGCTCGCCGGCTGCTCGTCGTCGGGAGGCGGCGAGGGCGATCAGGTCGTCCTCCAGTTCGTCCAGTCCGGCGACGCCGCACAGGGCGGCGGCTACGCGATGCTCGCCGAGAAGTACGAGGAGGAGACCGGCGTCAAGGTCAACGTCGTCGAGGTCCCCAACGACGACCTCCGCACGCGACTGCGCACCGCATCGCAGGCCAACGACCTGCCCGCGCTCGCGGCGGCCCCCGACGCCGACCCCGCTTGGACGGCGCGCATGCTCGACCTCACCGACATCGCCGAGGGCGCGAAGATCATCCCCGCGCTGCGCGTGGAGGACCCCGAGGACGGCAAGGTCAAGGCCCTCCCGACGACGCTGACGGGCGTGGGGATGTTCATCAACAAGACCCTCTGGGACCAGGCCGGCGTCGCCTACCCGACCACCCTCGACGAGCAGTGGACGTGGGACGAGTACGTCCAGCGCGCCACCGAGGTCGTCGACAAGACCGACGCCGAGTTCGGCGCCGTGATGGACAGCTCGGCGCACCGCCTGCGCGCATTCCTGTTCGAGTTCGGCAGCCAGGGCGTCACCGAGCAGAGCGACGGCACGTGGGCCCTGGACTCGGAGGGCGCGAAGGCCCTCGAGTACTTCAAGAAGCTCAACGACGACGGCTTCATGCCCAAGGCCGTGTGGGCCGCCGGCGACGACCCCAGCGCGACCTTCAAGAGCGGTCGCGTCGCGGGCTACATGTCCGGCGTCTGGCAGATCGCCGACTTCCAGTCCAACATCAAGGACTTCGAGTGGCTGTCGGTCCCCCTGCCGCAGCAGCCGGTGCGCTCGACCAACTACGGCGCCGCGTCGTGGATCGTCGCGTACGACGGCACGGGCGTCGAGCAGGAGACGCTGGACTTCGTGAAGTGGATGTACCAGCCCGAGAACTACCGCGCGTACTGCGAGGTGTCGGGCTGCCTCCCCGCCGTCGAGGACCTCGACGTGACGTACGAGAAGGACGCTTACGCGTTCGACCTCTACAACGGCGAGATCGCCGCTTCGCCCGAGATCGCCGCCCGTCAGACCGTCGACGGCCTGAAGAACAGCTACACGGGACTCGCGATCGACAGCGAGCCGCTCAAGGACGAGACGATCAAGTACATCAGCGGCGAGCAGACGCTCGAGCAGACGGTGCAGAACATCGACGCCGTCTCGACCGAACAGATGAACTGACCTCCCCAGGGGAGACCATCGCATGACTGCAACCATCACGCCGGACGCCTCCGCCCCCTCGGCGGGGGCGCCCGGCGCGCCCCTCCGCCCCCGCAAGCGCGTCTTCGGTCGGTACCGGCTCGCGCCGTTCCTGTTCACCGTCGCCACGGCCGTGCTCTTCGCGCTGTTCTTCCTGTGGCCGGGCGTCCTCGGCCTCTCCTACTCGCTGACGGACTTCCGCGGATGGGGCGACGCCGAGTTCGTCGGCCTCGCCAACTACGTCTCGTTGATGACCGACCCCGGGTTCTACGACGCCCTGACGCGGACCCTCGTCTTCACCCTCTTCGCGGTGCCGCTCAGCTACGCCCTCTCGCTCGCGATGGCGGTCGCGATCAACGCGGTGTGGGCGCGCGGCAAGACCGCCGCCCGCATCATCTTCTTCCTGCCGTGGCTCGTCTCGCCGATCGTCACGGGCGTCATCTGGCGCTGGATGTTCGGCGAGAGCTTCGGCTTCGTGAACTTCATCATCCGCACCCTCGGCGGCGAGGGCCTGCCGTGGTCGTCGAACGCCGATCTGTCGCTGCTCGTGGTCATCGTCGCCTCGTCGTGGGGCGGAGCCGCCTTCAACATGCTGCTGTTCGTCGCGGCCCTCAACAACGTGCCGAAGTCGTACTACGAGGCGGCCGAGCTCGACGGGGCCAACGGCTGGCAGCGGTTCCGGAACATCACGCTCCCCTCGATCGCCCCCACGTCCGTGCTCGTCATCCTGCTGTCGACGCTGGGGCACATGAAGGAGTTCGCGCTCATCCAGTCCCTCAACGGCGGTGGTCCGGGCACCCAGAACCGGCTGATCGTGCAATACATCTACGAGACGGGCTTCAAACGGTCCGAGATCGGCTACGCCAGCGCGGCATCCATGATCCTTCTGGTGATCCTCATGATCATCGCCGTGATCCAGCTGCGCATCAGCCGGAGGAGCAATAACGCATGGTGACCACCTACGCCATCACCGTCCCCGACGAGAAGCGGACCAAGCGTTACGAGCGCCGCCGGCGCACGCAGGGGCGCATCCGCAAGTCGATCGTGCCCACGACACTGCTGTGGGTGCTCGCGACGCTCATGCTGTTCCCGCTGCTGTGGTTCCTGCTGTCGTCCTTCAAGCCCGGCAGCGAGCTGTTCAGCTATCCGCTGTCGTTCTTCCCGCGCGAGTGGACCCTCGACGGCTACGCGGCCGCGCTCGATCGCATCGATTTCGCCCGCTACTTCCTCAACACCGCCATCGTCGCGACCGTCACGACGGTTCTCACCGTCGCGCTGTGCGCCATGACCGGCTACGCGCTGGCGAAGTACAAGAACCCGTGGCTGAGCGTGCTGGGGCTGTGCATCCTGTCGATGACGATGCTCCCGGGCGAGGTCATCCTCAACCCGATGTTCATCGTCATCCGCGACCTGGGGCTCTACAACTCCCTGGCCGGTGTGATCATCCCCTCGATCATCACCCCGACCGGCGTGTTCATGTTCCGCCAGTTCTTCATCACGATCCCCGACGAGCTCATGCAGGCGGCCCGGATCGACGGAGCGAGCGAGATCGGCATCTTCTTCCGCATCATGATGCCCCTCGCGCGGCCGATCGCCCTGACGCTGGCGATCATGTCGTTCCAGTGGCGCTGGAACGACTACATCTTCCCGCTCATCATCCTCGGCAATCCCGAGCAGTTCACCCTCCAGATCGCCCTGCGCGCGCTCGTGGGCGCCGAGAACATCGAATGGACGATCCTGCTGTCGGCCTCGGTGCTGTCGATGATCCCGCTCGTGGCGCTGTACCTCGTGTTCCAGCGGTACATCACCTCGTCGAACATCAACGCGGGACTCAAGGACTGATGCCGGCGCGGGACGACCTCATCCTCGAACGCGTCGACCGGTTCGTCGGCGACTACCTCGCTCGCGCGGTGGTCGCCGACCGCCGGCCGCTCGCCGTCTCGGCCTGGCAGGTGCCCGACGAGGGCGCGCTGCCGGGCGAGCCGGTGACGGTGGAGCGGATGCGGCGCGACGCCGTGTTCGCGCCGGTGGAGCCCGGCTCGGCGTGGGGCCGGGCCTGGGGCACGACGTGGTTCGCGGTCGAGGGCGAGGTGCCCGCGTCGTGGGCCGGCCGTACCGGGCGCATCGAGCTCTCGCTCGACCTCGGCTTCTCGCAGGCCAAGCCCGGGTTCCAGTGCGAGGGGCTCGTGCGCACCCCCGCCGGATCGATCGTGAAGGGGCTCGAACCCCGCAACCACCACGTCCCGGTGACAGCGGCTCCCGGAGAGACCGTGTCGTTCACGGTCGAGGCGGCCGCCAACCCCGACCTCTCGGGCGGCGACGACTTCCGCAGCCCCCTCGCCTTCGCCCCCACCCCGCTCGGCGACCGGGCGACCGCGGGCACCGCCCCCCGCTACCGTCTCGGCGCGATGGAGCTGCGCCTCGTCGACGAGGACGTCGAGCGCCTGCGACGCGAAGTGATCGTCCTGGTCGGGCTCGCCCGCGAGCTCGTCGAGAGCGACCCTCGCCGGGCGCGCATCCTCGACGGCCTCGAGCGGGCGCTCTACGCGATCGACCCCGACGCCCCCGCGGCGGACGCTCCGACCGCCCGCGGCATCCTCGCTCCTCTGCTCGCGGCACCGGCCGCGGCATCCGCCCACCGCATCGTCGCGACGGGACACGCCCACATCGACTCGGCCTGGCTGTGGCCGAGCCGCGAGACGGTGCGCAAGGTCACCCGCACCTTCGCCAACGTGCTCGAGCTCATGGACTCCGACCCCGAGGCCGTGTTCGTCAGCTCGTCGGCGCAGCACTTCGACTGGGTGCGGCGGAGCGACCCCGAGCTGTTCGCCCGCGTCGCCGACCGCGTCGCCGAGGGCCGGTTCATCCCGGTCGGCAACATGTGGGTCGAATCCGACGTCAACATGCCCTCCGGCGAATCGCTCGCGCGCCAGCTGCTGTACGGCACCCGCTTCTTCGAGGAGCACTTCGGCACCCGCAGCGACGTCGGGTGGCTCCCCGACTCGTTCGGCTTCCCCGCCGCGCTCCCCCAGCTGCTGCGCGGCGCCGGCCTGCGCTGGTTCTTCACCCAGAAGATGTGCTGGAACGACGGCGACACGATGCCGCACCACTCGTTCGTGTGGGAGGGGGCCGACGGCTCGCGCATCTTCACGCACTTCCCGCCGAACAACACCTACAGCGGCGACATGCGCCCGACCGAGCTCGCCCGCAGCGTCCGCAACTTCGCCGACCACGCCGCCAGCTCGCGCTCGCTCATGCCCTTCGGCTACGGCGACGGCGGCGGCGGTCCCACCCGCGAGATGATGACCGACGCACGGCTGCAGGCCGACCTCGAAGGGTCGCCCACCGTCGCCTTCGGCACCCCGCGCGAGTTCTTCCTCGACGCCGCCGACGAGCCCGCCGCGCCGCCCGTGTGGTCGGGCGAGATGTACCTGCAGTTCCACCGCGGCATCTACACGTCGCAGATGCGGACCAAGCGCGGCAACCGCCGCAACGAGACCCTGCTGGTCGAAGCCGAGCACTGGTGCGCGGCGGCGACGCTGCGCCGCGGCGCCGCCTACCCCGCCGCCGAGCTCGACGACCTGTGGCGCGAGGTGCTGCTGCTGCAGTTCCACGACATCCTGCCCGGCAGCGCGATCGCGTGGGTGCACCGCGAGGCCGAACGCTCGCACGCCGAGACGACGGCGCGACTCGAAGCGCTCATCGCCGACGCCGTCGCGACGCTCGTGGGGGCCGGATCGCGGCGACTCGCGCTCAACCCGGCCGCCACGCCCGTCGGAGCCCTCGCCCCCGGCGGCGGCGGGCCGGCGCCCGAGGCGGCCCGCTTCGAGGCCGAGGCGGTCGCCGACGGGTTCCGGCTGCGCTCCGATCGCATCGCGGTCGAGATCGGCCCCGACGGCACGCTGCGGAGCGTGCGCGAACGGCCGGACGGGCGCGAGCTCATCCCGCACGGGCGACGCGGCGCGTTGCTGCAACTGCACGTCGACGCCCCCGCGAAGTGGGACGCGTGGGAGCTCGACGCCTCGTACCAGCTCGCCACCACCGACGTCGACGGCGGTTCCGCGCGCCTGACCGACACGGGCGCCGTCCACGTCGTCCACCCGCTCCCGAACGGGAGCGTCGAGCAGTGGATCGACATCCACCCCGCCGACGGTGCGGTGCGCATCCGCACGCGCGTCGACTGGCACGAACGCCACCGAATGCTCAAGCTCGCGTTCCCCGTCGCCGTCCACGCCCCCGACGCCGCGTACGAGACGCAGTTCGGGCACGTCCGCCGCCCCCTGCATCAGAACACGTCGTGGGATGCCGCGCGCTACGAGGTCTGCGCGCATCGGTGGGTGCACGTCGCCGAGCCGGGCACGGGCGCCGCCGTCGTCAACGACGGCATGTACGGCCACGACGCGACGCGCACGACCGACGAGCACGGCACCGCGACCACCGTGCGCCAGTCGCTGCTGCGCGCCCCGATGTTCCCGGACCCCGACGCCGATCAGGGCGTACACGAGTTCACCTCGGTCTTCGCGCCGGCGGCGACGACGTCCGACGCGGCGCGGTGGGGATCGATCGTCGGCTCGCCGCTGCGCGAGGCCGTGGGCGGCGAGGCGCCGGCCCCGCTCGTGACGAGCGATTCCGACGGCATCGTCGTCTCGGCGGTCAAGCTCGCCGCCGACGGCAGCGGGGACCTCGTCGTCCGCGTCTTCGAGCAGCGCGGCGCGCACGCCTCCGGCAGCCTGCGCCTCGACGTCCCGATCGCCTCGCTCTCGGTCTGCGACCTCGTCGAGACGACCGGCGCCGGACGCGTCGCGGCGGCCACCCGCAGCGACGAGCGCACCGTCCATCTCGATCTGCGCGCCTTCGAGGTCGTGACCCTGCGAGCACGCCTGAGCACCCCGGAGCCCGAATGACCCTCGAACCGGACCCCTTCGTCCCCGCTCTCGTGGCCGCCGCCGACACCGCGGCCGACGTGCTGCGCAGCACGTCGACGGATGTCGCGCACGCGCCCCTCGGGCCGCACCGCGAGTCGATGCGGCGCGCGAAGCTGCTCGTCGCGGTCTACCTCACGCCCTCCTCCGCCCACGCGGGCGACGGCTCGGTCGTCGCGCTCGCCGAGCGCTACGCCGGGGTGCTGCGCGACCTGCAGTCGCCGACCGGGCTCTTCCTCGGCGGCGACAACGTCGAGTCGCCGCCCGACAGCGGCTTCACGATCAACGACGTCGGCGACATCCTCGAGCTCGTGCGACGGTCCGGCGACGCGCGTTTGACGGCGCTCGGCGAGACGCTCGGCGGCATCGCCGACCGGGCGGTGCCCGCGATGCTCGCCGGCGGCGTCCACACCCCGAACCACCGGTGGGAGCTCACCGCCGCGCTGGCGCGCCTGCACCGCCACCGGCCCGACGAGCGGCTGGTCGAACGCGCCCGGCAGTGGCTCGACGAGGGCATCGACATCGACCCCGACGGGCAGTACTCCGAGCGCAGCGCGAACTACGCCGTCCACGTCTCGAACCCCTCGCTGCTGGCGATCGCCGACATCCTCGACCTGCCGCACCTGCGAGGGATCGTCGAGCGCAACCTCGAGTCGACCCTCGGGCTCGTCCAGCCCGACGGCTCGGTCGAGACGGTGCACTCGCGGCGGCAGGACCAGCGCGAGCCGCGCTTCCCGCTCGCGCCCTTCGCGATCCACTACCGCCGGCTCGCGCTCGAGACGGGCCGCGCCGACTTCGCGTGGGCGGCCCGCGCCGCGGCATCCGAGGGCATCGGCGAGCCGCAGACGGCCCTGGCCGACCTGCTGCTGCACCCCGGCCTGGCGGAGCCGCTGCCTGCCGGCGAGCCGCCGGCAGCGCGGCGCCGCTCGACGTGGCCGCGGTCGGGACTCGCGGTCGAACGGACGCCGCGCCGGGCCCTGACCGTGTTCGGCGGTTCGGACTACGGGGCGCAGCGCCGCATCCGGTCGGGGCTCGCGACCAACCCGACCTTTCTGCGGCTGTTCGCCGGTTCGGCGGTGCTGGAGTCGGCGCGGCTGTCGCGGCACTTCTTCGGTCTCGGACCGTTCCGCGCCGACGCGGTGACGTTCGCGGACGACGGGTACGTCCTCGACGAGACGCTCGAGCCGGCGTACTTCGGCCCGCTCGCCGGCGACCGACGGCGGGCCGCGGGCGACTACCGCGTCGTCGACGAGGGACGGTTCTCGGCGGCGATGTCGTTCGACGAGCGGCCCCGCGACGTCGTCGCGCTGCGCACGCGCCTCGTGGTGCGTCCCACCGACGACGGCGCCGAGGTCGACATCGACACCGACGGCCCCCTCTGCAGCTGGAGCCTCGAGCTCGCGTTCCGCCCCGGCGGCACGTTCGACGGCGTCGCGGTCGGCGCCGACGGCACCGGCGTGCTCACCGCGGGCACGGCGCGCTACCGCGCGGGCGACGACGCGATCGAGTTCGGCATCGACACCGATGCCGACACCGCGATCCCCTCGGCGGCGGGATACCTGCCGGGCGAGGACTACGCGTACCTCGGCGGCACCGACGCCCTCGACGGACCCCGCGTCTACCTCACCGGCACGACGCCCGGCCGCGCGACCGTCGTGCTCCGCCGCGTCGGCTGAGCGTCCGCGGCGCGCCGGGTCGACGGCGCACGGGGCGATGGCGCGCGGGCCGGCGGCGCACGACGCGGCGCCCGGGCGAGCGATGCTCGGTCCCGGGCGCCGCCGTCGGAGTCAGTCGAACGAGACGGACACCGCGGTGCGCTCGATGAGCGAGCGCTGCGCGGCGTCGGCGAGCACGAGGGCTGCGCGTCCGTCCTCGAAGGTCGGGCTCGAGGACGCCTCGCCGCGGACGGCTCGGACGAACTCGGCGAGCTCGGCCGCGTACGAGGCGGCGTAGCGCTCGAGGAAGAAGTCCTGGTAGGGCGGGCGGGCCTCGACGCTCGTCGCCGTCGACGCGCTGACGAGGCTCGTGCCGGCGTTGGCGACCTGCAGCGATCCGAGCGCGCCGAACGCCTCGAGACGCTGGTCGTAGCCGCTCGCGCTGTGGCGCGAATTGACGATCGTCACGATCGCGCCGGATGCCGCGCGCAGCACCGTCACCGCCGTGTCGACGTCGCCGTGCTCGCGCGCGCCCGCGTCGAAGGTCGTCGAGCCCGTCGCCGAGACCTCGACGATGTCGGGGAGGAAGAAGCGGGCCATGTCGAAGTCGTGGATCGTCATGTCGCGGAAGATGCCGCCCGAGACCGCGATGTACGACGCGGGAGGCGCGGCGGGGGTCGCGGCTGACGATCGTCAGCTGTTCGAGAGCGCCGACCTCGCCCGCGGTGACGCGTGCGTGCACTTCGGCGAACGCCGGGTCGAAGCGACGGTTGAACCCGAGCGCGACCGGCACGCCGCTTGCGGCGACGCGGGGGCGCAGGGCGTCGACGCGCGCGAGGTCGAGGTCGATCGGCTTCTCGCACAGCACCGGGATGCCGCGGTCGAGGGCGGCGGCGATCAGGTCGACGTGCGTCGGGGTCGGGGAGGCGACGATGACGGCGTCGACCTCGCCCGAGGCGAGCAGCTCGTCGGCGGAGTCGGTGGCGCGTCCGCCGAACCGCCCGGCGACGCCGGTCGCCCCCGCGACGAACGGATCGGCGACCCACGAGAGGCTCGTGTCGGGCGAGGCGGCGATGTTGACGGCGTGCACCTGGCCGATGCGGCCGGTGCCGATGAGTCCGAAGCGGATGGGCGAAGTGGTCACGGTTCTCTCCGTCGTTCGAGGGTCACAGCCAGCGACGCAGCGCGTCGCGGTTGGTCTGCTGGTCGGCGGTGCGTTCGCTCAGGAACGCGCCGATCGCGGTGTCGGGGCCGTTCAGGACGTCCTGCTCGACGACGACCCAGCCGTCGAAGTCGCGCGCGGCCATCGCGTCCATGACGGGTGCGACGTCGAGGTCGCCCCGCCCGAACGCGACGAAGACGCCCGACGACCAGACCTCGCGCATGCCGCCGCCGGCGGCGACGACCTCGCGCAGGCGCCCGAGATCGACGTCCTTGAGGTGCAGGTGGTTGATGCGCTCGCCCCACCGGTGCACGGCGTCGACCGGGTCGCCGCCGCCGAGGGCGAGGTGCCCCGTGTCGAGGGTGAGGTCGATGTCGACGCGCGCGAGGAAACGGTCGATCTCGGCGGGCGACTCGACGAAGGTGCCCGCGTGGTGGTGGAACGTGGGCTCGAGCCCCGCGGCCCGCACGAGCGCGACGGCGCGCTCGGCGTTGCGGGTGAGCCGGTCCCACCCGGCGTCGTCGAGTCGGTCGACCTCGGCGCCGCGCCCCGGAGCCGCGCGGCGGGCCGCCGAGCCGTCGTCGGCGAGGGTCGGCAACGGCAGTCGTCCGCCGACGGCCTCGGCCGCCGCCGAGAAGCTGCGCAGGGCCGACGCGAGATCGGGCAGCGCGGCCTCGAAGGCGTCGTCGTCCGAGAACGGCAGCTGCACCCACCCGCCGGCCAGCGACAGCCCGAATCGGCGCAGCCGGTCGGCGAGCGCGTCTCCTTCGCCGAGGAAGCCCGCCGGCCCGAGGTCGACGCCGGTGTACCCGGTCTCGACGAGTGCGGCGAGCATCTCGTCGGCCGTGACCGTGTCGGCGCCCTCGGGGGTCAGCTCGAACACGCCGAAGCTGACCGGCGCTCCCGCCACCTGCGCTCTCATGCCTCTTCCCGTCCCAGCAGGGGGCGCTGGGCGCCGCGCTGCCGTTCGTAGTCCGCGCGGGCGCGGTCCGTGCTCTCGAGCTCGGCGACCTCGGCCACCGGGACGTCCCACCAGCCGGCACCGTCGGGCGCGTAGACGAGGGGGTCCGATTCGATGTGGATGACCGTCGAGACGTCGGACGCCTTCGCCCGGGCGACGGCGGCGGTGAGGCGGGCCGCGGCATCCGGTCCCGGCGGGATCTCGACGACCTCGACGCCGTAGCTGCGCGCGTTCGCCGCGAGGTCGACCGGGAGGATGTCGGCGCCCTCGAAGTTGCGGGCCGCGTCGTCGAGCATGCGGTAGCGGGTGCCGAACCGGGCCGAGCCGACCGTCTCGGACAGATGCCCGATCGAGGCGTAGCCGTGGTTCTGCACGATGACGACGATGATCTTGATGCGCTCGGCGACCGCGGTCGCCAGCTCGGAGTGCAGCATGAGGTACGAGCCGTCACCGACCATCGTGATGACGTCGCGCTCGTCGCCGTCGGCCGTGAACGCGCGCTTGGCGCCCAGGGCGCCGGCGATCTCGTAGCCCATCGTCGAGAACGCGTACTCGACGTGGTAGCCGAGCGGGTCGCGCACCCGCCAGAGCTTGTGGAGATCGCCCGGCAGCGAGCCCGCGGCCTGCACGATGACGTCGGCGGGGTCGGTGGCCGCGTGGACCGCTCCGATCAGCTCGGGCTGACCGGGACGATCGAGGTTCGACGTCGCGAAGGCCGCGTCGACGGCGGCATCCCACCGCGCCTTGCCCGCGGCGATGCGCTCGGCATACGCGGCGGACACGCGATGGTCGGGCAGGTCCCGCAGGGCCGCCTCGAGCGTCTCGCGGGCGTCGGCGATGACGGGCAGGTCGGTGCCGTGCTTGTGGGCGTCGAACGAGGCGACGTTGACGTTGACGAACCGCACCGACGGGTGCTGGAAGGCCGTGCGCGACGCGGTCGTGAAATCGCTGTAGCGCGTGCCGATGCCGATGACGACGTCGGCGTCGGCCGCGAGGGCGTTCGCCGCCGCGCTGCCGGTCGCGCCGACGGCGCCGACGTACTGCGGGTGGTCCCAGGCCATCGCGCCGCCGCCCGCCTGCGTCGTGGCGACGGGGATCCCGGTGCGCGCGGCGAACGCGGCGAGCGCGCCCTCGGCTCCGGAGTAGAGCACGCCGCCGCCCGCGACGATCAGGGGCCGCTCGGCGCCGGCGATCGCCGCGAGCGCCCGCGCGAGGGGGCCCGCCTCGGGGAGCGGGCGGCGGATGTGCCACTCGCGGTCGGCGAGGAACTCCAGCGGCACGTCGAGGGCCTCGGCCTGCACGTCTTCGGGGAGGGCGATCGTCACCGCGCCGGTCTCGACCGGGTCGGTCAGCACCCGCATCGCCGCGAGCGCGATCGAGAACAGCTGCTCGGGACGCTGCACGCGGTCGAAGAAGCGCGAGAGCGGCCGGAAGGCGTCGTTGACGGTGAGCCCGATGTCGCCGGGCTGCTCGAGCTGCTGCAGGACGGGATCGGCGACGCGGGTCGCGAAGGTGTCGCTGGGGAGAAGGAGGGCGGGCAGGCGGTTGGTCGTCGCGAGCGCCGCACCGGTGAGCATGTTGGTCGCGCCGGGCCCGACCGAGGCGGCGGACGCGAACGTCGCGCGGCGGCGGCGCATGCGGGCGTAGCCGACGGCCTGATGCACCATGGCCTGCTCGTTGCGGGCCTGGTGGTAGGGCATGAGGTCGGGGGTGGCCGCGTTGAGCTGGGCGAGCGCCTGCCCGATGCCGGCGACGTTGCCGTGACCGAAGATGCCGAACACCCCCGGGATCGTGCGCTCGCGGATGTCGCCGTCGACGGTCCACTGGTGCGCGAGGAACTCCACCAGCGCCTGGCTGACGGTCATCCGTCTCGTGCGGGTCATCTCTCCTCCTCGTCGGTCGCGCCCCGATAGGGCAGCCGCGGGTCGATCTGCTGCGTGCGCCACGTCTCGCGCACCCACGCGTGGTCGGGGTCGTCGCTGATGAGCCAGGCCCGCTCGGCGTCGGGTCCGGCCATGACGTTCAGGTAGTAGAGGTCGTAGCCGGGAGCGGCGACGGCCGGGCCGTGATAACCGTAGGGCACGAGCGCGATGTCGCCGGAGCGCACCTGCGCGTCGATCGCGATCTCGCCCGCGGGCGAGGACGTCGTGCTGAACAGGCCGAAGGCGGCCTCGGATGCCGTGGCGCCGGCGCCCGCGACCGGTTCGCTCTCGAAGTAGTAGATCTCCTCGAGGCGGCTCTCGTGGCCGGGGACGTGCTCGTCGTGCTTGTGCGCGGGGTACGACGACCAGTTGCCCGCGGGGGTCAGCACCTCGCAGACGATGAGGCGCGCGGCATCCAGCGATCCCGGCGTGCCGAAGTTGTGCACCTGCCGGCTCGAGGCACCCGCTCCCCGCAGCTCGACGGCCACCTCGGATGCCGCGATGCGGCGGCTCGGGTGGCGGCGATCGGTCGGCGACGAGGCGATCGCGACGCGGCCGGCGCCCCGGATGCGCAGTGAGGCTCCGGTCGAGACGTACAGCACGTCGGTGGGCCCGGCGAAGACCGAGCGGCGTCCGGCGAGCTCGGTCGTGTGCGTCCGACCGTCCTCGGTGCGCTCGACCTCGAAGCTCCCGCGGAGCGGCACGACGATGCGCTCCGAGCCGGTGTCGGCCAGTGTCAGCTCGTCGCCCGCGGCGAGCTCGGCAACGTGGAGGCCCGTGTGCTGCCAGCCCGGGACGCTTTCGTCGACGACGCTCTCCCAGCCGTCGCGGGCGAGCTCGCCGCGACGATGGAACCAGGTGCCGCTCATCAGGAGTTCTGCGGGAAGCCGAGGTCGATGCCGCCGTGCTCCGACGCGCCGCGGGTGGCGGGGTCGAGCCAGCGGGCGGTGACCGCCTTCTCGCGCGTGAAGAACTCGAAGCCGTGCACGCCGTAGGCCTTCGCATCGCCGAAGAGCGACTGCTTCCAGCCGCCGAACGAGTGGTAGGCCACGGGCACCGGGATGGGCACGTTGATGCCGATCATGCCGACCTGCACCTCGTGCTGGAACCGGCGGGCCGCTCCCCCGTCGTTGGTGAAGATCGCCGTGCCGTTGCCGAAGCGACCCGAGTTGATGAGGGCGACGCCCTCGTCGAAGGTCGCGATCCGCACGACCGCGAGGACCGGTCCGAAGATCTCCTCCTGGTACGCCCGCGACGACGTCGGGATGCCGTCGATGAGGGTAGGGCCGAAGAAGAACCCGTCCTCGTGTCCGTCGACGGCGAGCCTGCGGCCGTCGACGACGATGCGCGCGCCGTCCGCCTCGGCGATGTCGACGTACTCGGCGACCTTGTCGCGGTGGGCGCGGGAGATGAGCGGTCCCATGTCGGGCTCGTCGGCGTCGGCCCCGTCGCCGATGCGGAGCGCCGCGATGCGATCGGAGATCTTCTCGATGAGCACGTCGGCGACGGGCTCGACGGCGAGCACGACGCTGATCGCCATGCACCGCTCTCCCGCCGCGCCGTATCCGGCGTTGACGGCCTGGTCCGCGACGAGGTCGAGGTCGGCGTCGGGCAGGACCAGCATGTGGTTCTTCGCGCCGCCGAGCGCCTGCACCCGCTTGCCGTGGCGCGATGCGGTCTCGTAGATGTACTGCGCGATGGGCGTCGAGCCGACGAACGAGATCGAGGCGACGTCGTCGCTCTCGAGCAGGCCGTCGACGGCGAGCTTGTCGCCCTGCAGCACCGTGAAGGCGCCGTCGGGCAGTCCGGCCTCCTGCCAGAGGCGCGCGATCCACAGGGCCGCCGACGGGTCCTTCTCGCTGGGCTTGAGCACGACGGCGTTGCCCGCGGCGAGGGCGATCGGGAAGAACCACATGGGCACCATCGCCGGGAAGTTGAACGGCGAGATGATGCCGACGACCCCGAGCGGCTGCTTGATCGAGTAGACGTCGACGCCCGTCGAGGCGTTCTCGCTGAATGCGCCCTTGACGAGGTGCGGGAAGCCGGTCGCCAGCTCGACGACCTCCTGTCCGCGCAGGATCTCGCCCATCGCGTCCGAGACGACCTTGCCGTGCTCGGCGGTGATGATGCGGGCGAGCTCGGGCTTGCGGGCGTTGAGGAGCTCGCGGAAGGCGAACATCACGCTCTGCCGGCGCGCCGTGGAGTAGCCCGACCACACGGCGAACCCGCGACGCGCCGAGGCGATCGCGCGTTCGATGGTCTCGGCGTCGGCGAGCGCCACCTCGGCGCTGACCTGTCCGGTCGCCGGGTTGAACACCGGAGCGGTCCGTGCGCCGTCGGGGGCGTGCTCCGCACCGTCGATCCAGTGCGGGATCACGGGAGCACCGGCGGTCGGGGCGGGAGCGGTCGCGGAAGCAGCCATGAGTGGCATCCTCTCGGGTGGGGCGTCAGGAGGCGGGGTGGACGAGGCGGGCGGCGGTGTCGATCGCCGTCTCGACGTCGTCGTCGTGCGGGTAGAGCAGGGTGCGGCCGACCGTGAGGCCGCGCACGCCGGGGAGGGCGAGGGCGCGCTCCCACGAGCGGAAGGTCTCGTCGGGGTCGGTGCCGTTGTCGCCGCCGAGCAGCAGGGTCGGCAGCGTCGTGGCCGCCATCACCCGCTCCATCTCGTCGACGACGGGGAGCTTCATCCACGTGTACGCGCTGCTCGCGCCGAGTCCCGACGCGATCGCGACGGAATGGATGACGGCCTCGGTCGACAGGTCGTTGACCACGGCGCCGTCCACCCGGCTGCTGAGGAAGGGCTCGAGCATGATGGGGAGCCGCGCCGCCGCCGCGCGAGTCACCGCGTGCGCGGTCGACTCGAGCGTGTCGGCCGTCGCCGGATCGGCGAGATCGATGCGCATGAGCGTCTTGGCGAAGTCGATGCCGGCCTCGGCCATCGTGGGGACGTCGTAAGCGGTGAAGCGATCGTCCATCTCGAAGCTCGCACCGCGCAGGCCGCCGCGGTTCATCGACCCCACGACGATCTTGTCGTCGAGCAGGCCGAGCAGGGCGAGGTCGTCGATGATGTCGGGCGTGCCCAGCACGCCGTCGACACCGGGCCGCGAGAGCGCCGTCGCGAGGCGCTCGAGCAGGTCATCGCGGTCGGCCATCGCGAGCGGGTTCGCGCCGACGCCGAGTGCGCCGCGAGCGGGGTGGTCGGCCGCGACGATGAACAGCCGTCCGTCACCGCGTGTCAGCGGACGACGCCGGCGCGCGGCGAACGCCTGCGCAACGGCGTCGGGGTGCGCGGCGCGGGTCTCGCGGACGGCGGCGAGGTCGACGCGGGTCATCGCGCGGCCCCCGCCAGGACGTCGTCGACCTCGGCGGAGGTCGGCATGGCGGTGGAGCACTCGAGGCGCGACGCGACGATGGCGCCGGCCGCATTGGCGAAGCGCAGCATCCGCTCCAGCCCCCAGCCCTCGAGCAGTCCGTGGCACAGTGCGCCGCCGAAGGCGTCGCCGGCACCGAGGCCGTTGACGACCTCGACCGGATGCGGCGGCACGATGACGCTCTCGTCGGCCGTGCGGGCCAGGACGCCCCGCGGGCCGAGCTTGACGATGGCGAGCGAGACGCCGCGCTCGAGCAGGGCGTCGGCGGCGCGGTCGGGGTCGGTCTCGCCGACGGCGACCGCGCACTCCTCGCGGTTGCCCACGACGACGTCGACGTGCCCGATGGCGTGTTGCGCGAACGCGGTCGCGTCGGCGGGGTCCGTCCAGAACATGGGCCGGTAGTCGAGGTCGAGCACGGTGTGGGCGCGGCGGCCGCGCGCCGACAGGGCGGCGAGGTGAGCGGCCCGGCTCGGTTCACGGCTGAACCCGGTGAGGGTGACCCACAGGATGCGCGCACGGCGGACCGCGTCGAGATCGAGGTCGGCCGGCTCGATGTTCAGGTCGGGGGCCGAGGGCTCGCGGTAGAAGTACAGCGGGAAGTCGTCGGGCGGGAAGATCTCGCAGAACGTGATCGGCGTCTTCAGGACGGGGTCGATGCCGACCCCGGACGCGTCGACTCCGAGCCGGCCGAGCTCCGCCGTGAGGTAGCGACCGAAGGGGTCGTCGCCCACGCGCGAGACGAGCGCGCTGCGGTGTCCGTGCCGGGCCGCGGCGACCGTGACGTTGGCCGCCGAGCCGCCGAGGAACTTGCCGAACGTCGAGACCTCTTCGAGCCCGACGCCGTGCTGCAGCGGATAGAGGTCGACCCCGAGGCGCCCGAGGGCGAGAAGGTCGGCGGCCATGCTCGCCTCATCGCCGTCGTGCACGTGATCCCGATCTCTCCGTTGCGTGGGTCATGTCCTAACAATAGCTCATTAGGTCCTCGCCGGACAATGCCCCTGACGCCGGAGATGCAAAAAGATATATTGTCGGCACATTCGCGCTTCGGACCCGGCGCGTCGAAAGGATGCGACGACGATGACCACCGCCGACACCGTCTGGCCCGAGAACATCGGCGCCGAGCTCGATCGGACGGGGCCCGTTCCGCTGTACTTCCAGGTCTCGACCCGGCTCGAGCGCGCGATCCGCAGCGGCGACATCGCGCCCGGCGCACGCCTCGAGAACGAGATCGCGATCGCCGAGCGGCTCGGCCTCTCGCGTCCGACCATCCGACGCGCCATCCAGGAGCTCGTCGACAAAGGCCTGCTCGTGCGCCGCCGGGGAGTCGGCACGCAGGTCGTGCAGGGCCAGGTCACGCGCCAGGTCGAGCTCACGAGCCTGTACGAAGACCTCGACAACGCCCACCAGGGCCCGGCGACCCGCCTTCTCGTGCACGAGGTGCGCGCCGCCGACGCGGCCAGCGCCGAGGCCCTGGGCGTGGCGGAGGGGTCGGACATCCTGTACCTGCGCCGTCAGCGCCTGACCGGCTCGACCCCGATCGCCATCCTCGAGAACTACCTCCCCGCCGAGCTCGCCGACCTCGACCGCGGCGACCTCGAACGACGCGGGCTCTACCAACTGCTGCGCGCGCGGGGTGTCGCCATCCGCATCGCCAAGCAGAAGATCGGCGCCCGTCGCGCGCGGGGCGACGAGAGCGACCTGCTCGGCATCGACCGCGGCGGTCCCGTGCTGACGATGGAGCGCATCGCGTTCGACAACACCGGCGGGGCGATCGAGTTCGGCCACCACTGCTATCGCCCCGACATGTACACGTTCGAGACGACGGTCGTCGCACGCTGACGGGCGGAGCCGGGGATGCCGCACGACGCGGCACCCCCGACTCGACCGCGATCAGCCGAGGACGACCTCGGCCTCGGAGAAGAACTGGTCGACGGCCTGGTCCACCGAGGCGGTCCCGAGGCCCAGCGACTTGCCGAGCTCCCAGAACGTCTGCTCGAGCGAGCCGTAGCCGGCGACCGGCACGGGCGGGGCGTCGCCGATGCGATCCGCGGCGGACTCGATGTAGTCGGCGACCTGCTTGTCGGCGCCCTCGAGCGTCGCGCCCGCGAGCTTGGACGTCGACGCCGGGAACCCGAGGGTCGTCCCGAACACGCGGCCGGCCGCCTCGGAGTTCACGACGAAGTCGAGGAACAGCGCCGCCGCCTGCGGGTGCTTCGTCTTGGCCGAGATCGCGACCTGGAGCCCCGCCTGACGGTAGAGGTCCTTCGAGCCCGCCTTCGCCGTGGGCGGTGCGACGATCGAGATCGACGAGGCGCCCGAGTCGGCGAGGTAGCCGCCCAGGAAGTTGCTCCAGCTCATCTCGCTCGCCGTCAGCGCCGCGCCGAAGCCCGACTTGGGCGAGAGCTCCTCGAGTCGCTGCTGCGGCACGGCGGTGCCGCCCCGCAGCTCCGCCCCGCTCTCCCAGAACGCGCGCAGCTGGTCCTTCGTGAAGCCCAGCTCGCCGTCGTCGGTGTACAGGTTGCCGCCGTCGGCGCGCAGCACGAGCTCGAACGCCTGGATGCGCTGCGTGTAGTCGGTGCCGCCGTAGATCGCGCCGCCGGTCTGCTGGGTGACCTCGGCCATCCAGTCGTCGAACTCGGCGAAGTCGGTGCCGCCCTCGGGAGCCGCGACGCCCGCCTGGGCGACGAGGTCGTCGTTGACGAAGTTCGCCCAGAGGCTGTAGCCGCTCGGGAGCGAGTACTGCGTGCCGCCGAGCGCTCCCGTGCCGAGCAGCCCGTCGTCGAACGTCGTCATGTCGATCTGGTCGGCGACCTGGGCGAGGTCGAGGAGGTTGCCCGACTCGCCGTACTGGCGCAGGTAGCTGTCGGAGAACTGGAAGACGTCGGGCAGGCCACCGCCGGCCGCCTCGGTCTGCCGCTTCTCCCAGTAGCTGGGGAAGTCGGTGAAGCTGACGTTGACCGTGATGTTCGGGTACTGCTCGTTGAACGCCGCGATCAGCTCGTCGTAGCGCTTCGCGCGGTCGTCGTTGCCCCAGAACGCGTAGGTCAGCGTGACCTTCTCGTCGGGGTCGAACGCGGCGGGCGGGGTCTGCGCGCCGCCGCATCCGCTCAGGGCCAGCGCGCCGACGGCGACGATGCCGATCGATGCGAGCAGCCGGGTGCTCTTCATGGGTGTCCTTTCATCGGTGCGGGCCCGGGGGGACGGGTCGGAGGTCAGCTGCGGCGGGGCCGGGCGGGGATGGCGACGACGGCGAGCGCCGCACAGCCGATGCCCGCGATCAGCAGCGGCGGCAGCGCCCAGGTCACCACGACGACGAACGCGGCCGTCGCGAGCAGGTACAGCACGCCGACGACGTCGCCGCGCGCGGCATCCGGGATCGCTCGGATCGCGCCGCGCCATCCGAGCTCGGGCGTCCAGGCGCCGGCCGAGAGCAACAGGGCGACGGCGACGGCGGCCAGGCCCGCCCAGCCGACCGCCTCGACCACGGCGCCGCCGGGGAGGAAGCCCGACCGCGCGAGGTCGATGTCGAGCAGCAGCACGAGCGTCGCCGCGAGGGCCGCGATCCCGATCCCGGCCCCGCCGAGCAGCCCGGCGCGCACGTCTGCCCAGAAGAGCCCGAGACGGGAGTCCTCGGCGGCGACGTACCGCCGGAGGTGGCGGACGCCGGCGGCGAGCGCGGCCGGCGCGGTGACGACCGCGAGCGACACCGCCGTCATCAGCAGGCCGACGAGCAGCACCTCGCCCAGCAGCGCGAAGGCACCGGCGGCGCCGGGATTCCTCGGTCGCGGCGCCGTGCCGAGCTCCGGGCCGCTCCCCGAGCGGTCCGCCCGGATCGCGGCCCGCTGCTCGCTCCGTGTGCGCGGGCGCTCGTCGGTCGACACCGCTAGCCCTTCAGGCCCTGCGTCGCGACGCCGTCGACGAGGAACTTCTGGAACACGATGAAGAACAGCAGGATCGGCACGAGCGCGATGAACGACGCCGTCACCGTCGCGCCGTAGTCGCTCGACGAGGTCTGGTCGTTGTACAGGCGCAGCGCGATCGGCAGCGGATAGTTCTCGGGGCTCGTGAGGTAGAGCAGGGGTCCCAGGAAGTCGTTCCACGCCCAGATGAAGCTGAAGATCGCGCAGGTGATCAGCGCGGGCTTGATGAGCGGCAGGATGATCGACCAGAAGATGCGGACGTGCCCGGCGCCGTCGATCTTCGCGGCCTCGTCCATGTCGCGCGGCATCTGTCGGATGAACTGCACCAGGAGGAAGACGAAGAACGCCTCGGTCGCGAGGAACTTCGGCAGCAGCAGCGGCCAGTACGTGTCGACCAGGCCGAGGTTGTTGAAGATGATGTACTGCGGGATGATCACGACGTGGAACGGCAGCAGCAGCGTGCCGATCATCGCGGCGAACAGGATGCCGAGCCCCTTGAACTGCAGTCGCGCGAAGGCGTAGGCGGCGAGGGCCGAGGACAGCACGGTGCCGATCACCGAGACGCCGGCGATGAGGAGCGAGTTCGCGAAGAACCGCCACATCGGCACGCCCGCGATGCCCTCGGCGACCTTGATGTAGTTGTCGATCGTGGGGGCGTCGGGCAGCAGCCCCATGTTCTGCCCGAACTCGCTGTTGGGCTTGAACGTCGACAGCAGCAGCCAGACGAGCGGGTACAGCACGACGGCGGTGATGACGATCAGGACGGCGAACCAGATGATCGTCTGCCAGGTCTTGCGCTTGACCTTCCGCCGCGGCGGCGGGGTCGGCGTCGTCTGCTGGACCGCGAAGACGGCCTCGCTCGTGAGCGGAGAGGTGGGTGACGTGGTCATCGGTTGTCTCCCGAGTAATGCACCCACGACTTCTGAGTGCGGAAGAGGATGAGGGCGATGATGGCGACGACGACGAGGAGCACCCACGCGATCGCGGCGGCGTATCCCATGCGGCCGTCGGCGAAGCCGGTCTTGTAGAGGTAGACCGTGATGAAGTTCGTCATCCCGGCGGGACCACCGGTGCCGTTGGAGATGATGTAGGCCGAGCCGAACACCTGGAAGGCGCCGATGAGGCCGAGAAGCAGGTTGAAGAAGATGACGGGCGAGAGCATCGGCACCGTCACGGCGCGGAACCGGCGGACGGCGCCCGCGCCGTCCATCTCGGCCGCCTCGTAGAGCTCCTTGGGGATCTGCTTGAGCCCCGCGAGGAAGATCACCATCGTCGCGCCGAACTGCCAGACGGCCAGGAGGATCATCATCGGCAGGATGAGAGCCGGGTTGCCGATCCAGCCGCCGAGGTCGACGCCGAACACGTTCAAGCCGTTGTCGACCGGACCGTTCGTGGCGAACATGGCGCGCCAGACGATCGCGACCGAGACCGATGCTCCGATCAGCGACGGCGCGTAGAACGCCGAGCGGAAGAAGGCGGCGCCCTTGTCGCGGTAGTTCAGCAGCAGGGCGATCAGCAGCGCGGCGATCAGCGAGATCGGGGTGCCGACGAGCACGTAGACCAGGGTGATCTGCGCCGACTGCAGGAAGCTCGGGTCGTTCGTGAACAGCCGGATGTAGTTGTCGAGGCCGATCCACTTGGGCGGCGAGAAGATGTTGTAGCTCGTGAACGACAGGTACAGCGAATAGACCATCGGCACGAGCGTCAGCCCGAAGAAGCCGACGAGCCACGGCAGCAGGAAGCCGTAGCCGGCGATGTTCTCGCGGACGGCCCGCTTTCGCGCCCCGGGACGATCGAGGTGTTCCGGTCGCTGCTTGCGGACGAGGCCGCGGCGCGACGAGTCCTTGGTGACGATCACGCGAGTGGCGGTAGTGGTCACGATGCTCCTGAAGGATGCGGGCGGAAGGGGGCCGGGGCCGACGCGGTGCGCCGGCCCCGGATCGGATCATCCGTTGAGGGTGATGTCCATCTGCGAGAAGAAGCGCTTCACCGCGTCGTCGACCGTGATGGTCCCGAAGGCCAGCTCGGTGCCGAGCTTGCGGAACTCCTCCTCGATCGTGCCGTAGCCGACGATCGGCACGGGGGGCGCGTCGCCGAGACGGTCGGCGATCGACTCCTCGTAGTCCTTGACCTGCTGGCTCAGCGGGTCGAGGTCGGCCGCATCGAGCGCGGTCTGCGAGGCCGGCAGGCCGCGGTTGGTGCCGAAGATCTCGCCCGACTTCGGGGAGTTGACCAGGAAGTTCACGAGCGTCGCGGCCGCGGCCGGGTGCTCGGTCTTCGCCGAGATCGTGTGGAGCATCGAGGGCTTGAGGTAGAGGTCCTTCGCCCCGGGCTCGGTGACCGGCGGGGCGACGAGGCCGAGCTCGGTGTAGCCCTCGCCCAGGTTGCCGAGGTAGCCGCCGCCGAAGTTGTCCCACGTCATCTCGCTCGCCGTCAGGGCGGCGTCGAAGCCCGACAGGGGCAGCGCCTCTTCGAGCCGCTGCTGGCCGATCACGGCGCCGCTGTCGCGGAGCTTCTGGCCGTCCTCCCAGAACTGCGTCAGACGCGCCTCGTCGAAGCCGGGCTCGCCGCTCTCGTCGAACAGCTGCGATCCCTCGGAGCGCAGCTGCAGCTCGAAGTTCTGGATGCGGCCGGTGTAGTCGGTCCCGCCCCAGAACGCCCCGCCGGAGGCGTCGGTGACGCTCGAGACCCAGTCGGAGTAGTCATCCCACGACCCGCCGGCGAAGTCCTCGACGCCCGCCTGCTGGAGCAGCACCGGGTTGGTGAACATGCCCCACGCGTTCGTCGACGTCGCGATGCCGTATGTGGTGTCGTTCACGACGCCGATGCCGAGGATGTTCTCGGGCAGGGTGTCGGTCTCGATGACGCCGCCGAGGTAGGGGCCGAGGTCGAGCAGCAGGTTGTTCTCGGAGTACTGACGCAGGTACGAGTAGTCGAACTGCATGACATCCGGCAGGCCGCCGCCCGCGGCCTCGGTCTGCCGCTTCTCCCAGAACTCGGGGAACGTCAGGAACGTCGCGTTGACCGTGATGTTCGGGTACTCCTCGTTGAAGGCGTCGATCGCCTCGTTGTAGAGCTGTGCGCGAACGTCGTTGCCCCAGAACGCGAGGTTCAGGGTGACTTTCTCGTCCGGGTCGAAGGTGGCGTCCGCGGCCGGCGTGTCTCCGCCGGCGCATCCCGCCAGCACGAGGGCGGCTCCCGTCGCGATGGCGACGGTGGCCAGGGCTCGCTTTCTGCTGAACATCGTTGTCCTCTCTGCCGAACGTCGTCGTCTCGGTGCGCGCGAACGTCCATTGTCCGTGGGTGCAGGGTCGGCGCCACCCCGTCCGGGAAAGCGCTTGCCCGCAACCGTACTACGCCGTGAAACGTTTCGCAAGAACGCCGACGCATCCGTTTCCGAGCCGTGATGACCGGGCTGTTACCGGTATCAGGTGGGAATTTCAGCCTCGCACACCAGTCGCCCGTCGTCGACGCGCAGACGCACGCGGTATACGGCGCAGCGGCGCGCCTCGACGTCATCGGTCCCGGCGCCGTCACCGCCCGCATCGGGGGTCGTCGCCGGCTGCGCGAAGAAGTAGTACCAGAGCGAATCGCCCGTCCGGACCGGCGCGCCGTGGTGCCCGAACCCGCGGCCGGGCACCGTGCCCTCCCCCAGGACGACGTCGTCGGGCCCGCCCTGCCGACGCCACCGCACCGCGTCGTCCGAGACGTGCACGCCCATCCCCCGCCACTCGTCGACGATCATCCACCACCGGCCCGCCAGCTCGAACACGCTCGGCCCCTCGTGCGGACGCCCGGCGACGGCGATCCCGTCGTCGCGCCACCGGCTCAGGTCGTCCGAGACCGACACCCGGGTGACCGACCCGGCTGCTTCGTCCTTGTACCAGAGGCGCCAGCGGCCGTCGGGGGTGCGGGCGACACCGGCGTCGATGACGCGGTCGCTCGCGAGGTCGAGCGGGCCGACCCGTTGCCACGCGGACAGGTCGTCCGAGACGTACTCGACGATGCGTCGCGCGTGCCCGGGCCATCGGTCGGGAACCCCGTCGATCTCGGTGAGGTACATCCGCCAGCGCCGGCCGTCGAAGACGACCTCGGGGGCCCAGTGCGTGCGGTCGGTCTCGCGGGGCGGCTCGCCGGGAGCGAGGCGCAGCCCCGCGGCATCCGGCTCGAGCGTGCCCCGGTAGGTCCACGCGACGCCGTCCGCCGACCGCGCCACGCCCACGCGCGAACCGTGCACCCAGGCGACGCCCGGACCCGGATCGGGATGCGTCGCGCGGCGCTGGGTGTAGAACATCCACCAGCCGCCGCGCGCGTCGATCACCACGACCGGATCGGTCGCCCCGTCGTACACGGGGTCGCGGTACAGCTCGCGCAGCGTCATCGCTCGCCCGCCTCCCCCACCGTCGACTCGCCAGAAACAGCCGGTTGGGAGCTCCCCGCATCCGCAGAACCTGGCGACTCGACCAGGGAGGGGACGGGGGCCTGGGTGGCATGCAGGTGGGCGTACCGCCCCGACGCCGCCAGCAGTGCGTCGTGCGATCCCTGCTCGACGATGCGGCCGCGCTCGAGCACGACGATGCGGTCGGCCCGCCGGATCGTCGAGAGCCGGTGCGCCACGACGAGGGTCGTCCGCCCGGCCATGAGTCGCTCGAGCGCTTCTTTCACGAGCTCCTCCGACTCGGGGTCGAGTGCCGAGGTCGCCTCGTCGAGCAGCAGGATGCGGGGGTCGCGCACGAGGGCGCGGGCGATCGCGAGCCGTTGCCGCTGCCCGCCCGACAGCCGCGCGCCCCGCTCGCCGACGACGGTGTCCCACCCGTCCGGCTGCTCGCGCACGAACGACCATGCGTTGGCGTCGCGGAGCGCCTGCTCGATGCGCTCGTCGGCGACGTCGGGCAGGCCGTAGACGACGTTCTCGCGGATCGTGCCCTCGAACAGCACCGACTCCTGCGGCACGACCGACACCGATCGCCGCACCGTCCGCAGGTCGAGTCCCTGCACGTCGGCGCCGTCGATCGTGAGGCGCCCGCCGGTGGGGCGGACGAACCCGAGCACGAGGTTCAGCAGCGTCGACTTGCCCGATCCCGACGAGCCGACGAAGGCGTAGGTGCGCCCCGCGGGGATGTGCAGGTCGATCTCGTGCAGCGCATCGTCGTCGGCCCCGTCGTAGCGCAGGCTCGCGCCCTCGAGACGGATGTCGCCGACGACGGTGTCGACCTCGCGCTTGCCCGCGTTGAGCTCGAGGTCGGGCTCCTGCAGCACCTCGGCGATCGAGCGCACCGACTCGAGGCCGCGGGCGCCGACGGGGATGAGCATGAGCAGCTGCGTGAGGCCCTGCGTCAGCAGCGTGAAGTACGTCGAGAGCAGCACGACCTCGCCCGGCGAGATCGGGAGGATGCCGGTGAGCGAGAAGATCGCGGCCAGCACGAGGCAGCCGACGCCGAGCAGCTGCATCGCGACCCACGAGATCGAGGCGACGTGCCCGTTGAGCATGTCGAGGTGCAGGCCCGCCCGGCGGACGCCCTCGGCTCCGTGGGTGACGCGGGTGACCGCGGTCTGCTCGAGCCCGTGGGCGCGGGTCACGGGGATGAGCGAGGCCATCTCGCCGACCCGCGCCGACAGCACCTCGACCTCGCGGCGGAAGCGGGCGTTGCGCTCGTACGATCGCTTGCGCATGCCGTAGCGGATGCCGATGGCGATCGGCACGGCGAGGGCGTAGACCGGCAGGAACTGCGGCACCGCGACGGCGGTCATCGACAGGGCGCCGATCATGACCATGGTCGCCGAGAGCAGCGGGTGCGTGACCTGCTGGAGCATGAGCTCGACGTTCTCGACGTCGCGGACGACCTTGGTCTGCACGATCGACGAGCTGACCCGCGAGTGGTAGCCGATCGAGAGGGCCTGCAGCCGCTCGGCGAGGGCGTTGCGGAGGTCCGCGCCGGTGTCGCGGACGACCGTCATGAAGCTGCGCGTGTAGAGGATGTGGTTGGGGTAGTTCTGCAGCAGCAGCGCCGCGGCGAGCGCGAACCATCCGAGCACCGCCGACACCTCGCCTCCGCCCGCGACGAGGTCGATGATCGCCGCCGTGATGACCGGCAGGAACCACAGCGGGATCTCCTTGAGGGCGAACGCGCCGATCGCGACGCCCATGCGTCCGGGCCGGCGGGCGAGCAGCCGCAGCACCGATCGCGCGGGCCGAGCTCCGTCGATCAGGTCCGCGGGATGGGAAAGCGGTTTCCTAGCCACGTCCCCATGCTAGACGCCGAGGCTCCCGCCCACAGCCCCCGATCGCCGATCGGCGTCGACGACGCCCGCGCCGCGCCGCTCCGCGCCGCGCGTCAGCCTGCGGCGCCCGCGAGACGGTCGACGAAGAGCTGCGTGGCCTGCGCCACGTAGTCGGCGTTCGTCGCGGGATCCCAGCCGACGATCGCGAGGGTGTTCTGCCCGACGCGCACGGTCGCCCCCACGAGCGTGAACGGCGAGCCGGCCACGTCGCCCGCGACCTGCCAGCCGCGCGACTCGTCCGCTCCCGAGACGGCGAGGTCGAACGGAGACACGGTCGTCGTGACCGGCATCCCCTGCATCGCGAAGAGCTCCTGACCGTCGGCGCACCGGGCGATGGCATCCTCGGCCTGGGCGACGAGCGCCTCCGCCGCGGCCTCGTCGGCGGACGAGGCGACCACGGCGGTCATCGACCGGTCGTTGCTCGTGCCGAACTCGACGGTGGCATCGCCCGTGGCCTCCCATCCGGCGCCGAACGGTGCGAGGCACGACGCGTCCGACACGGTGAGTCCGGGATAGATCGACTCGAGCATCTCGGCGGTGGTCTCGTACTCGCCGGGCCGGAACTGGATGCCGGTGAACAGCGCCTCGAGGTCGGCCTCGGACATCGCGCCCGCGGCATCCGCGGTCGGTGCCGGCGAACCGGTCGCGGGCGCCGGAGCGCTGCTCACGGCGGCGTCGTCCGCGGGGGTGGCGTCGGTGGGCGTGCACCCGGCGAGCAGGGCGACGCCGAGCGCCGCGACGACGGCGCCGGTGCGCAGGCGGGCGGCGGGCGTGCGGGGGGCGAGCGGGATCATGCGTGTCTCCTCGAGTCGGCGGCACTCCGACGGTAGCGTCCGCGCGTCCGTATTCCGAGGGGGACGACTGCCCATCGCGGGCGTGGGGATGCTGGCGTAAGGTGTCTGCGTCCCGCCGCCGTTCCGCCCGGCCGACGGGCGGCGCAGCGACTCGCCGGATGGCCCCGATCCACGCTCCGAGTACCGTCGGAAAGCGCTTGCTGGCATGATGGACGAGACGTCAGGAGACCCGGATGCCCCGCGCGACCACCCTCGCCCTCGTCGGAGTCCACGGCTACGGAACCGTGCACCTCGACAACCTCCGCCGCATCGGAGACCGCGTGCGACTCGTCGCCGTCGCCGACCCCCGGCCGCCCGAACCCGGCGTGCTCCCGGAGCACACGCGCGTGTTCGCCGACCTGCCGTCGCTGCTCGCCGAGACCGACGACATCGACGTCGTCATCGTGGCCACTCCCCTGCACACCCACCTCGAGCTCGCGCGCTCCGTCGTCGATCGCGGCATCGACCTCTACCTCGAGAAGCCGCCGGTGCTGACGCTCGCCGACCTCCGCGTCCTCGAGGAGGCCTGCGCCCGCTCCGGCGCCCGGGTGCAGGTGGGGTTCCAGAGCCTCGGCTCGCGCGCGCTCGCGGCGTTCGCCGAGAACCGGTTCGACCTCGGTCCCATCCGCGCCATCGGCGCCGTCGGCCTGTGGGCGCGCGATCGCGCCTACTGGGAGCGCAGCCGCTGGGCCGGGCGCCGCGAGCTCGACGGGCGCCCCGTCGTCGACGGGGTCACGACCAACCCGCTCGCCCACGCCACCGCGACCGCGCTCGCGCTCGCGGGCACGACCGCACGCGCCGACATCACGCAGGTCACCGCCGACCTCTACCGCGCGAACGCGATCGAAGGCGACGACACGAGCCTGCTGCGCTTGTCGACCACGCGCGGCATCCGCATCACCGCGGGGCTCACCCTGTGCGCCGACGACCAGGTCGACCCGTACGTCGAGGTGCACGGCCGGCGCCGCTCGGCACGCTTCTTCTACACCGAGGACGTCGTCGAGATCGACGGTCGCACCGAGCGCTTCGAACGCGACGACCTGCTCGAGAACCTCCTCGACCACCGCGACCACGGCACCCCGCTGCTGTCGCCGCTCGCCGCGTCGGGAGCGTTCGTCGCCGTGATCGACGCCGTCGGGCGCACGACTCCGCACGAGATCGATCCCGCCTTCGTCACGCCTCGCGGCGAAGGGCCCGCGCGGCGTCTCGTCGTCGTCGGCATCGAGGACGCCGTCCGCCGCGCGGTCGACGCCGAGGCGACGTTCGGCGAGCTGCACCTCCCCTGGGCCCGGACGACGCCTCCCCCGACCATCGCGACATTGGCGGGCCCCGACGCCCCGCTCGCCGAACTCGTCGACGGCACCGGCACCGCGCGGTCGTCGAGCCCGCGCCCCTACCTGCACCCCGTGCGCACCCCCGGCGGCGTCGTGGTCACCGACCACCACCCCGTCGACCACGACTGGCACCTCGGCGTGAGCGTCACGCTGCAGGACGTCGACGGCGTGAACTTCTGGGGCGGGCGCACCTACACCCCCGGCGAGGATTACATCTGGCGCGGCGACCACGGCCGCATCGACGTCGAACGCGTCGAGCATCTCGCCGACGGCGTGGAGCTCGACCTGCGCTGGATCGGCCCCGACGGCGCCCTCGTGCTGCGCGAGCATCGCGAGATGCGGGTCTCTTACCGAGACGATCGCGCCGCCGTCATGACCCTGACCTTCTCGCTGTCGCCGGTCGGCGACCGCACCGTCCTGCTCGGGGGCCCCGGCAGCAACGGACGCGTCGGCGGCGGCTACGGCGGCCTCGCCTGGCGCCTCCCCGCGTGCACCGAGGTCGACGTGCGCACCCCGCACGCCCGCGGCGAAGAGGCCGTGCACGGTTCGGTCGCTCCGTGGCTGGCCTGGTCTGCCCGCTTCGTCGCCGGTGCGGGTGCGGGTGCCGGTGCCGGCGGGGATGCCGCGCCCGGCGCCACCGGTGCGGGCACGGATGCCGGTGGGGGTGCTGCGCCCGACACCATCGCCGAGGCGACGGTCGCCCTGGCCCCCGCCGACGAGGTCTCGGCCGCCGACCCGTGGTTCGTCCGCGTCGCGGGCTACCCCGGCATCGGCGCCGCCCTCGCGTGGGACCGCGCGGTCGCCGCATCCGCCGCCGCCCCCGTGCGCCGCTCGTACCGCCTGCTGGTGGCCGACGGCCGCCTCCCCGACGCCGAGATCGCCACTCTCCTCACCCCCTGACCCCCGCGCCCCGCCCGCGACGCCGAGCCCACCCCATCGCACCGAGCCCACCCCTCAAACCACGCGCACAAGGGGTGGGCTCGACCCCAACGGGTGGGCTCGACTCACTCGGGGGCTCAGCTCCCCGGGGGCTCGAGGCACCAGATGGCCGCGGCCCCCGCGGGCCCACGCATCCGGCCGAGTGCACGCGCGCCCGGCGCCCCGCGCGACGCCGAGCCCACCCGACCGCACCGAGCCCACCCCACAAATCGTGCGCGTAGCGGGTGGGCTCGGCACCAACGGGTGGGCTCGGTACCAGCGGGTGGGCTCGGTACCAACGGGTGGGCTCGGTACCAACGGGTGGGCTCGACGCCGGGACGCCGGGGCGGCGGAGCGCCGGGACGCCGGGACGCCGGGACGCCGGGACTACTTGATGCCGGTCGTGGCGATGCCGCGGATGAGGAACCGCTGCCCGAACAGGAAAGCCAGGAACACCGGCACGAGCGAGACGACCGACATCGCGAACATGCCGCCGAAATTCGAGGCGCCCTGCGCCGACATGAACTGGCGGAGCGCCAGCGGCACCGTGAACAGGTCGGGGTTGTTCAGGTAGATCAGCGCGCCGAAGAAGTCGTTCCACACCCAGACGAAGGTGAAGATCGCCGTCGTCGCGAGCGCCGGGGTCATCATCGGCAGCAGGATCTGCAGGAAGATGCGCGCGTGGCCGGCGCCGTCGATGCGGGCGGCCTCGTCGAGCTCGCGCGGGATGCCGCGGATGAACTGCACCATGAGGAACACGAAGAACGCGTCGGTCGCGAGCGCCTTCGGCAGGATGAGCGGCCAGAACGTGTTCACGAGCCCGAGCTGGCTGAACATGATGTACTGCGGCACGATCACGATGTGCACAGGCAGCATGATCGTCACGAGCATGATCGCGAACAGGGTGCGCTTGAAGTGGAAGTTCAGCCGCGCGAAGGCGTAGGCGGCCATCGCGCAGGACACGAGGTTGCCGATGATCGATCCGGCCACGACGACGAGCGAGTTCCACAGGTACGTGCCGAACGAGGGTGAGAGCGCGTTCCAGCCCTGGATGTAGTTGTCGACCTCGAACGACAGCGGCCACAGGCCCGGCAGCCGGAAGATTTCGTCGTTGGGTCGCAGCGAGCTGACGACCATCCACAGCAGCGGGTACAGCATGAGCAGCGACGTCGCGATGAGGAAGACGTGACGGGTGAGCGCGCTGGCACGGCTGCGTCGTCCGAGTCCGAGCTCCTCGCGGCGGCGGGCGCGCTGGCGCTCGCGGGCGTTGCGGCGGTCGGCCGTCGTGATCAGTTCAGTCGTCATAGAACACCCACAGCTTGGAGAGAGCGAAGTTCACGGCGGTGAAGCCCGCGATGATGGCCACGAGCAGCCAGGCCATGGCCGAGGCGTACCCCATGTCGAACGCCGTGAACCCCTTCTGGTAGAGGTACAGCGTGTAGAAGAGCGTCGAGTCGGACGGGCCGCCCGATCCGCCCGAGATGATGAACGCCTGCGTGAAGGCCTGGAACGCCCCGATCATCGACAGCACGAGGTTGAAGAACACGATGGGGCTCAGCAGCGGCAGGGTGATCGAGACGAACTGGCGCACCGGGCCGGCGCCGTCCATCGCGGCAGCCTCGTAGTACATGACGGGGATCTGCCGAAGGCCCGCGAGGAAGATCACCATCGGCGCGCCGAACCCCCACACGCTCAGCAGGATGATGGTCGACAGCGCCGTGTCGGGGTTCGAGATCCACCCCGGCCCCTCGACGCCGAAGATCGAGAGGAACTGGTTGACGAGTCCGTCGACGCCGAAGATCTGCTTCCACAGGATCGCGACGGCCACCGATGAGCCGAGGAGCGAGGGCAGGTAGAACATCGAGCGGTAGAACGCGAGGCCGCGCAGGCCCTTGTCGAGCAGCAGCGCGATGCCGAGCGCCGCCGCCATCGCGAGCGGGACGCCCACGAGGACGTACACGAAGGTGACGCCGAGGGATGCCGCGAGGCGCGGGTCCTGCGCCATCCGCACGTAGTTGTCGAGTCCGATGAACTGCGGCGCGTTGAACAGGTCGTACTTCGTGAACGACAGGTACAGCGATGCCACGATCGGCAGCACCGTGACGAAGATCAGGCCGAGGAACCATGGCGCGAGGAAGACCATGGCGGCCTTCGTGTCGCGCGGTTTCTCCCGCGCAGCCCGCCCCGCGGGACGCCGCAGTCGGGACAGCTCGCCGATGGCGCTCATCCGGTCCTCCTCGACACATCCACCGCGTCGTCGTCGAGCGGTGCGGCGCCTCAGAAAGCGCTTTCTGCGAAGATACACTATCGACGACGACGCACAAGCGTCACCCCGATCGGAGCCCACGATGACGTCGCTCGACACCCCCGCCGCATCCGGCGAACCGCAGCCGGCCGCCATACCCCGCCCCGGGCCGATCGCCGGCTACGGCGACTGGCCGGGCTATCTCGCCGAGACTCCCCTCCACCTCCCCGCCGGCGCTCGGGGCGACGCCCTCGCGCGGGCGCTCGGCGTCCGACGGCCCGCGGCGCGCGACATCCGCGTCGAACGGACGTGGACGGCGCGCGACGTCGACGGGACGGAGCTCACGTGGCAGCTGCCGTACGGCCCGCGGACGCGAGCGTGGCTGCTGCGACCCGCCGGCGAGTCCGCGATGCTGCCGGGCCTGCTCGGCCTGCACTGCCACGGCGGCGTCCGCTCGGTGGGGGCCGAGCAGCTCGTCGACACGGGCCGAGCCGCGCACGAGGCCGCCGAGCGCCTGCGCCGCGCCGTCTACGACGGGCTCGCCCCCGCGAACGACCTCGCACGCGACGGATTCGCGGTCCTCGCGCACGACACGTTCTCGTGGGGCAGCCGCGCGTTCGACCTCAGCCGCCCCACCGCGCGCCTGGCCGAGCACATCGCCGCCCGCGAGGCGCTCTGGCGGGAGCGCGGCGAGCTCCCGTCGGCCGCCGAGCGGTTCGACGCGATCTCGACCCTGCACGAGGACTCGCTCGCGAAGGCAGCCGGGATGCTGGGCACGAGCCTGGCCGGTGCCGTCGCGAGCGACGACCTCGCCGCGCTCGACGTGCTGGCCGGCCTGCCCGGTGTCGACGCGGCGCGCCTCGGCGTGTTCGGGCTCTCGGGCGGGGGCGGGCGGGCGGTCCTCGCCGCCGCCCTCGACGAAAGGGTCGCCGCGAGCGTCGTGACCTGCATGATGGCGACCTTCGCCTCATTGGTTCCGGCCGAGATCGACACCCATTCGTGGCTGCTCCACAGCCCCGGCATCCGCGCCGCGGGCGACTGGCCCGACCTCGCCCGCCCCCGGCTCGGGCACGCGCTGCTCGCCCAGTACGGCCGGGACGACCCGCTCTTCCCCGCCGCGGGGATGGCTGTAGCGGATGCCGCGCTGCGCGACGCCCCGGGCTACACCGGCTCGTTCCACGCCGCCGGCCACGTCTCGTCTCAGGCGATGCAGCTCGAGGCCCGCGCCTTTCTGCGGGCTGCGCTGGCGGCGTGACGAACCGGTGGCGACGAGTCGTTGACAGATTGAAAAGCGCGCGTTAACGTCCGTCAGTAAGCGTTTTCTCAGCGGTGAGAAAACGCTTCCGCGGATCGTCGACGCCGACGCCGCACCGCACCCGCCCGAGAGGACCTCCCATGAACAACCGACGACTCCTCGCTCTCGCCGCCGCCGGCGTCGCGATCGCCGTCACGCTGACCGGATGCGCCGGCGGAACCGGCGGCGGATCCAGCGACGACCAGATCACGCTCCGCTTCGCCTGGTGGGGAAGCGACGAGCTCAACAGCATCAAGGCCGAGCAGATCAAGCTCTTCGAAAAAGAGCACCCGAACATCACGGTTGCGGGTGAGCCGAGCGAGTACAACGGCTACTACGACAAGCTCGCGACGCAGGTCGCCGGCGGCGGAGCCCCCGACGCCCTGCAGATCACCTACGACGCGCTGCCGCTGTACGTCGGCAAGAACGCCATCGCCGACATCTCGGGCGACGTCGACCAGAGCACCTTCACGCCGGGATCGCTCGACGCGGGCATCATCGACGGCAAGCTGTACGCCCTGCCCACCGGCATCGGATCACGCGGCATCATCGTCAACCCGGCCGTCTTCGAGGCGGCGGGCGTCCCCCTACCCGACGACACCTCGTGGACCTGGGACGACTACATCGACATCGCCCAGCAGATCTCCGAGAAGAGCGGCGACGGCGTCTACGGCTCGGCGCAGATCGCGAACGACCAGTCACTCATGGCCTTCGCCCGCCAGCGCGGCGAAGACCTCTACACCGCCGACGGGGAGTTCGGGGGTGAGCGAGAAGACCGCCGAGGCGTTCTTCACGTTCGCGAAGGAACTGCAGTCGACGGGCGGCTCGCCCGACGCCTCCACCGCAGCCGAGGACGCCTCCGCCTCGCTTGAGCAGAGCCTCATGGGGCAGGGCAAGATCGGCATGGCGTTCGCGCCGCTGAACTTCATCGGCATCTACGCGACGGCCTCCGGCCAGGACCTGCAGATCCTCAACGTCCCGGGCGACAGCGCCGGCAAGGTGGGCCTCGTCATCCAGCCGACCGTCCAGTACGCCGTCTCATCGAAGTCGCAGCATCCGAAGGAAGCCGCGATGCTCATCGACTTCCTGCTCAACAGCGATGAGGCGGGCCCGCTCAACAAGCTGACGCTCGGCATCCCGGCGACGCCCGCCGTGCTCGAGGCGATCACGCCCGAGTTCACCGACTCCGAGAAGGCGCAGGTCGCGTTCATCGACCGCCTGTCCGCCGCCGGGGGCACCCCGCAGAACCCGCTCGCACTGCCGACGTCGCAGCTCGGCCCGATCATCACGAAGCTGCTCGACGATGTCACCTTCGACAAGGCGACGCCCGCCCAGGCGGCGTCCGAGCTCGTCTCCCAGGTGAAGACGGCACTCGACGCGAGCTGATCGAGCGACACGACCGGACCGAGCGACACGACGGCGGGGCCGGATGCGGGCACCTCAGCCCCGCATCCGCCCCGCTGTCGTTCGGGGTTGCCGCGGGTCGAGGGAGGCGGGTCTCGTCGTTCGCGGACTCGGACGTTGTGGATAGCGGCGACGAATGTCGGAGGTCCGTGGCAAGATTCGAACATGTCTTCGATTGACCGGTTCGGGAGCGACGCGGATGCCGCGGCCCTGGCCGAGCTCGTCGTGGACTGCGAGACCGCGGCGGACGTCATCCGGCAGGGGCAGGTCCGCGAAGTGCGGGCCCTGGCGGCGGCGGGGGAAGCTGGCGCGCGAGCAGGCCGCGGGGGCATCGGAGCGGGTGAAAGCACGCGAGATGGCGCTGCGCGGGATCGCCGCGGAACTTGCCGGGGTCTTGGCGTTGACGGATCGGACTGTGCAGCGGCGCATCGACGAGGCCTGCGACCTGGTGGAGAACTACCCGGTCACGTTCGCGGCGTGGGAGGCGGGGCGGATCACGCGAGGGCACGTGCGGGTCATCCAGGATGTCGGATGCATCGTGCCCGTTGGAGAACGGGAAGAGTTCGAGCACGTCGCCGTGCAGCGGTGCGAGGGTGAGACTCCGAACCGGGTGCGGGATGCGTTGCAGATGGTGGCGGAACGGATGCACCCACGGACCTTCACCGAGCGACACGAGGAGGCCGCCGCGGGACGGTGCGTGCGGGTGCTGCCGGGGGCGGACGGGATGTCCGATCTCATCGCGACGCTGCCGACGGCGCTAGCGGACGGGATCGCGGACCGACTCACGCGGCAGGCGCGGGAGATCGTGCGCGCCCGGACCCGCGTCGATGCCGCGTCGGCCGTGGACGGTGCGGATGGCGCCGCTGGAGTCGACGGCGCGGACGGCGTCACCCGGCCGGATGGCGCCACCGACGCCCTCTTCGACACCGGGACGGAGGCGTCGACCTTCGTCGGTGACACGCGAACCATGGATCAGGTCCGCGCTGACGTGTTCGCCGATCTCCTTCTCGCGGGGGCGCCGAGCTTGGATCCAACAGAGACCGGAGACGGAAACGGTACCCCTCGGCGCGATCCGCGCGAAGGTGCAGGTCGTCGTCTCCGCCCTCACCCTCGCCGGACGCGACGAAGACCCCGCCGACCTCGTGGGACGCTCCCCCATCGACGCGGCCACCGCACGGCACCTCGCGGGCGAGAACACCGCATGGGAACGGCTGCTCACCCACCCCGTCACCGGAACGGTCCTCGAATGCGACGCGTACGAACCGACCGCGGCGATGAAACGCCTGCTGCGGGCGCGGGACCGGCACTGCCGATTCCCCGGATGCCGACAACCCGCCATCCGATGCGAGAGAGACCACACCATCGCCGTCACCGACGGCGGCACCACCCACGTCTGCAACCTCGCACACCTCTGCAAACGACACCACGACGTGAAACACCACACCCGATGGCAGGTCAGACAACTCCCCGGCGGGAGACTCATCTGGACCTCACCCACCGGACGCATCTACCGAGAAGACGCACCACCACCACTCGTGTCGTTCAGCGTCACGCCCGACGAACCGCCACCGCCCGTGGGCACGGCCTTCGTCAGCGTGCCACCAAACTCGCCTCCGCCGTTCTGACACGCGCGCCTGACACGCGCGTGCGCGATTCACCTCGGCAGGCGAAGCGACGGCCGACCTCACTCCGGGGCGGCGATGACCACCGTGTTGAACGAGTCTGCGGGGAGGACGACATCGAAGACCTCGCCGTCCAGTGCGACCGTGACGGGCATGTCGTCGGCGGTGTCGTTCTGCATGACCATGACGAGCGACCCGTCCGGGTTCTCGAAGGCAAGCTGATTCTCGTGTCCCGACCAGCTGAACGCGTCGACGCGGACCGCGCCCGGGCGGACGTAGTGCGCCAGATGCTTCATGACGAAGAACTCGTGCGTGTAACGGAACGTCCCCGTCTCGGGGTCCACGACGACGAGGGAGTTCTGCGCCCACCCCCACCGGCTGACCCCGCCCTCGTCGAGCGCGAGGTTCCAGTACGTGTAGGCGTTGGCGCCGTCCTCGAAGAACCGCTTCATGAGCGACCAGGTGTAGCGGGCGAACCGCCAGTCGTTGCGTCCGTCTCCGCACTCCTGCTCGGTCTGGTAGAGCTTCAGCCCGGGAGCCACCCGGTGCGCGTCGGCGATCGCGCCCTTGCCCGCCCACTGGAACCCGGCGCCCGACACATACGGCCCCGCGTCCGGGTCGGCGAGCACGGTCTCGAGGTGCTCCGGCGCGGGACGTTCCTGGGTGCCGAAGAACACCTCGACACCGAGATCCCGCATCCGCGGACCGAGCACGGCGATGAACCGCGCCAGCCCCTCCGCGCTCCACGGACAGCTCGGAAACACCTGGGGCGAATTGAACTCGTTCTGCGGCATCACCATCGAGATGTCGATGCCCTCGGCGCGGTACGCCTCGACGAAACGCTCGAAGTACCGCGCGTACGCCTCGAGGTACCGCGGCTCCTGGATCATCAGATCCGTCCCCTCGACACCGACCTGATCGGGGCGCAGACCGTTCTCGACCGGGCTGCCCGGCCACGGCAGCGCCGCGGCATAGTGCTTGTTGGTCTTCATCCACGACGGCGGGCTCCACGGCGAGGCCCACAACCGCAGCTCGGGCTGATGCTCCCGAGCGGCACGGATGTACGGGATCAACGACTCGCGGTCGTGCTCGATCGAGAAGTGCTCGAGGTCGAAGTCGCCGTCGACCTCGTCGTACGAATACCAGTCGGTCGAGAAGTCGTTCGCACCCACCGGCATCCGGCAGACGGTGAACCCCGTCCCCCGCCCCGGTTCGAACAGCTCGGCGAGGATGCCGTCACGATCGCCCTCGCTCAGTCGCGACAGAGCCCGCCACCCGAGCTCGTTGAAGCACACGCCGAACCCGTCGACCGTCTGATGACGACGGTCGGTGCGCAGCATGACATCGGGCATGGCGGTCATGGGAGTCAACCGCGGGTCGGGCATCTCCGCCCAGCGCGTCTCGCGATCGGTGCTCACCCAGGTGATGCGTCGGGTCGATACGGGCGCAGCGTCGGACATGGGGGCCTTTCGAGTCGGAGGACACGCGACGCCCATCGCCCCGGACGGATCCGGCCCGACGCGACATCGCGCACTCCCGCCATCTTGGCAGAGCACTGCTCCTCGAGAACGCGCGGGGCCGTGAGAGCCCCTGCGGAGCCCGGCACTCAGCCCGGCGCTCAGCCGAGCGCTCAGCCCGGCACTCAGCCCCGCGCGCAGCTCGGCGCTCAGCCCCGCGCTCGTCCCGACACTCAGCCCGGCGCCCAGCCCCGCGCTCAGCCCGGCGCTCGTCCCGACGCTCAGCCCGGCGCTCGGCCCGGCGCTCAGCCCGGCGCGCAGCTCAGCCGAACGGGCGCGCCACGGGACGCGCGAGGCCGGCCACCGTCGTGACGGGCCACCGCGGATCGGCGGTCACGACCTCGACGCCCGACGGCGAGACGATCACGGTGTCCTCGACCTTCGCTCCCGGGGCGCTCGGGTTCCACGCGAACGCGTGCCGGGTCGAGACCAGGTCGTCCGTCTCGGAGGTCGCGCGCGGGTCCCGCCCGGCGTATCCCGTCGGACCGCCCTGATGATGCCGCGTCCATTCGTCCGAGGCGAAACCGGCGTCGGCGTAGCCTCGGCACCCCGCGGCGAACACCTCATCGAGGCGCATCCCCGCGCGCGTCGCGCCGAAGAACGCGGCCTCGACCGCGAGGATGCGCTCGTCATCGGCGCCCGGCCGCCCGACCCAGCGCGTCGCGTTCGCGATGAGACCGTGACGGCGACCGCACACCACGATCATCGCGCGATCGCCGAGCTGCCCGTCCGTCGGAAGCGGATGCCGGTGCGCCAGCCGCTCCTCCCCCGCCACGAGCACCACGAGCGGGTCGATCCCGCAGCCCACCAGCGCCCGCGCGGCCTCGGCGGCCGCGTCGCGCTCCCGCGACTGCGACGTCAGCGCGGCGGCCACGTCGGTCAGGACCTCCGCGACGTCGCGACCCAGCGCACGGTAGCGCTCGACCTCGACCGGAAGGAGCTCGGCGCGCGCGGCACGCAGCGCCGCAGCGGCATCCGTCTCGACCAGCACCCGGCCACCCCCGACACCACGCCCGGCACCGTCACCGTCACCGCTCGCGGCCTCGATCACGGAACGGTCCCACGGCACGCGCACGACCCGCTCCGCGTCGGCGGGGTCGAGCTCCTCGGCGATCAGGCGGTCGGCCTCGTTCGCGGCGACGAAGAGACGATCGCCGTCGTCGCCCGCGCGCACGGCGAGCACCGGCGGACCCGCGAGCGAGACGTGCGTGCGCACTCCGCCGAGGTACCACGACAGCGCCTCGTGCGACGAGAGCACGAGCGCTCCCCCGCCCGCATCCCGTCGGAGCGCGGCGATCCGCCGCCGCTTCACCTCGCGTTCGGCCGTCATCGCAGACATCGTCGTCCCCTGTCATAAAACGTTTCCTCGCATAGTATGGCCAGACCGAGAGGGCGGGGAACGGGCACGATGGCCGGAGCGAAACAGACCACGATCACGGATGTCGCAACGCACGCCGGCGTCTCACTCGCGACGGTCTCGCGGGTCATGAACGGCAACGCGACGGTCGACCCCGCCCTGGCCGAACGCGTCCGCCGATCGGCCGCCGAACTCGGGTACTCGGCGAACCCGCTGGCGCGGAGCCTCGTGCTCGGCCGCACGCAGACGATCTCGGTGGTGGTCCCCGACCTCGCCAACCCGACGTTCCAGGGGATGCTCCGCGGCCTCAGCCGCGCGGCCGGCGCCGACGGCTACCACGTGCTCATCGCCGACTCCGACGAACGGGTCGAGGAGGAACGGCTGCTCGCGCTCGAGTCGAGGCGCCGATCCGACGGCCTCATCCTGTGCGCGCCGCGCATGAGCGCCGAGCAGCTCGCCGAGGTCGTCGCCGAGGTCTCGCCGGTCGTGCTCGTCAACCGGATCGGCGACGCGCCGAGCGTCGGGGCCGACTACCGCACGCCGCTGCGGTCGATCATCGACCACCTCTACGGTCAGGGCCACCGCCGGTTCGCCTATCTCGCCGGTGCGGCGCGCAGCGCCTCGAGCGGGCAGCGCCTGGCGGCCCTCGACGACGCGCGGCGGGAACTGGCGGGCTGCGAGATCGTCGAGATCGCCGCCGGCGTCGACTTCGCCAGCGGTGCGGGCGCGCTCGACGACGTCCTCGCCTCGGGCGCGACCGCTGCGCTCGCGTTCAACGACCTCTCCGCGATGGGGCTCCTCAGCGCGGCGACCGAGCGCGGCATCTCCGTGCCCGGACGCCTCTCGATCGCGGGCTTCGACGACATCCCCTTCGCCCGTTACACCTCCCCCGCGCTGACGACCGCCGCCGTGCCGATGGGCGAGCTGGGCGCCCGCGCCTGGTCGGCCCTGCACGACCTGCTCGAGGGCCGCCGACCCGAGCCCGCGGTCACCGTCTCGCCCGAGGTCATCGTGCGCGGCAGCACGGGCGCCCCCGCCGCCTGAGCCCCGTCCCGCTCTTGCTCTCGCTCTCGTAGACTCCGCGTGCTACGCTCAGAAAACGTTTACTGAGAGCGCTTTCCCTCACCCTGCTCTCGGTCGTCGGCACGAAGGAGAGCCATGACCCGTACGCGCTACGCCCTGGTGGGCGCAGGGCACCGCGCCCAGATGTACGTCGACGCCATGACCGGCGCGCACGCCGATCGGGCCGAGCTCGTCGCGATCTGCGAGCCGAACCCCGTGCGGGCCGCCGTCTACCGCGACCAGCTGACGGCGCTCGGCCTCCCCGAGCCGAGCCTGTGGGCGCCCGACGACCTCGAGCGCATGATCGCCGCCGAGCGCATCGAGCGTGTCATCATCACGGCCCGGGACGACCTGCACGCCTCGCTCATCGTCCGCTCACTCGATGCCGGCGCCGACGTCGTCGTCGAGAAGCCCCTCACGATCGACGCCCCGAGCGCCGCCGCGATCGAGGCCGCGGTCGAGCGCACCGGCCGCTCGGTCGTCCTGACGTTCAACTACCGCTACTCCCCGCGCAACAGCGCGCTGCGCCAGGTCATCCAGGACGGACGCATCGGGCAGGTGACCTCGGTGGAGTTCACCTGGCTCCTCGACACGAAGCACGGCGCCGACTACTTCCGCCGGTGGCACCGCGAGAAGCAGCACTCCGGCGGCCTCCTCGTCCACAAGGCCAGCCACCACTTCGATCTCGTGAACTGGTGGATCCGCGACCGCCCGCAGCGGGTGTTCGCCTCGGGCGGCCTGCGCTTCTACGGCGCCGACAACGCCCGCGCCCGCGACCTCGGCTCGCGCCCCGAACGCGGCACGCACGACGGCGGCCACGACCCGTTCGAGCTCGACCTGCGAGACGACGAGCGCCTGCGCGCGCTCTACCTCGACGCCGAGCAGCACGACGGCTACCTGCGCGACCGCGACGTGTTCGGCGAGGGCATCACGATCGAGGACAACCTCGCCCTCGTCGTCGACTACGCGAGCGGTGCGACGATGTCGTACTCCCTCAATGCGCACGCGCCGTGGGAGGGCTATCGCGTCGCCGTCAACGGCACCCAGGGGCGCGCGGAACTGGATGTCGTCGAGCGCGGCGCCGTGTTCGCCGACGAGGGACTCCACCCCGTCCTCGACCCCTCGGCCGTCGCCGCCGACGGCCCGGCGTCGCTGCGACCGCAGGGCGAGCGCCTGCTCGTGCAGCGGCACTGGGAGGACGCGGTCGAGATCCCCATCGAAAGCGGACACGGCGGGCACGGCGGCGGCGACGCCCTCCTCCTCGCCGACGTCTTCGTCGGACCGGGCGACGACCCGCTCGCCCGCCCCGCCGGATGGGCCGACGGCGTGCAGTCCATCGCGGTCGGCATCGCCGGCAACCTCTCGCTCGCCTCCGGCCTCCCCGTCCGCACCGACGCCCTCGGCATCCGCCTGCTCGAGGGGTCGCGATGACCCGCATCGTCGTCACGGGCGGCGCCGGACGCCTCGGACGCAGCCTCGTCGCCGGACTCGTCGCGGCCGGCCATCGCGTCGTGTCGTTCGATCGGACCGTCTCGGACGCCGCCGAGCTGCGCGGCGCCGACCAGGTGGCGATCGACCTGCTCGACGCCGACGCCACGGCGGGCGCCTTGCGCGCCCAGCGCGCCGGCGCCGTCATCCACCTCGCCGCGATCGCCGTGCCCTTCAGCGCGCCGGAGGACGTCATCATGCGCACGAACACGGGACTCGCCGTCTCGGTGCTGGGCGGTGCCGTCGCCGCGGGCGTGCCGCGCGTCGTGGCCGCGTCGAGCCCCACCGTGCTCGGATACGGCGCACCCGGCGGCTGGGTCCCCGAGCGGTTCCCGCTCGACGAGGACACCGTCCCGCGCCCCTGGAACAGCTACGCCCTGTCGAAGCTCGTGATCGAGCAGACCATCCGGATGCTGCACCGTCAGACCGGCGACGCGGTGCGGTTCGCGTCCTTCCGGCCCTGCTACGTCATCGCGCCGGAGGAATGGGCGGGCGCACCGACCCAGCAGGGCAACACGGTGCGCGAGCGTCTCGACGACCCGGCTCTCGCCGCCCCCGCGCTGTTCAACTACGTCGACGCGCGCGACGTCGCCACGTTCGCCGACGCGCTCCTCGACGCACTCCCCGCCATCCCGAACGCCGAGACCTTCTTCGTCGGCGCCGACGACGCGCTCGCGCGCGAGCCGCTCGCCGACCTGATCCCCCGATTCCACCCCGGCACGGATGCCGCGGCATCCGTCCTGTCGGGGACGACGCCCGCCTTCTCGAACGCGAAGGCCCGCCGGTTGCTCGACTGGGCTCCCGCCCACTCGTGGCGCGATGCGCTGCAGGACGCCCCCGCCGCTACCCCCACCGACACCGACACCCGAAAGGACGTGCCGGTATGAGATTCGACGGCATCCTCTTCTTCCCCGTCACCCCCTTCGACCGCTCCGGCGCGATCGACCACGACCTGCTCGGCGCCCACGTCTCCGACGGCGTCGCGCACGGCGCCGGCGGCGTCTTCCCCGCCTGCGGCACGGGCGAGTTCCACGCCCTGTCGACCGGCGAGGTCGCCGCCGTGGTGCGGACGGCCGTCGCCGCCGTGTCGGGCGCCGTGCCGGTCGTCGCCGGAAGCGGCGGACCCCTCGGCCACGCCATCGAGACGGCCCGCAGCGCCTCCGACGCGGGGGCCGACGCCCTGCTGGTGCTCCCCCCGTACCTCGTGGGGTCGCCGCAGGCCGGGCTCGTCGCCTACGTCGAGGCCGTCGCCGCGGCATCCGACCTGCCCGTCGTGGTCTACCACCGCGCCAACGCGCAGTTCACGGCCGAGTCGATGCGACGTCTCGCCGCGAACCCGAAGGTCGTCGGCTTCAAGGACGGCGCGGGCGACATCGGCACGACGCAGCTCATCGTGCGGGCGGTCGCCGACACCGGCCGCACCGACTTCGCGTTCTTCAACGGGCTCCTGACCGCCGAGCTGACGCAGGCCGCGTACCGGGGTATCGGCGTGCCGCTGTACTCGTCGGCGGCCTTCGCGATGATCCCCGACGTCGCCGACGCCTACTACCGCGCCTACGTCGACGGCGACGAGACGCGACGGGTCGCCCTCCTCGACGCCTTCTACACCCCGCTCGTGGCGTTGCGCGACGAGACCCCCGGCTTCGGCGTCTCGCTCATCAAAGCGGGGCTGCGCCTGTCGGGACGCGCGGTCGGAGGCGTGCGCGCGCCCCTCGTCGACCCCACGCCCGACCAGGAGCGCCGCCTCGCCGAGATCCTCGACGCCGGACGCGCCCTGCTGTGACCACGATCGCCGCACTCGACGCGCAGCTAGTGCGCGTCCCGCTGACCCGGCCGTGGGCGGCCGACGTCACCGCGGTCGGCGTCATCGCCACCCGACTGCGACGCAGCGACGGAGGCGAGGGCTGGGGCTTCTCGTGGACCCCGCAGATCGGGGCCGAAGCCGTCCTGGCGATGCTCCGTCACGACATCGCCCCCGCCGCGGTCGGACGATCCGCCGAGCCCGGTGCCGCGTGGCAGGGGATGTGGGAGCACGTCCACGAGGCCGGCGGCGGCGGCGTCACCACGATCGCCCTCGCGGGGCTCGACCTCGCGATCTGGGATGCCGCGGCGCGCGCGCAGCAGCTTCCCGTCTCGCGCCTGCTCGGACGACGCCGCGACAGCGCCCGGGTGTACGGCAGCGGCGTCAACCTGCACTACTCGATCGACGAGCTCGTCGCGCAGGTCGAGCGCTGGGTCGCACGCGGCTTCACCGCCGTCAAGGTCAAGGTCGGCAAGCCCGACGTCGCCGAAGACCTCGACCGCCTGCGTGCCGTGCGCACCGTGCTCGGTCCCGATCGCGGACTCATGATCGACGCCAACCAGCGCTGGGACCTCGAGCGGGCCACCCGGTCGCTCGAGGTCCTCGCCGAGGTCCGGCCCGGCTGGATCGAGGAGCCCCTGCGCGCCGACGACGTCGACGGGCACGCCGAGCTCGCCCGGCGGCTCGGCGACGGACCGCGCATCCCCATCGCCGTCGGCGAGAACCTGCACACCGCGTACCGCTTCGCCGAGGTCCTGCGGCGCGGCGCGGCGCAGATCGTGCAGCCCAACATCGTGCGGGTCGGCGGCATCACGCCGCTGCGCCGCATCGCCGAGATCGCCGAGACCGCCGGGGCCGAGCTGCACCCCCACCTGCTGCCGGAGCTGTCGGGCCAGATCGCCCTGGCCCTCGGCGACACGGTCGCCGAGCCGTGGGTCGAGGACGTCGAGGACGCCGGCTTCGGCGAGCTCGGCGCACTGCGCGACCCCGCGCCGGTCGAGATCGTCGACGGACGGCTGCGCGAACGCGAGCACACGGGCCTCGGCCTGCGTTTCACCCACACCCGAGAGGACGCGAGATGACGACCACCCCCGAGCGCATTGACGAGCTGGCCGCCGCGGCGGCCGCCGCCGCCCCCGTCTGGCGCGCCTCCGATGCCGGCGCCCGCGCGGGATGGCTGCGGGCCCTCGCCGACGCTCTCGACGGCGCCGCCGAGGAGCTCGTCGCGATCGCCGACCGCGAGACCCGGCTGGGCGAGACGCGCCTGCGCGGCGAGGTCGCGCGCACCACGGGTCAGCTGCGCCTGTTCGCCGACGTCGTCGTCGAGGGGTCGTTCCGCGAGATCACGATCGACGACGCGGTACCCGAGGCGGTACCGCCGCGGCCCGAGCTGCGCCGCACCCTCGTCGGCGTCGGACCGGTCGCGGTGTTCTCCGCCTCGAACTTCCCCTTCGCCTTCTCGGTGTGCGGCGGCGACACGGCATCCGCTCTCGCCGCCGGCAACCCGGTCATCGTCAAGGCGCACTCCGGGCATCCCGAGCTCTCGCGCCGCACCGCCGAGATCGCCGACGCAGCGCTCCGCGCCACGGGTGCCCCGGCGGGATCGCTCGCCCTCGTCGAGGGGCGCGAGGCGGGCAACGCGCTCGTGCGGCATCCGCTCATCCGCGCCGCCGGCTTCACCGGATCGGTCTCGGGCGGACGGGCGCTGTTCGACCTCGCATCGGCGCGTCCCGACCCCATCCCGTTCTACGGCGAGCTCGGGAGTGTCAACCCCGTCGTCGTGACGCCCGCGGCGGTCGCGGCCCGGCGCGGCGAGCTCGCCCGCGGTCTCGTGGCCTCGTTCACCCTCGGTGCGGGCCAGTTCTGCACGAAGCCCGGCGTGGTGTTCGCACCGCGTGCCGGAGACGACGCCGACGGCTTCGCGGCGGCCGTCGCAACCGCCGCGAGCGACGCGACCGGCGGCGTGCTGCTGACCGACCGCATCACCGAGGCGTTCCCCTCGGGCGTCGCCGCCCTCGAGTCCGACGCGTCGGTGCGTGTCATCGCACGCGGGGCGGAGGGCGCGGGCGCCCGTCCCGTCGTCCTCGCGACGGATGCCGCAGCCGTCGCCGCTCGCCCCGAGACGCTCCTGGAGGAATGCTTCGGACCCGCCACGCTGATCGTCGAGTACGACGACGACGCCGACCTGCACCGCGCGCTCGCGGTCGTGCCGGGAAGCCTCACCGCGACCCTGCACTCCGAGGACGGCGACGACGTCGAGGGCGCGCTGGCGCTGCTGCAGGAGCGCGCCGGGCGCGTGCTGTTCGGCGGCTGGCCGACCGGCGTCGCCGTCACGTGGTCGCAGCACCACGGCGGCCCGTGGCCCGCGACGACGTCGCTGCACACCTCCGTGGGCGCGACGGCGATCCGGCGGTTCCTGCGCCCCCTCGTCTTCCAGGACGCCCCGGCGTCGCTCCTGCCGCGCGAGCTGCGCGACGACGCCGTGCGCTCGATGCCCCACCGCCGCAACGGCGTGCTCACCCTGCCCTGACGGCGGCGGGTGGGCGGCGGCGCGGGCGGGGACGCAGCCGGGCGCGGGCCGGGCGGGCACGGGCGCGGGGAAAACGTTTCCCCTACAGTGGACGGATGACGTCGAACTTCACCGCCGCGATGGACTGGACGCGCCGACGCGTCGAGGACGGGCGCCTGCCCTCGGCCGTCCTCGGCATCGCCGACGCGACGGGCATCCGCGCGCTCGAGGCCTACGGCGCCCGCGCCGACGACCGCTACGCCCTGTTCTCGATCACCAAGCCGCTGATCGCGATCTCGGCCGCGCGCGCCGTGCAGCGGGGCCTGCTCACGCTGCAGACCCCGATGACGGCCGCGCTCCCCGCGTTCGGGACGAACCGCGACGACGTCGTGCGGCTCGGCCACCTCGTGAGCCACACCAGCGGCATCTCCGAGCCGCCGCTCGACACCCGCGTGCCGCTGCGCACCGAGCTGCTGACCCGCGGTCGCGACTTCGCGGCCGGCACGGCGTCGCGCTACTCCACGCTCGCGTTCGAGGGCGTCGCCGCTCTCGTCGAGCACGCCCTCGGACGCCCGTGGCACGAGGACGTCGCGGCGTGGGGCGCGGGCATCGGCGCCGACGGGCTCTCGCTCGAGCTCGACGACGCCGCACCCGTGGTCGACGCGGCCGCGGCCGGGGTCGACATGGCCGCGTTCGCCGCGCTGCGGCATCCGGGCGCCGGTCTCGCCGGTCGCGCGAGCGACCTGCTGTCGCTCGGCTCCGAGCTGCTGCGCATCCACGGCGGCGCACGCGACGGCATCCTCTCGCCCGAGACCCTCGCCATGATGCGGCGTCCGCTGACCGGCGACATCCCGCGGCTGGATCCGTACCCGGCCGAACGGGGCCAGGACTGGGGCATGGCGTGGAACCTCCGCACACGCGCCCCGGGGCTCATCGACCGCGACGCGTACGGTCACGGCGGCTGGGCGGGGACGGAGTTCTGGGTGCATCCGGACGCCGGCATCGCGTGGGTGCTGCTGACCAACCGGGCGGTCCGCCCGGGCGTCGACGTCGACGAGCTCGACAACGCGATCATCGGAGCGCTGTGAACGGCGCGTCGAACGCACCGCTGCGCATCGCGCACGTGCCGTGGCCGGGGCCGGAGCACGGGGCCGCCCTGCCCGACCCCGCCGAGACGGCGCGCGGCATCACCGTCACCGACCGCGCGTTCCGGCGCGACGGGCGCGGCTGGGTGCCGGTGTCGGGCGAGGTCCACTACAGCCGCCTGCCCCGCGAGCGCTGGGGTGAACGGATGCGCCAGCTGCGCGCCGCGGGGGTGACCGTCGCCTCGACCTACGCGTTCTGGAACCATCACGTCGCCGAGCGCGGCCGTCCCCGCTTCGACGGGCACCTCGACATCGCCGCCTTCGTCGACGAGGCGGCCGCGGCGGGCCTCGACGTGATGCTGCGGATCGGGCCCTGGGCCCACGGGGAGTCGCGCAACGGCGGCTTCCCCGACTGGGTGCAGGAGCTGGCGGTCGAGCATCGCAGCGACGATCCGGCGTACCTCGCGGTCGTCCGGGAATGGTTCAGGCAGCTCGCCGCCGCGCTCGGGGGCCGCGCCCGCCCGGGCGGCCCGGTGGTCGGCATACAGCTCGAGAACGAGCTCTACGACCGCCCCGAGCACCTGGTGACGCTGAAGCGTCTCGCCCGCGAGGCGGGCATGTCGGCGCCCCTGTGGACGGCGACCGCCTGGGGCGGTGCGCAACTGCCCGACGGCGAGGTCGTGCCGGTGTTCGGCGGATACGCCGACGGGTTCTGGGTCGACCCCGGCGCCCCCTGGGACGCGACCTTCCGCGCGCACTTCTTCGCCTCGCACGACTGGGACGACCCGGGCGTCGGCGCCGACGTCCGAGCGAGCCAGGGCTTCGCGGCCGCGGCGGCGACCGCCGACCTGCACGGTTTCCCGCCGGCGACGTGCGAGCTGGGCGGCGGCATGGCGACCGCGTACCACCGTCGGCCGGTGCTGGCGGGCCGGGACGTCGCGGCGCTCGCGCACGTCAAGATCGGCAACGGCTCGGCCTGGCAGGGGTACTACATGTTCGTCGGCGGGCGGAACCCCGCCCCGGGACTGCAGGAGAGCATCGACACCGGGTACCCCAACGACATGCCCGAGCTCGGCTACGACTTCCACGCTCCCATCGGGCAGTCGGGCGACCTCGCGGGCTCCGCCGCGCTGCTGCGCGTCCAGCACGCCTTCCTCGCCGCGTTCGGAGACCGCCTCTCGGCGATGACGTCGTCGCTCCCCGACGAGCGCCCGGCCTCCCTCGACGACCGGAGCACCCTCCGATGGGCGCTGCGCTCGAACGGCGACGAGGGCATCGTCGTGATCTCGCATCATCAGCCGTTCGAACAGGTCGAGGATGCCGTCGGGGTGCGACTGCGCGTCGTGCACGGCGACACCGAGACCGTGCTGCCGTCACGGCCGGTCACGGTCCCCGCCGGGACGCTCGCGCGGTGGCCCGTCGGGCTCGCCCTCGGCGGCACGCGCGTGGCCTGGGCGACGGCGTCGCTCGTCACGGTCCTCGCGGACGAGGGGCGTCCGACCCTCGTGCTGCTCGAAGACCGCGGCATCCCCGCCGAGATCGCGGTCGGCGACGCGGCGCCGCGGGATGTCGAGCCCGGACACGCTCCGATCGACGTCTACGGACTCGACGTCCTGGTACTGCCCGCCACCGATGCCGATCGCCTGTGGGTGCGGCCGGGGCCGCGGCCCGAGCTGTGGCTGACCGACGGCGAGCTGGTGTGGGATGCCGACGGCACCCTGCTGCGCGGCGCCGCCGATGCGCTCCGATACGACCCGCAGGCGCGGGAGTGGACGGCCGCCTCGGACGGGACGGATGCGGCGGGGGTCGTCGCCGCGATGGGCGTCGAGGCGGCGGTGGTCGAGCTCGATCGCGCGGCGGGGGTTCCGGCGGCGGACTACGGCTTCGGCGGGCCGCGCCACCGAGCGCCGTCCGACGAGACGTTCGATGAGCGGGCGGCCCGCTACCGGGTGCACCTTTCGGCGAACGCTGTCGACCCGCGCGCCGATGCCGTGCTCGACCTCGACTGGGCGGGCGACGTGGGGCGCGTCGTCGTCGACGGCCGCGTCGTCGACGACCGCTTCTGGGACGGCACGCGCTGGTCGCTGTCGCTGCGCGACGCCGGCGTGACGGCCGAGACCAGCGAGATCGCCGTCGAGGTGCTGGCGCTCTCCCCGGCCTCGACGATCACCCTCGCCGTCGGCGCGGAGTCGCGGCGAGCCGACGCAGCGGCAACATCCCTGCGCGCCGCGCTCCGGCTGCGGGGCCCCTGGCAGCGCCTCGCGTGACGCGCTGCGCGCCCGCAGCGAAACTCGGAGAATGACGCGAGAGTCGGATGCCGCGCGGGTTGAAGCTCCGAGAAGAGTGAGGTTCTCCGAAAGTCGCGACGACGAGATCGGGCCCGTCGCCGCCACGGTCCGTAATCGCGACGACGACGGGGAAAGCCCGTCGAAACGGAATACGCTTTCCGCGTCACCGTAGCGCGGATGTCGCGCGCCTCACAACCACGCCAGTCGGACCGGGCATCTGAGCCGCAGCCGACCATTGCTTCTTGATGACCGCCGTGTTTAAATCGTTTCACGCGAGGCGGAATGCGCTTTCCAATGACGGAGGCGCGCTCCTCTCGCGCCGTGGTCGAGTCCGTACGCCCCCGGATGCCGTTCATCCTCCCGCTCCGGCGGAGAGGCTGCGCGGCGTGCCCTTCTCGCCGATGCCGTCCTGGAGGAACCGTGGCTCCGAGCCGTCCCCCCGTCCCCGCCCACCACCGACCGGTCCGCGCCGGCGCCGCGGTATCCGCTGCCGCCCTCGTGGTCACTCTCCTCGGCGCGGCACCCGCCGTCGCCGACGACACCGCCCTCCGCCCCCTCGATCCCGGCGAGAGCGTCACGTTCGACTTCGGCCCGGGAGCCATCGCGCCGGGTGCCATCGGAGTGACGGCCGAGACCGCCTTCGACACGGCCGCGGGTTACGGCTTCTCGACGACTCCCACCGCCGATCCGGCGAACGTCGATCGCGGCGGCGACGACCCGCTGCGCTCCGACTTCGTCGCCGCTCACGGCGGCACGTTCGAGATCGAACTCGGCGCCGGCGACTATTCGGTCGCCCTCGTCGCGGGTGACACCGCTGCCGCGACCGACATCTCGCTGACCGTCGAGGGCATCGTGAAGGTGCAGCCCACGGCGAAGCCGGCCGGCGAGTACCTGGAGATGTCGTTCCCGATCGCCCTCGTCGACGGCAGGCTCACCGTGCAGGTCGGCGGCAGCGCGGCATCCCTCGCGGGTCTCACCGTCACCCGGCTGGCGGAACGTCCCGCCGGCGCGATCCCGACGACCTACCTGACCGGCGACTCGACGGTGCAGACCTACGACGCCACCGCCTACGCACCGCAGGCCGGGTGGGGTCAGATGCTCGACCGCTTCCTCGCCGACGACGTCGCCGTGACCAACCGGGCCATCGGCGGACGCTCATCGAAGAACTTCATCACGCAGGGGCGTCTCGACGAGGTCCTCCTCGGCATCCGTCCGGGCGACTACCTGTTCGTTCAGTTCGGTCACAACGACGCGACGCAGGGCGTCGACGACCGCTACGCGTCGCCCGCCGACTACAAGGAGTACCTCCGCGTCTACGTCGAGGGGGCGCGCCAGCGCGGAGCCACTCCGGTTCTCGTGACGCCGGTCTCACGCCGCGACTTCGACCCCGCGACGGGGCTGTTCCGCGTCAGCTTCCCCGCGTACGTCGAGAAGATGATCGAGCTGGCCGACGAGGAGGATGTCGCTCTGATCGACCTGTCGGCGTCGAGCCGGGCCTACCTCGACCAGATCGGACCGGATGCCGCGAAGGCGGTGTTCCTGCACGTCGACCCCGGTGTCTTCCCCAACCGCCCCGCAGGCACCGTCGACGACACCCACTTCCAGGAGTACGGAGCCATCCAGATGGCTCGTCTCGTCGCGCAGGGCATCGTGGCGCTCGACGACCCCCTCGCCGCGAAGGTCGTCGACGTCGAGCAGCCCGGTGAGCTACCCGCCGCCCCGCAGAACCTCGTCGCGGGAGGCATCAGCAACGCCGGGGCGACGCTGCGCTGGGATGCCGTGCCCACCGCCGACATCTACAAGGTGTTCCGCCAGCGAGCCGCAGACCCCGCCGACACCTGGACGCTCGTCGGGACCGTCACGCAGCCGACCACCATCGTCCAGGGCCTCGAGGAGGGCGCGACGTTCCGCTACCGCGTCGTGGCCGTCAATGGACGCGGCGAGTCCGAGCCGTCGGCATCCGTGGAGTTCACGACCAAGCAGGCGCAGTACCGGTTCGACTTCCAGCTGCCCGGCAACCCGCTCGCCGCGGGGTACACCGAGGTCACCCCGGCGATGGGCTACACCGCCGAGCGCGGCTACGGCTTCACCAACGTCCTGCCGGCCAACGCCGGTCGCGACCGCGGCGCAGCCGACGGCGCCGACGACCTCTCGCGCGATTTCGTGCTGCCGGGCGACAGCTCGACCTTCGCCCTCGACGTGCCGAACGGCACCTATTCGGTCAAGACCTACTCCGGTGACTGGATCGGCTCGTCGCGGACGAGCTTCCGGGTCGAGGGCAAGGACGCCGGGTCGGGCAACGCGGGACGCGCGTCGGTCGCGGCGGTCCTGCGCGGCCCCTTCCTGGTCACCGACGGACAGCTCAACATCGAGGCCTACGGCGCGGCGGCCGGCACCCGGCTGAACGGGCTGGAGATCACGCCGATCCTGCTCGGCCCCGTGGGCTTGAGCGTGACGGGAGTCGATGCCGATCCCGCGGCCCCGCGAATCGACCTCGCGTGGGATGCCGAGCCCGGAATGCGCTGGAACATCTACCGCGCCTCCGAGTTCGAGGGCGCGCCGGCGCTCGTCGGCACGGCGGATGAGCCGGGCTACACCGACCGCACCGCCCGCCTGGGTCTCGACTACAGCTACCACGTGACCGCCGTCGACCAGACGGGTCTCGAGTCGGTCCCCTCCGCCACGGTCGGCACGAGCCTGGTCGATCCCGAGGCGGCACCGCCGTCGGCACCGACCGCGCTCACCGCCGAGCGCGTCGACAAACGCGAGATCGAACTGTCGTGGTCGGCACCGGATGACGCCGTCTCGGCGCTCGTGTTCCGGTCGCAGACCGCCGGCGAGCGCGGCGACCTCGTGGGCATCGTCGACGTCTCGCGGTTCGTCGACACCGACGTGCTGACGACCGTGCCCTACTTCTACACCGTGGTGGGCCTCGGCGCGGGCGGTCCGGGTGCCGGGTCCGAACAGCTCGAGACGCCCGCCCCGACCGTGCTGCAGCGTCAGGCCGAGTACCTCGGCCGCGGCGTCGCGGCCGTCGCGACCGACGACGGGGTGCTCGTGTCGTGGCGGCTGCTCGGCACCGATCCGGCGGACGCCGCGTTCCACGTGTACCGCGACGGCGAGCGCATCACCGACGAGCCGATCACCGCGACGACGAACCTCGTCGACACGACCGGCTCGGCGGGATCGGCCTACTTCGTCACGAGACTGAGCGCCGACGGAGCGACCGAGACCACCGAATCGGAGCCGGTCTCCGTGCTGACCGCGGCGTACCGGTCGGTCCCCCTGCAACGTCCCGCCGACGCCTACACCCGCGACGGCCAGCCCTACTCCTACTCGGCGAACGACACGACCGTCGGCGACGTGGACGGCGACGGCGAGTACGAGCTCATCGTCAAGTGGTATCCCTCGAACGCGAAGGACAACTCGCAGTCGGGCTATACCGGAAACGTCTACGTCGACGCCTATCGGATGAACGGGGAGCGCCTGTGGCGCATCGACCTCGGCGTGAACATCCGAGCCGGCGCGCACTACACCGACCTCATGGTGTACGACTTCGACGGCGACGGGCGGGCGGAGCTCATCACCCGCACCGCCGACGGCACGATCGACGGAGCCGGAAGGCCCATCGGCACCGCCGGGGCCGACCATCGCAACAGCTCGGGCTATGTGCTGCAGGGCCCCGAGTTCCTCACCGTCTTCGATGGATTCACGGGAGCCGCCGTCGACACTATCGACTACGTGCCGCAGCGCGGCGACGTCGGATCGTGGGGCGACACCTACGGCAACCGTGTCGACCGGTTCCTCGCGTCGGTCGCCTACCTCGACGGCGAGCGACCGAGCGCGATCTTCAGCCGCGGGTACTACACCCGCGCGGTGATCGGGGCGTTCGACTTCGACGGCGAGCAGCTGACGACGCGCTGGGTGCTCGACTCGAACGACGAGGGCTCGGAGTCGATCTACGGCCAGGGCTACCACTCGATGTCCGTCGCCGACGTCGACGGCGACAGCAAGGACGAGATCGTCTTCGGGTCGGCCACGATCGATGACGACGGCGCCGTGCTCTACTCCACGGGGCTCGGACACGGCGACGCGCTGCACGTCTCGGATCTCGACCCCTCCCGGCCGGGACTCGAGGTCTTCGCCGCGCACGAGAACATGGCCGCGTCGGGCAATCGCGGAGCGACCTTCCGCGATGCCCGCACCGGCGAGATCCTGTGGGACATCCCCGCGACCGTCGACACCGGCCGCGCGGCATCCGGCGACATCGATCCGCGCCATCCCGGGGCGGAGAGCTGGGCCGTGGGCGGTGACGCGGCCTGGAACTCGCGCACGGGCTACCTCATGACGGCGGCCGGTGAGCGCATCGGCGAGACGATCCCCGCGGCGAACTTCCTCGCCTGGTTCGACGGCGACCCGCTGCGCGAGATCGTCGACCACACGTGGGACGCCGCGACATCGCAGGGCACCCCCACGGTGTCGAAGTGGGACTTCGAGAACGAGACCGAGAACGTCATCCTCAGCGACACCGGCGCCCGGTCGAACAACGGCACGAAGGGCACACCGAACCTGCAGGCCGATCTGTTCGGCGACTGGCGCGAAGAGATCGTCTGGCGCTCGGCCGATTCGTCGGAGCTGCGCATCTACTCGACCACGGACGAGACCGAGCTGCGCATCCCGACCCTCATGCACGACATGCAGTACCGGGTCGCCGTGGCCTGGCAGAACACCGGGTACAACCAGCCGCCGCACCCGAGCTTCTTCATCGGAGACGGGATGGCTCCCGCGCCGATGCCCTCGATCGCGGTGACCGGCGACCCCTCGGGGGCGACGGACGAGACGGCCCCGGTCATCTCGGGTCTGCCCGAGGACGGCGCGCTGCTGCCCGACACCGGCGAACTGCAGCTCACGGTCGCAGCCGACGACCCGGAGAGCGGTGTCCGCACCCTCGATGTGGCGTTCGACGGCACGCCGGTCGCCCCCGACGCCGCGATCCCGCTCGCGGGGATGTCGGGCGAACGCGTCCTCACGGTGCGCGCGGTGAACCACGACGGTCTCGTGGCGACCGCCGAGGTGCGGCTGGTCGTGTTCAGCGACGACGGCGCCTCGGCGCCGCCCGCCCGCGCATCGCTTCACACCGACAGCGGCTGGAGAGACGGCCGGCACGACGGATCGTTCACCGTGACGATGAACCTCTGGTGGGGAACGAACGGCGGCGCGTTCCGCCTCTACGAGAACGGTGAACTCATCGCCACGCGCCTGCTCGCCCCGAACACGCCCATGGCGCAGGTTGCGTCGGTCGCGGTCGCGGGCCGGTCGAACGGCACGTACGTCTACACCGGGGAGCTGGTCAACGCCGCCGGCGTCACCGCCACGACGCCGACCACCGTCGTGGTCACGGATGCCGCGCCGGCTCGTCCCGTCGTCTCGCACGACAACGGCGACGGCGACGGCGCGTTCACCCTGACCACGAACCTGTGGTGGGGCACGAACGGGTCGGAGTACACGCTGTTCGAGAACGGCGCCGAGATCGACCGGCAGCAGCTGACGGCCGCCTCGCCGGGAGCGCAGCGCGCCGTGACGTCGGTCGCCGGTCGCGGCCCCGGCACCTACGAGTACGTCGCCGAGTTCAGCAACGACGCCGGGGCCACCCGCTCCGCGCCCATCACCGTCGTCGTGCGCTGACCGCCGTCCGACACAGCGCGGAGGCCGTGCCGATCGTTCCATCGATCGGCACGGCCTTCGTCGCCGGGGGCTCCGTCGTCGGGGGCTCCGTCGTCAGGCGCCCCGGGCTCCGCCGTCAGGGGCTCCGCCGGCAGGCGCCCCGGGCTCCGCCGGCAGGCGCTCCGGGCTCCGACGCGGCGTCGAGCACGAGCACGAGCAGCGCGAGCGCCCCGAACAGCGTCGCGGCGATGCCATCGGCATCCCCTCCCGTGCGTGCGAGGTCACCCGCACCGGTCGAGCCGGCCGCGCCGCTCGTTCCCCGCCCGTCGTCGCACCGCCCGAGCCCGAACCAGAGCCCGAGCCCGGCGTTCCCGCGCCGCCATCGGTGCCACCGACGGTGCCACCGCCCGTTCCCGGGTCGACGACCGCGGCGGTCGGGACGATCGCCGCCGAGCGACCGCCGCCGCCGATGAAGCCGGCCGCTGCCGCGGCGGTGAGCCCACCTGGCCGCGAGCGCCACGGGACAGGTCATCGACATCAGTCGAGTTGACATCATCGTCATTCCTATCCGGTCGCTTCTCTGCGACCCCAGGGGGCTGATGTCGATGTCAACACCGGGCCTCGGCGAATCCTGCACGCGGGTGCAAGGGCGCATTGCTCGCCATGAGACTCGGACGATTACGCGAACGTCGGAGCAAACGTCGCGGATGCTCCGAAGATCGCGCGATTCTCCGAGCCTGGTTGTCGGCACCGCCCGGGGCGCGGACCGGCGGTCAGGCCCGGGCGCCGGAGCTGGAGCGCACCACGAGCTCGGTCGCCACGAGGGTGCGCTCGGCGGGGACCTCGCCCCCGTCGATCTCGGTGAGCAGCGAGCGCACGGCCGCGGCGCCGATCCGATCGAAGTGCTGCCGCACCGTGGTGAGCGGGGGCCAGAAGTTCGCCGACTCGGGGGCGTCGTCGTACCCGACCACGCTGACATCCGCGGGAACCGGCCGGCCCGCCTCGTGCAGCGCCCGCAGCAGCCCGAGCCCCATCCGGTCGTTGGCGGCGAAGACCGCCGTCACCGCGGGGTCGGCGGCGAGCCGTCGGCCGATCGCGTGGCCCGACTCGGCGGTCCAGTCACCCACGTGCACCTCGGGCACGGGCGCGCCGCGCGCGACGAGCGTCTCGCGCCAGGTGTCGCGGCGCCGCTCGGCGGCGAACGACTCGCGCGGCCCCGAGATGTGCCACACGGTCCGGTGGCCGAGGTCGAGGAGGTGCTCCGTCGCGAGACGCGCCCCCATCGCCTGATCGTTGTCGACGACCGGATAGGGGTAGTCGGCGCTGGAGTCGACGACGACGACCGGCAGCCCCGTGGGCAACGCGAGCTCGCGCTCGCCGAGCCGGTGCGTCTCGATGAGGATGATCACGCCGTCGACGGCGTGCTCGGCCAGGCGCACGAACGCGCCCGACACGTCGGACTGCGTCGCGGACTGCACCGTGATGACCGTCAGGGAGTATCCCGCGTCCGCGGCGACGGATGCCACGGCGTCGAGGGTGCGGGTGTTGCCGTAGCTCGACAGCGAGAACATGATGACGCCGATACTGCGGAAGCGGCCGGAGCGCAGTGCACGCGCCGCGCTGTTGGGCCGGTAACCGAGCCGGTCCATGGCCTCGCGCACGCGCGCCCGGGTCTCGGGGTCGACGTTGGCGCGGCCGTTGGCCACGCGCGACACCGTCTGACCGGACACGCCGGCCATCGCCGCGACGTCGGCCATCGAGACCTCGCGGCGTCGTGGCCGCGCATCGCCGCGTGTGGCGGGTTCGGAGTGCTCCATCGCCGGATCCTTCCCGATGTTGACGTTGACATGCTAGCGCGCATCGGGTTATGTTTACGTCAACATCCGAGATCGCGCCGAGGCGACGACGGCACCACAGAAGAGGCATGGTTGATGACGACCACAACGGCTCCCCCGCGGCCCGCGCGGACGACGCGCAGCGCGCGCAGACGACGCATCGGCGTCGAACAACAGGGTTGGTTCTTCGTCGGCCCGTTCGCGATCGTGTTCGCGCTCGTGTTCCTCGCACCCCTCGCGTACGCGCTCTACTTGAGCTTCTTCCGCGAGCAGATCGTCGGCGGCAACGCGTTCGTCGGCATCGAGAACTACGTCACGGCCCTCGGCGACTCCAAGCTGTGGGACGGCTTCGTGCGCGTGCTGCTGTTCCTGATCATCCAGGTGCCGATCATGCTGCTGCTCGCCCTCGGGGCGGCCCTCGCGATCGACAGCGCGCGCCTGCACGCCTCGGGCCTGTACCGCATCGTGATCTTCCTGCCCTACGCGGTGCCCGCCGTCGTGGCCGTGCTCATGTGGGGCTACATCTACGGCGACCAGTTCGGCCTGGCCGGCAACCTCAACGACCTGCTCGGCGGCAGCTTCCTGCAGCCCTTCGTCCCCGAGTGGATCATGGTCTCGATCGGCAACATCGTCACGTGGCAGTTCGTCGGCTACAACATGCTGATCTTCTACTCGTCGCTCAAGACCGTCCCGGGCGAGCTGTACGAGGCCGCCGCGCTCGACGGCGCGGGCGCCTGGCGCACGATCCTCTCCATCAAGCTCCCCGCGCTGCGCGGCTCGATCGTCATCGCCACGATCTTCTCGATCATCGGCAGCTTCCAGCTGTTCAACGAGCCCAACATCCTCAAGCCGCTGGCCCCGAACACGATCACGACGTTCTTCACGCCGAACATGTACGCCTACAACCTCTCGTTCGCCGGCCAGCAGTACAACTACGCCGCCACCGTCGCGATCATCATGGGCGTCATCACGGCGCTGATCGCCTACGTCGTGCAGCTGCGCGGATCCCGTCAGGAGATGCGATGACCGCCCCCGCCCTCGCCCGCAGCACGCCGTTCGCGCGGCGGAAGTCGCTCGTGCTCACCATCGTGATGAGCCTGTTCATCCTCTACACGCTGCTGCCGCTGTTCTGGCTGCTGATCAACGCCACCAAGACGCAGGGCGACCTGTTCACGACGTTCGGGCTGTGGTTCGGCAACAGCTTCAACCTGTGGGACAACATCGCCGAGACCTTCACCTACCGCGACGGCATCTTCCTGCGGTGGCTCGGCAACACCCTGCTCTACGTCGTCGTCGGCGCGGGCGGGGCGACGGTGCTCGCCACGATGGCCGGCTACGGCCTGGCGAAGTACAACTTCCGCGGACGCAAGGCGGTCTTCGCCGTCGTCATCGGCGCCGTCGCGGTGCCCGGCACGGCGCTCGCGGTGCCGACGTTCCTGATGTTCAGCCAGCTGGGCCTGACCAACACCCCGTGGGCGATCATCATCCCCTCGCTCATCAGCCCCTTCGGCCTCTACCTGATGTGGGTCTTCGCGAGCGACGCCATCCCCACCGAGCTGCTCGAGGCCGCCCGCGTCGACGGCGCGAGCGAGCTGCGCACGTTCTTCACGATCTCGACGAAGCTCCTCATGCCCGGCATCGTCACGGTGCTGCTGTTCGCCGTCGTGGCGACGTGGAACAACTACTTCCTGCCCCTCATCATGCTGAGCGACCCGGCCTGGTACCCCCTCACGGTGGGTCTGAACCAGTGGAACGCGCAGGCCACGGGCGCCGCCGCGCAGCCGATCTACAACCTCGTCATCACCGGCTCGCTCCTGTCGATCATCCCGATCGTCGTGGCGTTCCTGCTGCTGCAGCGCTTCTGGCAGTCCGGCCTCAGCGCCGGCAGCGTCAAGCAGTGACGTCCGTCGCCGCCCCCATCCGTCTCCTCCCGCACCATCCCACAACAACGAAGTGAAGGAACTCCCATGACACCGATGCGCAAGGGATCGGCGCTGCGTCGCGCCGCATCCGTCATCGCCCTCACCGCCACCGCCGGCCTCGTGCTCGCCGCCTGCTCCTCGAGCGGTCCCGCCGCCGGCGGCGGCAGCGCCGACGACCTCGACGCGGCGCTGAAGGCCGGCGGCGAGATCACCTACTGGTCGTGGACCCCCTCGGCCGAGGCCCAGGCCGCCGCCTTCATGGAGAAGTACCCCGACGTGAAGGTCAACGTCGTCAACGCCGGCACGAACACCGAGGAGTACACCAAGCTCCAGAACGCGATCAAGGCCGGCTCGGGCGCCCCCGACGTCGTGCAGATCGAGTACTACGCGTTCCCGCAGTTCGCCCTCACCGAGGGGCTGCTCGACCTCGCCCCCTACGGCTTCGGCGACCTCGAGGGCGACTACACCGCCTCGACGTGGAACTCGGTCGACTTCGACGGCAAGATCTACGGCCTGCCGCAGGACTCGGGCCCCATGGCGATGTTCTACAACAAGGCCGTGTTCGACCAGTACGGCCTGACCGTCCCCACGACGTGGGACGACTACATCGCGACGGCGCGTCAGCTGACCGCGGCCGACCCTTCGAAGAAGATCACCAACGACACCGGCGACGCCGGCTTCGCCACGAGCATGATCTGGCAGGCGGGCGGCAAGCCCTTCGTCGCCGACGGCACGAACGTGACGATCGACCTCTCCGACGCCGGCTCGAAGAAGTGGGCCGACACGTGGAACACCCTCGTCCAGGACGACCTGCTCGCCGAGACGCCGGGCTGGAGCGACGAGTGGTTCAAGGGCCTCGGGGACGGCTCGATCGCGACGCTCATCATCGGGGCGTGGATGCCGGGCAACCTCGAGTCCTCCGTCGCCGACGCGTCGGGCGACTGGCGCGTCGCGCCCATCCCGACCTACGACGGCACGCCCGTCTCGGCCGAGAACGGCGGCGGCGGCCAGGCGGTCACCAAGCAGAGCCAGAACCCGGCCCTCGCGGCGGCGTTCCTGAAGTGGCTCAACAACGACGAGGAGAGCCTGACGATCTTCGCCGAGAGCGGCGGCTTCCCCTCGACCACCGCGCAGCTCGAGTCCGACGCCTTCCTGAACGAGGAGCCGGAGTACTTCGGCGGCCAGAAGATCAACGAGGTGCTCGTGCAGGCCGCGAAGGACGTGCGTCCCGGCTGGCAGTACCTGCCCTTCCAGGTGTACGCCAACAGCATCTTCGGTGACACCGTCGGACAGTCGTACGCGTCGAAGGGCGATCTGAAGGCGGGCCTGGCGACCTGGCAGGACCAGCTCGTGCAGTACGGCAACGACCAGGGCTTCACCGTCGACAAGTGACGTCCGGCGAGGGGCGGGTCGCATCGGACTCCGATCCGGCCCGCCCCTCGCCGCGTCTCGCCGCGTCATCCTCCCCACCCCGAGAAGGCCAGCATGACCTCCCCCACCCGCATCGCGTTGCGTACCGCGGCCCCCGGCCCGGCCGTCCCCCGCCGCATCTTCGGCACGTTCGTCGAGCACATGGGACGCTGCGTCTCCGACGGCATCCACGAGCCCGGCCATCCCGCCGCCGACGCCGACGGATTCCGCACCGACGTGCTCGACCTCGTGCGCGAGCTCGGCGCGACGGTCGTGCGCTACCCGGGCGGGAACTTCGTGTCGGGCTACCGCTGGGAGGACGGCGTCGGCCCCCGCGACGAGCGCCCCGTGCGGCTGGACGCCGCGTGGCACAGCACCGAGACCAACCAGGTCGGCCTGCACGAGTTCGCCGACTGGGCCGAGCGCGCGGGCCTCGAGCTCATGGAGGCCGTCAACCTGGGCACGCGCGGCGTCGCCGAGGCCGCCGACCTGCTCGAGTACGCCAACCACCCCGCCGGCACCGACCTCAGCGAGCGGCGCCGCGCGAACGGACGCGCCGAGCCGTTCGGCATCCGGCTCTGGTGCCTCGGCAACGAGATGGACGGCCCGTGGCAGATCGGGCACAAGACCGCCGACGAGTACGGCCGGCTCGCCGCAGAGACGGCCCGCCTCATGCGGTTCGTCGACCCGCGGGTCGAGCTCGTCGCGGCGGGCAGCTCGAACCACGAGATGCCGACCTTCGGCTCGTGGGAGCGCACCGTGCTTCGCCACACCGCCGGACTCGTCGACCACATCTCGGTGCACGCCTACTACGAGGAGACCCCGGGCGATCCGGCGAGCTTCCTCGCCTCGGGCGTGGGGCTCGACCGCTACCTCACCGAGGTCGCGCAGATCATCGACGAGGTGCGCGCCGAGCTCGGGATCGACGCCCCCATCGGGATCAGCGTCGACGAGTGGAACGTCTGGAACCAGACCCGCTGGAACGAGGTCGACAAGCCCGCCGTCTTCGGCGGCGACTGGCCCGTCGCACCGCGCCTCATCGAGGACGACTACACCGTGACGGATGCCGTCGTCGTCGGCTCGCTGCTGATCACGATGCTCCGCCGCGCCGACCGCGTCTCGATGGCGAACCTCGCGCAGCTCGTCAACGTCATCGCCCCCATCCGCACCGAGCCGGGCGGCGCGGCCTGGCGTCAGACGACGTTCTTCCCCTTCCAGCTCACCGCCGCCGCGGCGTCGGGCCACGTCGTCGTGCCCGTCGTCGAGGCCGCCTCGATCGACACCGCCCGCTACGGCGCCGTGCCCGCCGTCGACGCCGTCGCGACGGTCGACGGCGACGAGCTGTCGGTGTTCGTGGTGAACCGGGGCCTCGAGACGGCGACCTCCGTCACGATCGACCTCGACCGCCCCGCCCGCTCGGCCGCCGGACTGGTGCTGACCGTCCCCGCCGGCGGCGACCGCGACACCGTCAACACCGCCGACGCGCAGCCGGTCGCGCCGGCCCCGCTCGACGTCTCGGTGCATGATCGCTCCGTGACCCTGACCCTCCCCCCGCTCTGCTGGGCGCGCGTGAGCGTGCGCCTGGCGCCCGGAACGAATCGAGAGACACCGTGACGACCTTCGCCATCGGCGACACCGACTTCCTGCTCGACGGACGCCCGCACCGCGTCATCGCGGGGGCCCTGCACTACTTCCGCATCCACCCCGAGCACTGGGCCGACCGCATCCGCAAGGCGCGTCTGATGGGCCTGAACACGATCGAGACGTACGTCGCCTGGAACGCGCACGAGCCGGTGCGCGGCGAGTGGGACGCCACGGGCTGGAACGACCTGGGCCGCTTCCTCGACCTCGTCGCCGCCGAGGGGATGCACGCGATCGTCCGGCCCGGGCCGTACATCTGCGCCGAGTGGCACAACGGCGGCCTGCCGGTGTGGCTCACGAGCACGCCCGGCATCGGCCTGCGCCGGTCCGAGCCGCAGTACCTCGAGGCGGTGACGACCTACCTCCGCCGGGTCTACGAGATCGTCGCGCCGCGCCAGATCGATCGCGGCGGCAACGTCGTGCTCGTGCAGGTCGAGAACGAGTACGGCGCCTACGGCTCCGACAAGGAGTACCTGCGCACCCTCACCGACCTCACGCGCGCGTGCGGCATCACGGTGCCGCTGACGACGGTCGACCAGCCCGAGCCCGGCATGCTCGCCGACGGCACGCTGCCCGACCTCCACACGACCGGGTCGTTCGGGTCGCGCGCGACCGAGCGGCTCGAGACCCTGCGCGCCCACCAGCCGACCGGTCCGCTCATGTGCTCGGAGTTCTGGGACGGCTGGTTCGACTGGTGGGGCGGCGTGCACCACACGACCGACGCCGCGTCGTCGGCGGCCGAGCTCGACGCACTCCTCGCGGCGGGCGCCTCGGTCAACATCTACATGCTGCACGGGGGCACCAACTTCGGCACGACGAACGGCGCGAACGACAAGGGCCGCTACGCCCCCATCGTCACCTCGTACGACTACGACGCCCCGCTCGACGAGTCCGGGCATCCCACCGAGAAGTTCCACGCGTTCCGCGAGGTCATCGCGCGCTACGCCGAGGTCCCCGACGAGCTGCCCGCCGCGCGCCCCGAGGCGCCGGAGCTCTCGGTGCCGCTGACGCCCACGGCCGACTGGCTCCCCGAGCCGGGGACGGATGCCGCCGTGTCGGCCGGTCCCGCGACCTTCGAGGAGATCGGGCAGCTCGGCCCGCTCGTGCGCTACGACGTCGAGCTGCCGGCCGAGGCGTTCGCCGACGCGGAGACCGCCGTGCTCGCCGTCGGCGACATCCGCGACATCGCCTGGGTCTCGGTCGACGGTGCACCCGTCGGCCGCATCCAGCGCGCCCTGCACGAGCGCTCGCTGCCCGTGCCGCGGGGCTCCCGGCTGAGCGTGCTCGTCGAAGACCAGGGGCGCGTGAACTACGACCTCCGCCTCGGCGAGGCCAAGGGTCTCATCGGACCGGTGACGCTGGCCGGCCGCGAGCTGACCGGCTGGTCGGCGCACGCCGTCGACCTGCCCGCCGTCGCGGCCTCGATCCCCGCCGGCGCGCCGTCGCCGGCCGCGTCGGCCGGGCGCTCGGGGATGTCGGGCACGTTCGACCTCGACGCCCCCGCCGACCTCTTCCTCGACACCTCGGCGTGGAGCAAGGGCTATGCGTTCGTCAACGGCTTCCTGCTCGGGCGCTACTGGCGCAACGGTCCGCAGCGCACCCTGTACGTCCCCGCCCCGGCGACCCGCGCCGGAGCCAACGAGATCGTCGTCGTCGAGCTCGAGCACGTCGTCGACCCCGTCGCCGCGTTCGTCGCGCGGCCGGATCTCGGCCACCTCGAGGAGTGAGCGTGAGGGCACGACCCGCTGATCGGGCAGGATGGATGTCATGAGCTGGATGGTCACCGGTGGTGCCGGATACATCGGCGCGCACGTCGTTCGCGCCCTCGCCGAGGCGGGCCTCGAGCCCGTCGTGCTGGACGATCTGTCGAGCGGGCACGCGGGGTTCGTCCCCGAGGGCGTGCCGTTCGTGCGCGGGTCGATCCTCGACCGCCCCCTCGTCGAGGGGGGCGCTGCGCGAGCACGGCGTCGAGGGCGTGATCCACGTCGCCGGGTACAAGTACGCCGGCGTCTCGGTGACGCGGCCGCTGCACACCTACGCGCAGAACGTCGAGGGCACGCGCGTCGTGCTCGAGGCGATGGAGACCGCCGGCGTCGACAAGATCGTGTTCTCGTCGAGCGCGGCCGTGTACGGCACCCCCGACGTGCCGCTCGTGACCGAGGACCTGCCCAAGCGGCCCGCGTCGCCCTACGGCGAGTCGAAGCTCATCGGCGAATGGCTGCTGCGCGACCAGGGCGTCGCGACGGCTGCATCGGCGGCTCCCCTGCGCCACACCTCGCTGCGCTACTTCAACGTCGTCGGGTCGGGCGACCCGGTCGTCTACGACACGAGCCCCCACAACCTCTTCCCGATCGTCTTCGAGAAGCTGCTGGCCGGCGAGACCCCGCAGATCAACGGCGACGACTACGACACCGACGACGGCACGAACGTCCGCGACTACGTGCACGTCGCCGACATCGCCGCGGCCCACGTCGTCGCCGCCCTGCGCCTCGCCGCCGGACAGAGCATCGAGCCGGCCTACAACCTGGGCTCGCAGAACGGCCTGTCGGTGCGCGAGATCATGGACGCGATGGCCCGCGTCACGGGCATCGACTTCACGCCGAAGATCGGCCCCCGCCGGGCCGGCGACCCCGACCGCATCGTCGCGACCGGCGAGCTCGCCGCGCGCGACCTCGCGTGGGCGAACCGCTACTCGGTCGACGACATGGTGCGCACCGGCTGGGAGGCCCGCCGCGCGGCATCCGCCTGAGCGACGGCACGCTCTGAGCACGCACTTTTCCGCGTCGCGCGCAGTTCGATCCGCGTCCGATGCCGAGAAGTGCGTGCGATAGCGGCGGACGCGGCAGGGCGCGTCAGCGCGCGGGGCGCGTGAGCGCGAGGCGCGCGCGTCAGCGGGCGACGACGCTGCTGCCGCGGACGACGAGCTCCGCCGGAACGGTCTGCAGCGACGCGGGGGACCCGGTCTCGATGATCTGCACGAGCGCGGCGACGGCGCGGGCCCCGAGCGCGTCGAAGTCCTGGCGCACCGTCGTCAGCGGTGGACGGAACTCGGCCGCGTCGACCACGTCGTCGAAACCGACGACCGCCACGTCGCCGGGCACCGCTCGTCCGGCGTCGCTGAGGGCGCGGAGCAGACCCAGGGCCATCTGGTCGTTCGCGGCGAAGACCGCCGTGGCATCCGCGAACGCCTCCCCCGCCTCGGCCCCGGAGTGGGACGTCCAGTCGCCGCGCACGGGCTCGGGGACCGCGGCGCCGGCATCCGTCAGCGCCTCGCGCCAGCCGCGTTCGCGCTCGCGCGCCGCGAACGAGGCGTCGGGACCGGCCAGGTGGTGCACCGTCGCATGCCCGGCGGCGAGGAGGTGCTCGGTCGCGAGCCGGGCTCCGGCAGCGTGGTCGGTCTGCACGATCGCGAAGCGCTCGTCGGCGGGCGAGTCCACCACCACGAGGCGCAGATCGGCCGGGGGTGCGGCGTCGCGCGCGAGACGCGTGGCCTCGTTGAGGACGATCGCCCCGTCGACGCCCTGATCGCGCAGCCGAGCGAACGCCTCGGCGATGTCGCGGCCACCCGAGACGGTGACCACCGCGAGCGCGTAGTCGCGTGCGTCGGCCGACTCGGCAATGGCCTGGAGCATGCGCGAGTTGCCGACCGATGCGAGGGTCGACACGACGAGACCGATCGTGCGCGTCTGTCCGGTCCGCAGCGCCCGGGCAGCGCGATGCATGCGGTACCCGAGCTCGGCCATCGACGCCTCGACACGGGCGCGGGTCTCGGGGTCGACGCGCGGGCTGCCGTTGGCGACGCGCGAGACGGTCTGCGCCGAGACGCCCGCGTGCGCCGCCACGTGGGCCATCGACACGCGCATCGTGCTCCTTCCGAAGGATGTGTTGACGATACCACGGCCGGAATGTAGCGTGTTATCGTGAACATCACCGAGCCTCCCGCCATCGCTCTCGGAGCGGGCGTCACGAAACGCTCCACGCGCCTCGACGACGGACGCGAACTGATCTACTACGACGACCCCGACACCACGCTCGGCCCCGAGCGCGCGGTCGACGCCCGCACGCTCGACCCGCGTCCCGAGACCGCGACGATGCGGCAGGACGTCCTGACCGGCGACTGGATCTCGGTCGCCGCGGCCCGTCAGAACCGCGCGTTCCTGCCGCCCGCCGAGCTCGACCCGCTCGCGCCGCAGACGCCCGCGAATCCGTCCGAGATCCCGTCGCGCTACGACGTCGCGGTGTTCGAGAACAAGTCGCCCTCGTTCGGTCCCGCCCTCGCCGAAGCGCACGACGGCGCGCCCGCGGCATCCGACCCTCCCCGCGGCATCGACGACCTCGCCCACCTCGGCCTCGGCCGCACCCGCACGAGCGTCGGCCGCACCGAGGTCGTGTGCTTCTCTCCCGAGCACGCCGGATCGTTCGGCACGCAGTCGGTCACCCGCGCGCGCACCGTCATCGAAGCCTGGGCCGACCGCACGGCGGCACTGTCGGCGTTGCCGGGCATCGAACAGGTGTTCCCCTTCGAGAACCGCGGCGAGGCCATCGGGGTCACCCTCCCCCACCCGCACGGCCAGATCTACGCCTACCCGTACATCACCCCGCGCACGACGCGGCTCCTCGACTCGATCGACCGCACCGCGCCCGATCTGTTCGCGCGCATCCTCGAGTTCGAGCGGTCCGGCCCGCGCGTCGTCCTGGAGGGCGAGCACTGGACGGCCTTCGTCCCGTTCGCCGCACGCTGGCCCGTCGAGGTCCACCTGATGCCCCACCGTCACGTCGCCGACTTCGCCGAGACGACCGGAGCCGAGCGCGACGAGCTCGCCCCGCTGTATCTGCGTCTGCTGCGCGGCATCGACGCCCTCTACGACACCCCCACGCCGTACATCGCCGCCTGGCATCAGGCGCCCGTACGCCACGCGCGCGACACGGCCCGCCTGCACCTGCAGCTGACGAGCCCCCGGCGCGCCGCCGACAAGATGAAGTTCCTCGCCGGATCCGAGGCCGCCATGGGCGCCTGGATCGGCGACGTCCCGCCCGAGACCGCGGCCGCGCGCATCCGCGAGGCCGTAGAAGGAGTGACCCTGTGACCGAGACTGATCCGCGCACCGAGGCGCGCGACCTGCTGACCTCGCTCGGCGCCACGACCGCGGGCGAATGGTCGGCCCCCGGCCGCGTCAACCTCATCGGGGAGCACACCGACTACAACGACGGCTTCGTCTTCCCCTTCGCGACGCCGCACCGCACCCACGTCGCCGTCGCGACGCGCGACGACGGACGTCTGCGGGTCGTCTCGACCTTCGACGCCGTGCCCGTCGAGGTGTCCCTCACCGACCTCGACGCCCTGTTCCCCACCGTCGACGGAGCGCACGCCGTGCCGGAGTGGTCGGCGTACCCCCTCGGCGTCGCGTGGGCCCTCCTGCAGGCGACGGGGGCCGACCCCCGCACCCTGACCGGGGCCGACCTCGCTTTCGCCTCGGACGTGCCCGTCGGCGCGGGGCTGTCGTCGTCGGCGGCCATCGAGGGCGCGACCGCCTCGGCGCTCAACGAGCTGTGGTCGCTCGGCCTCGACCGCGTCGCGCTCGCTCAGGTCGGCCGCCGTGCCGAGAACGAGGCGGTGGGGGCTCCCACCGGCATCATGGACCAGATGGCGTCGATGCTGGGCGAAGCGGATGCCGCCACCTTCCTCGACTGCCGTTCGCTGCGGACCGAGGAGGTCGAGCTCGGCTTCGCCGCCGCGGGCCTGACGCTGCTGGTGATGGACACGCACGTCACGCATGCGCACTCGACCGGCGGGTACGGCGAACGGCGGGCGTCGTGCGAGAAGGGCGCCGAGCTCCTGGGCGTCCCCACGCTGCGCGACCTGTCGGTCGGCGACCTCGATCGCGCCGCCGGCATCCTCGACGACGTCACCCTCCGGCGCGTCCGACACGTCGTGACCGAGAACCAGCGGGTGCTCGACACCGTGCGAACGCTCCGCGAGCAGGGGCCGCGCGCGATCGGTGGGCTGCTCGACGCGTCGCACGTCTCGATGCGCGACGACTTCGAGATCTCGGTGCCCGAGCTCGACCTCGCTGTCGAGAGCGCGGTGGCGGCCGGGGCGATCGGCGCCCGCATGACCGGCGGCGGGTTCGGCGGCGCCGCGATCGCGCTCGTCGAGACCGGTTCGGCCGACGCGGTCGCGCGGGCCGTCGAGCGCGCCTTCGCCGACGCGGGCTTCGGCGCTCCGACGATCTTCCCCGTCAGCCCGTCGGCCGGCGCCCGCCGGGACGGCTGAGCGCCGCCCGCGAGCGCCCTCGTCGGACCAGGACGACCCCCCAAACACCGTCCCGATCCGGCGACGACCTCGCGGGCCGGCGCGACAGAGCGGGGGATGCCGGACCGGCATCCCCCGCTCTGGTCGTCCGGCTTACTTGAAGGCGTCCTTGACGTCTTCGCCGGTCTTCTTCGCCTCGGCCTTGACCTGGTCGGCTTTGCCCTCGGCGACGAGCTTGTCGTTGTCGGTGACCTTGCCGATGGCCTCCTTGGCCTTGCCTGCGACATCCTGCGCGGCGTTCTTGATCTTGTCGTCGAGACCCATGTCGGGCTCCTTTCCTCGAGGTGATGCCCCGGGCGGGGCGGGTGGGGATGGTTCAGGACAGACGGCGCTGGTCGTGGGCCAGCTTCGCCCGCAGTCCCGCATGGATGGAGATGTACGCGGTCAGCTGCTGTCCGGTGAGCGTGCCGAGGTTCGAGACCAGCCGCTCGACGGTCTCGGCCACGTGCAGCGGCGAGGTGTTCTGGCGGGGCGTGACGCTCACGTGCAGCACGGGTTCGTGCCGGATGTCGTTCGCGGTCACGCGCGCGCTGAGGATCTCGTCGCGGTCGGCGAGCGCGTTCTTCAGCGCGTCCGAGGCGAACCCCTCGGTCACCGTGATGCGTCCGAGGTCGCTCTCGGCTCCCGTGGCGCGGAGCGGCATGCGGCGTCGGCCGTGGATGCTCCGCACGATGAGCACGATCAGCAGCACGACGAGCAGGGCGAGCGCTGCGAGCACGCCGATGGCGAACCACGTGAGGGTCGTGCCCGCGATGACGGTCGCGTCCCACGCCTGCTTGGCCCAGTCCTCGACGCCGGAGCCGACGCCGGTCCAGGTTTCGGCCGCGGCCGGCACCGTGGCACCGACGATCACACCGGCGCCGATGACGACGAGGATCAGTCCCAGGATCAGGAGGATCGTGCGATTGACCGCACGGTTGGTGGTGTTCATGCCTTCTCCTCCTGATCGCGGGGCCGCTCGACGCGGAGCGACGAGCGCATCTTCGCCGCGAGACGGTACGAGCCGAGCTCGTCGTCGACGACGCGGCGCACGGAATCCTCATCGACGGGCACGCCGACGGCGGGGCTGAGGGTCACGTCGACGACGCGGTGGCCCACGCCGACGCGCACCTGATCGCGGGGCAGGCCGCTGTCGTCGCTGACCCGCTGCGCGATCGCCGAGGCGATCACGCCGTTGTCGGCCACGACGGCGCTCTCGCCGACGACGAGCTGATGCTTCGACAGCCGCCCGGGAGTGATCGCGAGGACGACCAGGACCAGCCCGAGCAGCGCGACGACGGCGCCGATCGTGATCCCGACCCCGGCGGGCACCTCGGTGGGCAGCCCGACGACCCACCCGAGCGCGGCGGCCGGCCCGAGGAGGAGCGCCGGCTGGCCGGCGAGGTTCAGCACGATCTCGGTGCCGGCATAGACGAGCGCCAGGATCACGAGCACGACCGCGACGATCATCGCGACCGTGCGCGGCGAGTGCGTCTCACGCCGCACGACGCGGCGCAGCACGGGACTGCTCATCGGACTCTCCTCCTCACGGGAACGGTGGCTCCGTCGACGGTGATGTCGACGCGGGTGACGGTCCGACCGAGCACGCGGCCGAGCTGCTCCTGCACCCGGTGCTGCGCGTCCCGCGCGATGTCGACGATCGCGCCATGGGCCTGCACGGCAGCGGTGTCGTCGAGCGAGGGGACGGGCATCGGCGCCTGGATCCGCACCGCCACACCGCCCCGGTAATCGGACGCCGTGACCGTCACGCGATCCACGTCGACGCCGATCACCTGGGAGGCGATCTGCTCGGAGACCTTCCGCACCACCCGCTCGCGGACATCGACCCTCCCGGCGGGAGCGGAGGCCCCTCCGGTGGCGGCCGGGATGCCGCCACCGGGACGGATGGCCTCTGCGACGGTCATGACGAGGTGCGCCGACCGGTCAGCACGTCGGCGAGTCCGCGCACGTCGAGCTTGCCCGACGCGACACGGCCCACCGCCGCGCCGACCGCCATGAACACGGCCACCAGGAGGAACCCCCAGAAGCCGAACAGCAGGGCGGCGGCGGCGAGGATCGCGCCGATCAGCGCACCCGAGACGGTGGCGCTCATGCGACGCGCGAGTCGGACTCGTCGTCGGAGTCGTCGGCGCCCGGGATGTGGACGTCGTTGACCTCGATGTTGACCTCGACGACCTCCAGGCCCACGAGCCGGCTGATCGCTCCGGCGACGGCGGCGCGGACGTTGTCGGCGACCTCCTGGATGGGCGCCGGGTACTCGACGACGATGGTCAGATCGGCCGCGGCCTGGGTCTCGCCGACCTCGACCTTGACGCCCTGCGACAGGTCGGTCGCGTTGATGGCGTCGCGGATGGCGCCGAACGCCCGAGCGCCGCCGCCGCCCAGGGCATAGACGCCGGCGACCTCACGCGCGGCGATGCCGGCGACCTTCGCGACGACGCCGTCGGCGATCGTCGTCTTGCCGGCCGCGTCGCTCTCGGCGGGGACGCGCGATGCCGAGAGGGTGCGGTCAACGCGGGGAGCCTGCGACGACGAGGCCTTCGCGGCGCTGTCGACGACGGGGGTGGTGTTCTTCTGGTCCTCAGCCATGACGTTTCCTTATCTGTCTGCGTTGTCCGACGCAAGCTCTCGGCTCGACCGTCGGCGAGCGTTACGTTCGCTCTACGGATAAGAGGGCGGCACGTGCGGATTCGTCACGAAAAAGTCCGAAGAATCTTCTGGGGGGCCGATGAAGAGCGACGATCGCGACGCCGACCCGGGCCTCGGAGCCGCACCCGACGGCATCCTCGTCGCCCGAGCCACGGGCGGGGACACCGAGGCGTTCGCCGCTCTCCTCCACCGCCACACTCCGATCGTCCGGGCCTACGTCTACCGCATCGTCGGCACGATGTCCGAGACCGACGACGTCGTGCAGGAGGCGTTCCTGACCGCCTGGCGGCAACTGGGCACGCTGCGCGACCCCGACGCCGTGAAGGCGTGGCTGATGAAGATCGCGAGCCGCGAAGCGTACGCGCACCTGAGAAAGCGGCCCGACCATGCCACACTGGACGGATTCGACAGAGCCGTGGACGCGGGTCTCCTCCCCGAGGCGGCCGCTGTCCGCACCGCACAGCTGCAAGCGCTCTCCCGTGCACTCGACGCGCTGCCGGAAGCCCAACGCCGCTGCTGGCTGCTCCGAGAGGTCGGGTCGCTCAGCTACACCGAGATAGCCGAAGAGATGAATCTGCCCGCCAGCACCGTCCGAGGAAACCTCGCCCGCGCCCGCGCCGCCATCACGATCGGGATGGAGGGATGGCGATGAGCGATCCCGACGCGCTGACGCTCGACTGCGGCAAGACGATCGACGAGATCAGCGATTATCTCGAGGCCGGGCGTGCACCCTACGATCCCGCGATCGAGACGTGTCCCGACTGCCTCAACGCCCTCGACGCCCTCGAGCGCGCGGGACGCATCTCGCGCGAGCTCATCGCCGCCGATGCGGCCCAGCTGCCGGCACCGACCGACAGCTGGTTCCACGGGGTCATGGATGCCGTGCGATCGGAGCTGCGCGCCGGACGCTCCATCCCGCTGTCGCATCCCGATCCACGGGTCATAGCGACCGTGACCGAGGGAGCCGTCCAAGCCCTCATCCGCGCGAGCGGCGACGCGGTCGGAGGCGTCTTCATCGGCCACACGCGCATCATCGGCGACGTCGAGGTCGCCGGCGCCCCCGTCGCGGTCGAGGTCACCGCATCGGTCGCCTGGGGCGAGAGCCTCCCCGCCGTCGCCGCCGCCGTCCGAGGGGCTGTCGCCGACGCCCTCGAACAGCACACCGAACTCGCCGTCACCGCCATCGACGTCACCGTCGAAGACGTCCACCGTCCCCTTCCGCCCGAGGACATCGCATGATCGAGCCCGTCCCTGTCGCCGACTCCTCCGCCGCCCGCCCGCTCGACGATCTCCCCGGCGTCCTCGCCGTGCACGACCCCCGCCCGCCGCTGACGCGCGCGATGAGCGCCGCCGCGAGCGCGCTGCGCATCGACGCCGCGCCCCCGATCGACGGCATCCACCTCACGACCGACGACACGGGCGTCACCGCTTCGGCCGCCGTCAGCGTCCGCGCGTCCTCCCGCGCCCCGGAGGTCGCCCGCGCCGTCGCCGACGAGCTGCTCGCTCGGCATCCCGAGGCCGCGCGCATCGCGGTCGAGGTGCGCCGCATCGCCTGAGCGTCCGATCGACGGGCCCCGGGTCCGCTAGCGTCGGCGTGTGAGCGCATCCGCATCCGTGAGTCTTCGCACCGCTGAGCCCGCCGACCTCGCCGCGGTGCGAGAGCTCGACCGCCTGTGCTTCCCGGAGGGGCGGGACGACGTCGAGCCGGCGCATCCGGGTGAACTCGAGCAGGCGCTGCGCGAGAAGCAGATCACGCTCGCCGTCATCGGCGAAGCGGTCGTCGGCATGATCCAGACGGAGCCGCTCGGAGAGGACCACGTCTACCTCGCCGCTCTCGCCGTGCATCCGGACCATCAACGCAGCGGCATCGGCGCTCGGCTCATCGGGCGGTTCACCGAGTCCGTGCGCCTGATGTCTCCCCGGCCGTCGGCGACCACGGTGACCAGCCCCGCGAACATCGCGATGATCGACCTCCTCACCCGCCACGACTTCGTCGGCACCCGCGGCATCGACGACTACTTCGGACCCCGCAAGAACCGGGTCTACTTCCAGCTGAAGAGCCGGCGGCAGGTCGCCGACCCCGACGATCGCGTGCTCGTCCCCGTCGCGGCCACCGCGCACCTGTTCGATCTTCTCCAGCACGAGGCGAGCGCCGTGACCCGGGTTCTGAAGAGCGCGCAGGGCACGTTCTTCGAGGTCTCGACCTTCGAGATCGAGGACCGCCCGGGGCTGCGCGCAGACGAGACCGCCGTCAGCACGGGGGAAGCCGGAGCCGTCCTGGCGGCCCTCACCTTCTTGCTGGGGTTCTCGCTCACGATTCCCGATTTCTCCGAGGCCCTGCGCATCTTCCTCCTGGTCGCCACGATCGTGACCCTGGGGGCGACGCAGGTTTACGCCAACGCCTCCGGCTCCCTGTCGCGACTGCAGGACGACCAGTTCGGGCTCCACATGAAGTGGGGCAACCTGCTGCTCGAGTTCGGCGGCGTCTACCCGCTCGTGCTCGTCCTCCCCGCCGTCTTCGCCAACGCCTCCACGAACGCCGCGCTGTCCACGGCGACAGCGATCGCCGTGGCCGTGCTGGTGATCGCCTACGAGCTGTCGCCCTTCTCGATCAGCGGCCGATACCACCGCGGCTTCGCCTTCTACCTGCTGACGGCGCTGACCGCGCTCGCGCCTCTCGCCGCCGCCCCCTTGCAGGCGCTGACGGGGCGCGACACGACATGGGTGATCGCGACCGCCGTGATCCTGCTCGTGCGCCTCGCCTCGCTCGTGCCGGCGGGCCGCCAAGAGCTCGGCGTGCGCACACGCCCCCGCTGGTCGGGCGTCGTCCGGCCCAGACGCTGAGGGTCAGGGAACGCGCTTGAGCCAGGCCTCGGTGGCGAACTTCGACGCCACGAGCTCTTCGGCCTCGGCGTACTCCTCGTCGGTGATCTCTCCCGCCACGGCGCCGTAGCGCTTCGAGAAGACCTCGATGAAGCGCTCGATGATCTCGTCGCGCGACCGACCGGTCTGGCTCCGCAGCGGGTCGACGCGCTTGGCCGCCGAGACCGTGCCCTTGTCGCTGAGCTTCTCGCGGCCGATGCGCAGCACCTCGGTGAGCACCTGGCCGTCCATGTCGTAGCTGAGGGTCGCGTGGTGCAGCACACCGCCGTTCGCGAGACGCTTCTGCGCGGCGCCGCCGATCTTGCCCGAGGGCGAGGCGATGTCGTTGAGCGGCTGGTACGTCGCCTCGATGCCGAGGGAGCGCAACGCCTCGAGCACCCAGTCGTCGAGGAACGCGTACGAGTCGGCGAACGTCAGACCCGCCACGAGCGACGCGGGGACGTAGAGCGAGTAGGTCACGATCGAGTTCGCGGCCATCATCATCGCGCCGCCGCCCGAGATCCGGCGCACGACGTCGAAGCCGTGCCGGGCGGCCCCTTCGGGGTCGACCTCGTTGCGGTACGACTGGAACGACCCGATGACGACGGCCGACTCGTTCCACTCCCAGATGCGCAGCGTCGGGTTGCGGCGGCCGTCGCCCACCCGCGCCGTCAGCACCTCGTCGAGAGCGAGGTTCATGCTCGGCGAGACCGCACGGTCGTGGACGACCTCCCATTCGAACTCGCGCCAGCCGGGCGCCGTGATCATGGCCCGGCGCACGGCGGTGCCGACCGACTCGGGGGTGAACCCCAGCAGCTGCGCGCCGTCGGGGAGCGCCGAGCGGACGGCCGCGGCGATCGTCGCGACATCCGACTCCTCCGGAAGCCCCGTCACGGCGGCGTCGATATCGGCGAGCGCGTGGTCGGGCTCGAGGAAGAAGTCGCCCGCCAGATGGAAGTCGGCGATCCGGCCGTCCCGCACCTCGAGGTCGACGACGACCAGCTTTCCACCGGGCACCTTGTATTCGCCGTGCATGGGTCCAGCCTAGAACCGGCGGAGCACGCCGCGGCGCCGCGGAATCGATCCCCCGACGGATGCCGCTACACCTGACGGCTGACGACATCCGCTCGCCCGCCGAGAAGAGTGGAGGCATGAACACCGCCACCGACACCCTCCCCGTCCTCGAGGCCCGCGGGCTCGTCAAGCGCTACGGGTCGCTGACCGCCCTCGACCGGGTCGACCTCAGCGTCCGCGCCGGCGAAGCCGTCGCGATCATGGGGGCATCGGGATCGGGCAAGACCACCCTTCTGCACTGCCTCGCCGCGATCATCGCCCCCGACGCCGGCTCGGTGCGCCTCGCGGCCCCCGGCGCCGCCCCCGAAGAGCTCGTCGGCATGCCGGACCGCGCCCGCTCGGCCGTCCGGCGTACGCGGCTCGGCTTCGTCTTCCAGGACCACCTGCTGCTACCCGAGCTCACCGCCGTCGAGAACGCCGCCCTGCCGCTGCTGCTCGTGGGAACCGCCCGCGCCGCCGCCGAGGCGCACGCCGCCGCCTGGCTCGGGGCGCTGGGACTGGCGGGCATGGAGAACCGCCGCATCGGCGAGCTCTCGGGCGGCCAGGCCCAGCGCGTCGCGATCGCCCGCGCACAGGTGACGGGTGCGCCGGTCGTCTTCGCCGACGAGCCGACCGGCGCCCTCGACTCGCAGACCTCCGCCGAGGTGCTCGACGCGCTCCTGCACGCCACGACCGGGCAGGGCCGCAGCCTCGTGGTCGTCACCCACGACGCGGACGTCGCGCGCCGCTGCGACCGTGTGCTGCACATGCGCGACGGCCGCATCGTCGACGAGGTCGCCGCGGCGGGCGCGAGCACCGGTGCGACGGCAGAGGTCGCCCGATGAGCGCCGTCGCACCGGCACCGCTCGCACCGGCACCGCTCGCCGCGCCCGCGGGGTCGCGGGGCGGCGTCCGTCGCCTGACCGCGCTGACGGTGCTGCTCGCCCGCCCGAGCCGTCAGGGTGGCGCCGCGATCGTCCTGCCCCTGACCGCGTTCGCCGCGACGACCCTGCTCATGCTCACCGTCGCCGGCGGCACCCGCATGTTCCTCGTCGACCCGCGCACGGGCGAGCTCGCCGCCCTGTACGGCGTGCTGAGCGCGCTCGCGCTCGTCCTGCTCGCCGTCCCCACCGCCACGCTCGGGGCCGCCGCCGCCCGCCTCTCGAGCAGGCGCCGCAACGACCGCCTGTCGACGCTGCGGCTGCTGGGCGCGACGAACACCGAGGTGTCGGCGATGGCGGTCGGCGAGGCCGCAGCCGTCGCCGTCGCGGGTGCCGTCGCGGGCGCCCTCGCCTACGGCGCGGCGCTGCCGGTCATCGGGCTGCTGCCGTTCTTCGGCGGTCCCGTCGGCGCCGCCGCGGTCTGGGCCGGATGGCCCGTCGTCGCGGCCGTCGTCGCGGCGGTGGGGCTCATCGCGACCGTCAGCGCCGCCGCCAGCCTGCGCCGGGTGCGCCTGACACCGCTGGGCGTCCGTCGGCGCACCGAGGCTCCGCCCCGCCGCATCCTCGCGTTCGTCGTCGCGGCCGTCGGGATCGTCGTCACCGGAGCCGTCGTCGCCCAGTTCGGCAGCCTCGCGCCGCTGCTCGGCCCGGCCGTCGCCCTCGCGGTGCTGCTGGGTCTGTTCGCCGGAGCCCTGGCCCTGCTCAACCTGATCGGCACGCCCATCGTCGCCGCGCGCGGCCGCTCGATGGCGCGCCGGGCCCGCACCGCCGCTCAGCTCATCGCCGGACGCGAGCTCGCCGCGCACGCCGCGACGGCCTGGCGCCGCGTGTCGAGCATCGCGATGATCTCGTTCATCGCGGTCGTCGGCGGCAGCGGCATCGCGATCGCCGACCTGACCGAGGCGGAGCCGGGCGTCACCCTGTTCGCCGACATCCGCACCGGTGTGCTCGTGACCCTCGGTGCCGGCTTCGTCCTTCTCGCCGCCTCGGTGGGGGTCAGCCAAGCGGCGTCGGTGCTCGACGACCGCGAGCTGATCGTGGGCCTCGACCGCCTCGGCATGGAGCCCGCCGAGCTCGCCCGGGCGCGCCGCACGACGGTGATGCTCCCGCTGCGGTGGGCCGCCGCGGGAGGAGCGGTGGTCGGCATCGCGCTGGCCCTGCCGATCGTCGGCATGAGCCTCGTCGTCGCGCCGCTCTCGCTGCTGGTCATCGCGCTGACGTTCGCCGCCGGCTTCGGCGCCGTCGCGCTGGCGCTCCTCGCCTCGCGCCCCCTGGTCACGGCCATCCGCCGCGGCTGACCCCGCCGGCCCGGGCGCCGGCCGCCCCGCGACCCGGGGCGGTCGGCGCTCGCTCCTGCGATCCGGATCAGACGCGGGGGAAGCGGGCGTCGAGCCAGGCGAGCAGGTCGGCGTGCACGTCGCCGCGGACGGCCTCGTTGAAGATCTCGTGCCGCGCGCCGGGATACACGAGGGTGGTCACGTCGGTCAGTCCCGACCGCGTCCGGTACGCGTAGGCGAGCCGGTGCACGCTGCGCGGCCCGCCGACGGTGTCGTCGCGCCCCACGAGCAGCAGCATCGGCACGTCGACCCCGAGGTCGCGGCGCGGACGTCCGATGAGCTTGAGCGTCTCGAGGGGTCCGAACAGCCGGGGCAGCGGGGTCGTCGTCGTGAGCGGGTCGTCGAGGAATGCCCGCTGCACGTCGGCATCGGTGCTGAGCCACTCGACGCCATTGGCGTGCGGACCGGCCCACGGCGCGTTGAGATCGCCGGAGTTCAGCGAGCCGGGCCAGCGCAGCGACGATCCCGAGAGGACCACCCCGGCGTACGCGTCGGGGCGGGCGTCGAAGAGCATCTGCGCGAGGAACGACCCCCAGGAGTGGCCGAGCAGGACGATCGGCACGCCGGGGTTCTCGCGCGCGATGATGCGGGTGAGCTCGGCGCAGGCGTCGCGCGCGGCGTGCAGTCCGCCGGGTCCCAGGCGCCCGAGCCTCGCCGGGTCGCCGTGCTGACGGATGCCGGTGCGGCCGTGGCCGCGGTGGTCGTCGGCGTAGACCGTGAAGCCCGCCGCGGTGAGGACCCCGATCACCTCCGCGTAACGCGCCGCGTGCTCGCCCACGCCGTGCAGCAGCTGCACGACGCCGCGCGGCCGGCCCGACGCGGGATGGATGTCGTAGACGATCGCGACCCCGTGCGCGTCGGTGAACTCGGGCATGCCGCGATTCTACGGGCGGCGCGGTCACGCCTTCCGTCGACGCGACGAACCGGACCATTAGCAAAACTAATGAGCTAGGCTAAGGAACGACGATGAGCACACCTTCCTCCACCTCCGCCCCGCCCGCCCTCGACCTCGCCCACGAGGCCACCGACCTCCGCATGGCGACCTTCCGCCTGGCCCGGCGCCTCCGCGCCCAGCGCGCGATCGACTCGATGAGCGACGGCCAGTTCGCCGTGCTGGCCAACCTGCACGTGCACGGACCCCACACCCTCGGCGAGCTCGCCGACCGGGAACGCGTGTCGGCCCCGTCGATGAACCGCACCGTGAACCACCTCGAGGAGCTCGGCTACCTCAGCCGCACCCCCGACGACGCCGACCGGCGCAAGGTCAACATCGCCCTCACCGACGAGGGCCGCTCGGTCGTGGTCGAGACCACCCGGCGCCGCGACTCGTGGCTCGAGCACGCGCTCGAGGACCTCGCCCCCGACGAGCGCGAGACGCTCGCGGCGGCGGCGGTCATCATGCGGGCGGTGGCCGACCGATGAGCTCCGCGATGTTCCGCTCGTTCTCGGTCTTCAACTACCGCGTCTGGTTCTTCGGCGCCCTGGTGTCCAACGTCGGCGCGTGGATGCAGGCGACCGCCCTCAGCTGGGTCGTGCTCACGGGCCTCACCGACAACGACGCCGGTGCGATGGGCATCACGATGGCCCTGCAGTTCGCCCCGCCGCTGCTGCTCGTCGGCGTCACCGGATGGGTCGCCGACCGATTCGACCGCCGTCGCCTGCTCGTCGTCACGCAGAGCTCCCTCATGATCGTGGGACTCGTCATCGGAACGCTCCTGCTCACCGGTGTGATGACGCTGCCGCTCATGTACGCGTTCGCCTTCGGGCTCGGCCTCATCGCGGCGTTCGACAACCCGGCGCGCCAGGCGTTCGTGTCCGACATCGTCGCCCGCGAGATCGCCGCCAACGCGGTCGCGCTCAACGCGGCATCCTTCAACGGCGCGCGCATGATCGGACCGGCCGTCGCCGGCATCGTCATCGTCGCGGTCGGCACGGGGTGGGTGTTCTTCATCAACGCCGCCACCTTCCTCGCGATGATCGTCGCGCTGTTCCTCATCCGTCCCGGCGAGCTGATCCCGCGCGTGACGTCGCCGGGGGCGTCGCGTCTGGCCGACGGCTTCCGCTACGTGCGCGGCCGCCCCGACCTGATGGTCGCTTTCGCGATGGTGTTCCTGCTCGGCGCGTTCGGCATGAACTTCCCGATCTTCGCCTCGACGATGGCGATCGAGTTCGGGCGCGACGCCGACGGCTACGGACTGCTCAGCTCGATCCTCGCGATCGGATCGCTCGCGGGCGCGCTCCTGGCCGCGCGCCGCGACCGTGCGCGCATCCGGGTCGTCATCTTCGGCGCGGGGCTGTTCGCCCTCGCGGCGGGGGTCTCGGCGTTCATGCCGACGTACTGGCTGTACGCGATCACCCTGATGTTCACGGGCTTCGCCGTCGTCACCACGCTGACCACGGCCAACGGCTACGTGCAGACGACGACCGACCCCGCGCTGCGCGGCCGGGTGCTGGCGCTGTACATGGCGATCCTCATGGGCGGGACCCCCATCGGCGCACCGATCGTCGGCTGGGTGGCCGACGAGCTCGGTCCGCGAGCGGCGATCGGCCTCGGCGCGATCGCCGCCTTCGTCGCGTTCGGGGTCGGGGCGACGTGGATGCTCGTGTCGGGCCGGGTGCACCGCTCCGGTGCGCGTCGGTTCGCCCTCTCGCTCGACGAGACCCGGCCGATCTCGGTGGTCGCCCCCGAGGAGTTCAGCGACGAGGTCGCCGGCACGACGCCGATCACGCTGCCCGACGTGCCCGTGGCATCCGACCGGCCCCGCCGCACCCCCTGACGCCGCCCCGCCCGGTTCAGCACATCCGCGCGAGGTAGGGCACCGCGTAGGTGGCGTGGTAGCCGACCCCGTCGACCCACCGGTACGCCGTGACCGTCGCCGATCCCGGAACGAGCGAGTCGCGGCCCGAGTCGAACAGGCGGTAGGCGGCGTCGCCCGCGCCCACCTTCTGCTGCGCGTGCTCGCCGCCGACCGCCGCGAGCCGCACGTCGACCGCCGACCCCGCCGGGTTGGCCGCGTGCACCGCGACGCGCACGGTTCCGTCGACGCACTGCGAGCGCGCGCTGACCCGCAGCGGGACGGGCTGCCCCATGCCGACCGTCGCCGTGGCCGACGGCTGCGACGGGGCGGCCGAGCCGAAACGGCCCGTCGGGGTGACGGAGGCCGTCCACTCCCCCGGGGGGCACCTGCGCGAAGCGGGCGGACCGCGCCTCGGCGCCGGCCTGCTGCTCGATCGACTCGCCCGCCGCCGAGCGGAGGACGACGGTGAACCCGGTCGCCGCGGCGCCGGCATCCGTCGTCTTCCAGCTGACGTTCACCCCGGCCGAGTCGACCCCGATGCCGGGGGCGGCGACGGGCGCAGGGGCGGGGCGCAGCGGCACGCCCGCGAAGTCCATGTCGGACGCGAGGTAGAAGCCGGTGTAGCTCGGCTGATTGTAGGTCGTCTGCTGGCGGGCGACCTCGACGCGGTACTGCGGGTCGTGCATGAGCGTGTAGAGCTTGTGCTCGGTCGGCTCGGTGGAGAGGTGGACGCGCAGCGCCGACGAGTCGGCCGTGCGCACGACGAGCTCCTCGCGCCAGTCGCCCAGCACGTCGGCGACGAGTCCGGGGTTGCCCTTCGTGCCGTTGTTGGCGAGGGTGCCGGATGCCGTGAGCACGGTGCCCCGCGACCAGTCGTCGATCGTGGGGGTGGCCGCGCCGCTGCCGTTGACGATCTGCGTCGTGAGATCGCCGGCCCAGCGGATCGAGGCGTTCGTGCCCGGGGTCTCGGCCGAGAGCACCTCGCCCTGCGCCGTCAGGAGCCCCGACGCGTCGGTCCCGCCCGGCATGCTCGACCACACCTCGAGGCCACGCGCGTCGGGGCGCACGTCGCCGATCATCCCGCGGCCGGTGTCGCGGCCCGAGTACGCACCGAAGATCACCTCGCCGGTCGCGGCGTCGCGCAGCGCCGTCCCGTAGGGGGCGTAGGCGCCGCCCTCGTGGACGGTGAAGATCTCGAGGCCCGGCCGGTCGGGGTCGATGTCGGCGACGTGCATCGCGTCGCCGTGACCGAGCCGCGCCGTCTCTCCGGGGGTCGCCGAGCCCTCGGGCATCTCGGCGAACGAGCTGTAGAGCAGGCTGCCGTCGTCGTCGATCGTGGCCGAGCCGTAGACGATCTCGTGGCGCCCGTCACCGTCGACGTCTGCCGCCGACATGCTGTGGAAGCCCTGCGTCGTGATGGTGCCGTAGACCGGGTCGGTGCCGTCGACCCCGTGCGGGCCGTCGTTGAAGGGGTTGCTCATCGGCGCGTGCCCGCTGTCGACGAGCCAGCGCTGCGAGAGGTTCTCGCCGTCCCAGTCGTACGTCGCGATGGTGGTGCGCGTGTAGTAGCCGCGGGCGAAGACGGCCGACGGCCGCTCGCCGTCGAGGTAGGCGACCCCGGCGAGGAAGCGGTCGACCCGGTTGCCGGGCTCGATGCGCGCCATCGCGTAGTCGCCCCACAGCAGGCCGTCGTCTCCGCGATCGGGCTCGTAGGGCACCGTCTGCAGCTCGGCGCCGGTCTCGCCGTCGAAGACCGTGAGGTACTCCGGCCCGTCGAGGATGAAGCCCTCGAAGTCGCGCAGTGCGTTGCGCGCGCTGCGGCTCGGCGCGTAGACGTCGATGAAGTGGTCGACGAGCTCCCGCGCGTCGGACTCCGACAGCGGGTAGGGGTACCGCGGCTCGATCCCGAACGCCTCCTCGAGCGTCGCGGGCCACTGGCCCGACACGACCTCGTCGCGCTCGGCCCAGCCCTGGAACACCTCGGCGAGGTGGTCGGCGTAGTCGGTCGCGCTCAGCCGGTAGTCGTCGGCGTGGGAGTACCCGGCGGCGACGTCGTCGTCGGGCATCGTGATGTACTGCTCCGACGCGACCGAGCCGTCGTCGTTGTAGGTGATCGACTTCGTTCCGGGCGCCGTCTTGAGGATCGTCTCGGAGCGGCCGTCGCCGTCGAAGTCGTAGACGAGGAACTGGGTGTAGTGCGCTCCGGCGCGGATGTTGGGGCCGAGGTCGAGCCGGTTCAGCAGGCGCCCGTCGAGGGTGTACGTGTCGACGTAGACGCTGCCGGTGTATCCGACCTGCGAGACGTCCTTCGAGTTCGAGGGGTCCCACTTGACGACGAACTCGTAGCGTCCGTCCGCGTCGACGTCGCCGACCGAGACGTCGTTCGCCGAGTAGGTGTACGCCTCGCCCGCCGGGGTGACACCGTCGTCGGGGCGCTGGAGGGGAATGTCGAGGAAGCCGTCCTGCATCCCGACCGCCGGTGCGCTCGGGGCGGATTCGACACCGGCCACGAGGGCTGCGACGCGGTATTCGGATGCCGCCGTGCCGGCGTCGTCGCGCAGGCTCGTGCTGTCGGTCACGGTGGCGATCGGCTCGCCGTCGCGGTACACGACGAAGTCGGTGCCCGTCAGGCCCGTCTCGCCCGCGCCCGAGGCCTCGCCGGCGAGCAGGCGCCAGCTGAGGAAGACCCCTTCGCTGGTCGTGACGGCGACGAGTCCCCGGTCGAGCGCCTCGAGCCGGAAGGTGGGGGCGTCGGGCGAGGTCGCGACCCCCGCGACCGGTGGCACGGCGCTCGCGGCGGGGGCCGCGGCCAGCCCGCCGACGACGAGGGCGCCGGCGGCGAGGCCGGTGAGCGCGGTGGAACGGAAGGTGTTCTTCATCGAATCAATCCCATCGGAATACGCTTTCCTGCGTTCCGACGAGCCTAGGCGCACCCCGCTCGCCCGCGACATGAGTCTTCTCTCATCCGCGCTGACACCACCTCGGGCGCCGTCCGGAGCCTCAGGCGGTGACGGCGACCTCGACCCGGGCGGTCCCGTAGCCCGGAGCGGACGCCGACACCGCGATCATCCCCTCGCCGATCGGCTTGACGACCGCGAGCACGCGACCGTCGAACGTCGAGAACGTCGGTCCCGCGAACGACTCCTCGCTGTCGGTGCGACCCGAGCCCAGGCCCACGAGCGCCGCGGGGCCCGCGACCTCGACCGTCACCGCGACGTCGCGATCGCACGCGACGACCCCCGCGCCGTCCTCGATCGTCACGGTCACGAAGGCGAGACCATCGGGACCGATCACGGTGGCCTCCGCACGCGCGGTCAGCCCGAGCGCTCCCGCCGAGGCGACGGCGTGCCGGCCGACCTCGACTCCGTCGCGCCGGGCCACCGCGACGAGCTCGCCCGGCGCGTACCGGGTCTCGAACCGTGCGACGAAGGCCTTCTCGCGGCCGACCTCGGCCGTCGCGAGGAGATCGCCGTCGAGCAGCAGCTCGACCTCGTCGGCGTCGGCGTAGACGTCGACGGTGACGGGCGCTCCGGCCGGGGCGTCCCAGCTCCACGACGACACGGTGTCGGTCCACGACCACGGCGTGGTCGCGGTCGGCCGGCCGTGGTGCTGCGGACGGTGCACCGCGATGTACGGATCGCGGCGCAGGCCGAACACGATCTCGCGGTAGTACGAGACGGGACGGCGGTGACCGGTGATGTCGAGGTCGCCGCAGCCGGCGAGACGGTACGGGTACGGCCCCGCCGTGCCGGTGTCGGCGTAGCCGTCGGCATCCGTGTAGTCGACGCGACCGATGCCGGCCTCGCCGAGGTAGTCCCACCCGGCCCAGGTGAAGTCGCCGATGACGTGCGGCAGCTCGCGCACGAGCCCCCACATCACGTCGATGCGAGCGGGGAAGGTCTCGGATCCCACGATCACGCGGTTGGGATGATCGATCGCGTCCTGGCGGTAGCGCGCGTCGGCGTAGTTGAACCCCACGATATCGAGCACCGCGGCCGACTCCTCGATCGACGCGCTCACGAGGGGCGAGGCATTCATGAGCCCCATCTGGTCACCCATGTTCGCCATCATGGTGTTGGCGTCCTCGACCTGGTCGAGGGCCTCGGCCATGCGGTCGAGGTTGGCGATGATGCCGTTGATCCCGTTCGTGACGAATCGCGTCGGATCGAGCTCGCGCACCCGCTCGGCGAGCCGGCGGCTCCACGTCGATCCGATGGGCGTACCGAGCTCGAGGATTTCGTTGCCGATCGAGTACATCACGACGCTCGGGTGGTTGCGGTCCTTCGCCACGAGCGCCGCGACGTCGTCGCGCCAGCGCTCGGGAAAGCCGATCGTCGCGTCGAACGGCGCCTTCGCCCGGGTCCAGGCGTCGGTCAGCTCGTCCATGACGAGCATGCCGTGGCGATCGCAGGCCTCGATCATGGCGCGGCTCATCGGGTTGTGGGCGCTGCGCAGCGCAGAGAAGCCCGCCTGCTTCAGCAGGCGCACGCGGCGATCCTCCGCCGCGGGCTCGGCCGCGGCCCCGAGCGGTCCGTTGTCGTGGTGCACGCAGGCGCCGCGGAGATCGAGGGAACGTCCGTTCACGCGCAGCCCGTGCCGGGGGTCGAGCTGCAGCGTGCGGATGCCGAAGGGCGTGACGTCCTCGTCGACCGGATCCGCGTCCGGTGCGGCGAGCACGGTGCGCAGCGTGTAGAGGGCGGGGCTGTCGACATCCCACCGCTGCGGCTCCGCGACGACGAGACGTGCCCGCGCCACCGCCTCCTCCCCCGGCAGCACCGTCACCGGCGAGGCGCCCGTGGCGGCGAGCGAGCCGTCGGGCGCCTCGATCCGCCAGGTCAGCCGCATCGTGCGGGTGTGCCGCGTCGTGTTGGCGACGGTGGTCGCGACGGCGACGACCGCCCGCTCGTCGTCGACGTCGGGCGTCTCGATGCGTACGCCGTCGAGGGGGATGTGGACGGGATCGGCGACGACGAGATGGACGGGGCCGGTAGATGCCGGCACCGGAGTACCAGCGCGAGTCGCGGTGCGCGCGCGCCTCGACCCGCAGGCGCTGCGTCGTCCCGAAGCGCAGGAACGGATCGAGCACGACCGAGAAGCCCGCGTAGCCGTTGGCCTGATGGGCGACGACGTCGCCGTCGACGAAGACCACCGCGTCGCGGTACACGCCTTCGAACTCCACGACGACGGTGCGCTCGCGCCAGGCCTCGGGCACCTCGATCTCGCGGACGTACTCGAACACGCCGCCCGGGGTGTACCCGGTGTGGACACCCTGCTGGTCGGTCGCGCTCCGCGGCAGGTCGCGCAGCGCATCGTGGGGCAGCGAGACGGCCACCGGGCCCGCGCCCTCGGCGTGGGACTCGAACGGCCCGAGCTTCGGCCCGACGGTCCAGCCGTCGAGCAGCGGCGTGCGGATCATTTTGTATCCTCCGTGGTCGCGGCGCCGGAGGGGGCCGTCCAGTCGATGTCGACGAAGCTCGCGAACAGGGTCCGCAGCTCTTCGGCCATGTCGAGCGCCTCGCGATCGAGCAGCCACTGCACCTGCAGTCCGTCCATGAGCGCGACGGCGGCGATGGCGGCGCGGCGCGGGGTCATCCCGTGGCGCAGGCGGCCCTCGCCGCGGAGCCTGCGGAACGATCGCTCGAGGTTGCCGCGGGTGTAGTCGTAGCGGCGCACGAAGTACCCGTGCGCCGGATGATCGGAGGCCGTCGCCTCGGCCGAGAGGGTCGTGTAGAGCTCGACCACCCCGGGGATCGAGGCGTTGTGGGCGGCCAGGCGGATGAGCCCGCGCAGCACCTCCGCGCCGTCGTCGGACTCGATGGGCACCATGGCCCGGGCGCGGGGCGTCGCGCTCCTCGAGCACGGCCTCGAGGAGCGCGCTCTTGTTGCGGAAGTGGTGCAGCAGTCCCGCCTCGCTCATGCCGACGCGCAGGGCGATGTCGCGCAGCGAACCCGCTCGATACCCCGACTGCGAGAACACCTCGAGGGCCGCGTCGAGGATCGCCTGACGCGTCGCTTCGGTCTTGGCATAGGTGCCGCGCCGGCGGCTGGCGGAGCCCGTCGACGTGTCGGTGGTCGTCATGATCGTCCATCTGTCGGTCGTCGCCCTCGTTGGCGACGG
>JAQIJE010000036.1:0-112120 GCA_036946435.1 Microbacterium arborescens | reverse complement strand
ATGGCGTACGAATCGCGGCGCGGACGCAACGAGGGCGTCTACGACCGCGACGACGACGGCGCGCAACTCTGACGGTTGCGTCCTCTCCCTCCTGCTCCCGCTGTTCCTCCGGCGCTCCGCGCCCGGCCCGCACCGCTAACATGAGCCGACGGAGGAGCGGGGGGATGCCGATGGGCGGTGTGCGACAGCGTGCGCGTTCGCGCGTCCTGGCGGCGATCGTCGCGCTCGGGCTCGCGGCGTTGACCGGGATGATCGCGCCGACCGCGTCGGCCTCGGCGGCGAGCGCCGTTCCCGGATGGCTCTCGACGAAGGGCGGCTCGATCGTCACGTCGGCCGGCACTCCGTACACGATCAAAGCGGTTTCGTGGTTCGGGATGGAGACCTCGAACTGCGCCCCGCACGGCCTGTGGACCCTGTCCCTCGACGACGGCCTGGCCGACATCGCGTCGATGGGCTTCAACACCATCCGGCTGCCGTTCTCGAACGAGTGCCTCGCGTCGCGCGCGACGACCTCGATCGACGCCAACGCGAACCCCGGGTTGGTCTCGCTCACGCCGCTGCAGCTCATGGACACCGTCATCCGCCGGGCCAAGGCGCACGGGCTGTCGGTCATCCTCGACCGCCACCGCCCCGGTTCCGATGCCCAGAGCGAGCTCTGGTACACGTCGCGCTTCAGCGAGAAGCGGTGATCGACGACTGGAAGATGCTGGCGGCGCGATACAAGAACGAGCCCGCGGTCATCGGCGTCGACCTCCACAACGAGCCGCACGGGTCCGCGTGCTGGAACTGCGGCGACGCCGCGCGGGATTGGCGTGCCGCCGCGACGCGCGCCGGCAACGCCGTGCTCGCCGTCAACCCGAGACTGCTGAATCGTGGTCGAGGGCATCGAGCGTCAGGGCGACGGCTCGGCGACGTGGTGGGGCGGGGGCCTGAAGGACGTCCGTTCCGCGCCCGTGCGTCTCGCCGTCGCCAATCGGGTCGTGTACTCGCCCCACGACTATCCCTCGTCGTTGTTCAACCAGACGTGGTTCGGAGCGAAGGACTACCCCGCCAACCTCCCGGCCGTCTGGGACGCGAAACTGGGGATACATCGCCCGCGAGGGCATCGCACCGGTCCTGCTCGGAGAGTTCGGCACGAAGCTCGAGACCGCCAGCGACCGCAAGTGGCTCTCGACGCTCGTGTCGTATCTGTCGCGCACGGGGATGAGCTACGCGTACTGGTCGTACAACCCCAACAGCGGCGACACCGGCGGCCCTCGTGCGCGACGACTGGCGCACCCGTCAGCAGGCGAAGCTCGACGCCCTGCGGCCCATCCTTACCCCCGCAGCCGAAGCCCACGGCCACGGCCACGGCCACGCCCACCGCGACACCCAAGCCGACGACAACACCCAAGCCGACCGCCACGCCCAAGCCCACCGCGACCCCCAAACCGACCGCCACACCCAAGCCGACGGCATCGCCGAAGCCGACCGCGACGCCGAAGCCGGCACCGGGACGCGCTCCGTCGGCGACCTGGATCCTGCAGAGCTCCTGGGGCGAGGGGTACGTGGCCGAGTTCGAGGTGACGGCGGCCGCGGCCGCGCGCGGATGGACGGTCTCGTGGGACTCCCCCGGGCGCGACGGCCGTGGCGAGCGCCTGGGGCATGACGTGCGACCTCAGCGGCTCGACGATCACGTGCACCGGTGCCGACTGGGCCGCCGCCCTCACGCCGGGCCAGACCACGCGGGTCGGACTGCAGGTGACCGCGCCGCGCGCCCCGGCGCAGCCGAAGCTGACGGTCTCGGCATCCTGATCCCGCGCGCGAAACCGCTTCACCTGACGCTTCTCGCCCCTTCCCTCGCCGGAGAGGGACGCGCATGCCGAGCGAAGTGCCGGGAACCGCCGAGACGGCGGGATGCCGCGGGCGCACGGCTCAGCGGAAGTAGACCGCGAGGGGGTAGTCGCCGTCACCGCGGACGTCGATCGGCGTGCCGAACACGCCTTCGAGAACGTCCGGCTGCATGATCTCGGCGGGCGCGCCGGCGCAGGCCACCGTGCCGCCCGTGAGCGCGACGATGCGGTCGGCGTACGCGGAGGCGAAGTTGATGTCGTGGATGACGACCACGACGGTCTTGCCGAGCTCGTCCGCGGCACGGCGGAGCTGGCGCATCATGCCGACCGCGTGACGCATATCGAGGTTGTTGAGCGGCTCGTCGAGGAGGATGCACTCGGTGTCCTGCGCGAGCACCATCGCCACGTACGCCCGCTGGCGCTGACCGCCTGACAGCTGGTCGAGGTAGCGATGCGACAGCTCCTCGAGGTCGAGGAAGCGCAGCGCGTCATCGATGTGCCGGCGGTCCGCTTCGGTCAGCCGGCCACCCGAGTGCGGGAACCGCCCGAACCCGACGAGGTCTCGCACTGTGAGCCGGGTGACGAAGTGGTTCTCCTGCCGGAGGATCGACACGACGCGTGCGAGCTCGCGGCTCGGCGTGCGGGCGACGTCACGCCCGCCGACGACGACGGTTCCCGTGGTCGGCTCGGTGAGGCGGCCGATGATCGTCAGCAGGGTCGACTTGCCGGCGCCGTTCGGGCCGACGAGGGCCGTCACTCCGCCCGCCGGGATGTGCAGGTCGATGGGGCCGAGGACGCGGAGAGCGCCGTAGGTCTTGGTGACATCGGTCAGGGTGATCACAGTGCGCCCCTTCGCAGCAGATGGACGATGAAGAAGAGGCCGCCGACGAACTCGATGATGACGGTGAGCATGCCGGCGGCATAGAACACGTGCCGCAGCACGAAGTACCCGCCGAGCAGGGTCGCCAGGCCGAGCAGCACCGCGAACGGCAGCACCACCGCATGACGGGATGAGCCGGCGAGCTGGTAGGCGAGCGTCGCGACGATGAACCCGAAGAAGGTCATCGGTCCGACGAGCGTCGTCGAGACCGAGATCAGCACGGCGACGAGGATGAGCAGCACCGTCACCTCGCGCTTGTACGCGACCCCCGAGGTTGGTGGAGATCTCGCGGCCGAGGCTCAGGACGTCGAGGGCGACGACGGCGACGCCACACGACGGCGAGCACGATCGCGACGATGCCCGCGGCCCAGGGCAGATACTCCGGGTTGGAGTTGCTGAGATTGCCGAACAGACGCGCCGACAGCAGATCGAAGTCGCTCGGCGTCAGGAGGCGCTGCATCACGGTCGACAGCGAGCTGAAACCGACCCCCAGGACGATGCCGATGAGCAGCATGATGTGCAGATCGCCGCGTCGCCCCGCGAACAGCCAGCCGTAGAGAAGTGTCGCGAACCCGACCATCAGCAGGCTCTGGACGGCCACCTTCACCAGCCCGTCGGTCGCGGCGAGCGCCGATCCGCCGAAGAAGAACACGAGGCCGGTCTGCATCACCACGTACAGCGCGTCGAAGCCCATGATCGACGGGGTGAGGATGCGGTTGCCGGTCGCCGTGTGGAACAACACGGTCGCGACCGCCTGGCAGCACGCCACGATCGCCACGGTGACCACCGTCGTCACGCGCAGGTCGACGGCGAACCAGTATCCGCGCTGACTCGGATCGAGCGGGATGTTCCAGGTGAGCAGCAGCGCTGCCGAGACCAGGACGACCACAGCCAGGACGACCAGGCGCGGCACCGTGCCGAGACGTCGGGTCGCCTCCGGTGCAGGGACGGTCGCGGCGACGCGAGATGCGGCGTCAGCCATGGGCCCGCTGCCGGAGAAGAAGCGTCACGAACACCGCGGCGCCGAGGACGCCGAGGATCATCGACACCGGGATCTCGAACGGCATCCGTACGATGCGTCCGACGATGTCGCAGACGACGATGACCGCGACTCCTCCCAGACACACCCAGGGGAGGTTCGCGCGGAGGTTGTCGCCGCGCCACATCGAGACCAGGTTCGGCACGATGAGGCCGAGGAAGGGCAGGAATCCGACGACGACGGTGGTGACGCCGGTCGCGACGGCCACGAGCGCGGTTCCGAGCAGGAGCACGCGGCCGTAGTCCACGCCGAGGCTCGTCGCGACGTCCTCGCCGAGGCTCGCGGCGGTCAGGCGATCGGCGAAGAGCGCGACCAGCACGACGACGATGCCGACGACCCACAGCACCTCGTAACGCCCCCGTACGACGGCGGTGAAACTCCCCATGAACCAGGTTCCGAGCATCTGGAGCGAGTTGGTGCTCACGGCGAGGTAGGTCGTGAACGACGACACGACGGCTCCCAGCATGATCCCGATGAGCGGGACGATCAGCGATGAGCGCAGACGCACGCGGCGGAGGATCGCGAGGAAGACCAGCGTGCCGGCGAATGCCGAGACGCTCGCGATCAGCATCCGCACCACGAGCGGGGCCTCGGGGACGACCAGGACGGCGGCCAGCAGCCCGAGAGCGGCCCATTCGGTCGTGCCGGTCGTCGTCGGCTCGACGAAGCGGTTCTGGGTGAGCAACTGCATCACGAGACCCGAGACGGCCAGAGCGCAGCCGGCGAGCACGAGGGCGATGGTGCGCGGGATGCGGGTGATCCAGACCATCTCGGCACCGAGCTCGCCGTCGCCGAGGTCGTAGACGCCGACGAAGACGGAGCAGAGGGCGAGCCCGGCGACGAGAACGATCGCCGCGGGCAGGGCGAGACGGGCGCGCAGACGGCGCGGGACGGTGAACGATGTCATGCGACGAACGGGCGCTCCGGACCATACGGGTCCGGAGCGCCGCCGATCGGTCAGTTCGCCGAGGCGAACGCCGCCGCGATGTCGGCGTACAGCGCCGTGTAGGCCTGGATCCCCTCGTCGAGGTAGAAGCTCGGAGCGAGGTACACGATCTGGCCCTTCCGCACGGCCGGCACGTTCTTCAGCGCCTCGGAGCCTTCGACGAGCTCCTTCGCCGAGACGTAGCCGTCGTCGCCGAACATGGCGTCGCGGTCGAGGACGATGAGCCACTCGGGGTTCGCGGCGGCGATCGCCTCGACGCTGATGTCGTCGCCGTGCGAGGCGTTTTCGGCGCCCTGGTCGATGCCGGGCACGAGCCCGAGCGTCGGGAAGACCGCGCCGACGCCGCGTCCGTCGCCCGGCGCCGCGAACGAGATCTTGCCCCCCGAGGTGAGCAGGCCCACGACGGTGTCGGTGCCGTTGTAGGCGTTCTTCGCGTCGGCCACGGCGGTGTCGAGCGCTCCGGCGAGCTTCGCGGCGTCGTCCTCGCGGTCGAACACCTGCCCGAGGATCCCGACCTGGCGCTTGAGCTCGGCGATCTGCTCCTCGCCGTCGCGCGGGCTCGTCTCGATCGTCGCGGGCTGGATGCCCTTCAGGTCTTCGTAGACGTCGCGGAAGCGGTAGCCGCCGACGATGAGGTCGGGCTGGGCCGAGATCACGGACTCGAGATTGGGTTCGCGGTGCAGCCCGACGTCGAGCACGGTGTCGTCGCCGGACAGATTCGGCCACAGGTCGTACATGAGCGGCTTGGGCGCTGCCACGAGGGAGATGTCCCAATCGCTCAGCGTCTGGAAGGTCGTGTTGTCGAGGGCGACGACGCGCTCGGGCGCGACGGGGACCTCGATCTCGCCGTGGTTGTCGGTGACGGTCACCGTCGCGGCGGCGGGTGCCGCATCCTGATCGGCGGGACTCGCCGACGAGGAGCAGCCGGCGAGGCCGACGGCAGTGGCGAGGGCGAGTGCGACGAGCGCGGGGCGGCGGAATGCATGGGTCACGTGACGTATCTCCTGGTGCGGTTCGTATCGGTGTGACGTATCGGGCGGGGGATGTCGGACCCTGGCCCGAGACTGCCGTATAGGTTAGCCTAACCTTCATGATCGCCCCGGCCGCAACCCCCGCGTTCCGGATCGCCCGCCGTGCGATCGAGCTCCGGTTCCGCACCGTCCGGCTCGCCGCGCGGCAATGGCTGACGCCGCGCTACGTCCGGGTGCGGCTCGAGGGAGCCGACCTGCGCGGGTTCGACTCGCCCGGATGCGACGACCACGTCCGTGTGTTCTTCCCCGAGCTGCCGCCCGAGAGCATCGACGAGATGCGCGCGGCGCCGAGCCGCGAGTACACCCCGCTCGCCTGGGATCCGGACGACGGCTGGCTCGATCTCGAGTTCGCCCTCCACGGCGGCACGGGCGTCGGCGCTCCCTGGGCGGCGACCGCAGACATCGGCTCGATCGTCGGGATCGGCGGGCCGCGGGGGTCGGCGACGCTGACGGGACGGCCCGACGGGTGGCTGCTCGCGGGCGACGAGACAGCGGTCCCCGCCATCCGCCGGTTCGCGCACCTCATGGACGCCGCGGCGATCGGTCGCATCCTCGTGGAGGTGCCGGACGGCGGCCACGAGCTGCCGATCGCCGCTCCCCCGGGCATCGTGGTCGAGCAGATCCACCGAGGCGCAGCATCCGCCGGCGCAGCCCTGGCCTCCCGCCTGGACGCCCTCGGGGCCGCCGATCGCCCGCCAGGCGAGATCTTCGGCTTCGTCGCCGCCGAGCAGTCCGTCGTACGGTCGGGACGGCGGCTGTTGTTCGAGCGGTGGGGCGTCGATGCCGAGCAGGCGGTCGTGAAGGGCTACTGGAAGCGCGGCGACGCCGAGTACCACGCGCCCCACTGATCACACCGTCGGCCGCGCGATGCGCGCCCCCGACGCCCTGGGCTAGCATCGCGGGATGGAGGCCGTCTCGACAGCGCCGCTGCCCCACGCGTCGCCCCTCGCCGCGATGCGGCGGTTCGTCGTGCACGCCTTCCGACTGCGCGGACGCGCGAGCCGCAGCGAGTACTGGTGGTGGATGGCGCTCGGCTTCGGCGTCGCGATCCTGATGCTCCTCGTGATCCCGCGGCTGCTGTCGGGCCGCTGGCCCGAGATCGACCTCGTCCCGCACCCGTTCGGCTGGTGGGGATGGCGCGGCATCGAGCTGTTCGGTCCGATCGCGCCGACCGATCCCCTGTCGAGCCTGGTCGCCGTCTACCTGTGGACGTCGACGGCCTGGGTCGTCGCGACGCTCGTCCCGGGCTTCACCGTCGCGGTCCGCCGGCTGCACGACTCGAACCTGTCGGGTTGGTGGGTCCTCCTGATGCTGCTGCCGATCGGCGCCGTCGTCCTCCTGCTGCTCGCTCTGCGCGGATCCCGTCCCGAGGGCGCGCGCTTCGACGGCGACGCCGCCCTGGTCGAGCGCGCCGCGGGCTGGGCGCACGGCGGAGCGACCTGATGCGCCTGCTCTCCCTCATCACGGTCCTGCTGTCGATCGTCGGCGCGCTGCCGCTCGGCGACCCGGGCTCGGTCGCGGCCGCGGCCGCCGTCGCGCTGCTCATGTTCGCAGCCACCGTCGTGTCCGTCGTCGCGGCCAACGCCTCGGCGAGCGCGACGAGGCCACGCCGGCCCGACCCGCGGCGTTCCATCTCGCCGTCGACCTTCCTCGCGCAGAGCGATCCCGACGCTCCCGGGCGGAACCGTCCGCGCGCTCCCGGCAGGGCGGCCGCAGCCGCCTAGCCACGTCCCGACCGCCTTTCGGCGCCGTCCGGCGTCCCTTCGCGGCTGATCGCCCCCGCTCAGCTCGACGATCGGACTCTCCGTGGACCTCTTCTCCTTCCCGCCCCTCGCAGCCGCCCTCGACGCGGTCGCCTCGATCATCGCCGCCCTCACGTCGGCGCTCGAACCCGTGGCCGGCGATGTCGCCGCCGCGGCATCCGTCATCCTCATCACGATCTTCGTGCGGGCCGCGCTCATCCCCGCGGGCGTCGCGCAGGCGCGCGCCGACCGCGCGCGGGCACGGCTGGCGCCGAAGCTGAAAGAGCTGCACCGACGGCACGGCCGAGACCGTGAGCGTCTGCAGCGCGAGACGATGCGGCTGTATCGCGACGAGCGGGTCTCCCCCGTCGCGGGCTGCCTGCCGATGCTCGTGCAGGCACCGGTGGTGGGGCTCCTCTACGGGGTCTTCATCCACACCATGATCGCCGGCCACGCCAACGGGCTGCTCGCCGAGACGCTCTTCGGCATCCCGCTGGGGTCGAGCCTCGCCGGGACCGTCGCGGCGGGCGGGCTCGCGCTCGACGCCGTCCTCGTGTTCGGGTCGCTCATCGCGGTCATCGCGCTCGTCGGCGAGGTCACACGGCGCGCGTTCCGCGTCGCCGACGCCCCGGCGGCCCTGTCGGGCGCGCTCGGGGTCGCGCAGTTCGCGACCGCCGTCGTGGCGGCCTTCGTCCCGCTCGCGGCGGGCCTGTACCTCGTCGTCACCGTCGCCTGGACGCTCGCGCAGCGTCTGGTGCTGCGCCGCATCCTGCCTCCCGAGCCGGCCGCTGCCGCGTGAGGTGACCGGAACGGCCCCCTCGCACACGTCGAGGGGGCCGTTCCGGTCATGCGAGCGCCGTCACGACGAACGTGCGGGCAGGTTCTCCTCGAGGAAAGCGAAGACCGTCTCGTACCAGACCCGCGCGTTCTGCGGCGAGAGGATCCAGTGGTTCTCGTCGGGGTAGTACAGGAAACGGTGCGGGCTCGTGCCGTCCTCGGCGGCGTGGTGCTCGTTCAGGTCGGCCCACAGGCGCAGTCCCTCGCCGATCGGCACCCGGTAGTCGCGGTCTCCGTGGATGACGAGCATGGGGGTGCGGATGTCGCGGACGAAGCGGTGCGGCGAGTTCTCGACGGCCGCCTCGGGGGTGAAGATGCTCTGCCAGTAGGGCGCGAAGTCGGTCGTGCCGGCGAACTGGTCGAACGCCCACAGGCTCGCGTGCGTGACGATCGCGTCGAACCGGTCGGTGTGACCGGCGACCCAGTTCGCCATGTACCCGCCGAACGAGCCGCCCATCGCCGCGGTGCGCGACCCGTCGACGTCGTCGCGCGCCACCACGGCGTCGGTGATGGCCATCAGGTCGGTGAACGGCGAACCTCCCCACGCGTTCCAGCCCCGGGCGATGAAGTCGAGTCCGTACCCGGTCGACAGCGCCGGGTCGGGCAGCAGCACCGCGTAGCCGCGCGCGGCGGCGAGCTGCGGGCTCCACCGCCAGCTCCAGGCGTTCCAGCTGTTGAGCGGACCGCCGTGGATCCACAGCAGCAGCGGTGCGGGGGTCGCGGCATCCGCCCCCTCGGGCAGCACGAGCCAGCCGCGCACGCGGGCGCCGTCGGCAGCGGTCGTCTCGACCTCGACCATCGACGACGCGGTCTCGGGCAGCGGGGCCGGGCTCGCGAGCAGGGTGACCGCGCCGTCGGCGGCGATGCGGACGGGGTGCGGCGGTGTCATCCAATTCGACCGCAGAGCGACGAGGTCGCCCGTACCCGCGACGGTGCCGAGGTGCGTGTACGCGTAGTCGTCGTGGGTGACCGCCGACACGGCGCCGCCGCTCAGCGGCACCCGGAAGACGGGACCGCGCCCGTCGTCGTCCGCCGTGACGACGAGAGCGGTGTCGTCGTCCGAGAAGCGGATGCCGCTCGGCCACCGGTCCCAGTCCGACGCCACGCGGCGCGCGTCGTCGCCGTCGAGCGTCTGCAGCCACAGCTCCTGCTCCGCCGGCCCCGCGGGCGTCGACTTGGCGGTGCGGAGGTAGGCGAGGCTCGCCCCGTCGTGGCTGATCGCGGGCATCTCGACGTCGACGTCGACCTCGTCGCGGATGACGCGTTGCTCACCGGAGGCGGTGTCGACGGCGACGAGCACGTGCCGGCTGTCGCGCCCCTGCGGGCGGGCGAGCGCCGCGACGAGCGTCGACCCGTCGGGGGTCAGCGCCATCCCGGCGGTGGCCGCCGCACGACCGCGCACAAGGATGCGGGGGCGGGGAAGCCCGGCGGGATAGGGCTCATCGGCGGCCGCGTCGGCGCCGGAGACCGCCGTGCCCGCGGCGGTGATCGCGTCGACGGCCTCGTCGGCGGTCGCGACCACGGCGGGGGCATCGGCGAGCTCGCCGAGGTCGAGGGCGATGAGGGCCGGCTCGTGCGGGCCGAGGTCGTGGTCCCAGTAGCGCACCGGGTAGGTGTCGTGCACGATCGCCGACACCTTCAGCTTCTTGCGCTCGGCGCGGAGCCTCGCGTCGGCCTCGACGGTCGCGGCCTCGGGGAGCAGCGACGACGCGATGACGATCCGGTCGGACGCGGTCGCGGCGACGATGCCCGCGACGCCTCCGGCCAGACGGGTCACCGGGCGCGCCTCGCCGCCGGCCCTCGGCAGCAGCCAGAGCTGGGCGGGCGCATCGTCGGCGGCGTCGTTGTCGGGGCGCGCCGAGACGAACAGCAGGTCGCCCGACGCGGTGAAGACCGCCCCCGACTCGCCGGTCGTCGATCGGGTCAGCCGCGTGGGGGTGCCGCCGCCGTCGGCGGCGACGGTCCACAGCGAACGCTCGTATCCGGTGCGGTCCTTCGTGAGGGTCGCGACCGTCAGTACGACGCGCGATCCGTCGGGCGAGGTGACCGCGGCATCGATGCGCGGGAGGGCGAAGAAGTCGTCGAGGGAGTCGAAGGGGGTGGTCGGCATACCGTCCACGCTACCGACCCCCGCCGGTCACATCTCCTCGTGCGTGTCGGGGTCGCCGTCCCAGAGCCGGCCGCGCTCGAGCGCGCTCAGGGCGGAGATCTCCTCGCCCGTCAGCATGAACCCGAACACGTCGGCGTTCTCGCGCTGGCGAGCGGGATCGGCCGACTTCGGGATCGGCGTCGACGACAGCTGCGTGTGCCACCGCAGCACGACCTGCGTGCCGGTGACGCCGTGCGCGGCGGCGATGTCGGTGACGACCGGCTCGCTCAGCAGCTCGCTCCGCCGGGCCAGCGGGCTCCAGCTCTCGGTGCGGATGCCGTTGGCCGCGTGGAACGCCCGCAGGCTCGCCTGCGGGAAGTACGGGTGCATCTCGACCTGGTTCACGGCGGGGGCGACGCCGGTCTCGTCGATCAGTCGCGCGAGCATGGGCTCGGTGAAATTCGAGACGCCGACGGAGGCGACCTGTCCCTCGTCGCGCAGCGCGAGCATCGCACGGTAGGTCTCGAGCCACTTGCCCTGCGAGGGGTTCGGCCAGTGGATCAGGTAGAGGTCGATCGTCTCGACGCCCAGGCGCGCGAGCGAGCCCTCGGCGCTGCGGATCGTCTCGTCGAATCCGTGGTCGCGCCCGGGCACCTTCGTCGCGATGATCAGCTGCTCACGGATGCCGCTGCGGCGCACCGCCTCGCCGACCTCGGTCTCGTTCTCGTAGTTGACCGCCGTGTCGAGCAGCCGGTATCCGGTGTCGATGGCCGCAGCGATCGCGTCGACGCCTTCGCCGCCGCGCAGGTTGTACGTTCCGAAGCCGAGCTCGGGAAAGTCGGTGCCGTCGTTGAGGGAGACCGTGGGGATCGTGACCATGGCCCCACGTTACGCCCGCGAGCGCGGTCGCCTCACGGGGTTGCGCCGGCGGCCCCGCGCTCTCTTCGAGCCGGCACGGTCAGCGGGCGAGGAACTCCTCGATGACGCTCAGCACCCCGGCCTCGGTGTGCGAGGGGGCGCGGTAGCGCGCGACGGCCGCGACGTCCGGGTGCGCTTCGGCCATCGCGTACGAGAAGCGCGCCTGCTGCAACAGCTCGAGGTCGTTGAGGTAGTCGCCGAAGGCCATCGTGTGCTCGGGTCCGATGCCCAGCGCCTCCTGCAGCCGGGCGAGGGCCCGCCCCTTGTTGACGCCCGGGTTCATGATGTCGACCCAGTGCTGTCCCGACACGACGACCTGGTGCGTCTCGCGGAGGTCGAACAGCTCGGGCGCGACCGAGGACTCGGCGTCGGCGAAGTCGAACACCGCGAGCTTGAGGATCTGGTCGTCGACGCTCAGCAGGTCGTCGACGATCTCGAGCTCGGCGTAGTACTTGTCGGCCTCGCCCGCGAACGCCGCGTCGGAGCGCTCGATCCACGCCGACCGCTTGCCGCACACCACGAGCCCCAGATCGAGATGGTCGAGCCCGCGCACGCGTCGGATGACGGATGCCGCGAAGGCCGGGTCGACCGCATCCGAGCTGACCTCCTCGCCCTCGCGCACGACGTAGGCGCCGTTCTCGGCGATGTAGTCCAGCTCGACCGGCGCCGTGGCGAACTGGTGTTGCAGCGTCGCGAGCTGGCGTCCGCTCGCGGGGGCGAAGGCGATCCCCCGGTCGTGCAGTCGTGTCAGCAGCCGCCACAGGCCGTCGGGGATGCGTCCGTCCGCGTCGAGGAGGGTGCCGTCCATGTCGACGGCGATGAGGCGGATGTCGGGTGCGGTCACCCCTCCATCCTCTCGTGTCCGCGGCGAGCCCGGTCACGCGTGCGACGGGGGTTAACCCGAACCGCAGTCTCCGGCTCGCTCCCCTGCGGCCGACACCGTCGCGGTCCTAGCGTGGAGGCATGACCACAGCCGTCGCCTCCACCGCCCCGCCGAATCGCGCTCTGCGCCTGCTGCGCCCGATCGGCGCCCTCGCCCAGCTCGCCGCCCTCGGCATCGCGGGCAGCGTCGTGTTCACGGTGCTGATCACGCTCCTCGCGACCGGCATCGGCCTCGCTCCCGCGCTCGGGCTCGGGCTGCCGCTGCTCGTCGCGTTCGTCTACGGCCTCTGGCTCACGGGCTGGCTCGAGTACGCCCGCGTCGACGGACTGTACGGTCTCGGGCTGCCGGGCCTGCGCCCCCGCAGCAGCGGCCGCCCCGGCTTCGGCGGCTGGCTGCGCACGGTCTGGCTCCAGTTCATCGACGCCCGCATGTGGCGCGGCATCGCCCATGCGGCGATCTCGATGGTGCTGGGGCTCGTCGTCCTCACCCTCGCCGGCATCCTGGCGTCGGGTGTCGCGATGCTCTTCGCCCCCCTCTACGCCGCCGACGAGGTGATGCTCGCGAACACGTGGATCACGGTGCCCGCCGATACGGCGGTGCTCGTGGGGGTCGTCGCGATCGTCGTGCCCGCCGCCCTGCTCCTCGGCATCGCGTTGCTGCACGGCCTGCTCGTGCGGGCGATCCTCGTCCCCTCCCGCGAGGCGCAGCTCGTCGAGCAGGCTCGCACCGCCGGCGTGCAGCGCGAGGGCGCCGTGCGGGCGAGCGAGCTCGAGCGCACCCGTATCGAGCGTGATCTGCACGACGGCGTGCAGCCCCGGCTCGTCTCGGTGGGGATGACCCTCGGTCTCGCACAGCAGAAGATCGACGACGACCCGGATGCCGCCAAGGCGCTGCTCGCCGAGGCGCACACCTCGACGAAGGCCGCGATCACCGAACTGCGTCAGCTCGCCCGCGGCATCCACGCCTCGGTGCTCGACGACCGCGGTCTCGACGCGGCCCTGTCGGCCCTCGCCGCCCGGTCGCACGTCCCCGTCACCCTCGACGTCCGCGTCGATCAGCGGTGCAGCCGCACCGCGGAGGCCGCCGTCTACTTCGCGATCGCCGAGTCGTTGACGAACGCCGCGAAGCACTCCCGCGCCGCCGAGTGCCGTGTCGTCGTCCGCCACCGCGACGACCACACCCTCTGGGCCCGGGTCGAGGACAACGGCGTCGGCGGTGCCCGCGTGATCGCCGGCGGCGGGCTCGACGGCATCATGAACCGCATCACGGCGGCCGGCGGCACGACCCGCCTCGACAGCCCCGCCGGCGGACCGACCGCCCTGGAGGTGAGCGTCCCGTGCGCATCCTGATCTGCGAGGACTCCGCGCTGCTGCGCGAGGGGCTCGTGCGGCTGCTCGCCGACTCCGGTCACGACATCGTCGCCGCGCTCGCCGACGCCGGTGGCATCGGCGAACGGGTGAGCGAGACCCGCCCCGACCTGTGCATCCTCGATGTGCGCCTGCCGCCCACCTTCACCGACGAGGGGATCCGCGCCGCGCTCGCCCTGCGAGCCCAGGATCCCCAGCTGCCGATCCTGGTGCTCAGCCAGTACGTCGAGGAGCGCTACGCCAGCGAGCTCATCACCTCGCACGGCGCCGCGCTGGGGTACCTCCTGAAGGACCGCGTCGCCGACGTCGGCGAGTTCGTCGCGACGGTCGAGCGCATCGCCGCCGGGGCGACGGTGCTCGACCCCGAAGTCGTGGCGCAGCTGCTCACCCGGCGCTCGCGGGACGAGCGCCTCTCACGACTCACCGAGCGCGAGCGCACGGTGCTCGCGCTCATCGCGGAGGGCCGCAGCAACCAGGCGATCGCCGCGGCCATGTTCCTCAGCGAGGCGAGCGTCGAGAAGTACATCACCTCGCTCTTCCAGAAGCTCGACCTCGAGCAGGACGAGCACGGCAACCGGCGCGTGCTCGCCGCACTCGTCCATCTCGAACACGGCGGCCCGCAGCCGCAGAACGGAGCAGTGCGATGAGCACGACCTTGACCCCGCCGCCCGCGACGCCGACCCCGCCCACCGGCGGTGCGCCCGACGGGCAGGCCGCCCCGCAGCCGCCGACCCCGCCGGCCTCCGGCGCGCGCGCGATCGCCGCGCTCACCGCGGCCGCCGGAGCCGGACTGCTCCTCTTCGCGGCGGGGACGGGCATCGCCGGGACCCTCGCGAGCGGGGCCGTGTCGACCTCGACCCTGACGGCGCCGACGCGCGGGGTGACCATGCTCGACGTCGACACCGCCGCCGCCGACATCCGCATCTCGTTCGCCGACGTCGACGAGGCCACCCTCTCGGTCACGGGCAGCGGCGCCGACCGCTGGGAGCTCGTGAACCGCAGCGGCACCCTGTCGCTCGATTCCGACCGCGACTTCTGGTCGGGCTGGAACCCGTGGAACGCGCCGGCGCGCGCCACCCTCGTCCTTCCCGCGTCGCTCGCGGGAGTCGACGCCGACCTGAGCGCAGGGGCGGGAGCGATCCGGGTCGACGGCTCGTTCGGCGCCGTGTCGCTGCAGGTCGACGCGGGCTCGATCGACGCCAGCGGCAGCGCGACGAGCCTCGACGCCGGAGTCTCGGCGGGGCGGGCGAACCTCGATCTCGCCGGCGTCGCCGAGGCGACGGTGCGCGTGAGCGCGGGACGCGTCTCGGGCGAACTGACCGGCCCCGCGCCCGCCTCGCTGACGGTGAGCGCCGAGGCCGGCTCGGTCGACCTCACGCTCCCCCGCGCCCGCTACGCGGTCAGCGCGAGCCAGGAGGTCGGCTCGTTCACGAGCGGGCTGACCGAGGACCCGGCCTCGGGCAACCGCGTCGAGGTCCGCGTCTCGGCCGGCTCGGTGCACCTCGGTCAGGCGCGCTGAGGCACCTCGCGATCGGTCCGCACCCGCGAGCCTGCGAGGTCGCTATGCGCCGGTGATGAACCCTCCGATCCGATTGCATCCCGTTATCTCGCCGTTATAACTTCGTCTCACGCAGTTCCCCCGACTGCGCGGTGTGATCTCTGGTGCAAGGGATGACAGGGCCGGTCGACGATTCTGAGTCGACCGGCCCTTTCCCTGTCCGAGCGCGCCTCGTGGCGGACCTAGGCTGGCGGGGTGCGCGCGTTCACCGGTCATCTGCCCGGAACGCCCGACTACCGCCGCGTCATCGCCGGCCTGTTCTTCGCCGGCATCGCGACGTTCGCGCAGCTCTACTCGCCGCAGGCGGTGCTCCCCTTCGTCGGAGCGGAGTTCGGCGTCGGACCGGCAGCCGCCGCTCTGGCCGTCTCGGCATCGACGCTCGGGCTCGCGGTCAGCGTCATACCCTGGTCGGTCGTCGCCGACCGGATCGGCCGGGTTCCGGCCATGGCGATCGGCGTCATCGCCGCGACCGCGTTCGGACTGCTCGCCCCGCTCGCCCCGACCTTCTCGCTCCTGCTGACCGCACGGCTCATCGAGGGCATCGCCCTCGGGGCCGTCCCGGCGATCGCCCTGGCCTACCTCTCCGAGGAGGTGGATGCGGGCCACACCGCCTCGGCCGCGGGGAGCTACATCGCCGGCACGACGATCGGCGGGCTTCTCGGGCGCATCGTCGCAGGCCCCTTCGGCGACGTGGGGCTGTGGCGCGGCGGCGTGTTCGCCGTCGCGGTGACGTGCGCCGCATCCGCCGCTCTGTTCCTCTGGCTGACCCCTCGGGCACGCGGCTTCACCCCCCGGCGCACGCTCGGCGAGCGCGGCCCGACGTTGGCCGCGCGGCTCGGCGCCAATCTGCGCGATCGTCGCCAGCTGGCGCTCTACGCCCAGGGCTTCCTGCTGATGGGCGGCTTCGTCGCGGTGTACAACTACCTCGGCTTCCTGCTGGTCGCGCCGCCCTACTCCCTGCCGCTGTGGGTCGTGAGCTTCCTGTTCCTCGCGTATCTCGCGGGCACGGTCACCTCGCCGTGGGCGGGCGCGCTCGCGGGACGGTTCGGGCGGCTGCCCGTGCTCCTCGTCTCACTGGGCGTCATGGCGGCGGGGGTCGGGCTCACCGCGATCGCGACGGTGGCGACGGTCCTCGTCGGCCTGCTCGTCCTCACCGCGGGGTTCTTCGCCGCCCACGCCATCGCCTCCGGCTGGGCGCCCGTGATCGCCGCCCCCGCGGCCCGCGCGCAATCGGCGTCGTTGTACTACCTCGGCTACTACGGCGGATCGAGCCTGTTCGGCTGGGCGCTAGGGTACGCCTTCCACGACCTCGGCTGGCCGGGGGTCGCGGCCTGCGTCGCGGCGATGGTCGCGGTCGCGGCGGCGATCGCGGCCGCGGGGCTGCGCCGGGGCGCCGCGACCGTCTGACCTCCCGCGGGCGGACCCGCTCCCGCGGGCGAGCCGGTCAGCCTCGGAGCGCGGGGTCGGGCATCGACCACTTCTGCGCCGTCTGCATCATCCAGAACACGACGAACAGCAGCAGGGCTACGACCTCGCCGGCGAAGACGACCGGCAGGTCGGCGACGACCCCCAGCACGACCGTGAGCGCGAGGTCGACGAGCAGCGCGATCGCCACGACGACGTACCCGACGCGCATCCGGTGGTGCGGCGGGTGCTCGGTCGACGGCCACACGGCCTCGGCGAGGGCCACGAGCGCGATCAGGGCGAAGAACCCGAAGGCGGCGACCAGGTGGGCGGAGCGGGTGAGCACGGCCGGAGCCAGCGACCACACCAGCGCGACGACCACGAGCACGACGACGGCGACCGCGAGAGTCGGTCCGCTCGCGCGCAGGTCGATGTCGCCGCGCAGCCCGAGGACCGCGCCGATCACGACGACCAGCGCCCCGACGACGAGATAGGTCAGCAGCGCGTTGTCGAGGTCGTCGGCGAAGGGCGCGGGGATGCACTGCGCGCACGACACGGCGAGACCGGGCACCTCGCCCGCCGACAGCGGTGTCGGCACGATCGCCACGAGCGGCGCGAACAGGGCGGCGACGTCGAGCAGCAGCCGCTGCGGACCGCGCCCCGACAGCGCCAGCAGACACGCCGCGGCCACGACGAGCGAGGCCGAGAAGACCGTGCGCGCGGGGGTGTAGAAGTAGTGGCTCACGGTCGGCAGCACCCCGACGTCGGCCGCCGCGATCGCGACGGCGACCAGCAGGGCGACCGGGACCACGGCGAGGGTCAGCCGCAGATAGCGGTAGGTGCGCTGCGAGGTCGATACGGCCGCCACGGCACCAGGCTAGTCGGCGCGTTCGCACGGGGCGCGGGTCCGCCGCATCCGCTCGCCGTCGGCCCGGCACGGGAGGCGGGCTCGGCGGAGAACGGATGCGGCGGGGCGGCCGCCCTGCGCGCACGGCGGGGCGGCCGCCGGATGTCACGCGATGGCGGCGATCTCGTTGGGGACGTGCGGCAGCGTCACGGTCTGCGCGATCTCACCGGTCGTCAGGTCGACGACGACGAGCTCGCTGTCGGCCGGGTCGGTGACGTACGCGAGATCGCCAGCGACCTTGACGGCCGGGTGCGGGGCCTGCCACTCGGCCGGACCCTCCCACGGGTCGATGACCGGCAGCGACTTCGTGACGGCGCCCGTCGCCGGGTCGATCCAGTGGAGCGAGCCGTCGGTGCCGATCAGGACGGCCTCGGCGGCCGGGCCCCGGGCGATGCCGCGGAAGGTGTACTCGACACCGGCGGGCAGGGCGACCTTCGTCAGCGACTTCGCCGCGGTGTCGACGAGGGCGATGTTGCGCAGCAGGTATCCCTCGGCGTCGGGGTCGTCCTTGTAGTCCATGACCACGAGGGGGCTCTTCTCCGAGACGTACGCGTTGCCGATGCGGCCGTAGGCGTCGGGCGAGGCGACCTTGGTGATCTCGCCGCCGTCGTAGATCAGGGCTCCGTTCTCGCAGCCGAACACGACCCGCTCGCCCTGCGCGGTGCCCTCACCGTGGACGGCGGGGCACTCGGCGTTCGCCGCGATCTCGGTGCGGTCGGCGTCGAGCACGCGGATGCCGGTGCGCCCCGACTCGCCGCCCACCGTGGTCAGCAGCGTGCCGTCCTCGAGCTCGACCGAGACGCCGTGATGCGCCGTGACGCCCGGGATGACCTCGGCGTCGGGCAGTGCACCGCTGAGCTCGGCGAGATCGTCGGTGGCGAAGATCGTCGTGTCGCTCGTGGCGTCGTCGTAGAGCACGGTCTTGCCGCCGTGGACGACGACGTGTCCGGCCGTGGCTGCGGGGACGACGAGATCGGTCAGCTCGGGCTGCCGCACGTCGAGCAGCTGGAAGCCGGCGGAGGTCGTGACCATCACGTGCCGGTCGTCGCCCGCGGTGTTCAGGCGGATGAAGTCCTCCGAGGCGAAGTCGCCGAGCACCTCGAGGTCGTCGTCGCCGCCGAGGACGAGCACGCCGCCCTCGTAGCCGAGCGCGACGCGGGGCCCACCGGGAGCGGATGCCTCGGCGCTCGCGTCGCCGGACGGGCTCGACGCGGGTGCAGGCGACGACGAGCAGCCCGCCAGCACCAGGGCTGCGGCGCCGGCCAGGGCGCCGATCTGCAGGGTTCTCTTCATGGGGTGTGTTTCCTTTCCAGGGAAAAGCCTCATCGGGTGAGGCCGTCGGTGATGCGCCGCAGGTTCTCGCGCATCATGTCGAGGTAGGTGTCGCCGGGCCGGCCGGCGGGTGCGAGGGATTCGGTCAGAAGGGGCACGACCGACACGTCGCGTCCGGCCTCGTCGGCGAGGACGCGCATGAGACGGTCGGGCTGCGAGGAGTCGGCGAAGATCGTCTCGACCCCGGCGGTGTCGATCGCCTCGACGAGCTCACGCAGGTCGGAGGCGCTGGGGGCGGCGAGAGTGGTCCCCCCGGGGACGGCGGCGCCGAGGATGCGCACGTCGTACCGCCGCGCGAGGTAGCCGAAGACGTGGTGGTTCGTCACGAGGGCGCGGTGGTCGGCCGGGATCGCCGCGAGCCCCGACGCCATCTCGGCATCGACGGCCTCGAGCTCGGCGCGGTACGACGCCGCGGCATCCGTCACCGCACCGGGGTCGTCCGCGAGGGCGGCCAGCACGGGGGCGAGGGCATCGACGACGCGGACGGTCTGCGACGGATCGGTCCAGAAGTGAGGATCGACGGCGTCGGAGTCGAGATAGGCGAGGGTCTCGACGTGGTCACCGGCGACGAACTGGCGGACCCCGTCGGTAGCCGACGCGTCGACGTGGTGCTGCACGCCCTCTTCGAGGCCGAGGCCGTTCGAGACGACGAGATCGGCGGTGCGCATGGTCGCGGCATCCGCGGCCGACAGCTCGAACGAGTGCGGATCGGCGTCGCGGGGCATGAAGGTGACGACCTCCAGCTCACCGGAGGCGAGCGTGTCGACGATGTCGCCGAGGATGTTCGTCGTGACCACGACGGTCGGGCGCTCCGATGCGGCGGGCGCGCACCCCGCGAGCCCGAGAAGCGCCGTCGCGGCGAGCGCGGCGGCGAGGACCGCGCGCCTCATCGGCCCGTCTCCGTGAAAAGAACCGGGGCGTGCTCCGTCTCGAACGTCCGGGCGACGCGCGCGCCGTCGGCGGGGTCGAGCTCGAACATCAGCCGTTCGGCGGGGGCGTTGAGGTAGGTGCGGCGCTGATCGGCGACGAGGTCGACGCCCGGTGCCAGGGCGGGGTCGGCCAGCGACGCCGCGACGAGCGGAGCCGACCGCGCGAGCAGCTCGCCGGTGGCGCCCGAGACCACGAGGACCGATCCGTCGGCGGTCAGCGCCACGACCGTCTCGTCGGCGTCGTCGACGGCGGTCACCCGCACGAGCGGCTCGCCGGTGTCGTGGGCGGTCCAGGTCCGATCGCGCGTGTCGAGCAGCCAGAACGCCGACGAGCCGGTGCGCCCGGCGACGGTGGGACGGTTCTCGCGGTTCGAGAACGCCACGGCGCGGGCGGGACCGCCGGCGGGGTACGGGATCGTCTCGAGCTCGGTGCCCGCGGCATGCGTCACGGCGAGCACCGCGCCCTCGGCGCAGCCGACGACGACGCCGACGTTGGTCGCGATCGAACCGGCCGGATCGGTGCAGACGGTGGTGGCGAGCTCGGTGCCCGTGGCGTCGACGTGGCGGACGCGATCGGTCGCGGCGTCCGCGATGAGGGCGCCGGCCGGCAACGGCGCGACGAACGAGCCCGGCGCGTCGAGCGCGACGCGGAAGCTCTCGACGATCTCGCCGTCTTTCAGCGCCTCGAGATCGAGCAGCACGGCCTCGCCGCCGCGGTCGCCGTCGTCGAAGTAGATCCCCGCCCCGAGGTCGCTCGTGACGGTGCGGGGCGCACCGGTGCCGGTGAGCTCGCCGAGCAGCCGGGCGGGCGCCTCGTAGTAGTGGAAGTGGTCGACGTGGTTCCACGTCCAGACGCCGCTGTCGACGATCGACACCGCGCCGTCGCGCCCGGCGAACAGGAAGCGTCCCTCGCTGTCGAGTGTGGCGGCGGGGGCGATCTCGCCGAGCACCGTGGTGCTCTCATCGAGCAGGTCGAGGTGATGCACGGCGCCGTCGGCCGCGATGCTCGTCAGATGCAGCGCCGGCTCGGCGAGCTCGCGCGCTCCGGCGATCGCGCCGTGCCCGTCGCCGAGCGCCTCGCCCGCGGCGGAGGCGTCGGGTGCGGGGGTCTGCGCAGCGGGATCGGCCGGGGTGGCCTGGCAGCCCGCGAGCAGGGCTGCTCCGGCGGCGAGGGCGAGGACGGTGAGTGATGGCGGGGTTCTCATGCGGTGCTTTCCGGGTGTTTCGGGGCGTTCACGGGGTTCGTGGCGGCTAGGGCCGGCGCGGACGTGCGGCTCGGACGAGGGCGCGGACCACCGACGACAGAGCGCCCGAGCAGATCGCGGTGAAGGCGACGGTCGCGCCGGCGGCCGTCGCGAGGTGCCACGACAGCGACAACCCCACGGCCACCGAGACCGTGCCGATGGCGGCGGCGAGCACCATCGTCGGGACGATCCGACGGGTCCACTGCCCGGCCGCCACGGCGGGCCCGAGCAGCATGCCGACGACCAGCAGCGACCCGACCGCCTGATACGCGGAGACGACGGCAAGGGTGACGAGACCCACGAGCACGATGTGCGCGGGGCGTGGACGCAATCCCAGCAACTGGGCCTGACGCGGGTCGACGGTCAGCGCCACGAACGCGCGGTGTCCGAGCGCGGCGACGACGACGGTCACGCCGAGCGCGACGGCGAGGGCGACGAGGTCGGCGGGACCGATCGCGAGGATGTCGCCGAAGAGGATCGCCGACGCGTCGGTCGCGAAACTGCGCGACGCCGAGATGACGATGACGCCGAGCGAGAGGCTCGCGACGAACAGCAGGCCGATGCTCGTATCGGCCGAGAGCCGGCCCCGTCGCTGCAGCAGCCCGACGCCGAGCGACATCACGGCCGCGCTCGCCGCCGCCCCGGCCATCGGCGGCAGCCCGGTGAGGGTGGCCACGGCGACGCCGGGCAGCATGCCGTGCGACATCGCCTCGCCGAGGAAGGCCATTCCGCGCACGACGACCCACGTGCCGACGATGCCGCACACGATCGCGACGAGCGCCCCGCCGAGCAGGGCGCGCTGCACGAACGCGACGGTGAACGGATCGATCAGGAGGGACACGATCGACGACCCTACACGAAAGTGAGAACGGTTCTCATTTGCAATAATGACCGGATGCCACCCCGCTCCCCCTCTTTCCCCGACGCGCTCTCCGTCCTGGAGCTGCGCGACGTGCGCGTCTCGTACGACGGCCACGACGCGCTGCGCGGGATCGACCTCGACGTCGACCGCGGCTCGATCGTGGCGGTCGTCGGCGCGAACGGGTCGGGCAAGTCGACGCTGCTCTCGGTGGCGGCCGGACTGCGGGCGCCGAGCGCCGGGCACGTGCGACGCGAGGCGGGCACGCGGGTGGGCCTCGTGCCGCAGTCGACCGGCGACGTCGCCCGCCTCCCGCTGACGGTGACCGATCTCGTCACGATGGGCCGCTGGCGCGAGCGCGGCTCGTTCCTGCCGCTGCGGCGCAGTGACCGGGCTCGCGTCGCGGCCGCGATCGACGCCGTTGGCCTCTCCCCGCTCGCGCGGCGGCCGCTCGGCGAGCTCTCGGGCGGACAGCGACAGCGTGCGCACCTCGCCCAGGCTCTCGCGCAGGACGTCGACCTGCTGCTGCTCGACGAGCCGATGAGCGGTCTCGACGCGGCATCCCGCCACGCCGTCGCCGCGTCCCTGGCGACCGTCGCGGCGAGCGGCGCCGCGGTCATCGTCGTGACCCACGACCTCGGCGAGGTCGGTGAGGTCGACGTCGTCTGCCGCCTGGTCGACGGTCGCATCGCCGGCTCCGCGTGACCGGGCCGGCCCGGCCCGACTTCTCCCGCCGCGCCGCGTGGACGGCACCCGGCGGCACGGCTACCGTGAGAACGTGACCGCTGCTCCCATCGATGCCACCACCACCGCCGCCTGGAACGACCTCGAGTCGCTGAAGAACGGCTTCACCCCCGACCTGCGCGGCTGGTTCGACAGCGACCCCGGCCGTGTCGAGCTCCTGAGCCTTCCTCTGGCCGACCTCCACGTCGACCTGTCGAAGAACCTCGTGACCGACGAGATCGTCGCCGCCCTCGTGCGCCTCGCCGAGCAGACCGGCGTCGCCGAGCGCTACGCGGCGATGCTCGCGGGAGAGCACATCAACACCACCGAGGACCGCGCGGTGCTCCACACCGCCCTCCGCCGCCCCGCCGGCGCCGAGCCCGCCCTCGTCGTCGACGGACAGCAGATCGACGCCGACGTCCAGAGCGTCCTCGAGAACATGTCGGCCTTCGCCGACCGCGTCCGTTCGGGCGAGTGGACGGGCATCACCGGCAAGAAGGTCACCCACGTCGTCAACATCGGCATCGGCGGCTCCGACCTCGGCCCCGTCATGATCTCCGAAGCGCTGCGCCCGTACGCGACCGCCGGGATCCAGGCGCGCTTCGTCTCGAACATCGACCCGTTCGACATCGCGGACAAGACCGCCGACCTCGACCCGGAGACGACGCTGTTCATCGTCGCCTCCAAGACCTTCACGACGCTCGAGACCCTGACGAATGCGCGCCTCGCCCGCGACTGGCTGTGGGCGGGTCTGCAGGCGGCCGGCGCGATCGACGACACCGAGGCGAAGAAGACGAATGCCGTCGCGCACCACTTCGTCGCCGTCTCGACGGCCCTCGACAAGGTCGAAGCGTTCGGCATCGACCCCGCCAACGCCTTCGGCTTCTGGGACTGGGTGGGTGGCCGGTACTCGGTCGACTCGGCCATCGGCCTCTCGCTCGTCATCGAGCTCGGGCCCGAGGCGTTCCGCGACCTGCTCGCCGGCTTCCACGCGGTCGACGAGCACGTGGCATCCACCCCGCTCGCGCAGAACGTGCCGGTGCTGATGGGCCTGCTCAACGTCTGGTACACCAACTTCCTCGGCGCCCAGACCCACGCCGTGCTGCCCTACGCCCAGCAGCTGCACCGCTTCGCCGCGTACCTGCAGCAGCTCACGATGGAGTCCAACGGCAAGTCGGTGCGCTGGGACGGCACGCCCGTCACCTCCGACACCGGCGAGGTCTTCTGGGGCGAGCCCGGCACCAACGGCCAGCACGCGTTCTACCAGCTGATCCACCAGGGCACGCGGCTCATCCCCGCCGACTTCATCGCGTTCGTGAACCCCGCACACCCCCTCACCGACGGCGGCCGCGACGTCCACGGGCTGTTCCTGGCGAACTTCCTGGCCCAGACCAAGGCCCTCGCCTTCGGCAAGACGGCCGAAGAGGTCGAGGCCGAGGGGACGACCGGCGCCCTCGTGGCCGCGCGCACGTTCGCGGGCAACCGCCCGACGACGTCGATCTTCGCGCCCGCGCTGACGCCGAAGGTGCTCGGCGAGCTGATCGCGCTCTACGAGCACATCACGTTCACGCAGGGCACGATCTGGGGCATCAACTCCTTCGACCAGTGGGGCGTCGAGCTCGGCAAGCAGCTCGCCCTGCAGATCGCCCCCGCGATCGAGGGCGACAGCGAGGCCGTCGCCGCGCAGGACGCCTCGACCCGCGCGCTTCTGGCCTACTACGCCGAGCACCGCCAGGCCTGAGGCCCGGCACCCTCTCTTCCCCCCAGTCGACTCGCCAGAATCTGCGGATCCGCACCCTGCGGCATCCGCGATTTCTGGCGAATCGACCGGGTGGGGGCGGGGCGGGGGCTCAGTCGGGGGCGACGTAGGTGTGCATGCGCTCGCCCGCGGCGTTGAAGATGCTGATCACCTCGGCGGGGCGCGTGCCGACGGCGCTGATCGAGTGCGGGATGCGGGTGTCGAACTCGGCGGCCTCGCCCCGGCCGAGCACGAGCTCGCGCCCGTCGAGCGCGAGGCGGATGCGGCCGCTCAGCACGTAGAACCACTCGAAACCGTCGTGCACGCGCGGGGCGGGAGCCGCCTCCGCGGGCGGATACGTCACCTTGAAGGTCTGCACCGGCGAGCTCTCGCGCGTCAGCGGCGCCACGACGTGGCCGTGGCGCGTCGTCGCCGGACGCCGCACGCGCGGATCGGGTTGCTCGGCCGGCACGAGGTCGTCGATGCGCATGCCCAGCTGACGGGTCAGGGGCACGAGCAGCTCGAGGCTCGCCTGCCGTTTGCCCGACTCGAGGCGCGACAGCGTGCTCGGCGACATCCCCGCGCGCCCCGCGAGCTCGTCGAGCGTGAGGCCGTGGTCCTGGCGCGCCGCGCGCAGGCGCGGTCCGATCTGATCGAGTCCGTCCATGGGACCATCTTGCCATTTCCGCAAGCCAGCTTGCCGAAATGATACGAACGGTCGGAGGCTGTGGACATGCAGAACTTCGATCAGGACGTCGTCATCGTCGGCGCGGGGCCCGCGGGCCTCAGCGCGGCGCAGATGCTCGGTCGCGCGCGCCGACGCACGCTCGTGCTCGACTCCGACGCGCCGCGCAATCGTTTCGCCGAGCACATGCACGCCGTCGTCGGCTTCGACGGCATCCCGCCGAGCGAGCTGCGCCGCCGCGGGCGCGCCGAGGCCGAGGCGTACGGCGTCGCGTTCCGTGCAGGACGGGTGGCCGGCGTCCGCGAGATCGACGGCGGACTGGAGGTCACGCTCGTCGGCGATGACCCCGCCGCGCTGTCGGATGCCGCAGATCCGGGCATGCGCATCACGACCCGTGCGCTCGTCGTCGCGACCGGAGTCACCGACCGGTTGCCCGAGATCCCCGGACTCGCCGAGCGCTGGGGACGCACCGTACTGCACTGCCCCTACTGCCATGGCTGGGAGGTGCGCGATCAGCGCATCGGGGTGCTGGCCACCTCGCCGCTGAGCCTGCACCAGATCGAGCTGCTCCGGCAGTGGAGCCCGCACGTCGTCGCCTTCACCGCGGCACTGGGCGAGCTGGGCGACGACGTGCGGGAACGGCTGCACGCCCGCGGCATCCGCATCGTCCCCTCGCCGGTGGTCGCGGTGCACGGCCGCGACGACACGGCCTCGGACCGCGCCTCCGACGCGACCGGCAGCGACGAGACCCGCGCCGACGCGATCGGAGCCGTCGAGACCGCCGCGGGCGAGCGGATCGAGCTCGACGCGATCTTCACCGGCGGCGTCCTCGAGCCGCACGACGGCTTCCTCGCGTCGCTCGACCTCGCCCGCACCGAAGGACCGGCGGGGTCGTTCATCGCCGTCGACGTGGCCGGCGCCACCAGTCATCCCCTTGTGTGGGCGGCGGGCAACGTCGTCACACCGATGGGCAACGTGCCGCTGTCGATGGGAGCCGGCTCGATGGCCGGGGCCGCGGTCAACGGCGCCCTCGTGGCACAGGACGCCGCGGCGGCGGTGCGGCATCGTCGTGGGCACGCCGCGGACTGGGAGGCGCGGTACGCCGAGAGCGACCGCGTCTGGTCGGGACGCGTCAACGAGACGACCTCGTCCGTCGTCGCCGAGCTGGAGGCATCCGGTGAGCTCACCCCCGCTCGCGCCCTCGATCTCGGGTGCGGCGAAGGCGGGGACGCCCTGTGGCTCGCGGCGCGCGGCTGGGCGGTCACGGGTCTCGATCTCTCCCCCACAGCCGTCGCGCGCGCCCGGGCCGCAGCCCGCGCGGCCCGGCTCGACGCCGATTTCATCGCCGGCGAGATCGACGACGCCGCGCTGGGGTCGTTCGAGCTGGTGACGACGAGCTTCCTGCACTCGTGGGATCCGGAGTTCTCCCGCATCGCTCTGCTGCGGGCGGCGATGGAGCACGTCGCACCCGGCGGACACCTGCTCGTCGTCTCGCACGTCGGCGTGCCGCCCCGCCCCCACGACGCACACCCCGACCACCCGCCGCTCGCGACGCCCGCCGAGGAGCGCGCATCACTCGACCTCGATCCGCTCGAGTGGACCGTCGAACGCGAAGAGGTGCGCGAACGCACCGACCCGGCGCTCACCGACGGCGTGCTGCTGCTCCGCCGGCACGACTGAACGATGGACGCGCCGGACGTCGAGACGACGAAGCCCCCGCCCGAGCGCTCGGGAGGGGGCTTCGCCAGCGGGTCGGTGCGTTACTTCTCGACCACCAGGAGCGGGGCTCCGGTCGTCGTCGGACCGAAGCCGACGGGGTCGACGGTGGCGAAGGAATCGGCGTTGAGCACGATCACCGGGGTGATCAGCGGATAGCCGGCCTTCTCGATGACGGCGCGGTCGAAGGTCACCAGAGGCGTGCCCTTCTCGACGCGGTCGCCCGCCTTGACGTGCACCTCGAATCCCTCGCCCTTCAGGTTGACGGTGTCGATGCCGACGTGGATGAGCAGCTCGACGCCGCCCTCGAGCTCGAGGCCGAAGGCGTGGCCGGTGGGCTGCGCGGCCGCGACCGTGCCGGCGCCCGGCGAGACCACGGTCGAACCGGTCGGCTCGATCGCGACGCCCGGGCCCATGACCCCGCCGCCGAACACCGGGTCGGGCACGGCGGAGAGCTCGACGACGGTGCCGTCCAGCGGCGAGCCGATCTCGATGGCCTGCGACACCTCGTCGGTCGCGCCGGGCTTCTCGAGCGTCGCCGTCGCGGTGCCCGCGGCCGTCTGGGCCGGGGCGGGGGCCGAACCCGCTGCGGCAGCGGCCGAAGCGGACGACGCGGCGGCGGGCGTGGCCGCGGTCTGGGCCGACGCCTCCGCCTTGTCGCGCTGCGCCTCGAACTCGGCCCGCTGCTCGGGCGTGCGGTAGTCGCTGATGATGACGAGCGCCATCGCGACGACGAACGACGCCAGCACGGCGATGCCGTAGAGGATGACGGAGTCGAACGCCGGGATCGTCAGCAGGGACGTGAACACGAACGCCTGCGTCTTGACGCCGCCGCCGATGCCGATGATCAGACCACCCACGAGGCAGCCGACGAGCATGCGCGGGTAGATCCGCTTGAACCGCAGATGGATGCCGTAGAGCGAGGGCTCCGAGATTCCGCCGAGGAGGCCCGCGGCGAGCGCGCCGGTCGCCGTCTGACGCATCTGCTTGTCGCGTGCGCGCCACGAGATCCACAGCACGCCCGCCGTCGCGCCGAAGCACGCGAAGTTCCAGGCACCCATGGGGCCTTGGATGAAGTCGTAGCCCAGGGTCTGGATGTTCAGCAGCATGATCGCGTTGATCGGCCAGTGCAGGCCGAGCGGCACCATGAAGGGGTAGGCCAACGGGATGACGATCGCGAAGATGAACGGGGAGAACGTGTTGATCGAGCTGAGGAGGTTCGCCAGGCCCGCGCCGGCGTAGACGCCGATGGGGCCGATGAGGAACGCCGTCAGCGGGATCATGACGAGCATCGCGATGAACGGCACGAAGATCAGCTGGATGTTCTCGGGGATGACCTTGCGCAGGCCCTTCCACAGGAGCCCCAGCACGCCCGCCATGAGCAGCGGCGGGAAGACCTGCGAGCTGTAGTCGAAGATCGTCAGCGGCAGCCCGAAGACCGAGATCGTCGTGATGTCGGACCCGAGGAAGGTGATCTGCTGCGCGGCACCCTCCTGCCCGAGCTTGGTGAAGCCCGGCAGCATGACGACGGCCATGATGGCGAAGCCGACCCACGGGTCGGCGCCGACCTTCTTGGCCGCGTTGTAGGCGACCATCAGCGGTAGGAAGATGAAGACGCACTGCCACATCAGGTTGACGAACTGCCACGACGGCTCGAGCACGACGCCCGGCGCGTTCCAGGCGGGGATGACGCCGAGGGTTGCCATGAGCGCCATGAAGGTGATGAACAGCGACGCGCCGAGCAGGGCGCCGAGGATGGGGCGGAACGAGTCCGAGAGGAACTCGAACAGGGAGTCGAGCCAGGCGACCTTGCCGCGCGGGCCCTTGGCGCGCTCGCGCGCCTTGATCGAGGCCGCGTCGTCTTCGTCGACGGCACCGCCGCCGGCGCCCGACATGGTCGGGAGGGCGTTGATGTCGTTGTAGACGTTCTGCACCGCGCCGCCGATGACGACCTGGTAGCGGTTACCGGCCTGCGGCACGGCGCCCATGACGCCGGGGATCGCCTCGACCGTCGACTGATCGACGTTCGAGGAGTCGCGCAGTTGGAACCGCAGGCGCGTCGCGCAGTGCGTGAGGCTCTCGATGTTTCCGGGACCGCCGACGGCGTCGACGATCGATTCGGCGGGGCTTGTCGCCATGGCTCTTCTCCTGTTCCCCGGCGGGTGGCCGGAGTTCTCGCCTCGGAACTCTACCCTGGGAGTTCGCCGAGAACGAGAGGGTTGCCCGTCATGGCCTGACCACACTCTCTTCCGCTCCCCCGGACGATGCGCTCCGCCGGCGTCGTGCGCGCACCGCGCCCACGACGGCGTCGCCGATGACGAAGGCTGCGAGGGGGATGCCGACGAGCGGCAGGGCGTACCCGATGCCGATCGAGACGGCGACGACGAGGGCGATGCCCCACAGCGGCGCCTGCGGCAGCGCCTCGCGCGGGGCAGCGCCGACCCGGCGCGCGATGTCGCGGGTCGGCCGTCGCTTCCACCACATCACGTAGCCGAGCACGACCATCACCGCGATCGCCGACGCCACGACGAAGAGTGCGATCTGATTGAGGACGCCGAACATCGAGCCCATGTGGATGTCGATCGCCCACCGCGAGAGCTTGGCCATGACGGGGTAGTCGGCGAAGTCGACGCGGTCGACGACCGCGAGTGTGTCGCCGTCGACGGCGACCGCGTCGACCTCGGTCGGGAAGCTCCGCTGGATCTCCTGCACGACCCACGCCTGACCGGATGCCGCGGGCGGGCGGATCTCGACGAGGCCTACGTTCACGTTCTCGGTGCGGGCCACCGCCAGGACGTCGTCGAAGGTGTCGGGCGAGACGTCCGCCGTCGGCGCGGCGACGACCCCGTGGTCCGCGTGCGCATCGGCGATCCCGCTCGCCCCGGCGAGCGTCGTGTCGAGCGCGGGCGTCTGCCACGACAGCGCCGCACGCAGCGTCGCGACGTTCGCGCCGCCGTACGTCGACCACGTGATGCCCGACGCGGCGAGGAAGAGCGCCCCGAGCACGAGCCAGACCCCGAGAGCGGCGTGCCAGCCGAACACCCGCCGGTATCCGCGGGCTCCGGGTCGAGGTCGCAGCAGGTCGCGCTTCGCGCGGGTGCGACGCATGCGGGCCACCCACAGCCCGAGACCGGCGAGCACGACGATCCCGAGCCACGACGCGGCCATCTCGCTGTAGAGACGTCCCGGCTCCCCCAGGTTCAGACTGCGGTGCAGCTGATCCACCCACGTGCGCAGCGGCAGCGCACCGCTCGTGCCGTAGACGGTCAGGTCGCCCCGGATCTCGCCCGTGCCGGGGTCGACGAAGACGGCTCGCGTCTCGCTCGGGCCCAGGCCGTCCTGCGCGAACATCACGCGGGTGGTGTCGCCGGGGCCGGGGGCGGGCCGGACGGCGGCGAGGGTCGCCTGGTCGCCGATGCGCTCCTCGGCGATGCGCACCTGGTCTCCGAGCGGCAGCCGGTCCTGCGTGACCGGCGCCCGGAGCTCGTGGGCGTAGACGATCTGTTCGATCTGCGGGGTCACGACGTACAGGGCACCGCTGACGGCGGCGATCAGGATGAACGGGCCGACCAGGATGCCGGCGAAGAAGTGGATGCGCAGCAGCAACGGCACGAACCACCCGCGTCGAGGTCGCGGCAGGGCCGGCGGGGCGTGTTCGCGGGCGGGCGCGCCCGTCGTGGCTGAGCCGTCGATGGCGGTCTCGGCGGCGCCGCGAGGGCGCGGTTCGGTGATGGACATGGGTCTCCTCGGTCGTCGGGGCCGGCGCGCGGCTCGGTGCGCGCGCACGTCGGATCGCCCCGACGGGCGCCGGGGCGTCAGAGAGCGAGGAGGGCGGGAGGCCCGCGTCGGGCCGGCGACGCGACGAGCGGCCGGGGATGCCGCGCGCGCACGGGTGCCCCGCCGATCCTCGGCCGAAGCGACGGGTTCGTCGGACGCACCGGGATGCCCGCGGCCGCCCGCAGCTTCAGGCCCGCCCGACGTGCGAGCTCGGCGACGGCGACGACGAGCCGCTCGCCCCGGTGCAGGACGACGGTGGTGACGATCGCCGCGACGAGGTGGGCGGCGAGCATCGCGGCATCCGGCGTCATACCGATGATCGGCCCGCCCGGCAGGATCGATGCCGACATCGACATATGTCCCGTATGCAGGCTGTGGGCGCTCATATTGGCCGGGCCGAAGGGAGCGGACGGGAGCGAGCCTGATGACGGCACGACCCCGAGCGAGAAGAGCGCGTGGAACAGCACCTGGGCGCCGACAACCGCAGCGGCCAGCCGCAGGGCCGAGAGCCGGCGCCCGACCACGAGCAGGCACACCACGAGCGAGAGTGCCCACGGCAGCGCGACGCCGAGGAGCGCGGGAGGCTCACCCCCGGCCGAGACGTGCGAGAGCAGGGCGACGAAGGTCGCGAGGGTCGCCGCCGCACCGGCGCGGAGCGCGCGCTGCTGGCGGGGCGAGGGCACGGGCGACGGCGCGCGGACGGGAACGGATCGGTGTCAGACGCCGACGCGCGCGAAGGCGTCGAGGCTGATGCCCTGGTCGAGGACGGTCTTCGACCACTCCCGCGCCGAATGCAGCGAGTGGTCGCGGTAGTTGCCGCACTCGAGCGCCGAGACACCCGGGATGTCGGACTCGACGGCCTCGTCGGCGATGAACCGCAGGCTTCCCGTCAACGCGGCGACGACATCGGCCACCTCGGGCTCGCCCCACATCAGGAGGTGGAAGCCGGTACGGCATCCGAAGGGCGAGATGTCGATGACGCCGTCGATGCGGTCGCGCAGAAGACCGGCGAGCATGTGCTCGATCGTGTGGATGCCGGCGGTGGGGATCTCGCCCGCGTTGGGCTGGACGAGACGGACGTCGAAGTTCGTGATGGTGCCGCCGCCGGGTCCGTGCTCGACACCGATGCGCCGGACGTACGGCGCGATGACGGCGGTGTGGTCCAGCGTGAAGCTCTCGATCTCTGCCATGAAAGTCCTCCTCGGCACGGCGGCGGCGACGGGCGGCGGGGCCGCGTCGGGGGCCAGGTTAACCCGTCGCGACGGGGGTGCGGAGCGGATGCGCTCCCAGGTTACGTCCAGGACCTGTCCGGGAGTCGTCCAGACAGAGGCCGCAGACTCGGGGAGTTTTGTGCGTCTACTCGAGACGCCCGCCGCTTCGTCCGGTGCCCGCAACATCGAAGGACCGCCCCTGTTCGCATGACTTCTTCGTCGAGCCAGCCCACCCGCCGCGATCTGCGGCGCTCCTCCCGCACGAACCGTCGAGCCATCCGCCCGATCGCCCTCACCCTGGGCGTCGCGCTCGGCGTGACCGCGATGGTGGGCACCACGGCCTCGGCGGCCGTCCCCACCGCAGCGTCCGCCGAACCGACGATGCAGCGCGCCGCGCTCGTCACGGCCGCCGTCACGTCGTCCGCCGAGCCGCTCGGCGAGATCGAGCGCACCACGAACGACGCAGTCGCCGCCGCCGAGTCCTCCGTTCTCGACGCGGCCACCGTGACGGCCGATGTGTCGGCCGCCGCGCTGCCGATCGAGGGCGACACGACGATCGACACCGAGGAGCTCCGCGCCCGGATCTCGGGCCTCCAGGACACCGAGGTCATCCCCACGCTCCTGCTGCCCGACCTCGCCGACAAGCTCGCCTCGGCGACCGACGACGTGCAGGCTGCGACCGCCGACCTGCGGGGCCGGCTCGACGCCGCGAAGGCGCAGAAGGCCGCCGAAGAGGAAGCCGCGCGGATCGCCGCGGAAGAGGCCGCGGCCGCCGAGGCCGCCGCCAAGGCCGCCGAGGAGCAGGCCGCAGCAGCCGCTCAGCGTCAGAGCTCCTCGAGCGGCTCGCGTTCGTCGAGCGCACCGGCCGCCTCGGCCGTCGCCTCGACCGGTGACAACTCCCCCGGTGCCGCGCAGCAGGCCGCGAGCAACATGCTCGGCGACTTCGGCTGGGGCCAGGACCAGTTCTCGTGCCTCGTGTCGCTCTGGAACAAGGAGTCGGGCTGGAACTACCAGGCCTACAACCGCGGCAGCGGCGCGTACGGCATTCCTCAGGCCCTTCCCGGCAGCAAGATGTCGTCGGCCGGTGGGGACTGGGAGACCAGCGCGGTCACGCAGGTCCGCTGGGGCCTCGGTTACATCTCGGGTCGCTACGGCTCGCCGTGCGGCGCGTGGGACCACTCGCAGTCGGTCGGCTGGTACTGATCCCGCACCGCTGACGCATCGCGAAAAGCGCACGTCCGCCCGGTCCGCTCCTGCGGAGACCGGGCGGACGTGCGCTTTCGCCGTCCGAGTCGCGCGTCAGCCCTCGTCGGCCTGCGTGGCGGCGCGATCGGCGTCGATGCTCGAAACCTGCGCGTCGTCGATGTCGTCGTCGAGGACCTCTTCGCCGTCGACGTCCAGCGTCGGCGCTTCGTCGACGGGGTCGATCGGCATCTCGCCGGGAGCGACGAAGGGGGTGTTTCCGTTGAGGCTCATAGTGGTTCCCTCCCTGTGTTCGTGGACGGCCCACGGTACGGCTCCGCGCGCGCACCGTCTGCCCCGTTGCCGCGGGCACGCCTCGGGTGTAGCGGCCGCCTGCCGCCGCGACGAGTTCTGCCCGCGGTGACGGGTCGACGTAGGGTCGAAGACATGGCCCGCATCATCGCCGTCGTGAACGGCCGCATCGTCCCCGTGTCCGCCCCCGTCATCGAAGGCGGCACCGTCGTGATCGAGGACGGCGTGATCACGGCGGTCGGCGACGCCGGCACGACCGTGCCCGACGGCGCCGAGATCGTGGATGCCGCCGGACGCTGGGTGCTCCCCGGCTTCGTCGAGGCGCACGGTCACCTCGGCGTCCACGAGGACGGCGAGGGGTGGTCGGGCAACGACACCAACGAGATGACCGACCCGAACGGGGCCCGCTTCCGTGCGCTCGACGGCATCGACATCGAGGAGGTCGGTTTCCGTGACGCCCTGCGCGGCGGCGTCACCTCCGTCGTCGTCAAGCCGGGATCGGGCAACCCCATCGGCGGACGCACCGTCGCGATCAAGACGTGGGGCGGCCGAACGGTCGACGAGCAGGTCATCGCCGAGAACGTCTCGGTGAAGTCGGCGCTGGGCGAAAACCCCAAGCGGGTCTACGGCGACAAGAAGCAGACGCCCTCGACGCGCCTGGGCGTGGCATCCGTTCTGCGCGACGCGTTCGTCGATGCGCAGAACTACGTCGCCAAGCGGGATGCCGCTGCGGCGAAGGGCGAACCGTTCGAGCGCGACCTCGGCAAGGAGACCCTCGCGCAGGTGCTCGACGGCACGCTGCTGTGGGATCAGCACAGCCACCGCCACGACGACATCGTCACCGCCATCCGGCTCGCCGAGGAGTTCGGCTACCGCCTCGTCGTCAACCACGGCACCGAGGGCCACAAGATCGCCGACGTCCTCGCCGAGAAGGACATCCCCGTGATCTTCGGTCCGATGCTGACGTCGCGCTCGAAGGTCGAACTGCGCGACCGCGCGATCGGGGCCCTCGCGCTCATCGCCGCGGCCGGTGTCACCGTCGCCATCACGACCGACCACCCCGTCGTGCCGATCGATCAGATCCGACTGCAGGCGATCCTCGCCGTCCGCGAAGGACTGCCGGCCGACGTCGCGCTCGAGGCGCTGACGACCAACCCCGCCTCGATCCTGCGGCTCGACGACCGCGTCGGTGCCCTCGAGGCCGGCCGCGACGGCGACGTCGTCATCTGGTCGGGCGACCCCCTCGCCGTCGAGTCGCGCGTCGAGCACGTGCTGATCGGCGGGACGACCGTGCTCGAGACCGCAGAGGACGGCGACGTCCGGATCGTCGACCGGTGGGAGCGGTTCGGCCGGACGAGCTGGCTGCGCTGAGCCCCACGGTGGCCTGAGGCGGGCCGCTCCGCGACACGAGCGCAAGAGGTACCCGCGCGCGCCCGGTCGGGTGTGCACTGAGACCATGTCGTCTCTGCCCCTGTGGCTGCTCCTCGTGATGTTCGCCGGTGCCGCCACGGTGGTCTGGGTCGCCGGCATCCAGCTCTCGAAGACCACCGACGTGCTCGACGCGCGCTGGCACATCGGCAGCGCCTTCGGCGGACTGATCGTCCTGGCCGTGGCGACGAACCTGCCCGAAATCGCGATCACCGTCAGCGCCGCCCTCTCCGGCAACCTCGACGTCGCGGTCGGCAACATCCTCGGTGGCATCGCGCTGCAGACGGTCGTGCTCGTGATCCTCGACGTGTTCGGCAAGCGCGGCCACGGCGTCCGGTCGCTGACGTACCGGGCGGCCTCCCTCGTGCTGGTGCTCGAGGCCGTCGTGGTCGTCGCCGTGCTCGCCGTCGTGATGGCGGGCAGTCAGCTCCCCGGCGATCTCGTGATCGCGAGGCTCACACCGGACGTCGTGCTCATCGCCGCCCTCTGGCTCGTCGGGCTGCTGCTCGTACAGCGGGCGGGGCACCACCTGCCCTGGCACGAGAGCGGAGCATCGCCCGACGGCACCCCGCGCCCCTCGGGGCATCGGCGCGCGAAGCCGCAGCATCCGCATCACGCGATGTCGACGCCCCGGGTCGTCGCCGTCTTCGTCGTCGCCGCGCTCGCGACGCTCGGCGCGGGTGTCGCGCTCGAGCGCATCGGCGATGCGATCGCCGACGACATCGGACTGTCGGGTGTGCTGTTCGGCGCGACGGTGCTCGCGCTCGCGACGTCGCTGCCCGAGATCTCGACCGGTCTGCAGGCCATCCGCCAGGGCGACGACAACCTCGCGATGAGCGACATCTTCGGGGGCAACGCCTTCTTGCCGGTGCTGTTCCTCGTCGCGACCGTCATCTCGGGGCAGGCGGTCTTGCCGCAGGCCGACGGCGCCGACATCTACCTCACCGCGCTGGCCGCCCTGCTGACGCTGGTGTACGTCGTCGGCCTCCTCTTCCGACCAGCGAGACGCGTCGCCGGCATGGGCGTCGACTCGCTCGTCGTCCTGGTGCTCTACGGTGTCGGGGTCGCCGGCCTGTTCGCCGTCGCCGGCACCGGGTGACGGCACGGCGGATGCCGCGCGTCAGACCTCGTCGGAGCGCGGTGAGCGTACCGTCCAGCCGACCCGTCGCAGGGCGTCGGCGAGTCGCGCGGCCTCGGTCGCCGCAGCATCCCACGACACGTCGGAACAGACGTCTACCGCGAGCGGCGGCGGATCGGCGAACTTCGGGATCTGCACCTCGGCCCACGCACCGCGACCGAGGCCGACCCGGGGATGGGCGGTGCGCGCATTCTCGATCGCACCGTCGGAGACGAACGCGATCACCTCCAGCGCGTCGGGCTTCGCGATGGGCAGATCGACGACGAGGGTGACGACGAACGGTCCGCTCGGGGTGTCTCTGCCGTGAGCGTGCACGCGCTCATCCTGACAGAGGTGCGGGGATGCGGGGCGTGGTCGCCGCCGCGCAGGTGCGAGTTTCCGATGATTACGAAGAGATAACGGAAAAGCCTTGCCCGCCGTTACCTGGCCGTTATAGAGTGCTCGCACGGTAGCTGTTTTGCTGTGGCAGGTACCGGCATGTGATTGCAGGAAACTCTTGGTGCAAAGGGACGAGGGTCCGACCGAATGCCTCTTCGGTCGGACCCTCAACTGCGTCTGCGGCACCCTCGTGCGCCTCGCACGGGCGGGCTGATTCAGGCGCCGCCGCCGCCTCCGCCGCCCCCGCCGCCACCGGCCGATCCGCCGCCCGCGGAGCCGCCCGACGTCGACGACGAGGACGACGCGCTGGCCGAGAGCGTTCCGATGCCGGCGGCGAACGACGACGCGTCGAAGGACCCCGCGCCCGCGTACCAGACGGGAGCCGCGACCCCCGTCGCCGCGTAGAGCGCGACCAGGTGGCGCGCCCATTCCCTCTCTTGACCGAAGACCACCGCGTAGGGCAGGAGGCGTTCGTAGAGCCGGAGCATCTGCCGCGGATCGTCGGTGTCGACGGCCTGTCGCTCGGCTGTCTCGGGTGATTGCAGGGCGCGGATGCGGTCCTCCTCCGCCCAGGCGATGAACGTCTTCAGGCCCGCGAGGTGGTCTCGGACCTCCGCACCCCGCCTCGACAGCGGCACGCTCGCCATCGCGAAGAGGACGACGAAGAAGGACGCGAAGGCCAGGCCGAAGAGCACCGCCGGCACGACCGGCTGCACATAGGTGGCGAGCGAGAGGATGCCGAAGACGATGACGGCCGCAACAGCGACCACCCAGGCGATGATCGGGCCGGCTCGGGTACCCGGAGGCACCGCTCGATACATCCCGCGCGCCTTGAGGCCGTGGCCGGCCTCGGTGAGGATCGCCTGCGCCGCCGAGGAGAAGCGCGTGTCGGTGGAGCCGAACTCGTAGACGTCACCCGGAACGCCGGAGGGGAACAGCCCATCGAGCAGCATCCGCCCGTCCCCGTCCGCGAGCGACGGTTCGACCAGCTCGGCCCGCAGCTTCGGCTTGCCCCACCGCGGCTTCTCGCCCTCGACGATGCGGATCGACCCCACGACGGCCTGCTCGAGCACTTCTGCCGGGATCGCCTTCGAGGTCTGTCCGAGCAGCACCGCGGCCTGGAGGGCGTCGATGCCCTCGGGAGGGGTGTACTCGGCGATGATCGTCGCGCGGCCCGGTTCGTGCCCCAGCAGCCGGCGCCGGTTACGGATCGCCCACCCGGTCGCGCCGACGAGCAGGACGGATGCCGCACCCTGCGCCCAGCCGAACGGCGACGACAGGAACGACGTGTCGTAGGTCTCGAACGTGCCGTCGGCGAACCCCACGGCGATGCTCAGCGTCTGGTGGGGGCCGAGGCGGTCCGCCGCGGCGAAAGTCGTGGCCCCGTCGTCGGACACCGTCAGCTCGGCGCATGGATCGGTCTGGCGATCCTCCCCGGCGTAGCAGGCCTGGCGGCCCGACAGGCTGCCCGCGAGCGACGGGTCGAGCTGGACCGTCGCGCTGACCCGCCCGAACGGCTGATCCCAGTCGGTGCCGTTGACGTCCCAGAAGAACTCGAGCCCGGTGTCGGGAAAGTTCCACACGACGTTCTCCAGGTCATAGGTGAACACGAACGTGTTCCGGCCGTGCAGATAGTCGTCGCCACGCGTCAGAATCCCGAACGCGCCGTCATCGGTCTCGGTCTCCGCGGGCCGCGGCGCACCGTGCTCGTCGGTGACCGAGACGAGCGTCGGGTTCAGCGGCTGTCCGTTGTAGGAGTCCGGGACCAGCCGGCGCATGCCGCGGTTCTGATCCGTCTCGGGGAAGACGGCGACGAAGGTCTCGACCACACGCATCCGTGCCGTGCCGTTCGCATCGCGCGAGATCCTGTAATCGACCGCGAGCGATTCGAACACGAAGTCGTCGAGGTCGGTGTCCGCGCCGTGCTCGTCCGCCGACACGATGATGGCGGCAGGCGAGGAAGGGGCGGGTGGGGCGGACGCGGATGCCGCCGCGGGAATGGCTATCGCCACGAGACATCCGACCAGTGCCGCTGCCGCGAGCGTGAACAGCCTGCGCGCGCGCTGGATCATGCCGATCAGCTTATGCGGGCGTTAAAGTTGTGGCCATGACCGATCGTCGTCGTGCCGTCGCTGCGTGGGAGAGCCTCTTCCGCGCGCAGCACGAGATCTTCGACGACATCAGCAACGATTTCACGGGCGACGAGCTGAGCCAGGCCGAGTACGACGTGCTGCTGACCGTCACCCGAGGACCTGGCCACCGAGCCCGGCTGCGTGACGTGACCGCGAACATGCTGATCAGCCAGCCGAGCGTCTCACGGCTGGTCGACAAGATGGTTGCGCGGGGGCTCATCACGAAATGCGGCGACCCGACCGACGGGCGCGGCGCGATGCTGACCGCCACCCCCGAGGGGGGTCGCGGCCTTCCGGCGTCTCGCTGCGGAGCATGGCCGCTCGATCGCCGAGCGGATGTCGGTGCTGTCGAACGACGAGCTGCAGCAGCTCGAGCAGCTGACGACGAAACTGCGCCGCAGTTCCTGACCGCTATCGGGCGGCTCGAGGCCGGGTCGGCGGGCGGTGGAACGACGTCCCTTCCTCCCCCATCGACGGGCACAACGACTTATTTGAATAGAACGCATGTTCTATTTGAATGTCGGTGGCCACTGCCATCATGGGTACATGGCGACGAACGACGCGGGAGACTCAGCGGGGCGAGACGGCTCGGCTTACGTCGCCGCGTTCGCGCAGTACGACGCCGCGTTGGGCTTTCTGCACGCAGGGCAGATCGCGTCGATGCGCGCCCTCGCTGAGCTCGGAAAGTCGGCGTTACGCGAGGCCCGACGCGACGGGATCCGCGGGATGGCGTCGGACATGGAGTTGCGGTCAGTCGCCGCCGAGGCCGCGGGCATGGCGCGGCAGTCGGACCGCCGGCTGCAAGGTGAGATCGACCACGCGATGACCGTCGTGGACGACTACCCGGCGGTGTTCGCGGCGTGGGAAGGGCGACGGATCACCCGCGACCACGTGGATGTCGTGGTGAAGATGGGCGCCGGGGTGCCCGAGGATCTGCGGCCCGAGTACGAGGCTGCGGCGATCGTGCTGTGTGAGCGAGACATCCATACCCGGGTGCGGGAGCCGTTGCGGGCGTTGGCGGAGAAGCTGCACGAGAAGCCGTTCACCCAGCGGCACCGCGAGGCCGCCGCGGGGCGATGTGTGCGGATGCTGCACGGGTCGGATGGGATGTCGACGGTGACGGCGGAGCTGCCCACGACGATCGCGGTCGGGGTGATGGATCGGCTCACCCAGATGGGGCAGACGATCAAGGACGCACGGGCGGATGCCGCAGGGGCGGGCGACGGTGCGGCGTTCGGTGCAGGAGCACGACAGGACACCTCCGATCGCGGTGCCGTCGAGCCCGACACGCGGACGATGGATCAGATCCGGGCAGACGTCCTCGCCGACCTCGTGCTCGGCGGGGCGCCCGTGGTCGACCCCACCTATGGTCGCGACGGGGCTGGGGCGCTCGGGGCGATCCGGGCACGGGTGCAGGTCGTGATCACCGCCGACACCCTCACCGGGAAAGACGAGCACCCCGCCGAAGCCGTCGGGGCAGCGTTGGTCGATGCGGACACCGTGCGGGCTCTCGCTGGTCAGGCGTCCACCTGGGACCGGTTGTTCATCGACCCCGTCACCCGCACCCCCCGTCGAAATCGACACCTACCGGCCCACCGCCGCCATGAGCAGATTGTTGAAGGCGCGGGACCAGCACTGCCGGTTCCCCGGATGCCGCAGAGCCGCGATCCGATGCGAGATCGACCACACCATCGACCACGCCCTCGGCGGACACACCCACATCTACAACCTCGCCCACCTCTGCCAAAGACACCACTCCATGAAGCAATTCACCCAATGGCAAGTCCGGCAGGTCGGCGGCGGGATCCTGGAATGGACCTCACCCCTCGGGCGGGCCTACCGGGAAGACCTGCCGATACCGGCGGTGTGCTTCACCATCGACACCACCGAACCACCCCCACCACGGGCCGGCACCGGCGGGCCACCAGAACCGTCACCCTTCTGAAACGCGAACCCGACGCCCCGCCGCGCTTCCGCGCGCGTGCGACGAGCCGCGACGATGAGTGACGGGCTGCCGGCCGCCGGGCGACCATCTCACGCAGAAACGGCGGTGGCCGCAGCCCGAAAAGGCCACGGCCACCGCCGGCGATTCGCGCGGCGAAACTCCCGCTTGTCGATCAGTTCTCGATCGGCACCACCGGGGAGGCCGCATCCGAGGTGACCTGCACCTTGCGCGGCTTCGCCTTCTCGCTGACCGGGATCGTCACGGTGAGCACGCCGTTGTTGTAGGTGGCGGCGATGCCCTCGGTGTCGACGCCCTGACCGAGGTTCAGCTGGCGCAGGAAGCTGGCGGCCTCACGCTCACGCGTGATCCACTTCACCCCGTCGCCGCTCGCGAGCGTGCGCTCGGCACGGATGGTCAGCAGCTGTCCGTCGACGTCGATGTCGACCGACCCCGGGTCGATGCCCGGCAGATCGGCGGTCATGACGTAGTGGTCACCGTCGCGGTAGAGGTCCATCGGCATCCGCCGGGGGCCGCGGCGCGGGTCGAAGAGGCTCGAGGCAATGCGGTCGAGGTCGCGGAACGGGTCGTAGGTAGCCATCGATCTTTCCCTTCTGGGTGTTCATGTGTTGAGATCCAAAGTTGAGCCTCTCCGGCTCAACCGCATTCAGATTAGCACTCCACCCCGTCGAGTGCTAACGGTTCTCGCACGGCGAACAACGCCCCATCGAGGGGCAGGCGAGATGCGGTCAGCACTCGACGACGTTGACGGCGAGACCGCCCTCGCTCGTCTCCTTGTACTTGTGAGACATGTCGATGCCGGTCTGCCTCATCGTCTCGACGACGGCGTCCAACGACACGTAGTGCGTGCCGTCTCCGCGCAGTGCGAGCCGGGCCGCCGTGACAGCCGTCGAAGCGGCGATCGCATTGCGCTCGATGCAGGGAATCTGCACCAGCCCACCGACCGGATCGCACGTGAGCCCCAGGTGATGCTCCATCGCGATCTCCGCGGCGTTCTCGATCTGCGCGTTGTCGCCGCCCATCACCGCCGTGAGCCCACCGGCGGCCATCGCACACGCCGATCCGACCTCGGCCTGGCATCCGCCCTCGGCGCCCGAGATCGACGCGTTCGCCTTGAACAGCGAACCGAGCGCCGTCGCCGTCAGCAGGAACCGCCGGATGCCGCGACGACGGTCGAGATCCTCCGGCGCGAGCAGCGACTCGGCGGCGAAACGCCACCAGTACATCGCCACCGCCGGCAAGATACCCGCCGCCCCGTTCGTCGGCGCGGTCACAACCCTTCCGCCCGAAGCGTTCTCCTCGTTCACGGCGAGCGCGAAGGCCCCGAGCCACTCCCCCGGAAGCTCCCGCCCACCGGCAGATTCCGCAGCCTCGAGCTGCGCGCGCATCGCCCCCGCCCGCCGCCGGACGCGCAGCATGCCGGGCAGGGTGCCCTCGGCACGCAGGCCCGACTCGACGCATCCCGTCATCGCCTCCCAGATCGCATCCAGGCCGGCGGCGACATCCGCCTCCGAGCGCAGCGCCTCCTCGTTGCGTCGCGCGAGCCCGGCGATCGAGAGCTGCTCCCGCTCGCAGAGCTCGAGCAGCTCACGCGCACTGTCGAAGCGATACGGCCAGGGCATCGCCGCCTCGCCACCAGAACCGCCGTCGTCGCCGTCCCGGCGGATGAAGCCGCCGCCCACCGAGAAGTAGGTCTCTTGCAGCACCGGCGCACCGGCCGCGTCCCAGGCGGACAGGGTCATCGCGTTCGGGTGCCCCGGCAGCCGCGTGCGCGGCTCGAACACGATGTCGCCCCGCGCGAACGAGACCGGCCGCACACCGTCCAGCAGCAGCGGCGAGCCGTCGGCCCACCCCGACCAGGCGCCGCGCACGACGTCGGGATCGACCGTCTCGGGAGCGTGCCCCTGCAACCCGGCCACGACGGCGTCGGGAGTCCCGTGTCCGATCCCGGTCGCCCCCAACGATCCGTACAAGACGCATCCGACCCGGTCCACCGACGACAACCCACCCGAGGCGCGGAGTCGCTCGACGAAGGTGCGGGCCGCACGCAGCGGGCCGACCGTATGGGAGCTCGAGGGGCCCACGCCGATGGAGAACAGCTCGAACGCCGAAACGTATGCGCTCACCGGACCAGGCTACGCCCCGCTCCGGCCTCGGCGACCAGACACGGGGAGCCCGACCTCGCGGGCCGGGGTCGCCGCACAACCGCCGCGCGCCGTCAAGGGCGATGCCCCGACCGACCAGGGCACCTAACGTCTCGGAAGTGAGCAACGCATCCCACCGCACCCGGGCGGCGACAGCCCTCGCGACCGCGGCGCGAACCGCGGGCGGCGAAGCCTTCGCCGTGTCGCGCCTGCTGCTGGCCGGCAAGGCGGCGCTGGCCGCCGCGATCGCCTGGTACCTCGCCCCGCTCGTGCCGTTCGCCCACGACGAGTACTCGTACTACGCGCCCCTGGGCGTGCTCGTCAGCATGTACCCCACCATCGCCGACTCCGCCCGCGCGGGCCTGCAGGCGGTCGCGGGACTCGCGATCGGCATCGTCATCTGACTCGCCGGACTCTGGATCGTCTCCGGCCCGAGCCCCCGCATCGTCGGCGTCGCCATCGTCGTCGGAGCGGGCGTCGCGATCGGCGGCATCCGCGCGTTGGGAACCGGTCGCGACTGGATCGCGATCGCCGCGCTGTTCGTTCTGCTGCTCGGCGCGCGCGACGCGGGCGGGTTCTCGGTGTCGTACCTGGTCACCATGGCGTTCGGCGTCATCGTCGGCGTCGCCGTCAACCTGCTGATCGTGCCCCCGCTGTACGTGCGACGGGCCTCGACGCGCCTCACCCATCTGCGCGATGCCGTCGCGGCACGACTCGACATGCTGGCCGACGCCGTCGCCGACGCGACCACGCCCGATCCGACGGGCCAGGCGCATCTCTCCGAGATCCTCGACGCCGTGTCGAGCGATGTGCGCGAAGCCGCGCGCAGCCGCAAGGCCCACCCCTTCGCGCGCCGGCGCCGCGTCATCGGCGACGAGAACGACCGCCGGATGATCGCCCTCGAAGAGGCGGTGCGCCAGACGCTGGGTCTCACCCATGCCCTCGCCGACCTGCCGTCGGACGAGGAGTCGGCGCAGCTGCGCGGCCTCCTCGCCGACGCGGTCCGCGCGACGGGCCGCGCCGTCGCCCGCCCGCTCGACGATCCGGCTGCGGCAGCGTGGGTCGACGACGCCGAGGCCGCACTCGCGCGCGTCGTCGCGGACATCCCCGCCCGTCAGGACGGCCGGATCTCGCCCTGGACCCGTGCCACGGTCGACCTCAGCCGCGTCATCGAGGCCTCCCGCCCGTTCACCTGACCGTGGCCGTCGCCCTGACCGGGCTCGAGCTCACCGCCCCAGGACGCGGCGGAGGAACGGTCCCGAGAACTTGCCCTCCGGATCGACCCGATCGGCCAGGTCGCGGAAATCCCCCAGCCTCGGCAGCGAACCGCCGACCGGCATCGAGAACACCTTGCCCCAGTGCGGCCGCGGGTCGAACGGCGCGAGCACGCGCTCGACCTCGACGACGGCCCGGGCGACGGCATCCGGCTCGTTCTTCCACGTGAAATGGATGCAGACGCTGTCGCGCCCGTAGCCGGGCGACAGCCAGAGGTCGTCGGATGCCACCGTCCGCAGTTCCGTCACCAGCAGCGACGGCTCCACGAGGTCGGCGATCGCGCGGACGGCGGCGATCGCCTCGACCGCCCGCTCGCGCGGCACCCAGAACTCCGTCTGGATCTCGTCGCCGTTGGACGGAGTCGCGTCGATCCGGAAGTGCGGCAGCCGCTCGCACCAGTCGCCGGGCACGCCGCCCTGCTCGGTGGTGTTGTCGACGCCGTCGGCCGCGGGCGAGTCCGCCTTGACGCGGACGCGGTGAGCGCTCAGCACGGTCTCGGGCATGTCGGGCGCGGATCCTTCGTCGAGCCGCTCCTTGAGCCAGACCTCGCCCACCTCGGGCGTGTTCCAGCGCGTGAAGACGCTGACGCTATAGCCCGCCCCGGTCACCTCGTCGAAACGGTCGAAGAGGTCGTCCCACGTGAGGCCCATGTAGGTGTCCTGCCGGACGCGGTACGTCGGCTGCACGGCGAGCGTCACGCGCGTGACGGGGCCGAGCGCCCCGAGGTGCACGACGCTGCCGGCGAAGTCCGGGTCATCCGCCACCACGCGTCGCAACGAACCGTCGGGGGCGATGAACTCCAGCCCCCGCACGGCGGTCGCGAGCGAGCCGTTCCCGTCGCCCGAGCCGTGGGTCGAGGTCGCCGTCGCCCCGCCGACGGAGATGTGCGGCAGCGAGCCCATGTTGTGCAGAGCCCAGCCGTGGTCGGCCAGGTACCGGGCGACGACGGCGTAGCGCGTCCCCGCCCCGACGGTGACGGTCCGCCCGACCTCGTCGAGCACGATGTCGGGCTCGATCGCGGTGAGCGCCAGCAGCGCCCCCGGCGAATCGGCGAGGTCGTTGAACGAGTGCCGCGTTCCGAGCGACCGGATCGAGCGATGCGAGGCGACAAGTTCCTGCGCGTCGGCGATCGTCTTCGGCTCGAACAACCGCTGTCGCGGCGAAGGTGTGCGTTCCTGCCCAGTTCCGTTCGGTCACATCGTCACGCTACGCGACCCCGAGGGGAAAAGGACAGTGCCGCAACAAAAGGGACGCCCGCGAAACGGGCAACGAAAAGCCCCCGCTGAGCGGGGGCCTCTCGTTCACTGTCTCAACACAGTGTGCGCCCGAAGGGACTCGAACCCCTAACCTTCTGATCCGTAGTCAGATGCTCTATCCATTGAGCTACGGGCGCATGGCCTGCGATCTCTCGTGGGCCGTCGTCAAGAATAGCCCACTCCTCCGGGAAGAGCGAATCGAGCCCGGAAGCGACTACCCGCGCGTGTCGCGGTCGTCGGTTCCGCCCGCCCGCTCGCGCTCCGCGAGCTGCTGCTGGAGGCTGCGGCGCTGCGAACGCAGACGCGGCAGGTCGACCATGCGCAACGCCTGCATCCGAGCCGTGCGCATGCGGTCGTAGTCGGGCTCGAGGTCGGGCCGTGCCGCCTCAATGCGCAGCGTGCGGTCGATGTTGCCCGCGACCTCGCCCCAGGCAGCCTCACGGGCGTCGGCGATCAGCTTGCGCAGTTCGTCCTCGTCGTTCGCACGCTCACGCAGTTCTTTCGCGATCCGCAGCGACTGCTTGCGTCGGCGTCGCAGATTCGACACGTCGCGGCTGCGGTAGTCGTGCGTTCCGCCCGAGTCGCTGTACCGGCCGCTGGCGGCCTTGCGTTCGCGGTGCGTCCGTTCGGCGTCGGCCTCGGCCTCGTCGGCGAGGGCGGTCAGGGCCTGGCGTGCGTCATCGAGGAACCGGTCGGCTTCGAAGTCCTTGCCGTCGGCGAGGATGTCGACCAGGATCGCGTTCTTCAACGCGAGTCGAGTCGCAGCGGAGGCGATGTAGAGGCCCTCGGCCACGATCTCCGAACTCTTGATGCGCGCTTGCCGGGTGGCCACCGCTGCCCTCCCTCCCGTTGCTCCAATCCTAGGGTGCGAGGGGCGCGCGGACCGAGGTCGGATGCCCGGACGGCTGCCCTTCAGGCGAGCTTCTCGACGATGGCGGCGATGCGACGCGACCGCGTCTGCGGGGCCTTCGCGGACTCGACGCTGCCGACGTGGGCCCGGCGCGCGCTGGGAGCGAGCGCGTCGAAGGCCGGGCGCACCCCCGCGTCCGCGAGCGCCCGCGCGAGATCGTCGGGGACGTCGACCTCGCGCGGGGCGGTATCGAGCTCGATGTCGACGACGATGCTCTCCCCGCCCGAGAGGCCGGTCGCCCGGCGCCGCTCGGCCGAGAAGGGCACGAGGGCGAGCCCGTTCATGGCTCCGACCGTGCTGCGGAACGCGTAACCGTCGACGACGACCGAGACCGCCGGCCGGCGCCCGCCGCCGAGCTCCTCGAGCACATCGTCCGGGATCTCGATGCCGGTGTTGTTGCCGAACAGACGCAGGGTGGTCGTGAAACGCATGAGCGTTGGATACCACCGCGCGCGCCGCCCTGCAAGCACTGGGAGCGGAACGTGGCCTCGCCTAACCTCGTTCCCGTAAGCCTTCAGGAGAGGAGCGCGAGATGGGTTTCATCGAGAACGCGAAGGATGTCGCCGAGACCGCCGGCCGCAAGGCCAAGGAGGCCTGGGAGGACACCACCGACAAGATCGGCGACAAGATCGACGAGAAGAAGGCCGAGGCCGACGTCAAGAAGGCCGAAGCCGAGCGCGATCAGGTCAAGGAGCGCAACGCTCTGAAGGACGACCTGCGCGACAACTGATTCCCGCCGGCGCCCCGGCGTCGGCGCTCCACGGCCCCGGACCTCGTGTCCGGGGCCGTTCTTCTTTGTATCGATCCCCGGCAAACCGTTCGTCGTCGCGCACCGAATACCCGCTGCACCGCGACATCCGTCGCCCGACAGAGGGAGCCCTCATGCGTACATCACCGAACCGCCTCGCGGCGATCATCTTCGGAGCCGTCTACATCCTCGTGGGGCTCCTGGGCTTCACGGTCACCGCCGGCGTCGACTTCATCGCCACCGACGGCGGCCTCCTGCTCGGCATCTTCGAGGTGAACCCGCTCCACAACGTCGCCCACCTGCTGATCGGAGCCGCACTGCTCATCGGCGGCCTCGCCGGCGTGCGCGCGGCGAAGGGCGTCAACACCACGGTCGGAGCCGCCTACCTGCTGCTCGGCATCGTCGGGTTCTTCATCCAGGACAGCATGGCGAACGTGCTGGCCCTCAACACCGCCGACCACTTCCTGCACCTCGCGAGCGCCCTCGTGCTGCTGGGTGTCGGCCTCGGCACCGACCGCGCCGTCGCGACCCGCGCTGCGACCGTCTGATGGACCTCGCCGCGCTCACCCGCTCGTGGCCCACGCTCGCCGCGTGGGGAGCTGGCCTGCTCCAGCTCGGCGTGGGCGCGGGCATGATCACCCAGGGCACCGGCGCCGCCGAGCGCGGCACCGGTGCCCTGATGGTCGCCATCGGCGCAGCGGCCCTCGCGTGGGGTGTCGCCTCGCTCACGCGGGGGCGCTCCGTCGCTCCGCGCGTCGGGATGACGATCGCCGTCACCGGAACGATCGGCGCGGGAGCCGCCCTGCTCGTCGACCCCGTTCGCGTCAGCGTCCACGCGATCGGTGTCGCCGTGCTGCTGCATCTGGCGTACGGCGTCGCCTCGGCCGCGGTCGTGCGTCGATCCCGCTCCGCTCGCCGCGACACCGGCGACACCCACGACACCGCCGGCACCCGGGCGCCTCACGCCCGCCCCGTGCCGCGGACGAGCGTCGCCGGGCTCATCGCCGGATGCGTCATCGTCGCCGGACTCGTCACCCCCGCACTGGGCGCGACCGAGGCGGGACGCGCGGCGCCCGACCACTCCGACCACCCGCTGTTCTCGAACGAGCACGGCGGTCACTGAGCTGACCGGCGCCGGCTGATCCGACCGGGATCGCGCGGCCGGGATCAGATCGCGGCGATACGCCAGGACGCCTCGGTCGACCCGCCCGCCTCGATGAGGATGAGACCGGCGTCGTAGTCGTACCGATCCGCGTTGAACGCATCGGGCGCGCAGGTCATCGGTTCGACCGCGAGCCCGGCCCGGTGACCCGGCTGAGCCGGGCCGCCCGGCAGATCGGCGGTGTGCACCTGCACCCACGGGCACGCGCCGTCCCAGCTGATCTCGACGCCCGTGCCCCGAGGATCGGTGACGCGGACCGTCGCCGATCCGTCGCCGGACCGGGCGAGACCGGTGAACGCGTGGTCGATCTCGACGTCGCCGAGCGGACGCGGCTCGCGGAAGTCGAACTCGGCGATCGCAGCGACGTCGGCGAGCGCGATGGGCGACAGCCGGTCGGGGGGTGACCTCGAGCACGCGGGACGCGGGCAGGTCGAGCGTCCACTCGTCGAGCGGCGACGCACCCGCGACGAGGTACGGGTGCGGCCCGGTGCCGAAGGGGGCGGCATCCGCGCTCTCGTTCGTCGCCGTCACGGTCTGAGTGAGACCGTCGGCGCCCAGGCGGTACGTCGTCTCGACCCGCACGGTCCACGGGTAGGCGGTCTGCGCGACGATCGTGGCCGCCAGCGTCACCCGGTCGGCGGCCACGACGACCGGCGCGAAGTCGAGCCAGGCGACGAGCCCGTGCAGCGCGTGATGCCGCTCGGGCTCGGTCAGCGCGAGCAGGTAACGGGTGCCGTCGAGCTCGTACTGCCCGTCGACGATGCGATTCGGCCAGGGCGCGAGCGTCGCGCCACGGTAGCCGGGCCGCACCTCGTCCTCACCGTAGGGCACGACGAGGTCGCGCCCGTCGACCCGGTACGAGCGCAGCGACGCCCCCACGCTCGCCACGATCGCCTCGGCGTCGCCGAATCGCAGCACGTACGACGTTCCGGATGCCGCCACGGGCGTCCCCTCTCGGTTCTGGTGCTCGGAGCGGTGGTGCTCGGAGGTCACAGCCCGCGGGCCAGACGGTAGTAGGCCTGGTTCCAGCGGAGCTCCTTCTGGAATCCTCGCACCGTCGTGTCGTCGTCGATGACCACGAGCTCGGTGCCGGCGATCTCCGCGAAATCCCGGAAGACCTCGATGCCGACCGCCGTCGTCATGACCGTGTGGTGGGCGGCGCCCGCGGCGAGCCAGCAGGCGGCCGAGGTCGCGAAGTCGGGAGCGGGCTTCCAGATCGCCCGGCCCACGGGGAGCTTCGGCAGGTCGGGCGCCTCGACGTTCTCGACGACGTTGGCCGTCAGGCGGAAACGGTCGCGCATGTCGCTCAGAGCGACGACGAGGGCCGGACCGGGGTCGGCCGTGAAGACGAGGCGCACCGGGTCGTCCTTGCCGCCGATGCCGAGCGGGTGGATCTCCAGCCGCGGCTTCGCGGTCGTCAGCGACGGCGAGACCTCCAGCATGTGCGCGCCGAGGATGCGCTCGGAGCCGGGGACGAGGTCGTAGGTGTAGTCCTCCATCAGGCTCGCGCCACCGGGGAGACCCGCACCCATGACGTTCGCGACGCGCACGAGGATGGCCGTCTTCCAGTCGCCCTCGGCGCCGAAGCCGTAGCCTTCGGCCATGAGGCGCTGCACCGCGAGCCCGGGCAGCTGCTTCAGCTCGCCGAGGTCCTCGAACGAGGTCGTGAACGCCCCGAAGCCGCCCGCCTCGAGGAACGAGCGCAGCCCGATCTCGATCGCGGCGCCGTCGCGGAGCGACGCGTGGCGCTCGGCCCCCGGCAGCAGCTCGGACGCGACGTCGTACTGCGCGAGATAGACCTCGACGAGGGCGTCGACGTCGGCCTCGGATGCCGCCGCGACGGCCTCCGCGAGCTCGTTGACGCCCCACGTGTTCACCTGCACGCCGAACTGCAGCTCGGCCTCGGTCTTGTCGCCCTCGGTCACCGCGACGTAACGCATGTTGTCGCCGAAACGCGCGAGCTTGAGCGTGCGAACGGCCTGCCAACCGGCGGCGGCACGCTGCCAGTCGTCGATCTGCTGCACGACGGCGGGGTTCGAGACGTGCCCGACGACCGTCTTGCGGGGCACCCCGAGGCGGGTCTGGATGTAGCCGAACTCGCGGTCGCCGTGCGCGGCCTGGTTCAGGTTCATGAAGTCGAAGTCGATGTCGGCCCACGGCAGCTCGACGTTGGCCTGCGTGTGCAGGTGCAGCAGCGGCTTGCGGAGCGCATCGAGACCCGTGATCCACATCTTGGCGGGACTGAAGGTGTGCATCCAGGCGATGACGCCGACGACCGAGTCATCGGCGTTCGCGTCGAGGGCGAGACGGCGGATGGACTCGGAGTCCTTCAGGACCGGCTTCCACTCGACACGCACCGGCAGCCCCGCGAGACCCGCGACGACCTGCTGCGACTGCTCGGCGACCTGACGCAGCGTCTCTTCGCCGTAGAGGTTCTGGCTGCCGGTGACGAACCAGACGGTGTACGGCTCGAGAGAGGTGGAGAGGGTCATGGTGTCTTCTTCCGGAGGGATCGGTGAGGTGGGTTCGGTTCAGTCGAGGGCCGCGACGGCCGCGCGCTCGATCGCGAGCCCGGCGTCGTAGCGGTCGAGGTAGGCGGCGAAGCCGGCGGCATCCGCCGCGTCGGGGGCGGCGACGTCGATCGACGCCCCCGCGAAGACGCGCTGCCGCAGGTACGCGTCGAGGTCGAGGTCGGCGCTGTGCGCGAGGTAGTCCGCGAGGACGGCGATGCCCCACGCCCCGCCCTCCGACGCGGTCTCGCCGACGGCGACGGGCGCCCCGAGCGCGGCGGCGAGGAAGCGCTGCGCGACGCCCGCGGTGCGGAACATCCCGCCGTGCGCGAACATCCGGTCGAGCGCGACCCCTTCGGCATCGAGCACGCGCATGCCGAGGGCGAGGGTGCCGAAGACGCCGTACAACTGCGCGCGGATCGCGTTGGCGAGGGTGAACCGACTGTCGGGCGTACGCACGAACAGCGGCCGCCCCTCGTCGGTGCCGGCGATCGGCTCGCCCGCGAGGTGGTTGTAGGCGAGCAGCCCGCCGGCGTCGGCCTCACCGGCGAGCGCCTCGCGGAAGAGCACGTCGTACACCGCGTCGGCCTCGAGCGGTGCACCGGATGCCGCGGCGAAGCGCTCGAACATGCCCGCCCACGCGGCGAGCTCGCTCGCCCCGTTGTTGCAGTGCACCATCGCGACGAGGTCGCCCGCGGGGGTCGTCACGACGTCGATCTCGTGGTGCGTGCTCTGCAGCGGCCGCTCGAGGACGACCATCGCGAAGATGCTCGTGCCGGCGCTGACGTTGCCGGTGCGCGGGGCGACGGCGGCCGTGGCGACCATGCCGGTGCCGGCGTCGCCCTCGGGCGGGCAGAACGCGACGCCGGGACGCAGAGTGCCCGTCGGGTCGAGCAACGCTGCCCCTTCGGGGGTCAGCTCGCCCGCCCGCTGTCCGGCCACACGGACCTCGGGCAGCAGGGCGCGCAGGCCCGCCGGCAGGCGCCCGGCGGCGTGCGCGTCGAACAGGTCGACGCGGCGCTGGTCGTAGTCGCGCGTGGCCGGGTCGATCGGGAACATGCCCGACGCGTCGCCGACGCCGAGCACCTTCTCGCCCGTGAGCCGGGCATGCACGTAGCCCGCGAGCGTCGTGACGTGACGGATGTCGGCGACGTGCGCCTCGTCGTCGAGCACGGCCTGGTGCAGGTGCGCGATCGACCAGCGCAGCGGGATGTTGATGCCGAGGAGCTCCGTCAGCTCGGCCGCCGCCGCGCCGGTGCTCGTGTTGCGCCAGGTGCGGAAGGGGACGAGCAGCTCGTCGTCGACGTCGAACGCGAGATAGCCGTGCATCATCGCCGAGACCCCGATCGCGCCGAACGTCTCGGGTGCGACGTCGTGGGCGTCGCGCACCGACGCGACGAGATCGGCGTAGGCGGCCTGCACGCCGGACCAGACGTCGTCGAGCGAGTAGGTCCAGCGACGGTCCTCGAACCGGTTCTCCCACGCGTGCGAGCCGGTCGCGATGACCTGGTTCGGATCGGCTCCGACCAGGCACGCCTTGATGCGCGTCGATCCGAACTCGATGCCCAGGCTCGTGCGTCCGGCGACGATGTCGTCGCGGATGGCGTTCTCGGTCACGGATGCCTCCATTGGTCGTGCCGTCGTCGAGTCATGTTACCGGTAACACAAAGGTCGCGCCATCCCGTTTCGAGGTCCGATCCCGTCAGATCGAGCGGGTCGAGGAGCGCACCACGAGACACGCCGCCGCCGCGACACCGGGCTGCGCCTCCCCCAGCAGCGCCCCGACGCACCGGCGAGCCTCGCCGGCGATGTCGACACGCACCGTCGTGAGCGCGGGCCGGTAGAACGCGGCATCCGGGTGATCGTCGAACCCGACGACGCTGAGGTCGTCGGGAACCGACACCCCCCGCGCGTCGAGGCCGGCGATCAGTCCGAGCGCCATCTGGTCGTTCGCCACGACGATCGCGGTCGGGGCCTCTCGCGATCGCAGCGCGGCGACCACGTCGTCTGCCAGCGCCGCACCCGATCCGGCCGACCAGTCACCTCGCCACTGCCCCGACGGGGCGAGCCCACGCCGGCGGACCGCCGCATCGACCCCCGCGTCGCGCGCCACCGCCTCGAGCCACTCCGCCGGGCCCGACAGCCGGGCGATGCGGCGGTGGCCGAGGTCGGCGAGATGCTCCACCGCGAGCGCGGCGCCCTCCGACTGCCGGGCCGCGCCGCCCTCGGCACCCGCGCCGTGCAGAGGCACGACGGGCACACCGAGCCGGGACTCGGCCAGCGCCGCGAGCGCCGAGGTGTGCGGCGCCACCACCACGATGCCGTCGACGCCCTGCGCGAGGAGGTGCTCGGCCGCCGCCACCGCGCTCGCGGCATCCGCGCCATCGGCGTAGGCGGTCGCGATCCACCGCCCCGCCGCGCGCGCCGCGCGCTCGAGCGCCGCGATCCCCGCCGCCGGTCCGAACAGGTCGGTGTCGGAGGCGAGCACCCCGATCGTGCGCGTCGTGGCCGTGCCGAGGGCGCGTGCCGCGTTGTTCACCCCGGTAGCCGAGCTCGGCCATCGCTGCGACGACGCGGTCGCGGGTCTCGGGACGGATGTGCGGATGATCGTTGAGCACGCGCGACACCGTCTGCGTCGACACTCCCGCCGCCGCGGCGACCTCGCGCACGCCCACTCTCATGCGCCCCGGGGCTTCTTCCGTCATGGCGCCAGGCTAGCGGGGTGTCATCCCTTGACTCCGCCCGTGCCGAGTCCCGACTGCCAGTACCGCTGCAGGAAGAGGAAGGCGATGACGAGCGGGAGGATCGACACGAAGGAGCCCGTGATGACCGTGGAGAACACCGCCTGAGATCCGCCGCCCGCCGACGCGGCGGCCTGCAGCTGGGCGAGCCCGACCGTGATCGGGTAGAGGTCGGAGGAGTTCAGCATGATCAACGGGAGGAAGTAGTTGTTCCACGTCCCCACGAGCGAGAACAGGAACACCGTCACCAGGCCGGGGCCCATGAGCCGCAACCCGACCTGCCAGAAGATGCGGAACTCCCCCGCGCCGTCCATCCGCGCCGCCTCGATCAGGCTGTCCGGGATCGCATCGGCCGCATACACCCGCATGAGGTAGACGCCGAAGGGCGACACCAGGGACGGGATGATGATCGACCACGGGGTGTCCGTCAGCCCCGCACCGGAGAACAGCAGGTAGGTCGGCAGCGCGAGCGCCGTCAGCGGGATCATGATCGCGCCGAGGGTGATGCTGAACAGAGCCCTGTCGCCGGGGAACCGGTACTTCGCGAACGCGTACCCGGCCATCGCCGACAGCAGCGTCGCCCCGATCGCCGAGGCTCCCGCATAGACCACCGTGTTCAGCATCCATCGACTGAACAGCCCCCCGCGCACGGTGAAGAGCTCGGCGAGGTTGTCGAAGAACGAGAAGTCCGGGGCGAACCAGAGCCCGAACGACGAGAACAGCGCGGAGGTGTCCTTCGTCGAGGCGACCGTGAGCCACCACAGCGGGAGAAGGAAGTAGGCGACGCACGCCCACAGCACGATCGTCAGCAGCCAGCTGCGACGACGCTCGGGCGCGTAGGCGCGGACACGACGACCGGCGCGCTGCGGGCGCCCCGTGACGATGGCGCGGGTCTCGAGAGCGGTCATGCCGATCCCTTCCGTTCGCGGCGTTCCCGGCGCTGCTCGCCCAGTTGCACGATGTACGACACGACGGCGATGACGAGTCCGAGCAGGAAGGCGATGGCTGCCGCGTAGTTCAACTCCTGGTTGATGAACGCGAGGTTGTAGGCGTAGTAGTTCGGGGTGAACGAGTTCGTGATCGCGTCGGGCGCCACGGCGTTGAGCAGGCTCGGCTCGTTGAACAGCTGGAACGAGCCGATCACCGAGAAGATCACCGTGAGCATGATCGCCGGCCGGATGGCGGGGATCTTGATGCTCCACGCGGTGCGGAACTGTCCCGCGCCGTCGATCTCGGCGGCCTCGTAGAGCTCGGCGGGAATGGCCCGCAGCGCCGCGTACATGATGATCATGTTGTAGCCGACGAACTCCCACGTGACGATGTTCATCATCGACCCGAGGATGTTGTCGGGCGAGAGGAAGTTCGGCGTGCCGAGTCCGACCGACCGGGCGATCTGCGCGAGCGGCCCGAAGTCCGGTCCGTACAGATACCCCCACATGAGGGTCGCGATCACCGCGGGCACCGCGTAGGGCATGAAGATCAGCAGGCGCGCCGTCCGCGAACCGCGGGCCCGCCCGCTGTCGAGCGCGAGGGCGAAGAACAGGGCGAGGCCGAGCATGATCGGCACCTGGACGACGAGGAAGGTGCCGACCCGCCCGAGGCCCGCCCAGAAATTTGGGTCGGCGAAGGCCCGCAGGTAGTTCGCGAGGCCCACGAAGCTCTCGCCGCCGATGAGGCGCCGCTCGAACAGGCTCAGGTACCCCGAGTAGACGAGGGGAACGACGAGCATCGCGATGAAGACGACGAAGAACGGCAGGACGAAGAGGTAGGCCGCGCGATGCTGCCGCCGCACCGCGGTCGAGCGTCGCGCGGGCGGGGCGGTGGCGGGCCGGGTCGCGCGCGCGGCCCGGGTGACGGTGGAGGTCCGAGTGGTCGACATGGTGCTCCTGGAAGAGGCGGGGACCCGGCCTGCGCCGGGCCCCCGCGTGCTCACTTGACGGTGAAGCCCTGGGCTTCGGCGTACGACACCAGCTGGTCCTGCCAGGTGTCGAGGGCGGCGGAGATGTCTCCGCGGCTGGAGATGACCGAGCCGACGGTCTCCTCGTAGCTCGAGTACACGTAGTCCATGAACGGAAGCCACTGGAAGTCGGTGTCGACGGTGTCCGAGATCTCGGCGAACAGCTTGTTGACCTCCTGGCCGCCGTAGAACTCCGACTGCTGACCGACGAAGGTCGGGTCCTGCAGGACCGAGGTCTGCGGCGGGAACAGGAACTGCTGCGTCGCGAGCTGCATCGCTGAGGTCTCGTCGTGGTTGACGAACTGGGCGAGCATGGCGGCGGCGATCGGGTTCTTGCTGTTGGCCAGCACGGCATCGGACGAACCGCCCCAGTTGCCCGAGACGTTCTCGCCCGCCGCCCACTGCGGCAGCGGCGCCGCCCGCCATAGGCCCGAGGTGCCCTCAGCGGTGCCCTGGAGGAACACCGGCCCCCAGGCGGCCGTCAGCCACCCCGCGTACTTCCCGCTCGCGAGTCCCTGGTACCAGGCGTCGTTGAAGTCGACGTCGGTGGAGATGAGGTCGCGCTGGATGAGGTCGGTCCAGTAGTCGGCGACCTTCTTCGCACCATCGCTGTTGACGTCGATCGTGACCGTCTCCGCCCCGTCGTAGCCGAAGGGCTTCACGCCCGCCTGCCAGAAGAAGCCGATCATCTGCCCGGCCTGCGTCGCACCGAGGTTCGAGATGTACGACCCGGTCGACGACTTGACCGCGGCCGCCGCGTCGGCGTACTCCTGCCAGGTCGCCGGCGGCTCGGTGATGCCCGCCTGGGCCAGGATGTCCTCGCGGTACAGGTTGCCCATCGGGCCGACGTCCTGCGGGATCGCCCAGACCTGCTCACCGGGCGAGACCTGGTTCCACGCCCACGACACGTAGTCGCCCGACAGGTCGTCGGCGCCGTAGGGCGCGAGGTCCAGCAGCGAGTTGCCGAGGACGAACGAGGGGATGTACTGGTACTCGATCTGCGCGACATCCGGCCCGCCCTCCCCCGCCTCGACGGCGCTGCGGAGCTTCTGATAATGCGGCAGGCCCTGCCCGACGTTCTCGACCTTCACCGTGATGGCGGGGTACTTCTCCTCGAACAGCTTGACCTCGTCCTCGATGTCGGGCACCCACGTCCAGAACGTCAGTTCGGTCGGGGTGGTCATCGCCTGGTCGATCTGCTCCTGCGTGACCTTCTCGCCCGACGACGAACCGTCGGTCGAGCCTGCACTGCAGCCGGTCAGCACCAGGCCCAGCACGACGGCACCGCCGAGCACCGTCGTCGCTGCCCTCCGGGTGTTCCTCATGGTTTCCTCCTGTGATTGTTCGGATCGTGCGATCCCTCGGTGGCTCACTGCTGCAGCAGGGTCTGCGCCGACCAGGCCGGTAGTGAGAGCTCATGGCCGGGGGCGAAGGCCTCGCCCGACACGGCATCCGTGACGCGCACCGCCAGCGTGAGGCGCTGCGGCTCCCATCCCCAGTTGAAAACGAACCAGGCGCGACCCCCGCCATCGAGCCGCCCCGAGGCGACGGTCACCGGGAGCTGCCGGTCCGGCGCCAGCTCGTCGGCGATCGGGCTCTCGACCAGACGCGAGACGATCGCGGCGGCCAGCTCGGGCGTCGGGACGGTGCCCACGGTCGTGACGGAGCCGGCCCCGTGACTCCGGTGCGCCACGGCAGCGAAGGCGCCGAACCAGGGGTGGTCGTAGACCGCCACGACGTCGGCGTCGTGCGCAACGAGGCCATCGGCCCACAGCGTCGCGGCCGCGCCCGCGGGCAGCACGCCGGCATCCGCGGCGCCGCCCCCGCCCCGCAGGGCGACCGGCTCGCGCAGGTTCGAGAACTCCTCGTACGACACGCCCGCGGCCTCGGTCAGCCGCGGCGGCGCCGGCTCGATGCGCGCCCGCCCCTCGGCATCGGCGTAGCCGGTGCGGATGCCGAGGACGAGACGTCCGCCGGCGTGCGCGTAGTCGCGGAGCAAGGCGAGGTCATCGTCGGTGGCGACGTACAGGGCCGGGGCGATGAGCACGGGATACTGCTCGGCGAGGGCGGCGGCTCCCAGCCGGCGCGCCTGCGCGGGGTGGAGGATGCGCGCCTGGGCGCCGGCGTCGACGACGCCCCGGTGGAACGCGTCGAACACTCGCGTGTACGAGGCCGGGTCAGCGGCGCCGGCCGCATCGACGAGGGGAGGCGAGAACTCCAGGGCGAAGCGGCTCTCGTTCGACCAGAGCAGCGCGACGTCCGCATCCGGCTCGAAGCCGTCGAGGGCTCCACCGATGGCGCGCAGCTGCGCGCCGAGCTCGCCGACCTCGCGGTAGATGCGCCCGGGCTGCAGGCTGTGGGGAAGGACGCCGCCCCAATAGGTCTCGGTGCCGTAGGGCAGCGTGTGCCAGTGCCAGTACTCGATCATCGCGGCACCCCGCGAGATGAGTGCGAACGCGGCCTGCGCGAGCTGCCCGGGATAGGGCGGCAGGTTGAACTCGGGCCCGCCGATCGCCTGCGCGTCCGTCTCGGTGACGAGGAAGCGCGACTGCTTCGACGAGAACAGACGATCGGCCTGACGGAACAGCCCCGGCATCCCGCTCGTCGTCCAGGGGGTGACCGCCGGCAGCGTCAGCGCGGCGTCGAGGTGGTCCTGCATCGCGTAGTACGGGTTGCCGGCGGTGATGTCGAGGGCGCGCACGAGCTCGTCGTCCGCGAGGGCCGGCCGCGGATAGGCGACGCACGTGGTGACGAACTGCTCGGCAGCGGCGTACTCGCGCACGATGTCGGCCTGCCAGGCGATGAACTCGGTCGTGAGGTCGGCCTGGTATCGCCGCCAGGCCAGGTCGTACTCGGGGAGCGTGTTGCCGTCGGGCGTCCACAGCTCGGACCAGTCGGCGATACGGTGCGACCAGTAGGTCAGCCCCCATTCGCGGTTGAGCGTCTCGACGTCGCCGTACTGGGCGGCGAGGCGGCGGACGAACCGGCGGAACGTGCCGCGATTGTGCAGCAGATGGAGTCCCGGCTCGTTGTCGACCTGGAAGCCGATCACGGCGGGGTGCCCGACGTACCGGCCGACCACGGCGCGGATGACGCGTTCGGCGTGGAAGCGGAACGCGGGGTGCGTGAAGTCGACCTCCTGACGTCCGCCCCAGGGGATCGACGCTCCGGTGCGGGTCTCGCCGGCGATCTCGGGGTGAGCGCTCTGCAGCCACGGCGGCACCGCGTACGTCGGAGTGCCCAGGATCACGGCGATGCCGCGTGCGTGCGCCGCATCGAGCACCGGCTGCAGCCAGTCGAGGTCGAACTCGCCGTCGCGCGGCTCCCAGGTCGACCACACCGACTCCCCGACCCGGATCACGGTGAAACCGGCCTCGACCATGAGATCGAAGTCCACCTCGAGGCGCTCGTCGCGGTGGTACTCCGCGTAGTAGGCGGCTCCGAAGAGGATGCCGCGGGGTCGATGGCTCGGTCGCGTGGTCATGGGACTCCGTCGTCGCGGGAATCGGAAACTCCGATGTTTCCGATAACAATCCCGTCGGGCACTAACTATGTTGCCGATAACATGGGTTGTCAAGAGCGAATCGGCCCGAGCCGGACCAGAGGGAGGCGACGATGACGTCGACGACGGATCTCACCGACGGAGGTGGCCGCCGTGCGGCGACGATCTACGACGTCGCCGCGGCCGCGGGGGTCTCGCATCAGACCGTCAGCCGCTTCCTCCAGGGCTACGAGGGCATCCGTCCGGCGACGCGCCAGCGCGTGGAGCGGGCGCTCGCCGACCTCGAGTACCGCCCGAACATGTCGGCTCGAAGCCTCAAGTCGGGGCGGTCCCATCGCATCGGCGCCCTCACGCACGAGACCGCTCAGGTGGGACCGAGTCGTATCGCCGAGGGCGCGGCGGCGGCGGCACGCGACGCGGGATACGTGCTCGACCTCGTCTCGGTCGACCTCCACAACCCCCACGCGATCGACGACGCCCTCGAGCAGCTGACCAGTCGGAGCCTCGCCGGCGTCCTCGCCCTGGTCTCGACCGACGAGATGCGCGATGCGGTCGCCGCTGCGAGGTTCGACGTCCCGGTGGTCATCGAGCGCGAGAGCGACGACGCCCGCGGCATCTCCGAGTCGGGGATGCAGGCGCTCGTCGCCCACCTCGCCGAGATCGGCCACCGTCGGCTGCTGCTGATCTCCGGCCCGAGGAACTGGTCGTCGGCTCGGGGTCGCGAGCGCGCGTTCCTCGCGGCGGCCACCGCCCACGGCCTCGAGGTCGAGCCGACCCGCTACGGAGACTGGTCCCCGGGATCGGGCTACGCGGCGATCGAGGCCGGCCCCGTCTCGAGCACCGCGGTCGTCGCCTCGAACGACCAGATGGCGCTCGGCGCCATGCTCGCACTCAAGCGGCGTGGTCTGCGCGTCCCCGACGACATCAGCGTCGTCGGGGTCGACGACATCCCCGAGGCGGCGTACTTCGACCCGCCGCTGACCACCGTCCGCAACGACTTCGCCGAGACCGGGCGCCACGCCGTGCACGAGCTCGTCGCACGCATCGAGCGCACCCCCGTGCCGCCGGCGCCCGAACGCTACGCCGAGCTCGTCGTGCGCGAGTCGAGCGCCCCACCGCGCGGTTGAGGCGAGAGAAGTCGGCGCCGCCGAGCGCGGCGACCGCCACGGCTCGCGTGATGGCGGTGCGCCGGTCGGATCTACGCCTTCGCCGGCCGGCCGCGCTTGGGCTTGTCGGTCGACAGCTCGAGCGCCATGTCGTGGTGCGGCTGGCGGCGCAGGCGCTGCTCGCTGTGGTCGAGCCAGCGCACCTCGGCCTCGGCGGCGAAGATCATCGAGTCGACGACGAGCGACCAGGCGAGCTCTTCGGGCCCCTCGGGGTTCGCCCCCGCGTACTTCGCGCGGTTCAGCTCCTGCAGCTGCCCGAGCGACGCCCGACGCTGCGCCTGGATGACCTCCGAGACGTCGACCCCGGGAAGGGTCGCCGCGACCGCGAGCTTGATCGCGAGCTCGTCACGCGTGCCCGACGCCCGCTCGACGGGCGAGCTGAGCCACGAGGCGACCTCGGCGCGTCCGGCATCCGTGATCTGCCAGTAGACATGACCCTGCTCGTCGACCGCGCCCTTCTCGGCGAAGCCGTCGCGCTCGAGCCGGTCGAGCGTGTTGTAGATCTGGCCGACGTTGAGCGGCCAGGTCGACCCGGTGCGACGGTCGAACTCCGCCCGCAGCTGATAGCCGTAGCAGGCGCCCTGATCGAGGATGGCCAGCAGGCTCAGTCGTACCGACACGATCGTCCTTTCACATACCGGGTATGTAGTTTGCGAGTATATACATACCGAGTATCCGATGATCGCGACGTCAGGCCGGGCGCTGCTCCCGTGCCGACCCCGGGACGACGATGAGACTGCTCAGGGTGCCCAGCAGCGCACCGACGGCGGTGTCGAGCACGCGCTCCGCCGCCAGCTCCGCCCCGCCCGCACCGGCCGCTCCCAGAATGAGAAGCACGAGCGGAGTGATGAACACCAGAGCGAGCGCGTAGTGGCGGACGACCACGAGCTCGACGACGAACTGCAGCGCCCCCAGCACGACCCCCAGCACGATGCCGGTCAACGGCGCGAACGCGAGCCCGAGGTACACGACCGCGCCCGCAGCGGTACCGAGGGCGCGGTGGATTCCGCGCGAGAGGGCGACCCGCCGGCTCGCGCTGACCCCGATGACGGCGATGCCGGCCCCGACGATCCAGTAGGCGCGCTCGGGATCGACGACGAGTGACGCCGCCGTTCCGACGACGGCGACCGCTGCGGTCCGGGCGATCAGTGTGCGCGCCTCGCGTTCGCGATGCGCCGCGGGGAAGAGCACGCCGAGCGGGCGCCGCGGCTCGATGCGGTGGCGCCGCCGCACGAGCGGCGCGAGCGTCACGACGCACGCGAAAGCGAGAGAGGCCGCGACCACGCTCAGGTAGAGCACGGGGTCCACGCCCGCGTGCCCGCGCGGGACGACGATGTGAGCCGACAGTCCGAACACGAGCACGGCGAACAGCGGCCCGGGCGGCCCCACCGACCGGGCGAACACGAGAGCGGATGCCGCGATCGCGACGACGATCGTGCCCACCGCGACCGCGACAGCTCCGAGTGCGGCAGCAGCGACCCCCGCGGCGGCGAAGAGCCACAGCACCACCGCCACGATCGGAACGAACGCCGCCCGCTCGCGCGGTGCGAGTCGGCCGCCGTAGAGCGTCGCGAACGCGCCCGTCGCCGCGAGGAGGGCGAGACTCTCGAGCCCGAGCGCCGAGAGCGCGACGACCGGCAGCGCCATCGCGACCGCGGCCTGCAGACCCAGATGCCATCTCGGACCGGGAGACGGGCCGAATCGGGCGAGGCTGCGCCCGACCTCGACCGCCTCGCGGCGCCACTGGACGCGGCGGTCGGGAGCGGAATCCGAGGCAGCGGGCATTGATCCATTCTCTCGCGTCACCGGGCCCGGTCGGCCCGCCTCCAGCGCGCTCCCCTACCCTGGGGACGGAGGACGACATGAGCGACGATGCCCCGACCGACCCGCCCGCTGCGAGCCCCACCCTGCCGCCGGGCGCCCGCGAACGCGCCGCCTACATCGAGACCACGATCCAACAGGCCATCCGCCGCGGCGACTTCGACGACCTGCCCGGAGCCGGCAAGCCCATCGCGGACCTCGGGGCCCACCACGACCCGGACTGGTGGATCAAACGCAAGATCCGCGAGGAAAAGCTCACCGGGCTCGGCCCGCCCGCCCTGACGCTGCGCACCGAGCACGCCGAGTTCGAGCGACGGGCCGACGCGCTCACACGCGAAGAGGATCTGCGCGAGTACGTCGCGGATTTCAACCGCCGCGTCGTCGACGCGCGCCGTCAGCTGCAGGGCGGCCCGCCGGTCGTCACGCCCACGCGCGACGTCGAGGCCGAGGTCGCCGCGTGGCGGCAGCGTCGAGCGGATGCCGCCGCGTCCGCGGCATCCGCCGTCGAACACGCGCCCCGCCGGCGCGGGCTCTTCCGTCGCGGGTGACGCCCCGGGCGGGGTGCTGTCAGCGCAAGGCCTGCTCCACGTCGGCGAGCAGGTCGTCGACCGACTCGATGCCCACCGAGAGGCGCACGACCTCGACGGGCACGGCCGCCTCGGTGCCCCGGACCGACGCGTGCGTCATCGCATCGGGGTAGTTCACGAGCGATTCGACGCCGCCGAGGGACTCCGCGAGCTGGAACAGACGCGTGGACTCCGCGAAGCGGCGCGCCGCGTCACCCGATTCGAGGGCGAGCGAGAGCATGCCGCCGAACCGGCTCATCTGGGTCGCGGCGAGCTCGTGCCCCGGGTGCGAGGCGAGCCCGGGGTAGAACACCTGCGCCACCCGCTCGTGACCGGCCAGGAACTGCGCGATCGCGCCGGCGTTCTCGCTGTGACGCTGCATCCGGACGTCGAGCGTCTTGATCCCGCGCGTCGTGAGCCAGGCGTCCATCGGGCCCGACACCGCCCCGGCGGCGTACTGCAGAAAGCCGATCTTCTCGGCGAGCGCGTCGTCGTCGAGCACGAGCGCCCCGCCGACGACGTCGGAGTGACCGCCGAGGTACTTCGTGGTCGAGTGCACGACGACGTCGGCGCCGAGTCCGAGCGGACGCTGCAGGGCGGGTGTTGCGAACGTGTTGTCGACCACGACGAGCGCTCCGGCCTCGTGGCCCAGGGCTGCCAGACCCGCGATGTCGGTGATCCGCAGCAACGGGTTCGACGGCGTCTCGACCCACAGCACGCGCGGCGCGCGCTCGGCGACAGCGGCGCGCACGGCGGCGAGGTCGCTCATGTCGACCACGCGCAGCCTGACCCCCCAGGGTGCGAGCACCCGGGCGATCAGGCGGTGCGTGCCGCCGTAGACGTCGTTGCCGAGCAGCACCTCGTCGCCCGGAGCGAGCGCAGCGCGCAGCAGCACGTCCTCGGCGGCGAGGCCCGAGGCGAACGAGAAGGCGTGGGCGCCGCCCTCGAGCGCGGCCAGCTGGGTCTGCAGAGCGGTGCGGGTCGGGTTGCCCGACCGCCCGTACTCGTAGCCGGCGCGGAGACCGCCGATACCGTCCTGGGCGAACGTCGTCGAGAAGTGGACCGGCGGGATGACCGCGCCGGTCGCGGGATCGGGGTCCTGCCCGGCGTGCACGGCGAGGCTCGCGAGACCGCGGGCGGATTCGTGGGTGGTCATGCGTCGCTCCTGGGGTTCGTGGCGGGGGGTGTCGACGAGATCGGCGAAGCCGCGTGCGCGCAGCCAATCGTCGTCGTAGATCTTGGAGAGGTAGCCGCGACCGTGGTCGGGCAGCAGCACGACCACGACGTCGTCGGGTCCGAGGCCGCGTGCGGTCCGCAGCGCCGCGACGACGGCCAGGCCCGACGACCCGCCCACGAGCAGACCCTCCTCGCGCGCCAGGCGGCGGGTCATCGCGAAGGACGCATGGTCGTCGACGCGCTCGTACCGGTCGACGACCGACGGGTCGAAGGTCTCGGGCCAGAAGTCCTCGCCGACGCCCTCGACCAGGTACGACCCGACCTCGCCGCTGTAGATCGAACCGGCCGGATCGGCGCCGACGATCGTGACCGCCCCGCGCGACGCTTCGCGCAGGTAGCGGCCCGTGCCCGTGATGGTCCCGCCGGTGCCGACCCCGGCGACGAAGTGGGTGATCGCGCCGCCCGTGTCGCGCCAGATCTCCGGACCCGTCGTCTCGTAGTGGGCGCGCGGGCCGTTCGCGTTCGCGAACTGATTGGGCTTGAAGGCCCCGGGGATCTCGCGGGCGAGCCGGTCGGAGACGCTGTAGTACGAGTCCGGATGCTCGGGCGGCACGCTCGTGGGGGTCATGACGATCTCGGCGCCGTAGGCCCGCAGCACCGCGACCTTCTCGCCGGCGAACTTGTCGGGCACGACGAACACCATCCGGTACCCGCGTTGCTGGGCGACGAGGGCGAGGCCGACGCCGGTGTTGCCGCTGGTGGGCTCGACGATCGTGCCGCCGGGGCGCAGCAGCCCGTCGCGCTCCGCGGCGTCGACGATCCGCGCGGCGATGCGGTCCTTCGCCGAGCTGCCGGGGTTGAAGTACTCGATCTTCGCGAGCACCGTCGCCTCGATACCGGCGGTGACGCGGTTCAGCCGGACGAGCGGGGTGTTGCCGACGAGGTCGGCGATGTTCTCTGCGTAACGCACGAGGGTGTCCTCAGGATGTCCGCGCGCTCAGAGGCGCGGGTGCGGGCGGGTCGACGAAGGGGTGCCGGGGGCACTCAGCGACAACAGCGACAGGTCTGCACGCGGTCCACCCTAGGCGACGCGCCCGCGGGTGTCGAGCGAACGGCGCACGCGCACCACCCCCGGCGTCCTCAGCGCGACGGCAGGCCGCGACGGGTCAGGGAGTCGCGCATGGTCTCGCGGCCGTGCAGACTCGCGGCATCGCGCACCCGCGCGATCGCGTTGCGCAGCCAGCCGCGCGCATCTCCCTGCGTGCGGTAGTACTGCGTCACGGCCTCGTCGTAGGCCGCGATCTCGGCGTCGTCGGGGAGCCGGTACGTCTCGCGGTGACGGACCACCGTCTGCGGCAGACGCGGCTTGACGCCGGCCGGGTCGTCGGGATCGGGATGGCCGATCACCACCCCGAACACCGGAAACGCGCCCGCGGGCAGCCCCAGCAGTTCGGCGATCTGCTCGGGGTTGTTGCGCACCGCGCCGACGTACACCGCCCCGAGACCGAGCGACTCGGCGGCGACCACTGCGTTCTGCGCGGCGAGGGCCGCGTCGACGACACCGACGATCGTGCTCTCCATGTAGCTCACGGCGTCGGCCCGCGAACCGGCACGGCGCGCGAGCTCGCCGGCGCGCGCCCAGTCGGCCACGAAGACGAGGAAGACCCCGCCGCGCCGGATGAAGTCCTGATCGCCGGCGAGCCGGGCGAGCGCGTCGAGCCGCTCGGACGCCCGCACCTCGACCACCGACCAGGCCTGCAGGTTCGAGCTCGTCGACGCCGACTGCGCCGCTGCAACGATCGCCGTCACGGCCGCATCGTCGACCTCGCCCGGGACGAACCGGCGCACCGACCGGTGACGGTAGAGCAGGTCGAGCACGGCGTTGCGCGGCAGGGCCGCATCGGGCGGCACCGCGCCGTAGCGTCGCCGCCAGCCGTCGTCGGGATCGGTCGTCACGGGATCCTCCTCGGGTCGACGCCCATCGTAGGCACGTCACACGCCGTCATCATCCGTCTCTCGCGGTCACGGAACATCTCGGCGGCCCTCGCGGTTACTACCCTCGTGATCATGTCGCAGCCGAACCTCGACCCGTCCGCCGAGCACCCCTCGCGCCACCTCGGAGCCTCGCTCTCCGCCGACGAGTTCAAGACGCTGTTTCGCGGGCATCCCGGCGGCGTCGCCGTCATCACCGCCGATGCCGGCACCGGCCCGGTCGCGCTCACCGCGACCTCGGTGTCGTCGGTGAGCGCCGACCCGCCGCTGCTGGTCTTCTCCGTCTCGGCCCAGTCGTCGTCCTCCCCCGTCCTCGCGGCGGCCGAGACCGTCGTCGTCCACCTCCTCGACGCCGACGACCTCGCTCTCGCGAAGCTCGGCGCCACGAGCGGGGTCGACCGCTTCGCCGACACGTCGAGCTGGTCGCGTCTGACGACGGGCGAACCGGTCTATCGCGGCGTCCGCGCGTGGGTGCGCTGCGCGGTCGTGTCGCGCATGGACGCGGGCGGGTCCATCGTCATCGCCGGTCACGCCCTGCAGTCTCACGTCGAGCGCGACGTCGAGCCCGGCGGCCATGGCGACGCTCTCGTCTACCACAACCGCACCTGGCACCGCCTGAGCGAGGACTCCGCCCTCGAGGCCTGAGCGCGACTCGTCGTTCAGACGACTCCGATCGACGACGCCGGGCTCGGCCCCACCGCCACCGGCCGACCGGCTTCCTGGGCCCACCGGCTCCACGACCCGGCGAACACTCGCGCGTTCGGGTAGCCGGCGACCGCGAAGGCGAGCGCCGTGTGGGCCGAGGCGATGCCCGAGCTGCACGAGATGACGACCTCGGTCGTCTCGTCGATGCCGACGGCCGCGAGCGCCGCCCGGATCTCGCCGGGCTCGCGCATCCGCCCTCCCGCCGCGATGTGGGTGACCGCGGGGAGGTTGACGGCACCCGGGATGTGCCCGGCCACGGGGTCGGGCCCCGGTACCTGACCGCGATAGTGCTGCGGTGCACGGACGTCGAGGAGCACCCCGCGGGTCGGTGCGAGCGCGGCTTCGTCGATGTCGGCCAGACCGCCCGCTCCCTCGCCGAGCACGACCGAGCCGGCGACGGCCGCGCGATCGCTGCGCTCGAGCCGGCGACCCGCCGCGATCCAGGCACGGAAGCCGCCGTCGAGCACGCGCACGTCCAGGCCGTGACGGCTCAGCAGCCACCACGCGCGTGCCGCGGCGACGCCGTCGTTGTCGTCGTACGCCACGAGGCGGTCGCCCGTGTTGACGCCCCACCGCCGCGCGGCGGCCTCGATTCCCCGGCGATCGGGGATCGGATGCCGCCCGTGCTCGGGGCGCCCGGGCTGGGCGAGTTCGCGTTCGAGATCGACGTAGACGGCGCCCGGCAGGTGCCCCGCGAGGTAGTCCGGGCGCCCCTCGGCCCGGTCGAGCCGCCACCTCACGTCGAGCAGACGGATCGGCGCGCCCGCGGCGATCTCGTCGGCGAGGGCATCGACGCTCACGAGAGGGGACATGCTCCCATGCTCACCGCGCCCGCCCCCGAGAGCACGGGCGCCGCGAAACACACGGAAACGCGAGAACACACGGCGACCCACACGACGACGCGCGGATGACCCCGCATGACAGCCGCGTCGCCGGGAGCCGGCGATGCGCCGTACCGTGTGGGCCATGCCCGCTCCCGACACCACCGCTGCACCCCTGGCCTTCGCGACGCGTCAGCTCCACGCCGGCGCGCGCGGGTACGACGCCCACGGTTCGCGCGCGACGCCCATCTACCTGACGGCCGGCTTCGAGTTCGACGACATCGGCGACGGTGAGGCGCGCTTCGCCGATCCCGACACGGGCTTCAGCTACACGCGCGTGGGAAACCCCACCGCCGCCGCTGCCGAGCGCCGCATCGCCGACCTCGAGGGCGGCATCGGGGCGCTCCTCGTCGGCAGCGGGCAGGCCGCGACGACCACCGCGCTGCTGACGATCCTCGAGGCGGGCGACCACATCGTCGCGGCATCCGCGATCTACGAGGGCACCCGCGAGCTGCTGCGGTCCGACCTCCAGCGCCTGGGCATCACGACGGACTTCGTCGACGACCCGCGCGATCCGGCGGCATGGGAGGCGGCGATCGGCCCGCACACGCGCGCGCTCGTCGCGGAGTCGATCGCGAACCCGCGCGGCGGCGTCCTCGACATCCCCCTCGTCGCCGAGATCGCCCACCGTCACGGCATCCCGCTCGTCGTCGACTCGACGCTCGCCACGCCGTACCTGCTGCGCCCCCTCGAGCTCGGCGCCGACATCGTCGTGCACTCGGCGTCGAAGTTCCTCGCGGGGCACGGCACCGCCCTCGGCGGCATCGTCGTCGACGCCGGCCGGTTCGCGTGGGATGCGACCCCCGGCCGCTTCCGTCAGATCGCCGTCGAGACGGGGCCGGACGGCCGCACCTTCGTCGAGCGGTCCGGCGAACGCGCCTTCCTCGACGCGGCGCGACGCGTCGCGATGCGATTCGGCCCCTCCCCCTCGCCCCTCAACGCGTTCCTGCTGCTGCAGGGCGTCGAGACGCTGTCGCTGCGGGTCGAGCGCCAGTCGCGCACGGCGGCCGATCTTGCCGCCTGGCTCGAGCAGCGCCCCGAGGTGGCGGGCGTCGACTACAGCGGCCTGACCTCCCACCCCGACCACGACCTGGCGGCCCGCCTGCTTCCGCTCGGGCAGGGCGCGCTGTTCTCGGTGACCCTCACGGGCGGCCGCTCCGCCGCCGAGGCGTTCACCACCGCCGTCCGCCTGTTCACCCCCATGACCCACCTCGGCGACGTCCGCTCGCTCGTGCTCCACCCGGGGACGACGACGCACGCGCACCGCGACGACGACGACCTCGAGCGCATCGGCATCGGACCGGGGCTGCTGCGCCTGTCGATCGGGCTCGAAGACGTCGACGACCTGCGTGCCGACCTCGAGCTCGGTCTCGCCGCGGCTCGCGCCGCCGCCGTCGACGAGGCGGTGTCGGCATGACCCGCACGCAGCACTTCGGCTGGTTCCTCTCCCGCGGCTTCGGCCCCCACGGCTGGGCTCGGCCGTATCAGCGCTGGAACTGGCCGTGGCAGAAGCCCGACCTGTACCAGCACTCGGCACGCGAGCTCGAGCAGGCCGGGTTCGACTTCGTGCTGATCGAGGACGCCCTGTCGGTCGGCATCACCCCCGAGACCCTGGGCCTGCGGGTGCGGAAGGCCTACGGCGGCCCCAAGCACGACCCCTGGACCCTCGCGCCCTACCTCTTCGCCGCGACGCAGCACCTCGGGGTCATCCCCACCGTCAACCCCGCCGCCTGGCCGCCGTACCTCGCGGCCCGCCAGTTCGCGTCGCTGCAGCACCTGAGCTCGAGCCGGCTCGGGCTCAACGTCGTCACCGACGTCGGCTCCGCCCACCACTTCGGCACCGAGCGGCTCGGGCACGACGCCGCCTACGACCGCGCGCAGGAGTGGCTCGACGCCCTGCGGCTGCTGTGGCACAGCTGGGACGACGACGCCCTCATCGCCGACCCCGACACCCAGATCTACGCCGACGGCTCGAAGATCCACGCCGTGCAGCACCGCGGCGAGTACTTCTCGTTCGACGGTCCCCTCAACGCCGAGCCGCTGCCGGCCGGCGACCCGATCGTCGCCTCGCCCGGCGGCTCGCCCCGCGGCATCGGCTTCGCGGGGGCGAACTCCGAGATCCAGCTCGCCCTGTCCAACCTCGACCCCGCGAGCATCCGCGCCTATCGGTCGCGCGTACGCGAGGCCGCGATCGCCGCCGGCCGCGACGCCGACGCGATCAAGACGTTCTTCGTCTTCAAACCGATCGTGGCGAGCTCGACCGACGAGGCCGAGCGGATCGTCGCGGCCTCCCGGCAGCCCGACGAGGCGACCCTGGTCGAGGTGGCCGAGGCCTGGTCGAGCGACCTCGAGACCGACCTCACGGCGCTCGACCTCGACCGTCCGCTCGATCCCGGGATCTTCGGCGACCACGTCTCGAAGGGCACCATCAAGGGCCTGCTCGGGCGCTTCGCCGACTTCTCCGAGGCGCCCCTGCGCGACATCCTCGCCGGCAAGGCGCGGCTCGGCCGCGTCACCGACGGGGCGGGCGGCACGGTCGGCACGGCCGAGGAGATCGCCGACGTCATCCAGGCGCTCGGCGACGACGCCGACAACGACGGCCTCATCTTCTCGGGCGACCTGCACCCCGTGACGATCCACCGCGCGCTCGACGAGCTCGTGCCGGTGCTGCGCCGCCGCGGCATCCTGCGCACGGAGCACACCGGCCGGGGCCTGCGCGCCGATCTCGAAGCGTTCTGACCCCGCCCGACCCCAGCCCCAGCCCGCGAGTCAACCTCCTGCACGCGAATCAACCCGCTGCATCCCATTGATTCGGGCGCAGCGGGTTGATTCGCGAGCTGTGGAGCGCGAGCGGGCTCGTCAGACGTGCGGGTGCGTGCGCTCGAGCTTCGCGCCCTCCACGTCGACGTCGGGCAGGATGCGGTCGAGCCAGCGGGGCAGCCACCACGCGCCGCGGCCGATCAGGTGCATGAGGGCCGGCATCAGCAGCATCCGCACGACGAGAGCGTCGATCAGGATGCCGAAGGCGAGCCCGAAGCCCATCGAGCGGATGATCGTCGCCTCGGCGAAGATGAACCCGCTGAACACCGACACCATGATGAGCGCCGCCGCCAGGACGACCGAGCGTCCGGCGCGGAAGCCCTGCATGACCGCGAGTCGCGCGTCGGAGCCGTGGACGTAGGCCTCGCGCATGCCCGAGGCGAGGAAGAGCTGGTAGTCCATCGCCAGGCCGAACAGGATTCCGACGAGGATGACCGGCAGGAAGTTCAGGATCGGTCCGGTGGTGTGCAGACCGATCACCTCCGCACCCCAGCCCCACTGGAACACCGCGACGACGGCGCCGTAGGTCGCGAACAGCGACAGGATGAACCCGCCCGTCGCGATCAGCGGCACGACGAGCGACCGGAAGACGACGATCATGATGATCAGCGAGAGTCCGACCACGACGGCGAGGTAGATCGGCAGGATGCCGACGAGCCCCTCGGAGATGTCGATGTTGATGGCGGCCTGGCCGGCGACGCCGAGCGCGTACTCATCGTCGACGGGGGGCAGCGAGCGCAGGTCGCGCACGAGCTCCTCGGTCTCGACGCTGCTCGGACCGGCGTCGGGGATGACCTGGAACGCGGCGATCGCTCCGCTGTCCGAGACCGCGATGGGAGCGACGGCCGCAACGTGGTCGCGCGCGGCGATCGCCTCGGCGACGTCGACCTGGGCCTCGAGGCGGCCGGCGTCGTCGAGGCCGTCGGGGAGGGTCGCGGTGACGAGCAGCGGCGAGTTCGCGCCGGGCCCGAACGCCTGCTCGGTCAGCTCGAAGGCCCGCTGGCCGTACGACCCCTCGGGCTCCGAGGCCCCGTCGGGCAGGCCCACGCGCATCGAGAGGGCGGGGATCGCCACGACCAGCAGCAGCACGACCGACACGACAGAGGTGGTCACGGCGCGCCACGTGGGCATCGCCCGGACAGGCTGGGCGGCGGCGTCGACGTGGCCGATGCGGCCGCGCGCCGTGCGGTTGAGCACCCGCAGGCCGAGCAGACCGAGGATGGCCGGGAGCAGCGTGATCGCGATGAGCACCGCGATCGCGACGCAGACGGCGCCCGCTGTGCCCATGAGCCCGAGGAACGGGATGCCGGTGACGTTGAGGGCGAGGAGCGCGACGATGACCGTCGAGCCGGCGAACACGACGGCGTTGCCCGCCGTGCCGCCCGCGAGACCGATCGACTCGTGCAGCTCGACGCCGCGCAGCAGCTGCTTGCGATGGCGGTTCAAGACGAACAGGGCGTAGTCGATGCCGACCGCGAGACCCAGCATCACCCCGAGGATCGGGGTGACCGAGGCCATCTGCACGACGCCCGACAACGACAGCACCCCGAGCACGCCCACCGCGACGCCGACGATGGCCGTCACGAGCGGCAGCGCGGCGGCGATGACGCTGCCGAGCATCACGAGCAGGACGATGCCCGCGATCACGACGCCCACGACCTCGCCGATGCCGAGGATCTTCGGCACGCCCTGCGAGATCTCGGTCGAGAAGCCGACCTCGACCCCGTCGATGGGCTGCGAGGTGAAGTGCTCGACGACGGCGTCCTTCGCGTCCTGCGGGAGCTCGAGGCGGGGCACCGTGAAGGCGACGTTGACGGTCGCGGTCGAGCCGTCGGCTGAGACGAGACCGATGCCGTCGGCGAGGGCGAGCAGACGCGCGCCCAGATCGGCGGTCCGGGCCTGCGACTCGAGCTCGGCGCGACCGTCGTCGAGGGTCTGCTGCTGCTGGGCGAGCTGGGCACGGCCGGCGTCGAGCTGCGCCTGCTGCGCGTCGAGGGCGCCGAGCTGCGCCGCGGGGGCACCGGCCGCCTCGAGCTGTGCGCGCGCGGCGTCGAGCTGAGCCTGACCGGCCTCGAGCTGAGCGGTGCCCTGGTCGAGCTGCGCCTGACCGTCGTCGAGCTGCGTGCGGGCCGCGGCGATCTGCGCCTGGCCGTCGGCGAGCTGCTGCGCCTGCTCGGCGCGCTGGGCCTCGGAGGCGAAGGGGTCGTTGACCGTCGCAACGTCGGGCAGGCCCGAGGCCGAGGCGACGAGGTCCGAGATCGCGGCGCGCTGATCGTCGGTGAGCGCTCCGTCCTCGGCGTGGAAGACGACGGTGCCGGCGGCGCCGGCGAAGTCGGGCAGCTCGTCGGCGAGCTGGTCGGTGACCTTCGACGAGGCCGTGTTGGGGATGTCGAAGCTCGACGACAGGCCGCCGAATCCGAGGGCGAACGCACCCCCGGCGAGGCCGAGCACGGCGACCCAGGCGACGATGACGAGCCACGCGCGGCGCGCGGCGCCCTTGCTCAGGCGGTACAGCAGTTCGGCCACGGACGGTCTCCTTCGAGGGTGGGAGCGCGCGTTGACGAGACGCGGCGTCTCGACAAGCCTAACCCGGGACGAGGACGCCGACGAGCGCCCGGATCCCGTCGGGCGTGGGGCGCGTGCCCGCGAGCATCTGCAGGACGATCCAGCCCGCGATCGCGTCGCCGATCTCGTCGGCCGGCAGGGCCGGGTCGCCCGCCGCGACGATGCGCGCGCGCACCCCGCCGTCGGCGCTGAGCTGCGTGCTCAGCAGCGTGCCGATCGCGGCGTTCTCGGTGGTGGCGGCCAGCAGCGAACGGAAGAGCACGAGCCCCTCGGGCGAAGAGAGCACCGTCGAGATCCGCTGCATCCACTCCGCCAGATCGCCGCGCAGATCGCCGGTGTCGCGCACGGCGAGCTGATACCGGAAGATCATGCCCTCGAGCAGGGCTTCGGCCAGGATCGCGGCGCGCGACGACCACCAGCGGTAGATGGTCTGCTTGCCGACGGCGGCACGACGCGCGATCGCCTCGATCGTCAGGTTCTCGTAGCCGCCCTCGGCGAGCAGTTCGGCCGCCGCCGTGAGCACGGCCAGCCGCGCCTGCTCGCTGCGACGCGGGCCCGCCCGGTGCTCATCCATCCCTCCACCGTAGCCAGCGCCCCGGTACCGTGGTGCCCATGCTCGGCGTGCTGGTCCTCGACGCGCACGACCTCACGCGCCGCGGCATCGCCGACACGATCGACTCCGCCGCCGGGATGCAGGTCGTGGCCGAAGCCGCCACGGCACGGCAGGCTCACGCCCGGGCCGCCGTGACGGTGCCCGACATCGCCGTCCTCGACGCAGCGCTCCCCGACGGGACGGGCGCGGAGGTCTGCGCGGCCCTGCGAGCGATCCACCCCCGCCTCCGGTGCCTCGTCCTGTCCACCGTCGACGACGAGGACGCCCGCGCCGCCGCGTCCGCCGCCGGGGCGAGCGGCTTCGCGACGAAGGACATCTCGGCCGCCGACCTCGTCGACGCCGTGCGGCGCATCGCGTCGGGGCACCCCTGGTCGTCGTCGCTGCGCCCCCACGCCCCCGCCGCCACCGCGGCCCCGGTTCACGACCTCGCCCCCGACGACGACCTCACGAACCGCCAGCGCGCGGTGCTCCGCCTGCTCGCGCGCGGCCTGTCGAACCGCGAGATCGCCCGCGAACTGGGCGTGGCCGAGAAGACCGTGAAGAACCACGTCACCGCGATCCTGCGAGCGCTGGGCGTCCGCCGGCGGACCCAGGCGGCGCTGATCGCATCGCGGACATCGCGCTGACGCACGCATGACGAAGGCGCGGACCCCGGGGAGGGGTCCGCGCCTTCGCGGGGCGACTCGGCCTGTCAGACGAGCCACCGGAAGCGCTGCACGAGAGGCAGCTTCTTCCACATGGCGCCGAGGCCCCAGGTGTCGCCGGCGTGGAGCACGGCGATCACGATCAGCGCGACCGCGTAGACGATGTGGTAGTCGACGAGGGGGTTCGTGGAACCGGCCCCCCAGGCGAACGGCCACTCGGCGAGGTACATCAGGAGCATCACAAGGCTGCCCGCCACCGCGGCGACCCGCAGGCCGATGCCGCTCATGACGGCGAGGCCGATCGCGAGCATGCCGCCCATGAACAGCACGTCGGCGAGGGGGCTCGCCATGCCCTGGAACCACGGCTGCAGCGGGCCGGTGACCGCGGGGCTGTTGAGGAAGCCCTGCGCCGGAGTGCCTCCGTTGATCCACGCCCGCTCGAACGGCGTCGAGAATCCGAGGCCGAGCAGCTTGTCGAGGAACGCCCAGAGGAAGATGAAGCCGGTGGCGTACCGCAGTGCCGCGAGGGTGCGGCGCCCGGCGACCGAGGTCACGATCTCGTCCTGGCGGGCGATCGCCTGGGTGCGGGTCCGAGCCTCCGTGCGAGGGATGGCTGCGTGGACCGCGTGCGTGGTCATTTCTGTCTCCTTGCCGCTGCGGATCTTGTGGATCCGAGCTTCTCGTATGTGGTCTGACCACATAACTATCTCGCAGGTCGGCGGCGAAGAACAGGGACCTAAGTCCTAGCCGCGTCAGGCGGGCGACAGCGGCGGGCGGTGGGCGATCGGCGTCGGCTTGGTCGAGGCGGGCGTCGTCGCCCGGCGCGCGGCCGCGTACCGGTGGGAGACCGCGCTCTCCGCCTCCGCGAGCGTGGCGAACACCTCCATGCCCGCCGAGCCGCACAGCCACACGACCTCGAACGCCCCGTCGCGGCGCTGCTCGACATACGCGATCACGGCATCCGCGTCGGATGCCGGACGCGAAGGGTCGCACACCCGCCAAGCACTCTCGGCGATCTCATCCCAGCGGAGTCCGGATTGGTGGTGCATGCCCCGAGACTGCGCGGGTGCGGGGCGAAATCCCAGGGCCTTGACATCCCCCCGCCGCGGTGCGCGCCTCGGAGCCCCTCAGCGCGGACTCTGCACGGCGCGGATGCGCTCGATCGTGCGGAGCGTCGCCGCCGTGCGGGCCTGGTCCTCCTCGGCCCCGCCCCGCTCCTCGACGAGCTCGACGAAGCGCGCGACCTCGCCGTCGAGGGAGTCGGCCGCACCCTCGACCATGCGCTCCGACGACGACCCGTCGGCCCCCGTGCGCACCAGGCGTCGCGGGCCCGGCAGGTGATCGATCTCGAGCGTCGCGACCTCGCCCGCGATCTCGCTCGGACGCGTCGAGGTCGTGATCTTCGAGTACGAGACGTCCACGACGAAGCCCGGGTACTCCAGCAGGGCGACCCCGGCCCCGTCGACGCCCGTGGCGATCGGCACCGACGAGGCGCGCACCGAGACCGGCTCGCCGAACAGCAGCATCGCGGCATGGACGACGTACACGCCGAGATCGGCGAGGGCACCGCCGCCCATCGCGGGATCGAAGATGTTCGGAGTCTCCCCCGCCAGCACGGCGTCGTAGCGCGACGACCGCTTGGCGTAGTGGAGCGACGCGCGCCGCAGCTCTCCGAGCGACGCCAGCTCGTCGCGCACGGCGTGGAGCCCGGGGTCGTAGGCCGAACGCATCGCCTCGAGCAGGACGACCCCGGCACGCCGTGCACGCTCCGTGAGGGCGTTCCACTCCTCCGCCGTGCCGACCGCGGGCTTCTCGACGAGCACGTGCTTGCCGGCGTCGATCGCCGCCGCGACCTGCTCGGCGTGGACCGAGTTCGGCGACGCGATGTAGACGGCGTCCACCTCGCCCGCCCCGAGGAGCGCATCGAGGCTGCCGTACGCGCCGCGCACACCGACCCGGTCGGCATAGGCACGCGCGCGCTCGTCGTCGCGCGACGACACCGCCACGACCTCGACGCCGGGCGTGCGCGAGACCGCCCCGATGAGGCTCTCGGTGATGACGCTGGTGCCGACGGTCGCGATGCGGATCATGCGATCACCCTACGGAAACCGCGCCCGGATGCCGCATCCACGGCTCAGTGGCGTCGCGCGGACCGCAGCGTCTGCACGGCCTCGTCGAAGCGCAGGGTCTGGCGCAGCTCGACGCTCGCGGAGTACCAGGGCCCGCCGAGCGCGACGAAGACGGCGCCGACGACGTCGACGTACCCGAGGACGACCTCGCCCTCGCGGACCTCGTAGCGATCGACGTCGACGAGCTCCCACCGCACGCCCGACTCGACCGGCGGCGCCGGCTGCGGACGACGAGCCGGGAGCTGACGCAGCGCGTCCGCGGACGCGAGACGCACGGAGCTCGGCTTGCGAGCGATCGGCGACATATCCAGCACCATGGCAACTCCCGTCGTTCTGGTCCGAGTGTGACCGCGCGGCATCCGATCGCCCACCCACTTGACAGTCCCGCTCGCGGTGCCTACACCCCGCGCGCGGGAAAACTAGTTCGGCTAGCTAACCGGAATTAGTTAGCCGATACCCCGCACGTACCCTCTGCTCGTGGGATCACTCGTTTACGGCAGCCAGGGGCGGACATTCGACATCGAAGACCGCCTGCTCGCGCACCTGCGCCTGGTCTTCATGAACAAGCTGCGCCGCAACGAGCCGTTCATGTTCCACCGGTCGATCGACAACGGGCTGTTCAGCGTGTGGGTGCACCCCGCCGTGCCGATCGTGTTCCTCTTCAGCGGCAGCCGCCCGCCGACCATCAACCGTCACTGGGTGGAAGCGCTCATGATCGAGGCGGGTGGGGCGAACGGTCTGCGCGTCGTGCCCGAGCCCTCCACCGTCGACGCCTGAGGGTCAGCGGCACTCCTCGTCGACCGCGTCGGCGATCGCATCGAGCATCTTCGACAGGGTCGCCGCCGTCTCGTCGTCGATGCTGCGGGCGATGTCTCGCACCCGCTGGGTGAGGGGATCGATTCCCTCGACATCCGCGTTCCGGTCGGTCGGGACGACGTACTTGCTGCGCCCGTCGTCGGGGTTTCGGGCGAACGTCACCAGCCCGCCGTCGTGCAGCCGTTTCAGCATCGTCGTGGCCGTCGGGGTCGAGATGCCCAGGGTCGCGGCGATGTCGGTGGGCGTCACGCGCTTGCCCGCGTCGGCGCTGTCGTAGACGACACGCATCGCCGCCCGCGCCGTCTCGCTCGGCCCGCAGTCGGTCTGGCGCCGACGGGCGAGGCTGGACTCGGCCAGGCGCAGCCTCTCGACCGCACGGGCGACGGACTCCGGTTCGGCTGGATCGGACACGCGAGAACCTCCTGCGACGGGCGATGATGCGACCACTGTACGAGCGCGTGACGACGACACTCGCCGACTTGACGCGGCGCAGTCGCAGCCCTATGAGCGCGGAGACAGGTCGGGCAGCGCCCGGTCTCCGAACTCGTGCCGCAGCGCGCTCAGCGCGGCCCACCAGCCGCCGAGCCCGTGGACGCCGGGCCCGGGGCTCGTCGAGGCCGAGCACAGGTAGACGCCGCCGATCGGCGTGCGCCACGGCTCGCGCGAGAGCACGGGACGCGCGACGAGCTGGCGCAACGACGGCGTGCCCGCCGAGATGTCGCCGCCCGGGTAGTTGGGGTTCCGCGCCGCGACCTGCACGGCCGTCTCGGAGTGCGACGCGATGATCGTGTCGCGGAAGCCCGGCGCGAACCGCTCGATCTGCGCGATCACCGCCTCGGAGCGGTCGACGGCGCTCCCCGCGGGAACGTGCGTGTAGGCCCACAGCGTGTGCCGGCCCGCCGGCGCGCGGGACGGATCGAAGAGCGAGGGCTGGGCCGCGAGGACGTACGGGGAGTCGGGCAGGCGTCCGGCCAGGACGGCGTTCTCGGAGGCGAAGATCTCGGGACGCGTCCCGCCGACGTGCACGGTGGCGCTCGATGCGACCCGGGGGTCTCTCCAGGGCACGGGGTCCGACAGCGCGAAGTCGACCTTCGCGACCGCGCCGCCGTAGCGGAAACGTTCGATTCGGCGCCGGTACCCCGCCGGCATCCGGTCGCCCGCGATGCCCACGAGCGCGCGTGGGGTGACATCGAGCACGACGGCCCGCGCCGGCGGCAACTCGTCGAGCGAGCGGATGCGGTGCCCCACGACGATCTCACCGCCGTGGGCGCGGATGTCGTCGACCATGGCCGCGACGATCGCCCCGCTGCCCCCGACGGGGACGGGCCACCCCTGCGCGTGGCCGTAGGTCGCCAGCGCCAGCCCGGCACCGGCCGCGGGCAGACTCGGCAGTCGGAGGATCGTGTGCGCCGCCACTCCCGAGACGAGCGCCGGCGCGGCATCCTCGCGGAAGCGCACTCCGGCGGCCCGCGTCCCCTGTTCGAGGGTGCGGGCCGCGAACCAGGCCGCGGCGACCGGATCGCCCGGAACGCGCAGCAGCGACCCGCCGGTGAGGTCGGCGACACCGCGTACCCGCTCGACCAGCGGCGCCATGAGCCGGCGGTAGGCGTGGCCGTCGCGGCCGAGCTCATCGGCTGTCCGGTCGAGATCGCGATAGGCGATGGCCGCGCCGTCGTCGAGGGGGTGGGCGTACGACGCCTCGGGCACGGCGAACTCGACGCGCCGGCGCAGCCCGAACTCGCGGAAGAACCTCGACTCGAACGCCATCGGGTGGATCGCCGAGCACAGGTCGTGGACGAACCCGGGCCGGGTGAGCTCACCCGACGCGGCTCCGCCGCCGAGATGATCGTGCGCCTCGAAGACCGCGACCCGGAGGCCGGCGCGGGCGAGCGTCACGGCGGCAGCCAGCCCGTTCGGGCCCGACCCCACGACGACCGCGTCGAGATCCGCGCTCATCGACCCGCACCGCCGCGGGCGAGGAACGAGAGCCGGCGCAGGGTCTCGGCATTGCGCCGATGGAGCGCGAGATCGAGGAGCGGCCGCGGGACGAATGCCCCGGGCCCCTCGACGGCGAACTCCTGCATCCGCACGATGCAACCCCCGGCGCGTGGCTTCACATCCAGCACGATACGGGTCTCGCCCAGCGGCCAGCCGCTCGCCTGCAGCACCAGGCGTCTCGGCGGGTCGAACTCCCGGACCGTCGTGACGTCGTCGATCAGCACCGGCCACACACCGAACGAATGGTGCAGGCGCGACCCCTCCCGCGGCCAGGTCGTCGACACACCACGCATCCGCGATGCGCCGACGACCCACGACGGGAAGAGCCAGCCGTCGTTCAGGACGACGAAGACATCGTCCGGCCCGCACGGCATCGCGAGCGCGTTGGTCACCATGACGCAGAGCCGCCCGCGGCCGTCCTCACGGCTGCAGCACCACCTTGATGCAGCCGTCCGCCTTCTTCTGGAAGGTCTCGTAGAGGGCCGGGGCATCGTCGAGCGGGACGCGATGGGTCGTCAGGTCCATCACACCGAGCGGATCGGCAGCGTCCTCGACCAGCGGCATGAGGTCGTCGATCCACCGTTTGACGTTGCACTGCCCCATGCGCAGGCTCAGCTGCTTGTCGAACATCGTCTTCATGGGCATCATGTCGGCCTCGCCCGCGTACACGCCGCTCAGCGACACCGTGCCGCCGCGGCGCACGACATCGACGGAGGCGTGCAGGGCGGCCAGGCGATCGAGCCCGCCCGTCTCCATGAGCTTCTGCGCCAGCGCTTCGGGGAGGATCCCCATCGCGCGGTGCACCGCCGCGACGCCCGGGTTGCCGTGCGCCTCCATGCCGACCGCGTCGACGACGCCGTCCGCGCCCCGGCCGTCGGTGAGATCGCGCAGTTCGTCGACGACGGAGTCGGTGAGATCGAACACGTCGGCACCGTGCCGTTCGGCCATCGCGCGCCGCTCGGCGACGGGATCGACGGCCAGCACGCGATACCCCCGGTGGACGCCGATCCGTGCCACGAATTGTCCGACGGGACCGAGCCCCATCACGGCGAGGGTGCCGCCGTCGGGGACATGCGCGTACTCGACGCCCTGCCAGGCGGTGGGGAGGATGTCGCTGAGGAACAGGTACCGGTCGTCGGGCAGGTCCTCGCCGACCCGGATGTGGTTGTAGTCGGCGAGCGGCACCCGCAGGTACTCCGCCTGTCCGCCCGGCACCTGACCGTAGAGCTTCGTGTAGCCGAACAGCGCCGCCCCGCTGCCGTACTCGGTCACCTGCGTCGTCTCGCACTGCGACTGCAGGCCGCGACGGCACATGAAGCAGTGACCGCACGAGATGGTGAAGGGGACGACGATGCGGTCGCCGACCGACAGATCGGTGACGGCCGAGCCGACCTCGACCACCACGCCCATCGGCTCGTGGCCGAGGACGTCGCCGCGGTCGATGAACGGGCCGAAGATCTCGTACAGGTGGAGGTCGGAGCCGCAGATCGCCGTCGACGTGATCTTCACGATCGCATCGGTCGGGTGGAGGATCTGCGGGTCGGGGACGGTCTCGACCGACACGTCGCGGCGTCCCTGCCAGGTGAGCGCCCTCACTCGGACACCTCCGCGTCGACGCCGTCCGCTTCGGGCATGCCCGCATCCGGTCCCGGGCGCACGGCGGCGGTCTCGGCGATGTCGATGCGGGTGACGTGGTCGTGCTCGGTCGTCTCGATGCGCGGCGCCGCGTCGGCCTCGGTCGAGCCGCCGGCCCGGAGCAGCTCTTCGCGACGATCGTCTTCGTGGTTCGGGGGGAGGGAGGAGTCGATCATCCTGCGACGCTAGGCACCGCGTCCGCCGCCGGGCGAGGGGATGGTGCGCCTCGCCAGGGCGTGATACCCGCGCCCGCGCTCCGGGAACGGACGAGTCCGATCAGGCGCCGGTGCGGGAGGCGACGTCGTCGAGTGCGGACGCCAGCAGATCGATGACCTCGGCGGCGACCGCGGCGCGCTCGGTGTCGAGCCGGTCGATGACCTCGACGATCGCGGCGTGATGCGCCGCGAAGGCGTCCGCGACGCGGGCGACGGCGGACTCGGTCGGCACCAAGTAGTGCGCGCGACGATCGGAGGGATGCTGCACGCGCTCGACGTACCCCTTCGACGCGAGACGCTCCACGACGTTGGTCACCGTCGCGCTCGAGGTGGCGAGCATGACGATGAGGTCCTTCGGGCCGAGGTCGCGCCCGTCGCGATGGCCCTGTACGAGGTAGCGCAGGGCCGTGAGATCGATCGCCGACAGCTCGGACGCGCGCACGGCGATGCCCGCCTGCACCTGCTCGGCTCGACGCAGCCGCAGGACGGCGTCGCTGAGCTTGCGGCCCACCTCTTCTCGCGGCTGGTCCGCGTACAGATGGAGTCCTTCGTGACGAACGACGTTTTGAGGCATCGGGTTGCCACCTCCTCGCGAAACAGCATCATAGAACACTCGATGGGCGAGTCAGATTCTGTCTTTCACAGAATCCGAGATACATGGGCTCAGGAATTGACAGAAAGTGTCTTGTCTGGCTAGATACTTAACGAGGAACTGATCAAGTTCCACCCCGACGATCTCAGGAGGACAGCATGGGACAGCTCCATTACGGAAACTCCGACACCCGCATCGAGATCCCCGACCGCCTGCTCGCGCACCTGAAGGTCGTCATCGCGACCAAGCTGCGCCGCAACGAGAGCTTCATGATGTCGTGGACGGAGGAGGCCGGCCGATCCTCGATCTGGCTCCAGCCGTCGATCCCGCTCCGCTTCGTCTTCAGCACCGCCGACATGGAGGTCCTGAACCCCCAGACGATCCGCGACATGGCCAACGCCGCGACGTCCTCCGCCGGACTCGTCGTCGCGATCGACCAGGAGATCCCCGAGGCGCCGCAGCGCGACATCCGGCCGGTCACCGCCGCCGTGCCGCGCCTGAAGGTTCCCGCCTGACGCCTCCCCGCTTCTCTCGCGCCGCCGTCGCGCGTTCCCTCACCGGAACGCCGCGACGGCGGCGTCGTCGTGGGGCGATCCGGCCCGCGACGGTGCCGGCCTACCCCGGCACCGCCCGCGCGATGTGGAGGGCGAGGTAGGCGACCTCCTCGTCGGAGATCTCGATGTCGTGCTGCGTCCGCACGAGGGTGCGGATGCGCTCCGCCGTCGCCGTCGCCCGCGGATGGCGGCGGCTCATGCTCTCGAAGAGGAAGCCGTCGTCGCTCTCGAGCATGCGGCCCGAGAACACCCGCTCGGCGAAGAACTGCAGGTGCACGAGGAACCGCGACGAGTGCAGATCGTCGGCGAAGGCGATGCCCGTCAGGTTCGTGACGATCGTCGTGGCCGCCGAGATGAGCCGCACGACATGCATGGTGTCGGCGCCCGCGCGTCCGTTCGCCGCGTTCGCGAGGTGGAAGGCGATGTTCGCCGCCTCTTCGTCGGGCACCTCGACCCGCATGCGCGCGCGCAGCAGATCGACGCCCCGCCGGCCCACGGCGTACTCGTCGGGGTAGACGGTGCGCAGCTCCCACGCGAGCCGGTTGACCACCACCAGCCCGCGCCGGTGCCGCTCGACGGCGAAATGCAGATGATCGGTGAGCGTCAGATAGACGTGGGGGTCGAGATCGAGCCCCGAGGCGACGGCATCCCGCACGATCTCCCGGGTGAGCTCGACGAACTCACCCGGGATCTGCGCGAGCAGCTCGACGAGGTTGCGCTGATCGGCGTCGTCGAGCGCGACGAACACCCGGTCCGTCGCCTGCTCGTCGACGACATCGCCGGGCTTGGCGCCGAACCCGATGCCCTTGCCCAGCAGCACCCGCTCGATGCCGCGCTCGTCGTCGACGAGAACGACGCTCGAGTTGAGCACCTTCTTGATGATCTGCATGCCCGTCCTCATCGACCCGGCCTCCCGCTCGTGGAGCAGGGGGGTCACCCGAGATCTGCGCCGTTCGTGGCGATCACCCGCTGGTACCACCGGAACGAGTCCTTACGCCGACGCTCTCCGCTGCCCCGGCCGAGGTCGTCGAGGTCGACGTGAATGAAACCGTATCGCTTCGAGATCTGCGACGACGACGCGCTGATGATGTCGATGGGCGCCCAGCTGGTGTACCCCATCAGCTCGACCCCCTCGTCGACCGCCCGGATCATCTCGCGGAAGTGCGCCCGGAAGTAGTCGATGCGGTACGGATCGTGGATGCCGCCGTCGGCGGTGACCTCGTCGCGCATGCCCAGCCCGTTCTCGACGATGAACAGCGGCTTGCCGTACCGGTCGTACAGGTCGATGAGCGAGATGCGCAGCCCCACCGGGTCGATCTGCCAGCCCCACTCGCTCGACTCGAGGTACGGGTTCTTCACGCCGAGCACCGTGTTGCCGGGCGTGCGCTCGGCATCGGGGTCGACCGACTCGGCGAGGGTCATGTAGTACGACAGCGAGATGAAGTCGACCGGGTGCTCGCGCAGCAGCTCGACGTCGCCCTCGGCGAACGGGATCTCGACGCCCTGGCGCTCGAGCGCGCGGAGCGCGAGACGCGGGTACGCGCCGCCGGCCTGCACGTCGGTGCACAGGTAGAGCAGCCGGTCCTTCGCCTGCGTGGCCGCGATGTCGTCGGGGTGGCACGTGAGGGGGTAGGTCTTCAGCATCGTGAGCATGCACCCCAGCTGCGACTCGGGCCACATCTCGTGCAGCATCCGCGTCACCGACGCCGACGCGACGAACTGGTGGTGCAGCGCCGTGTAGCACGCCTGCAGCACGCTGCCCTCGACGGTCTCCTCGATGATGCCGCCCGAGGTGAAGGGGTGGCGGATGATGCCGTCGATCTCGTTGAACGAGAGCCAGAGCTTCACGAGGTGCCCGAAGCGCTCGAAGCACGTGCGGGCGAAGCGCTCGAACAGCGCGATCGTGCCGCGGTCGGCCCAGCAGTTGTTCTTGAGGGCGAGGGCGAGCGGCGGGTCGTAGTGCGACAGCGTGACGAGGGGCTCGATGCCCAGACGCCGCATCTCGGTGAACAGCCCCTCGTAGAAGGCGATGCCCTCCTCGTTCGGCGCGGTCTCCTCGCCCGTCGGGTACAGGCGGGTCCAGGCGATCGACACGCGCAGCACCGTGAACCCCATCTCGGCGAACAGCGCGAGGTCCTCGGGGTAGCGATGGTAGAAGTCGATGCCGCGACGCTTCGGGTAGTACACCTCGTCGTCGTCGGCCATCGCCGCCGTGATGCTCTCGACGGTGTGCGCGTGGTGGATGGCGTACTCGCGCGGGTCGACGTTCGGACGGTACTTCGACACGTCCGAGGCCGCCGGTCCGCGCCCGCCCTCGCGCCACGCCCCCTCGGCTTGGTTGGCGGCGAGCGCGCCGCCCCACAGGAACGAATCAGACAGTGCCACGAGCGGCCTCCTTGGTGCGTGCGGTGAAGATGCCGGTGCCCGCCTCGACGGGTCCGGTGAGGGCCTCGACGACCTCGAACGCGTCGCCGTTGAGGACGACGACCGGCGTGATGGTGTCGAACCCGGCGCGGTGGATCGCCTCGAGGTCCGCCTCGAGGACCAGCTGTCCCCGCTCGACGCGGTCGCCCTGGGCGACGTGGGCGACGAAGGGCGCGCCGTCGAGCTTGACGGTGTCGAGTCCGACGTGCACGAGGATCTCGACCCCGTCGTCGCCGGTGATGCCGAAGGCGTGCTTCGAGGGCAGCAGGCTCGAGACGACGCCCGACAGCGGTGCGTACACCGACCCGGCGCTGGGGCGGATCGCGACGCCGTCGCCGAGGATGCCGCCGCCGAACACGGGGTCGTCGACGCGGTCGAGCGGGACGACCTCACCGGCGACGGGGGCCACGAGGCGTCCGTCCGCGACCGGCTCGGCGGCGATGTCGCCGGCACCGGCGTTCTGGGCCTCGAGGGCGCGGATGGTGCCCGAGTCGGAGTCCTTCCAGGTCACCAGCGACACCACGAACGCGGTGGCGAAGGCGACGAGGGCTCCGATGACGGCGTGGATGAGGTTCCACGGGTTCACCACGTCGATGAACATCGAGATGCTGGCCGCACCGGGGCTGACGAGGGCGAACGCCGCGACGGCGGTGATGCCGAGGTAGACGCCGCCGGTGAGCGAGCCGGCGAGAACCGCCAGGAGCGCCCGGCGGTTCTGCAGGGTCACACCGTAGAGGGCGGGCTCGGTGATGCCGAAGAACGCGGAGATGCCCGACGAGATGGCCGTGCCGCGCAGCGTCTTGTTGCGGGTGCGGATCGCGACGGCGAAGCTCGAGCCCGACTCGGCGATGTTGTGCGCGAGCGAGGCGACCAGGTAGAAGGGATCGCGTCCCTGCTGTGCGACGGTCGCGATGGTCGGCGGGATGAACGCCTTGTGCATGCCGACCGAGATGATGAACGGCAGGACGACGGCGAGGAGCGCGATGGCGACCCAGCCGAGCGTGCCGTACAGCCACAGCATGGCGCCGGTCAGCAGCGAGCCGAGGCCGTAGCCGAGCGGTCCGAGCGCGAAGATCATGATCGGCGAGACGACGATGAAGCACAGCAGCGGCACGAAGAACGTGCGGATGGGGCCGGGGGTGATGCGCGTCGCGAGCTTCTCGACGGGCCACAGCAGCAGCACGGCGAGGATCGGCGGGAAGACCTGGGCGTTGTAGGCGATGGCGGGGATGCCGAGGCCGAACAGCGACGCTCCCCCGTCCTGGCTCAGCAGGCCCGAGAACGCCGGGAACACCAGCAGACCGACGATGCCGAGGGCGAGCGGGATGTTGACCCCGAGCTTCTTGGCCGCGGTGTAGGTGACCAGCAGCGGGAGGAAGAAGAACACGGCGTCGGGGATGGCCGAGAGCACCTGGTAGCTGGGGTCGGTGGTCTGCATCCAGCCGAGCGCCGAAGCGAGGATGAGGAACGACTTGAAGATGCCCGCGCCGGCGATGGCCGGGATGATGGGCGTGAAGACGCCGACGACGAAGTCCATGATCGCCGACCCCGCACGCTTCCACGTGAGCTTCGGGCGCTGCTGCTGACCGGCACGGGCGGCGGAGCGCCCGCCGCGGAGCTTCTCGATCTCGGTGAAGTAGTCCCCCACCTTCGACCCGACGATGATCTGCGTCTGCGGTCCGCGCACGACGCCGATCACCCCGGGCACGGCCTTCAGCGCGGCCTCGTCGGCGCGGGCGTCGTCGACGAGGTTGAACCGCAGTCGCGTCGAGCAGTGCTGGAGCGCGGCGATGTTCTCGGGTCCGCCGACGTGCTCGAGGATCGCGCCGGCGGCGTCCTTCGTGGTGGTCATCTTCGTTTTCCTCCTGTGGAATCCCGGACCGTGCCGCCGGAGCGGCTCCGCTCCGGACCCGGCCGGAGGCAATAAAAAAAGGACCCGACCGCCGTGCGATGCACGAACGTTCGGATCCTGCCTGCATGACCAGTCACATGTCCGAGATGATCGTCGCACGTCCGCGTCGGGCGCGCAACCGGGCGCCGCGCCGAGGCGTCGCGGGTGGGACGATGGGGGGATGACGCAGACGCACCTCATCACCGGGGCGGGATCGGGCATCGGGCTCGCGATCGCCCGCCGGCTCGCCGATCGCGGCGACCGCCTGATCGTCATCGGCCGCGACCGAGCGCGCGCCGACGAGCTGGCGGGGATGTTCCCGGATGCCGCGGGCGTGGCCGCCGATCTGCGGCATCCGTCGCAGCTCTCCGACGCCCTCGCGGGTGGCGCGCTCCCCGCGCGGATCGACAACGTCGTCCACGGCGCCGGCATCGTCGAGCTCGGCCCGGTGGGCGAGCTGTCCGCCGCGGCGTGGACGGAGCAGCTGACGGTCAACCTCGTCTCGGCGGCCGAGCTCACCCGGCTCGCCCTCCCGTCCGTGCGCGCGGCGCGCGGCCAGGTGCTGTTCGTCAACTCGGGCGCCGGCCTCACCGCGCACCCCGGGTGGAGTGCGTACGCCGCGTCGAAGCACGGACTGAAGGCCCTCGCCGACGCCCTGCGCGGCGAGGAGGCGGCGGCGGGCGTTCGGGTGACGACCGTCTACCCGGGGCGTACCGCGACGCCGATGCAGGCCGAGGTGCACCGCCAGGAGGGCAAGGACTACGACCCGTCGGCGTTCATCGACCCCGAATCCGTCGCCACGGCGGCTCTGGCCGCGCTCGATCTGCCCCGCGACGCGATCGTGCCCGACGTCACCGTGCGCCCCGGGCCGCGGTGACGCGGTGACGTCGACCGATCTCCCTCCCGGCCGCCACTTCGCCCTCACCTGGGGCATCGCCGCACCGTACGGCGGGATGACGACGGCCCTGCTGCAGCGCAGCCGGCTGTTCGCCGAGGCGGGAACACCGGTCGACGTGCTGACCCTCGACGACCGCCCCGCCGAGCTCGGCCCCGAGTTCGCTGATCTCGCCCGGGCCGGGGTGCGCGTGCGCAACCTCTACGACTGGGCACGGGCGGGAGTCGTCGCCTCGCGCGGTCCCGTGCCCGATGCCCCCGCTCCCCTGCCGGGCGACGCGTCCGATATCGTGACCGACGTCGTGGCGGGCGTCGCCGTCCGGCGGGTGCGGCTCGGCGACGACGGCAAGCCGCGCGACCTCGACCATCTGCGCGCCGACGGCTCGACCGCCCTGTCGGAGCGGCGCGTCGGAAAGCGCGGCCGCGTGATGATCGCTTACGACGCTGCGGGTGCGCCCGTACGATCGTGGCGGCGGCGCTACGACCTGTACGGCGACTGGCTCGATCACCTCGTGGGCGACGACGAGGCCTTCGTCATCGTCGACAGCAAGACCGTCGCCCCCTTCGCCGCCGACTACCACCGTCGCCGCGTCACGACCGTCCATGTCGTGCACGGCTCTCACCGCGGCCCGACCCCCGGTTCGGTGCGCGCCTCGCGGACGCCGGTCTTCTCGCGGCTGGCCGATTTCGACGCCGTGGCGTTCGCCACCGACGCCCAGCGCCGCGACGTCCGCGCCCTCGTCGGCCGACGCCCCGCACTCGTGACGGTCGCGCACCCGGTCACGATGCCGCCCGCAGAGCGGCTCCCGGCCGAGCCGGAACGCTCAGGCGCCGTCGTCCTGGCACGGCTCGAGCCGATCAAGCGCGTCGAGGACGCCGTCGCCGCCGTGATGTCCCGGAACGCGCGTGCGACGGCACCGATCGGTCTCGACGTGTACGGGTCGGGCTCACGTCGCGACGACCTCGAGCAGCAGGCCGCGGGCGACGACGCCGTGCGTCTGCACGGCCACACCGACGAGGCCGCGCGTGCTCTCGCGGGCGCGAGCATCCTGCTGCTGACGAGCCGCTCCGAGGCGTTCGGTCTCGCGCTGCTCGAAGCGATGGCCGTGGGGTGTCTGCCGATCGCCTACGACATCGCCTACGGTCCCGGCGACCTCATCCGCCACGGTGAGAACGGCTGGCTCGTGCCCGACGGCGACGTCGCCGCCCTCGCCGCCGCGATCGAAGTCGCGGAGCGCCTGCCTCCGTCGGCGCGGGCGGCGATGCGCGACCGCGCCCGCGCCACCGCCGCCGCGTACGGCGGCGACCGCATCCGTCTGCGCTGGGCGACGGTGCTGCGCGCGGCCCGTCGACGCCACCGGCGGACGGGAGCGCTGCGGCCCCTCGCCGTCCGGGTCCGGCAGGCCGGCGACGCCGTGCGCTCTCGTGGCCGCCGGCTGCTGCGCCGCGCGGGCGTGCGTCGCTGACGGGGCGCCGCTGACGGAGCGCCGCTGACGGAGGCGCGGCAGGGCGCGGGGGCGCGTCGTGCGGGGACGCGTCGTGCGGCATCCGCCCCTCAGCCGACCCGCCGCCACCCGTCCGGCGTGCGCTCGACCGCGCCACCCGTCTCGAACGCCTCGAGCCACCCGGTCATCGGCCACGCACCCCACTTCGCGGCGAAGATCGCACCGTTGCGGAGGATGTCGTCGAGGTGCTGCCAGGGCGGCGACGAGGTCGCGTGATGCTGGTGGTAGGCGTCGGCTCCCCCGACCCAGACGAGCGGGACCCCGCCCTCGCGCAAGGTGAAGGCGAAGTCGGTGTCCTCTCCCCCGTAGCCCGCGTAGACCTCGTCGAATCCTCCGACGGCGTTCCACACGGCGGGCGTCGTCGCGAACGACAGCGACCAGAACAGCGGGTACTCGTCCTGCCCCGCCCGCACGAGCGCGCCGGCCTCGGGTGCCGGCCGCGCCGTGTGGGGAGCGGTCGCGGCGGCGAGCGCCGCAGGATCGAGCTCGGCGCCCGCGGGCAGGTACGTCACCGGCCCGCACAGCACGGCATCCGGATGCCGCCGCGCGGCGACCCGGTAGTGGGCGACCAGATGGGGGCCGGGGACGCAGTCGGCGTCGAGGAAGACCAGCAGGTCGGCGCCGAGCGTCGTCGCCGCCCGCGCACCCGCGTTCCGCGCCGCGGCCAGTCGCAGTCCGTCCGGCCCCGGCGGCACGTGCACGACGACCTCGGCGTCGAGCTCGGGCGCCTCGTCGTCGCCGATCCAGACGACCACCCGCGGATGATCCGCCGTCGCACGCAGCTGGTTGCGGAGGTGCGCGAGCCGGGGCGTCGAGCAGAGCGTTACGATGACGGGCGCGTTCATCCGGCCGCCGCCTCGATCTCCGCCTCGTCGATCGCCGCCGCCGTGCGGGCGGCGGCGCCGCCCACGTGCCAGCGATGCCACGACGGCGCGCTCGTGCGCGCGGCCTGCAGCAGCGCAGGCCAGGCGTCGGCGTCGGGCCAGCGGTCGACGGCGACCGCGAGTCCGCTGCGTCCGAGAACGGTCGCGGTCGTGCGCTGCTCGTCGAACGGGCGCTCCTGCGGGATCACGACGGCCGGGGCTGCTGCGGCGGCCAGGTCGGCGATCGCGTTCTGCCCGCACCACGACACGACGACGGATGCCGTCGTGAGCGCCTCCCACGGGTCCGCGGACCAGCTCGCCGAGCCGGCGCCGAGCACCCGCCAGGAACGCCCCGTCGACCGTTCGGCGGCAGCGATGTCATCGGCCGAGACCGACGCGCCTCCCCCGCCGCCGAGCAGCACGACCTCGTCGCCGCGTCCGCGCGCACCGTCCGCGCGCCCGTCGAACCGGCTGATGCCGCCGACGTAGACGACGCGGTCGCCGAGGGCCCGGAGATGATCGGGCTCGGCGATCTCACGCGGCCACGGGGCGATGATCCGTGTCGCCGCCCCGAACGCGAGTCGATGGGCCGAGTCGGTGCGATCGCCGGGCTGCGTGATCAGGACGACGGGCACGCCGAGCAGACGCACGAAGAGCGCCATCTCGGCCGACACGTCGACGACCACCGCGGCGATGTCGCCGGGGGCCACGGCGGCCGCGATGCGCGCCAGCCGCTGCCGATGCCCCGCGTGGCGCAGCGGCGCCCAGTGCAGCATCCCGCCGACCCGCGGGTCGTCCTCACGCTGGTCCGGCATCGGCTCGTCGTCGCGCGGCAGCTCGATCCACGAGATGCGCGCGGGCAGGTCGGGCGGACACGGCAACGAGCTGAAACAGACGATCTCGCGGTCCAGGTGCGGCGCGATCGCGAGCATCCGGGTGAGGTGCCCCCGGCCGTGATGGTGGACGTACCAGCCGATGCGGCCGCGCCCGGGCTGGCTCATGCCGGCAGCTCGGCGGGCGTCTCCACGATGCTCAGCGACGCCAGGACGTCTTCGAGCAGGTCGGTGCGGGCATCGAGCGAGTAGCGTTCGACGGCCCGGGTGCGGACCGCGGCCCGGAAGCCCGGGTCGCGCGCCCCGACGAGCATGCCCTCGGCGGCCGCCGCCATCGCGACGACGTCGCCCGCCGGCACGAGCTGCATCCCGATGCTCGCCGCGGCGATCTCGGGCACTCCCCCGACGGCGAACCCGATGACGGGCGTGCCGCACATGAGCGCCTCAGGGCCGACGAGACCGAACGGCTCGGCCCAGGCCGGGGTCGCCAGGGCGAGCGCGGAGCGGCCGACGAGGGCCGCCAGATCCGCGGGCGCGAGCTCGCCGGCGAACGTCACGTCGCCGCCGATCAGGGGCGCGAGCACGTCTTCGGCGTACGCGCGATCACCGACCCGTCCGGCGATCGTGAGACGTCGCCCCAGCGCCCGGGCGACGGCGACCGCGAGGTGCGGGGCCTTCTCGGGGACGACGCGGCCGAACCAGACGAGGTCGTCGCCGCCGGGGCCTGCCACCCACACCCGCGGGTCGACGCCGTTGGCGAGCAAGGTCGAGGCGACACCGGCGTGCTGCCACTCGCGGCGCGTGTGCTCGCTCACCGAGAGGAACATGCTGCCCCGCCCGCCCGCCGCCCGGTGCGCCCGGACGAACTCCTCGTCGACGGGGGTGTGCAGGGTCGTGACCATCGGGACGTCGAGCTGGGGCGCCAGGTGCAGCGGCAACGCGTGCAGGCAGTGGTTGGAGATGACGTCGAACTGCGCCGCCCGCGAGCCGATCGTCTCGAGGGCGCGGCGCAGCATCGGCACGCTGAGGGTCTCGTACGCGGGAGGGTAGGTCTTGTCGGTGCGCACGGCATCGGCATCCCACGCGAGCTCCGGCATCTCGTAAACACTGCCGGGCTCGACATGCTCCGAGCCGGTCACCGCGACGACCGTGACCTCGTGGCCGCGGGCGCGGAGCGCCTCGACCTCGGACCAGACCGCGGCCTCGAGCCCGCCCGCGTGCGGCCGGCGGATGGGGAATCGCAACGGGGCGATGACGGCGATGCGCAGGCGCCGCCCGATCACGAGGCACGACCGATCCGCAGCCGACGGTACAGGTCGACGTGGGCGGTCGCCGTCGCGGCATCCCGCTCTCGGCGCACGCCCCGGCGCTCGTCGATGCGTTCGGCCCGCGCGATCGAACCCGGACGTGCAGCGTCCTCGCCGGCGAGGAGCGCGGCCAGTGCCGCGGCGAGCCCCGCCGCGTCGCCGGGTTCGAACGAGGCGGTCGAGCCGTCGCGGTGCTGGTCGGCGAAGTGGCCGACCCGGGGAGCAGCGACCGGGACGCCGAGATCCCAGCACAGCTCGAGCCACCCCGAATGGCTGCCGGACCGGTAGGGCAGGACGCAGGCATCGAGACCGCCGAGCGCGGCGTTGAGCGCCGCGTCCGAGAGACGGTCCTGCTCGATCAGCGTCACGTGCGGACGCCCCTCGACCACGGCGCGGACCTCATCGCGCGCGGCGTCGTCGCGCACCGAGCGGTGCAGCCGGATCTCCGCCACGACGTGGTGGCCCGCCTCGCGCAGCAGCGTCACGGCGCCGACGAGGGCGCGCGCGGCCGCGGGGCCGTCCGTGCCCGGGCGCAGGTCCTTCAGGTGCATGCCGACCCGCAGCTCTTCGCTGACGGCGACGACGGGGCTCGCGCCCTCGCCGAGAATGGCGGGATGCGGGAGCACGGCCGCCTCGCGGCCCCACCGCTCGCGGATCTCGGCGGCGGCGCCGTCGGTCAGCGTGATGAGCGCGTCGGCACCGGGCACGAGCTCGTCGAGCTGCGCCGCGTACCGCGTCTGGTCCGCGAGCTGCGGGTGGGTGAGGTCGTGGACCGTGAACACGACCGGCCAGCCGGCGGTGTGGGCCGCGGCGACGCATGCCGTCAGGTGCCCCGCGCCGAACGACTCCGTACCGAAGTGCACGTGCAGCACGTCGGCCAGGTCGGCGTGGGTGCGGATCCAATCGGGGTCGAGCGCGGCCGGCGGCCACCACACGCCCTCCGCGGCTCCCGGCACCGGCGGGTCGGGCAGCAGCACGACGCCCGCGGCATCCGTCACACGCCGCACGTAGGGGTGCCCCGCAGGCACCGCGACGATGCGGAGATCGGGCACGCCGGACAGGTCGTCCTCGAGCGTGCCGGCGGTCACCATGGTCACAGATCTCCTTGCTGGATACCCCGGAGAAGAGGGGCCCGAGTCGGACGCTAGCCGAGCGTCTCGCACCGGCGCCTCGCACTTGCGCGAAGCAGGTGCGAGCGGTAACGATGACCGGATGCCCGCCGAAGCCCCGCCCCTCTGCCTCGTCTGGGGCCCGGCCGGACACGGAGTGACCGACTACGGCTCCGACGTCGCCGCCGCTGCCGCACGCATCGACCCACGTGTGCGGACCACCGCCGTCGCCGATCTCGATGCCGCCCTCGTGGCGGTCCGTGCCGGTCATCGCGACGACGCCGGCCACACCCGCGTCCACCTGCACGCCACCGACCGCCTGTTGGGTCCGACCCTCGAGGCGGCCGCCGACGCGGTCGAGCAGTTGGCGGCCGAGTGCCGCCTGAGCCTGACCCTGCACGACCTGCCGCAGCACTCGGACGGCACGAAGTACGACCGCCGCGTCGCCGCCTACCGCCGGTTCTTCGCCGCCGCCGACGCGGTGGCCGTCAACAGCGAGCACGAGCGGCTCCTGGTCGGCGAGCACCTCGCCGAGCACCTCGCCGAGGTCGGCGAGCCGCGGGTGATCCCGCTCGGCACCCGCACGGCCGCGCCGCCGACCGCGCCGGCGGGTCCGGGCGGCGGCGACCTCGTCGTGCTCATCGCGGGGTTCGTGTACCCCGGCAAGGGGCACGAGGTCGCACTGCGCGCCGCCACGGACGCGGTCGCCCGGCTGCAGGCGGCGGGCCGGCCCGTCGGCCGGGCGGTCGTCCGCGCCCTCGGCGCGGCCTCGCCGGGACACGACGGCGACGTCGCAGCGCTCGACGCCCTCGCGCGGGAACGCGGTGCGCGCTTCGAGATCACCGGCTTCCTCGACGACGCCGAGTTCGCCGCGCGACTGCGCGAGCCCGGCATCCCCGTCGCCGCCCACGAGCACGTCTCGGCGTCGCGCTCGATGCTCGACTGGATCGAGGCGGGCCGCCGCCCGCTCGTCGTGCGATCGCGCTACAGCGAGGAGATGGACCGGCTGCGCCCCGAGACCTCGACGCTCTTCGAGCCCGCCGACCTCGCCGATCGCCTCGCGGCCGCCTGGGACGACCCCGCGGCGACGCGGCTCGAGCCCGGACACTCCCTGCGCCCGAGCCTCGACGATGTCGCCGTGTCGTATCTCGACTGGTGGAACGGGATGCCGCGGTGAGCGTGGCCCCGCCGCCGGGTCGCGCCCTGCCGGGCAACCGCTGGGACCTGCTCGACGGCGTGCGGCCCGACGAGCCGCCGCTCGTCTCGGTGATCGTCGCGCACTACCGCCAGCCCGAGCAGCTCGCACGCACCCTGGGCGCGCTGCGGCGACAGGACCACCCGGCCGAGCGGCTCCAGATCATCGTCGCCGACGACGGATCGCCCGAGGCCCCCGTCGTGCCGCCGGGCGTCGAGCTCGTCCGCCACGAGGACCGCGGCTTCCGGCTCGCCGCCGCCCGCAACCTGGGCGTCGTCGCCGCCCGCGGCGACGTGCTCGTCTTCCTCGACGCCGACACCGCCCCCGAGCCGTCCTACGTCCGCGAGCTGACGCGGCTGCCCGCGCTCGCCCCCGACTGCGTGACCGTCGGGCGTCGCCGCCACGCCGACCTCGCGGGAGTGACGGCCGAACGCCTCGTCGACGAGGCGCCGCGGCGCGCGCTCGTCGAGCCCGCCTGGCTCGCCGAGGAGTATCGGCGCAGCGGCGACCTGCTGCGGGCGGACGACCGCAGCTACCGCCATGTCATCGGAGCCGTCATCGCCTGCTCGCGGGCGATGTTCGACGCGACCGGCGGCTTCGACGAGGACTTCACGTCGTACGGCGGCGAGGACTGGGAGTGGACCTACCGGGCGTGGCTGCAGGGCGCCGTGCTCGCGCACGTGCCGTCGGCGATCGCCTGGCACGACGGGCCGGATGCCGCGGGACGCGACGAGGGCGCGATCGCACGCCGCAACGCCGAGACAATCCGCCTGAGCGACCTCGTCCCCGTCGCGGGGTCGGCGGGCCGCGGCATCCGTCCGACCCGCGTCGACATCGCCGTCGCGGGGCCGCACGGGGCGAGTCCCGGCCGACTGTTCCTGTCTCTCGACAGCGCGCTCGCCGCTCTCGGCACCGCCGCCGTCCGTGCCGCCGCCGTTCCGGATGCCTCGGGGACGGATGCCGCGGGGACGGATGTCTCCCTGGCGGGCACGGCCTTCGACCGCGTGCGCCTCGTCGTCGACATCCTGCGGCCCGTCCGGTTCACCGGCGACGTGCTCGCCACGGCGACAGCGCGGGTCGATGCCGAACAGTTGGGCGAACTGGTCCTGCGCTCCCCCGCGGGCGAGCCCCTCGTGCGCGTGACCTCGATGCGGGCGCGGGCCCGCGCCGAGCGTTGGGGGCGCACCGACCTGTTCCCCGTCGCATCGCAGGCGACGACCGAGGTCCGGCCCGTCGACGACGAGCCGGACCTGGCCGCCTACCTCGGCGGCTGGGGCTGAGCGCAGCGGCCTAGCGCGCGGCGGCCTGGCGCGCGGCGGCCTGGCTCGCGGCGGCCTGGCTCGCGGCGCCGGGCACCGGCTGCGCGACGACCGCGATGCCGCGCGGGGCGACGGTGAGGGTCGCGTCCGTCCCCCGGTCGGCGGAACCGGCGACGAGGTCGCCCGGAACGGACACGACCACCGCATCGTCGGTGCGGTTGGCGAGGAAGAGGTATCGCGCGTCGGCCTGCGAGCGGACGATGACCTCGATGTCGCCACCGGCCGTCATTGGATCGGCCGTGAGCGCCGCGATGTCGGACGAGAGCCGGGTCAGCACCCCGGCGGCGCCCGCGCGCCCGATCGACGCCGAGACGTACGTCGCGCTGCCCCTGCCATCACTGTTGCCCGTGACATCGCCGCTGCGGCGACGGGTGACGGCGGGGGCGCCGTCGAGGTCGCCGCCGGCGTAGACGTCGAGCACCTCGACATCCGCCTCGACGCCGGAGATCCGCTCGCTCCAATCGCGCACGACGGCACCCGACGCGAGCGCGATCGTCTCGCCGGGGAGCATCGGCACGAACTCCTCGATCGTGATGCCGAGCAGCTCGCGCAGCGCCCCCGGGTATCCGCCGAGCCAGACGCGGTCGTGCTCGTCGACGACGCCCGAGAAGTACGTCGTCACGAGGTGTCCCCCCGCCGCAACGAACGCCTCGAGACGATCGCGCAGCGCCGCGGGGACGACGTGCAGCATCGGCGCGACGACCACCTCGTAGCCGGTGAGGTCAGCCGCGACCGGGACGACGTCGACACGCACGCCGAGGTCGAGCAGCGCGCGATACCACAGCAGGGTCTCGTCGTCGTAGGCGGGCGCCTCGGACGGGTGCGAGTCGCGGCCGCTCACCCACCACGACTCGTAGTCGAACACCAGCGCGACTCTCGCGCGCTCACGGCGAGCGCCCGTGAGGGGCGCCAGATCGCGGAGCTGGCCGCCGAGGTCGACGACGTCGCGGAAGACGCGGCTGTCGGCTCCCGCGTGCGGGACCATGCCGGAGTGATAGCGCTCGCCGCCCGCGCGCGACTGCCGCCACTGGAAGTAGCAGACCGCGTCGGCACCGTGCCCGACGTGCGTCAGCGCATCGCGCACGAGCTCGCCCGGACGCTTGGGCGGGTTCACCGACCGCCAGTTCACGGCGCTCGTGGCGTGCTCCATGAGGAACCACGGCCGGCCGCCGGCGATGTTGCCCGTCAGATTGGCCCAGAACGACAGGTCGTCGCGGCCGAGCTCGCCCGGGCGCAGGTAGTGGTCGTTCGAGACGAAGTCGACGTCGCCCACCCACGAGGCGTAGTCGATGTCGCGGACGTTCTGCGCGACCATGAAGTTCGTCGTGCGCGGGACGTCCGGGGTGACCTCGGCGAGCACGGCGTTCTCCGCCCGCAGGTGATCGCGGACGGCATCCGACGAGAACCGCTCGAAGTCGAGCTGCTGCCCGGGGTTGCGCTGCGTGGGCGCGGCGCGCGGCGGCAGGATCTCGTCCCACTCGCCGTAGTGCTGCGACCAGAACGCGGTGCCCCACGCGTCGTTGAGCTCGTCGAGGCTCGCGTAGCGCTCCTGCAGCCACACGCGGAAGGCACGGGCGGCGTCGTCGGAGAAGTCGTACAGGTTGTGGCATCCGAGCTCGTTCGAGATGTGCCACGCCACGAGCGCCGGGTGGTCGGCGTACCGCTCGGCGAGGGCGCGCGTCAGGCGCAGCGCGTGCTCGCGGAACACCGGAGACGTCGGCCGCCAGTGCTGGCGAGAGCCCGGCCAGAGCGTCGTGCCGTCGATCGTCTGCGGCAGGATCTCGGGATGCCGTTTTGCGAGCCACGGCGGCGGCGAGGCGGTCGCGGTGGCGAGGTCGACGTCGATGCCGTTCGCGTGGAGCAGGTCCATGACCTCGTCGAGCCAGGCGAAGTCCCACTCGCCCGGACGGGGCTCGAGAAGCGCCCACGAGAAGATGCCGAGCGAGACGATGTTCACGCCCGCCTCGCGCATCAGCCGGACGTCCTCGTCCCACACCTCGCGCGGCCACTGCTCGGGGTTGTAGTCGGCGCCGTAGCGCAGCCGCCCCGCGCCGAGCGCGCCGTCCTTGACCCAGCGATACGTCGTGTCATCCGTTGCCATGCCCTCAGCGTAGACGCAAAAGCGTGCAGATGCACGGGTTTCAGGTGATCTACGCTCAGGACATGCCCTCCGACGCCGCGCAGCCCCGCGGCCCCTACGCCAAGAGCGCGGCCCGGCGCGCGGAGATCGTCGCCTCGGCCACGGTCGTCTTCGGCACCCACGGCTACCGCGGCGGTTCGCTCCGGCAGATCGCGAAGCAGCTCGACCTGAGCCTCACGACCGTCATGCACCACTTCCCCACCAAGGTGTCGCTGCTGGCCGCCGTGCTCGAGCAGGAGGACGCCGCCGACACCGACTTCGCCGTCCGCGCCGCCCGCGACGGCTTCGCGCCCAGCGTGCTCGCGATCGTCGAGCGCAACCTCGGCCGCCGCGAGCTCGTCCGCATGTTCTCGATCGTCTCGGCCGAGGCCACGCACCCCGAGCACGAGGCGCACGCCTGGCTGCTCGAGCGCTACCGCGCCGTGACCGAGACCTACACCGCCGCCATCGCGCACGACGTCGCGGTCGATCGCCTCGGCACCTCCGACGACCCGCACGCCCTCGCCGACCTCGTCGTCAGCGGATGGGAGGGCATCCAGATCCGCTGGCTGACCGACGACACCGACCCCGTCGCCGCGATGCGCCTGCTGCTGACGGGCCTCCTGCGGCCCGTCGGCGACGCGTGACGTGACGTTCGTCGGGCCGGTGGGGCCGGAGATGCCTCGAGCTCGCGCGGACGCCACTCCTGCCCCAGCGACCCGACGAACGTCACGCGTCGCGACGGGCGCGAGGTCCGGTCAGGCGCGGTCGGCGATGATGCGGCCGTAGCCTTCGACGAACGTCGGATACTCCAGCTCTCCGAGCAGGTCGCTCAGGCGCGTCCCGTCGAGCACCTTGCCGCCGCGTGCGCTGCCCTCCGCATCGGCGCGCGGGGGCGCGGAGACCCCGAGACGCTCGGCGATGAAGGTCACGACCTCGCCGAGCGATGCGGGGCGCCGGTCGACGCCGTGCAGCACCGCCGGCGGCGCATCCACCGTCAGCAGGAGCTCGAGCGCCCGCACGAGGTCGGCCTCGTGGATGCGGTTCGTCCGCCGGTCGTAGTCGACCGCCTCACCGGCGAGCACCTGGCGGATGAGCCGCTCGCGCCCCGGGCCGTAGATGCCGGCGGGGCGCACGATGACGGCATCGAAGAACTCGGCCGCGGCCCGCTCACCGTCGACGAGCTGCTCGGCACGTTCGCTGCTCGGCCGCGGCTCGTCGCGCTCGTCGAGCGGACGGTCGACGTCCCACCCCTCGAACACGCGCGTCGACGAGACGAACAGCGTCCGCTCGGGCGCCGCGGGCAGGGCGTCGCGCAGCCGCTCGAGCACACCGCGATAGAACCCCGGGTCGTCGCCGGGCGGCAGCGTCACGACCATCGCGTCGACGGCGGGCAGCGCCACATCGAGCGGTCGTGCGAGATCGGCGACGATCGGCGTGAACGACGAGCGGATGCCGTCCGCCCGCCGGCGGATCGCAACGACCTCGCCACCCGTCGCGACGAGCCGGTCCCCCAGACTCGTCCCGACCTTGCCGGATCCCACCAAGAGCGTCCGTCGCACTGTCATACCCCCCATCCTCCCAGCGCCCCGCCCACCCGGACCCGCGAGACCACATCGTGGCCCCGAGCCGATGGGTTCGCCCCATCGTCTCGGGGCGCGGGTGCGGTCTCGCGGATCTCGACCGCCGGCCGGGCGGGCGGCCGGGCGGGTGGGTGAGACGGAGAAAGCCCCGGCGAACCGGGGCTTTCGTGGTGGCGGAGACGGAGGGATTTGAACCCTCGGTCCCCTTACGGGGACTCCACCTTAGCAGGGTGGTGCACTAGGCCTGACTATGCGACGTCTCCACGGCATCCGACGCGAGACGGCGCGGATGCACTCGGCAATCATAACCCTCTCCCAGGCTGGCTCCGAATCGGGGCCGCCCCCGATCACTGCTCCGCGACGGTGCAGGTGACCTGCGCGGCGCTCGAGCCGGAGATGTCGCTCGGCAGGTCGACGTACTCGGTCGGGGTCTCGGGAACCTCCGTCGCGGCGGGGTCGGGGGTCTCCCCCTCGACGCCGGGCGTCGCCGCGTCGGTCGGGGCCGTCGGCTGCTCGGCCTCGCCGACGACCTCGACGCCGTACCCCTGGCTCGCATCGCCGGTGAGACGGATCGCACGGTTCTCGGCGAGCGCGGTGAACAGGGCGTCGGCCGAGGTCGTGTTGGGAATCACGCGCAGCCCGTCGGGAGCGTAGGTCGTCGGGTACTGCAGGAAGTTGATGTCCGAGAAGGGCACGTCCTTCACCGCCATCGCGATCTGCACCATCCGCGTGGGGTTGGCGAGCGTCTCGCTGAGCTGGAGCTGCTTGCTGTTGACCTGCTGCAGGGCGGTCGTGGCGATGCTGAACAGCGCCTGCGGGTTGGCGAGCACGGCGTCGGACTGCAGCTTGCGCGTCATCGAGCTCATGAACTGCTGCTGGTTCGAGATGCGGGCGAGGTCGGAGCCGTCGCCGATGCCGTGCCGGATGCGCAGGAACTGCAGCGCCTCGGCACCCACGAGGGTGTGGGTGCCCGCGGTCAGGTCGAGACCGGTGTGACGGTCGCTGATGTCCTGCGACAGGCAGACGTCGACGCCGCCGATCGCGTCCGACATGTTGATCACGCCGGTCCAGCGGATCGACGCGGCGAACTGGATGTCGATGCCCGTCAGCTCCTCGACGGTGAGCACGGTGCACGGCAGGCCGCCGTACCCGAACGAGGCGTTGATCATCTGCGCGCTCATCTCGGGGTACCGCCCGCCCCTGCCCGTCGGGGCACGAGGGGATCGGCACGACCATGTCGCGCGGGAACGACACGACGGTCACGCGGCGCGGCTCGTCGCTGATGTGGACGAGCATCGTCACGTCGTTGCGCTCGCCGCCGTCATCGTCGTCGCCGCAGCGCGGGAACAACGCCAGGTCCTGCCCCTCGCAGGAGTCGGTGCCCGCGATCAGCATGTTCACGCCGCCCTCGATCTCGCCGATCGTCGGCGGCAGCTGCGCGAGGTCGTCGCCCTCGAGCGCGACGCTGTTGTCCGAGACCGTCCGCGCGGCATCCCACACGGCGAAGGCACCCACCGCCGCGCCGCTCACGGCGACGACGGCCACGGCGACGCCGAGCACCGCGATCAGCTGCACGAACGGGTTCGGCGAGCGCAGCTCACCGTGCCGTGCGACGGGTCGGCGGCGGCGCGATGCCTTCGCATCGGAACGTGCGCTCACGGATGTCCTCTCGACGTGACGGCGAGGAGCACTCCCGGGTGCCGCGCCGACGAGCGGCGGCGGGCGGAGCGATCCCCCGTGACCGACTCATCATAGGGACGGCTCCCTGGAAAGACCGCGAACGCGGGGCCCGGCGCTACCGCTGCGCCACCGTGCAGGTCACCTGCGCCGCCGTCTGCCCCGTGACCGACTCGGGCAGCACCACCGGGGCGCCCGCCTGCGGATCGGTGCCGGTCGCACCGCCGCCGGTCTCGGTGCCGTCGTCGGTCGGAGCCGCCGATCCCGTCGGGTCGGGGGTCGCCGGCGCGGTCGCCTCGCCCACGACCTCGGTGCTGTGCCCGTCGCCCGTTGCCCCCGACAGCTGCAGGGGCTGGTTCTCGGCGAGGGCCTGGAACAGCACGTCGGCCGCGCTCGTGACCGGCCGCACCCGGGCGCCGCCCTCGACGTATTCGGTGGGGTACTGCACGAACACGATGTCCTCATAGGGGACGCTCCGCATGGCGAGGGCGATCTGCACCATCCGCTGCGGGTTCGACAGCGACGAGCTCAGCGTGATCTGCCCCGTCGCGACCTGGTTGACGGCTGTCGTGGCGAGGTTCAGCAGCGCGGCGGGATTGCCGAGGACCCCGTCGGACTGGAGCTTGCGCACCATCGAGCTCATGAACTGCTGCTGGTTCGAGATGCGTCCGAGGTCCGAGCCGTCGCCGATGGCGTATCGCGTCCGCAGGAACTGGAGCGCCTCGGTGCCCTGCAGGGTGTGCGTGCCCTTCGTCAGGCTCAGGCCGGTGTGCACGTCCTCGACGTCGTCCGAGACGCAGACGTCGACGCCCCCGATGGCATCGGACATGTTGATGACGCCCGTCCAGCGCGTGGCGGCGGCGAACTGGATGTCGATGCCGGTGAGCTCCTCGATCGTGGCCACCGAGCACGACAGCCCCCCGTACATGTACGAGACGTTGAGCATCTGCGCGCTCATCGCGGAGTACTGCGTGCCGTCCTCTCCCGTGCACGACGGGATCGGGACGATCATGTCGCGGGGGAAGGAGATGACGGTCACGCGGCGCGGCTCGTCGCTGATGTGCACGAGCATCGTGACGTCGTTGCGCTCACCGTCGGTGTCGTTGTTCATGCACGCCGACGACAGGGCGGCGTTCGCGCCCTCGCACGAGTCGGTGCCCACGACGAGGATGTTCACGCCTCCCTCGATCTCGCCGATCGACGGGGGCAGCTGCGAGTCGTCGTCGCCGATCGAGACGCCCGCGTCGGCGACGACCTGCGTGGCGTTCCACACGTAGAACCCGCCGACGGCGACGCCGCTGACGACCACGACGGCGATCATGACGCCCAGGATCGCGAGGATCTGCATGACCGGGTTCGGTGAGCGCAGCTCACCGTGGCGCGCGACGGGGCGGCGGCGGCGCGAGGCCGGCGAATCGGAACGTGCGCCCACGGCGGTCCTCTCGACGAGCAGACGGGGCCGACTCCGGCGGCACACGAACGGCGCCGCGGGCGGAGGATTCCCCGATGACCGATCCATCCTAGGGACGGATGCTGGATGTCGCGTGAGCACGGCGGACATGCGGGTGGTGACGCCCCCCAGTCGGTCGCCACCACCCGGCATCCCCCTTGCCGCGTTGATCTCGACGCTAACGACCGCCGCGGGCCGCCCGAGACCAGATCGGCCGAAACTGGTAGCCGATCCCAGGGTCTCGGCGACGCGACTGGTAATTCTCACGCCGACCGCTCGCCCCTGTGCCAGCATGGACCCACCGCGGGCACCGCCCCGCGTCACGCGCAGGCCGAGGGAGGTGCGCCATGCCCGGCCCCGACACCGGAGCGCACACGCTCCCCACCCACGCATCCGTCCGCGCCCGCGACGCCTGGACCCGCTCCGACTGGTCCGCCCTCGCCGACGAGCTGTTCCTCACCGCCGAACGCGAGCAGGATGCCGACGTGCTCGAGCCGATCGTCGCGATCGATCTCGAGCTGACCGCCGGCTCCCAGCTCGCCCCCCGTGCGGCGCAGCTGGCACGCCTGCCGCCGAGCCCCGTCCGCGATGCGGGCCTCGCGTACGTCGCGCTCGTGCGCGAAGCCGACGCGGAACGGGTGACGGCATCCGTCCGCACCGCCGTCGGCCGGCTCGAAGGCGAGAACGACCTGCTCGCATCGGCCCTGGCCTCGTGCGCGGCGATGATCCTCGTCGACCGGGCCCGGTGGGTCGAGGCCGCGTGGTTCGTTGCCGCCGCCGAACGAGCAGTCGATCGCGCCCGTGCGTCATCGGTCGCCACGACGCCGGTGGAAGCCGCCTGGTTCCGGATGATGGGACCCGCCGTCCTCGTCGAATGGAACACCTACGACGGCACGGCACGCCTCGACGCCCTGGCCGCCGCGCTCGCCGGGCCTCGTGCGCGCAACCTGCTCCGCTCCCACCACGGTCCCGCACTCATCGCGATGGGTCAGGTCCTCGCCGCCCGCGGCGAATTCGGGGCGGGCGCGGTCAGCATCGCCCGCGCCATCCCGTTAGTGCCGCCCCACTCGCACCTGCGGGCGTCCGCCTACGCCAACCTCGCTTACGTGAAGTACCGGCAGGGCGACTGGCAGGGGGCGCGGCGGGCGAGCCGGCTCGTCCGGGAGGGGTTCGACACCCGCTCCGCCTGGCGCCGCGGCCTGTTCGCAGCGATCGAGGCGCTCGATCCGGCCGTGGCCGGCGACCTCCCCACGGCGATCGCACGCGTCGAGGACGCGACCCGCACGCTCGCGTCGCACCCGAGCGTCCAGACCGAGATCGTGCTGCTCCACGCCCGCCTCGCGATCGCGATCGGCGCGAACGACTGGACCGCGATGATGCGCCTGCTCGAGGATGCCGAGGAGCCGGGCTTCCGCCGGGTGTTCACCGACCACGAGTGGCGCGCCCTGCGCGGGATGGCGCTGCGGAACCTCGGGCGCACCGAACGCTACCGCGAGCTCGTCACGTCATGGGCCGACGAGCCGGGCGCCTCGGAGAGCACCTACTTCTGGGCGCACACCGCCCTGCTGGCCGAGCTCGATCGCGACCCGGCGACGGCGCTCGACGCGGCCTACCGCTCCCGCGACCTCGTCGGAGACGGCGACGACCCGCTCGGTCGCACCTGGGTGCGGATCGTGGTCGGCACGGTGGTGTCGCTGCACGGGGATGCCACCGAAGGCATGGGCTCGTACGAGCTCGCCCGCGCGGAACTCGCGGCGATCGGCGCCAACGGGTTCGTCCGCCTCTGCACGCGCATCATCGAGGACGTCGCCGGCCGGATCGCCCAGACCAGCGGTGACGCCCTCGCGGCGCTCACCGCCCAGCAGCGGCGCGTCGCCGAGCTCGTCGCCGAGGGCTTCACGAGCGCCGAGATCGCCGAGATCCTCTACCTGTCGAAGAAGACCATCGACTTCCACGTCGCGAACATCCTCTCGCGGCTGGGCCTGCCGAGCCGACGCGAGCTGGTGCGCTGGATGGGGCGGGCGCGCGAGGGTCAGACCGACGCGAGCAGCCCCCGCTCGGCGACGAGCTCGACCGACAGCACCTTGTAACCCTCGCTCTCGAAGAACACCGTGACCCGGTCGTCCTCGACGGCCATGACCGTACCCTCGCCCCACTCGTGGTGACGGACGACGTCGTCGACGGCGAACGGCGCGTCCGCCCGGGGCTCGGAGTCGTCGCCGACGTGGGCCTCGCGGTCGGCGGCCGACGCGAGGCACGTGTCGCAGTTCTCGCACGGCTCGACGTAGTCCTGCCCGAAGTAGCCGAGCAGCGTCGCACGCCGGCACCGGCGCGTCTCGGCGTAGCCCCGCAGCATCTCGATGCGCGACCGGTCGATGCGCTCGCGCTCCTCCGCGCGTTCGAGGGCGGCCTCGACCGCGCGCTCGACCGTCATGCCGCGGCGCAGCGCCGCGCCCGCGCGGCTGAGGCGGACGGCCCCCGCATCGACGAGCACCGTCAGCAGCGACGTGACGCGCCGTGCCGACAGGCCGCCCGCGGCGGCGAGCTCGGCCCGCGACAGCGTCGACCCCGCGATCGCCCCCACCAGGCGCTTCAGCTCACCGCGCTTGGGCGCCGAGGCGGCGAAGAAGCGGCGCAGCGACAGGTCCTCGGGACGATAGTGCAGAATCGCGGTCGCGGGTTCGCCGTCGCGGCCGGCGCGGCCGAGCTCCTGGTAGTACGCGTCGATCGAGTCGGGGATGTCGGCGTGCACGACGAACCGCACGTCGGCCTTGTCGATCCCCATCCCGAACGCCGAGGTCGCCACCACGACGTCGACCTCGCCGGCGAGGAAGGCCTCGTGCACGCGCGTGCGCTCCTTCGCCGACAGGCCCGCGTGATAGGCCACAGCCGTCATCCCGCGCTCGGCGAGCGCCGCGGCGTACTCCTCGGTCGCGCGCCGGGTGGCGGTGTAGAGCAGACCCGGATGCGGCAGCTGCGAGACCTCGTCGACGACCGCGTCGCGCTTGTCCGCCTCCTCGGTGTGCCGCCGGACGGTGAGCGCGATGTTCGGGCGGTCGACGTCGCCGACGAGGATCGTCGGATCGTCCATCGCCAGCCGCTCGATGATCTCGGCGCGGACGGGGCTCGTCGCCGTCGCCGTCAGCGCGAGCACGGGAGGACGCCCCAGACGTTCCGCGACCTCGCCGAGCTGCAGGTAGTCGGGGCGGAAGTCGTGACCCCACGCCGCGATGCAGTGCGCCTCGTCGACGACGAGGAGCGAGACCCCGACCTCGGCGAGCTCGGCGACGACGTCGTCCTTCGCGAGCTGCTCGGGCGCCAGCAGCACGTACGACGCCTCGCCCGAACGGATCGCCTCCCACGCCTCGCGCTTCGCGCGAGTTCCGCGGGCGGAGTTGAGCGCCACGCCCAGCGGTGCGTCCGGAGCGTCGGCGAGACGGGCGAGCTGATCCTCCTGCAGCGCGATGAGCGGCGAGACGATCGCGGTCAGGCCGGGGCGGAGCGCCGCGGCCACCTGGTAGACCGCGGACTTGCCCGCCCCCGTCGCCCACACCACGAGGACGTCGCGTCCGGCGACGGCGGCTTCGATGGCGTCGAGCTGCTGCGGTCGCAGCTCCTCGATGCCGAAGGACTCTCGGGCGACGCGGGCGATCTCATCGTGGTGCACGGCATCAGTCCACCCCGGCCTCCGCCGCGGTGCATGCCGGTTGCGCCGGCCGCTCGGATGTGGCATCCGCCCGACCTCGACGGGCGACCGGACGGCGCCGCGGACGGACGCGTTCTGCGGAGGGTGTGGGATTCGAACCCACGGGACATTGCTGCCCACCAGTTTTCAAGACTGGATCCTTCGGCCGCTCGGACAACCCTCCCAGCGGCGCGAACCGCTGAGCTTCGATCCTATCGGCCCGCGGCGCGGGGGTCAGAGCGCGCGGAGGATCGCGGCGACGCCGCCCTCCTGCACCGACACCGTCGTCTCGGACGCCTCGGCCAGCACCTCGGCGGGACCCTGAGCCATCGCGATCGCGCGGCCGCCGTGCTCGCGCGCCCAGCGGAACATCCCGACGTCGTTGCGGCCGTCGCCCATCACGAGCACGTCGGCGGGCTCGACGCCCAGCCACGTGCGGACGCGCTCGAGGGCCGTCGACTTGTCGACGCCCTGCGGGGCGATGTCGAGCCACGCCGACCAGCCGACGGCGTACGAGACCTCGTTGAGCCCGATGCGCTCGACGAGCTCGACGAAGTCGGAGTCGGTCTCGTCGGGCGAGACGACCACGACGCGGCAGACCTCCTGCGCCGAGAGCTGCTCGAACGCGACCTTGTCGGCGTCGTGCAGGTTCCAGTCGTGCAGCTCTTCGGTATACAGCCGGCGCCCGTCGGGCAGCTCGACCATGTAGCGCGCGTGCGGCAGGTGCTCGCGCAGCAGCCCGAGCACCTCGCTCGGGTCGAACGTCTCGATGTAGAACCGCTCGTACGCCAGCGCGTCGGCGAAGTCGTCGTCGACGCGCTTGAGGATGACGGCGCCGTTCGAGCACACGACGTAGTCGGGACTCAGAGCGAGGGCGCCGAGGATCCCGTGCGTGCCCTCCCACGACCGCCCGGTCGCGAGCATCACCTCGTGCCCGGCGGCGTGCGCATCGGCGACGGCCTCGACGACACCGGGGCTCAGCGTCTCGTCCTCGAGCAGCACGGTGCCGTCGATGTCGAGCACGATCAGCAGCCGGGTGGCACCGGCGTCCGCCGGCATCCCCTCGGCGACGTCCTCGACGATCTCGGCGGCGTCGCGCGGCGCGACGACCTCGATGCCGCCGGCATCCGGGAGGGCATCGGGGACGACCTCTCCGACATCCTCGGTCGAGGTCGCGGCCGCATCCGTCCCGTCGGCGCCGAGCGTCATGCGACGGGCTCCGCGACCTCGAGGCCGCCCAGGTACGGACGGAGCACCTCGGGGATCACCACGGAGCCGTCGGCGCGCTGGTGGGTCTCGAGAAGCGCGACGATCCACCGGGTCGTCGCGAGGGTGCCGTTGAGGGTCGCGACGGGCTCGGTCTTGCCGCCATCGGGACGGTGACGGATGTCGAGGCGACGTGCCTGGTACGTCGTGCAGTTCGAGGTCGACGTGAGCTCGCGGTAGGCGTCCTGCGTCGGCACCCACGCCTCGATGTCGTACTTGCGCGCGGCGCTCGACCCGAGATCGCCCGCGGCGACGTCGATCACGCGGTACGCCAGACCCAGGTCCTGCAGCATCCGCTCCTGCATCTCGACGAGACGCAGGTGCTCGGCCTCGGCGTCGGCGGGAGTCGTGTAGACGAACATCTCGAGCTTGTTGAATTGGTGCACCCGGATGATGCCGCGGGTGTCCTTACCGTACGAGCCGGCCTCGCGGCGGTAGCAGGTCGACCAGCCGGCGTATCGCTTCGCGCCCCGCTCGAGGTCGAGGATCTCGTCCATGTGGTACCCGGCGAGCGGGACCTCGCTCGTGCCCACGAGATAGGCGTCGTCTTCTTCGAGGTGGTAGACCTCGTCGGCATGCTGACCGAGGAATCCGGTGCCGCGCATCACCTCGGCGCGCACGAGCGTCGGCGGGATCAGCGGCGTGAACCCCGCGGCGAGCGCCCGGTCGAGGCCGAGCGTCATGAGCGCGAGCTCGAGACGCGCGCCGATGCCGCTGAGGAAGTAGAACCGGCTGCCCGACACCTTCGTGCCGCGCGCCATGTCGATCGCGCCGAGCCTCTCGCCCAGGTCGAGGTGGTCGAGCGGTGCGAAGTCGAACGTCCGGGGCTCGCCGACGGTGCGGAGGGTGACGAAGTCGGCCTCGCCGCCCGCGGGGACGTCGTCGATGACGATGTTCTCGATGCGCGAGAGCGCGGCGTCGGCGGCCTCCTCGGCGGCGGTCACAGCCTGCTGCGCCTGCTTGACCCGCTCGCTCAGCTGCTTCGCCTCCGCGACGAGGGCGGCCTTCTCGTCCTTCGGCGCCTGAGCGACCCGCTTGCCGTGCGCGTTCTGCTCGGCGCGCAGGCGCTCGAACGCGGTGATGGCCTCGCGTCGCTCGCGGTCGGCGGCGACGGCCGCATCGACGGTGTCGGGCGACTCGCCGCGCTTCACCTGCGAGCGCTTGACCAGGTCGGGCTGTTCACGGAGGAGGGCGAGGTCGATCACGCGTCAAGTCTAGGGTCGCGCGCGCCGCGGACCGCGGGTCGTCCGCTTCGCCCGCCTCCGAGCGGACGGCGGAGCGTATCGCGCCCGGACGCAAGAGGCGGTCCGCGGCCGCCGTGCGCCCCTAGGATGCAGCCATGGCGACCGATTCCGACGACATCTCCCCCGACACGGCCGAGGGCGAGACCGGCGAAGCGCGCCGCGTGGGGCCCGAAGGCGAGACCGAGCCCATGGAGGGCGGCGCCGAGAAGCCCAACCCGAAGGCGGCGCTCGTCTACAACCCCATCAAGGTCGACGGCGACACGCTGCGCGACCAGGTGCTCCGCGCGGCCGAGGCGGCCGGGTGGGAGGAGCCCCTCTTCTACGAGACGACCGTCGACGACCTCGGCGACGACGTCACGCGGCAGGCCCTCGAGGCGGGAGTCAGCGCCGTGCTCGTGGCCGGCGGCGACGGCACGGTGCGCGCGGTGTCGGGAGAGATGAGCGGCAGCGGCATCCCCCTGGCGATCGTGCCCAGCGGGACCGGCAACCTGCTCGCCCGCAACCTCGGCCTTCCGCTCGCCGAGCCCGAGACGATGATCCGCGCGGCCTTCGACGGCGAGCGCGTGCCGATCGACGTCGGGTGGGCCCGTCTGACGCGCGACGGCGGCGAGGTCGAGGAGCACGCCTTCGTCGTCATGGGCGGCATGGGACTCGACGCCGCGATGATCGCGAACACCAACCCGCAGCTGAAGAAATCGGTCGGCTGGGTCGCCTACGTCGACGGGGCGACGCGGTCGCTCGTCAAGGCCAAGCCGTTCCGGGTGGTCTACCAGCTCGACGGGCACCGCATGCATGCGGCTCGCGTGCAGAGCGTGCTGTTCGCCAACTGCGGCTCGCTGCAGGCCGGGATCGCACTCATCCCCGAGGCATCGATCACCGACGGCGAGCTCGACGTCGTGATCATGCAGCCGAAGGGCTTCTGGGGCTGGATCCTCGTATGGCGGCGCGTTGCGTGGGACAACAGCTTCCTGCGGAAGTTCCGCGCCGGCCGCCGCGTGCTGTCGCTGCGGACCAAGGACAACGCCGTCGTCTACTCGCGCGGACGCGGCGTCGCCCTCGCCCCGCAGGAGCCGCACCCCGTCCAGCTCGACGGCGACGAGTTCGGCGAGGCCAAGCACGTCCAGACCCGCGTCGACGCCGGCGGTCTCATCGTCGCGATGCCCGCCGGCCACCGGCTGCCCCACGCCTGACCCGGGCGGTTCTGCCGCGCGGGTCCGGCGACGGCCACCCCGCCGCGAGATGCCGCATCCGCCGCCGGGTGTCAACCGGTGCCGGCCGAGCCTGGTCCCGCGCCAGGATGACGGGATGAGCTCGCCCTCGATCGTCTGGTTCCGCGACGACCTGCGCCTGGCCGACCACCCGGCCCTGCGCGCCGCCCTCGACCGGGGCGAGCCGGTGATCGGGCTCTACGTGCTCGACGAGGAGTCCGACGGCATCCGCCCCCTCGGCGGCGCGGCGCGGTGGTGGCTGCACCACTCGCTCGCCTCGCTCGCCGCCGACCTGCGCGAGCGGGGGTCGCACCTCGTGCTGCGCCGCGGGCCGGCGGCCTCCGTCGTCCGATCGGTCGTGGACGACGCGGGAGCCGGCGCGGTGTTCTGGAACCGCCGCTACGGCGGCCCGGAGCGCGCGATCGACACCGACCTCAAAGACGGCCTGCGCAGCGACGGCATCGAGGTCGAGTCGTTCGCGGCGAACGTGCTGTTCGAGCCGTGGACCGTGAAGACCGGCAGCGGCACGCCGTTCTCGGTGTTCACCCCCGTTCTGGAACGCGGCGCGCAACCTCCCGGCCCCGCGGCAGCCGCTCCCCCGGCCGCGCGAGATCCCCGGGGTGCGCTCGGCGCCGGCCGGCGACGACCTCGATGACTGGGAGCTGCTGCCGACGACGCCCGACTGGGCCGGCGGCCTGCGCGAACGGTGGGAGCCGGGCGAGACCGCCGCCCGCGCCCGCCTGCGCGAGTTCCTCGACGACGACCTCGGATCGTACGACGCCGCCCGCGACGAGCCCAGCGCCGGCGCGACCTCGCTGCTGTCGCCGCGGCTACGGTGGGGCGAACTGAGCCCGCACGCCGTCTGGCACGCGGGCGTCGAGACCGGCGGTGGATCCGGTCCGCACGCGACATCCGCCTCGCGCTTCCTGTCCGAGCTCGGCTGGCGCGAGTTCGCGTGGCACACGCTCTACCACTTCCCCGACCTCGCGACGAAGAACTGGCGGAAGGGCTTCGACGCCTTCCCGTGGCCCCGGCTGAAGCCCTCGCACCTGACGGCCTGGGAGAAGGGCGAGACGGGCGTGCCGATGGTGGACGCCGGCATGCGGGAGCTCTGGGAGACCGGCTACATGCACAACCGGGTGCGGATGGTCACGGCATCCTTCTTGACCAAGAACCTCCTGATCGACTGGCGCCTGGGCGAGCAGTGGTTCTGGGACACCCTCGTGGATGCCGACGGCGCCAGCAACCCCTTCAACTGGCAGTGGGTCGCGGGGTCGGGCGCCGACGCGTCGCCGTACTTCCGCATCTTCAACCCCGAACGTCAGGCCGACCGCTTCGACCCGAAGGGCCTGTACATCGGGCAGTGGGCGCCCGACAGCGCCGACCGCGAGCCGATCGTCGACCTCGCCGAGACCCGCAAGGCCGCCCTGCAGGCCTACGAAGCGGTCAAGAACGCCCACTGACGGGTGCGCTGAGGGAATGCCGACGGATGCCACGGCGTTCTCCGAGACGATATGAGTGATGCAGCCCGCCCCGCCCTGTCCGTGCTCGACCTCGTGCCCGTGCGCACGGGACAGACCAGCGCGCAGGCGATCGCGGCGTCGCTGACCGTCGCGCAGCGGGCCGACGAGCTCGGCTACACCCGATACTGGTTCGCCGAGCACCACAACATGCCCGCCGTCGCCTCGACGACCCCGCCCGTGCTCATCGCCGCCGCGGCGTCGCGCACCTCGCGCATCCGCGTCGGGTCCGGCGGCGTCATGCTCCCCAACCACTCGCCGCTCGTCGTCGCCGAGCAGTTCGCCGCGCTCGAGGCGATCGCGCCGGGCCGCGTCGACCTCGGCATCGGGCGCGCTCCCGGCAGCGACCCGGTCATCACCCAGCTGCTGCGGCAGTCGGGGACGACGAGCGACGTGGACCGCTTCCCCGACAACATCCGCGACATCCTCGCGCTCGTCTCGGGCGACGGCGCGACCGTGCGGTTCACCTCGGGTGGCACCTACGACGTGCACGCGACGCCCGCGGCGACCGGGGCGCCGGAGGTCTGGCTGCTCGGATCGAGCGACTACTCCGCGCAGCTCGCCGCCGCGCTCGGCCTGCCCTACGTCTTCGCGAACCACTTCTCGGGTGACGGCCTCGACCGCGCGCTCGGGCTGTACCGCGATCAGTTCCGGCCGTCCGAGACGCTCGCCGCGCCCCGCACGTTCCTGACCGCCAATGCCGTCGTCGCCGACAGCGACGCCGAGGCGGACGCGCTCATGCTGCCGCAGGCGCGGATGATGGCACGACTGCGCGGTGGCCGCCCGCTCATCGCCCTCGAGACGGTCGAAGAGGCCGCGACCGCCGAGGCGTCCGACCACCTGGCCACGCCCCTGCTCGACGCGATGCGCTCGCGCTGGTTCGTCGGCACCGGCGAGGCCGTCCGCGGCTCGCTCGCGGACTTCGCCGCCCGGCACGGAGTCGACGAGGTCATGATCTCGCCCGTCGCCGCCGCCCACGACGGCGAGCAGCCCGACACCGCCCCCGCCCGCATCCGCACCCTCGAGCTCCTCGCCGCCTGAGCCCGGCCCGGGCCCAGCCTCAGATCGTCGACTCGCCAGAAACCGCCGATCCCGGGCCTCCGGCATCCGCAGTTCTTGGCGACTCGACCGGGTTGGCGGCGGGGCCGGGCAGCGGGGCGGTCAGCGGGTCAGCGGGGTCGCCGGTCGCGTGCCGTCATCAGGCTGGACGCCGGTTCCGCACCTCCCCGGCCCGGTGTTCGACCTCTCAGCCTGATGACGGGACGAGCCGCCGAGCTAAGCCTCCGACGCGCGGACACTCAACGGCCGATCCGCCGCATCGCCGGCCGCACGCCGCCGACCGCCCGCCGCGGGGACCAGACGAACTGCCGCACCGTGCCGCCATCAGGCTCAGACCCGCACCACGGCCCCGCCGACACCGATACACCCCGCTCATCCTGATGACGGCACGCGTCAGAGGCGTAAGCGAGGTCGCGATGCCGGGACGCCGCCAGGCCGGCCGCGAGCCGCCGACTGCCCGCCCCAGCGCCCAGACGAACCGCCGCGCCGTGCCGCCATCAGGCTCAGACCCGCATCACGGCCCCGCCGACACCAATACACCCCGCTCATCCTGATGATGGCACGCGTCACGGGAGGCGAGCGGCACCGCGCACTCGCCCGAGCGAGACGGCGACCAGCGACAGCGCGCGGGTCAGGCCTCGGGCTCGCCCGAGATCAGCGCGCGCAGCCAGTCGCGCGCCTCGACGAAGACGTCGT